>JAGWHD010000010.1 GCA_028866995.1 Microcaldota archaeon
TATGGCCTGAGCATCTGCTCCAGTATTCCCAAGACTGCAACGTGGCGTATTCCTGGCACTCCGCTGTTATCCACCGCGCGAGAAGCGAATTCCTGACCGTCCACATTTACTTTTGCCGAGACGGATATTGTTGTCTCAAAGTCTATCTTCGGCCATCCGAAGACCTGCGACGCTATCCCGTACATGTACGAAGCCATGTTGGGGTTTTGGCTTAAAAAGCCAAAGGCGGCTTCCCTCACCCTGGTCCATTTGCCTGTCTCTGCCTTCGGCTCGAATAGTATCGTGAATAGGTCTATCTCGTTCAGCTTGCCGGTATTGAGCCTTTTGATTATCTCGGCTTCTATCCTATCCGTCATACCGCCGTTCCTTGTGGCAAGCTTTATCAGCCTGGAAAAGTCGCCATTGACCAAGTTGCCGGGGCTGTCTGACTCGAGTGCTTTATGTGCATTGGCATATCTCTGCATCTTAAGTATCGAATTGGTCTCGTTCCTTACTGCGAGTTCCCTTATGTTTATCTGCTCGCTGATAGCTTCGAGCTCCCCTTTTGTCATGACTTCGTCTCCGGTTATTGCTGCTACGATCTGCCTGTGGTTGATTATGTCTGAATAGCGGCGTATCGGGGAGGTGAACCTAAGGTAACCGTTGGGCGGTCTTATGCCAAGGGCATAGTGCCCCACATTTTCCGGAGAGTTGTAGGCCCTTTCGAACATATTGGCGACCCTTTTGCGCAGCATCTTGATCTCCAGCCTGCTCGGAGAGTCTGTTGCATCGCTGAGCTTGTCAAGCTCCTCGAGTATCCTGGCGACATCAGGCTCTGGCGGTATGGCCTTGTGGTTCCTGTAGAGCGCGTATGCGCCCTTCTCTGCAAGGAATGATGCGACAGCAGTATTTGTGAGTATCATGAATTC
>JAGWHD010000011.1 GCA_028866995.1 Microcaldota archaeon
GGAATAGTAAAGTATCCTCTTGTCGTCATTCAGTCCCTCTATGAGGTCGAATCCGCATAGTATCCTCTTTTTCCTGAACTCGAACGAATACAGGTATGGAAGCGACTCGTTTCTCATGCCCTTCCTTATCGCTGCGTTCACTATGCTGTCCGGCTTGCGCATCTCCACCTGCATGACATCCTTTGCATTCAGTCTCTTGGCCTTCCTGATGTCCTTGAAGCTTATGTCTATCACGCTTATGTAGTTGCCAGGCTGCGGGTCCACGCTCTCTACGAACTCGATGCTTTCGCTCCATTTCCCAAACTCCGGGAACTTGTAGATTATGATGGGCTTTTCCTCTTTCGTTTCGACATAGTAGCCTATCGTTACGTTGCCTGCCTGCTCCCCCAGTGCAACAAGTCTCCTTGAGCTTCCCTCGCCGGCCCGCAGCAGCATGTCCGTGTTGAAGTCGTATCCGCAGCAGTACCTGCAGAGGTCCGTTGTGGAGCTAACCTTGACGTAGAGTATGCTCTTTCCTTGCGCAGTTTTGGGTGCCATTACTAACACTTTACTGATTAGTCAGAGCCTTGTAGATATCGGACAGAAGCAGCATGAGCGAATACGACGGCTGGAATATTACCGGAGACAGCACAACCCCCTGGCCCACTGCGCTGTAATCGTTTAGCAGGCTTGCCTGCGCGACCATCCTCATCGCGAAGTCGCTGTGTATCAGGGGGCTTGTAGATGAGCTTACTATCATGTTGAAATTGTACGTTCCAGGCTCGTTGACGTATACAGGATATATGTAGGTGCCCTTCGTAGAGTGCAATGCGATGACCTGGTCAGAGACGTTCCATGCAGGAAGGCCCCTTGCGGATATGTAGAACGGGTCGTCGGATATGCCCGTGTTGTTTATCGTTA
>JAGWHD010000012.1:0-522 GCA_028866995.1 Microcaldota archaeon
TAAAGAGCGTCTACTACAACAACGCCAAGATCGCCGTAAACAGGCAGACATCCGTCAATTCCTCGGGGACGGACTACATCAGCCTTCCGGTATACAACGTAAGGATACTGACAAAGGACATATTCGGAGGGCCCATCAAGGCAAACTTCGACCTCAGGTTCTCTAACGGGACGGAGGTCAACGGCAGCTCTGGAAGCGGCGGCGTTATAGCGTTCAGCGGCGTCCCGTATGGTTCGGTGAGCGGCACGATCGAATACCTTGGGATAAAGCAGTCGGTTTACACAAGCGGCGGCGCGGCAAAGGTTGTGCCGTTCGTCTCGCTGCTCGACATCGTGCTGATGATAGCAGCTGTTGCAGCCGCATTCCTGATATACAACCACTCCAGGAAGAGGCTTTCGGCTCGCGCAGCGGCGGAAGGCGGATAGTCAGGATTATAATTCCTCCGCGTGAATTATGATTCATGAAAGTCGCGCTGCTTGTTGCCCCTAAACAGTTCCGTGACGAGTCGGTTTCGCATTCGCT
>JAGWHD010000012.1:532-889 GCA_028866995.1 Microcaldota archaeon
CCGATGCTGGAAAAGTGGGGAGTGTCGCCTACGCTCGTAAGCTACTCGACTCATGACTGTGTCGGATACAGGGGAGCCGTATACAAGGTCGGATTGAACGGCGGAAAGCTGCACCCCGACGATTTTGATGCGATAATCCTTGTAGACGGTCCGGGAGTCGACACCTACAAGCTGTACGACTTCAGGCCTTTGCTCGATATCATGAAGCTGTTTGCGCAGAAGGGCAAGCTGATTGCGACCGTGGGCAACGCGGTCAAGATAATCGCTAGGGCGAACATAATAACAGGGGTGAAGATAGCGACCCCGAGGGACGAGGAATCCAGGAGGCTTGTCGTCCTTTACAGGGGCGTTGAATCC
>JAGWHD010000013.1 GCA_028866995.1 Microcaldota archaeon
TGTCACTATTCCAATCCTATCAAGTATTCCGTTTTGAGTTTGCGTATTATAAATTATCCAAAGGTATCCGCTAAAAGTGGATCCGAGTGAGTCTGAGACCAATGGACAGTAAAACTGCAGTATTGTGGTAGACCCTGAGGGTGCAGTTATGCTCACCGAGTTGGTTGTGAGCGGCGTAGAAGCGTTTCTTGTGCATGCAACATTGGTTATGGTTAGCGGTCCGCTGCTAATTTGTCCGAATACAACTGCAAGAACTCCAGATGTGTTTAGAATTGGTTTATCGCACAGGAACCCGGCGTTTGTGATGCATGAGGAGACCAAATTGGACTGGTTGCCTCCAAAAATACCCAATTGGTAGAGCGCCCCTAAAACTACTGCGATGATCAAGATGGCCCAGCCGTAGGTCATCAGGTACTCCATTGCACTCTGCAACTTTTTAGCAACCATGATAAGGATTAAAGTTCAACCAATAAAAAACTATCCACCTTTATTTTTGATAGCTAATTTCTCTAAGGGGTTCCCTTACCCAGGGCGTTGTAAATTATTATGACCGTTCCCGAGCCGCCGTTTCCTCCAAGATAAGGATATGATCCGCCTCCCCCGCCTCCGCCTCCCGTATTTGCTGTAGCGGAATTACCTGTCGAGCTTCCTCCATTTGCTCCGCCGCCGTTTCCTCCGGCGCCATTAGGGGCTCCCCCGCCCCCTCCAGAATAGAATTTTGCCGATCCCGATATGCTGCTTGAAGTACCTACGCCGCCACTGCCGGAATAGCCGCCGTTTCCTGCTGCGCCAGCCCCTCCCCCACCGCCTCCGCCGGTGCCTGATCCCCCATTACCTCCATTATTGCCCTGTCCGGCTATTCCTCCTCCTGCTCCGCCACTGCA
>JAGWHD010000014.1 GCA_028866995.1 Microcaldota archaeon
ATCCAGGGGCGACGGCCGCTTATTATCTAAACGGGGTCAGATACGTTGCGACCTTTAATTCAGGAAACGGGCCTGCCGTTGCGGGAACAGGCAATTTGATAATCGGAGCGGGACAGGGAGGATATTCAAAGGTGCAAATATCCAACGTGCAGCTCTACAATGCATCGTTGACCGCAACCGACATCAAGTCCCTGTATAGGGAAGGAATAGGCGGCACGCCGATCAATACGCAGCATCTCGTCGGCTGGTGGCCTTTGAACGGTGACGCGAACGACTACTCAGGATATTACAGAAACGGAAATGCGATACAGGTTGTGCAGAATGCTAACTGGCAGTCTGGCTACACCGTGCCTTCTACCTGATAAGCTATTTATTCATGCCCATCGATGTCTATGTTGGTGCCGATGGCAAAGTCCCAGTCAGCGATGGAGTACCTGATGACTTATGGATGGGCGATACTCGCGATCTCGATAGCGCTGGGCAGCCTTTCCCTGCTTGGCGTGTTCAATGCAGATAACTACACGCCGAAGCAGCTTGCCGGCTCGTGCTATGTCCAGAGGAACGTGGTCAATGTATACCTTGTGGGCACATGCAACAAGGGGCTTCCCAAGTTCGTCGCAAGCTTCAACGGCAAGAACGCGTACATAAACCTTGGGAATACCGCAACCATGAGTCCTGAGGCAGGCGCAACCGGCAACATGACGCTGTGCCTTTGGTATAGGATAATCTCGACAAGCAACTACTACGGCCCCATACTGAAGGGAATGGCTCCGCCGTCCAGCGGCACCGGATGGGAATACACGATAGACCAGCAGGGCGGCCCCCA
>JAGWHD010000015.1 GCA_028866995.1 Microcaldota archaeon
TAGCAATTTCTACGCAACTCCGATAGAATGGGAAAGGATAAGGAAGGCATGCGGCAGCTTTACGATTATCTCCTCAGACAACGATCCGTACGTCGATTTGAAATACGGCAACGAGCTCAAGGAGAAGCTCGGCGCAAAACAGATAATAGAGCACAGCATGGGCCACTTCAACGTCAAGGAGCTGCATGTCTCATTGAATGAGCTACTGAAGATGATACTGCAGGGCTGATTTTTCTTTTGTTTTTTATATCAGGGCCAGAAGTCGCATTGGAACGGGATAACTCTTTTTCGATTCAGGTATATTAACCTTCGGAATCGCTGCATCATTGACGTTTCTGCAGAATAGCTTTAAAAACGTATTCGGTGTTAAGAGAGATTCATGGCGACATGGGATTATGTGAGGAATGGAAAGAATGAGCACCATAACACTTGATGTTAGAGGAGTGGGAAGGGTAGACGTAAAGCTCAACGGCTCTGCGAACCCCGGAACGCTGGAGCGCAACGGAGGGTCGCTGATGATAGCCGCGGCGTTGCGCGAGCGCAGCGCGCTGGACCACCAGATAAACGGAAACCAGGACGCCAGCACCAAGCAGCTCGTGGCTGCGGCAAGGGATTACATTAGGCTTGCGAAGAGGCTTGAGAAGGAAGGTTTGTCAGAGCAGGCATCGATACAGAGGGGTAACGCATCCGAGATCTACAGTCAGCTGGGAAACAGTGCTGTTGCCACTGTGCAGAAGAAACTGGCAATGAAAAACATGGCCGATCATGGGCTCACCCTAGGGGCCAAGGCGT
>JAGWHD010000016.1 GCA_028866995.1 Microcaldota archaeon
TACATACAGAACAATACGGCTTCTCTCAACGACAAGTACGACTTCTATTGCGGATCAAGCGACTCAGGGATAAACGACGAGAGCGGCGGGGTCAATACAGGGGAGACAAAGCAGGGCTGCAAATGGCTGGCTCTCCAGTCCTCCACAGGCATACAGCAGCAGTGCGAGGCCATATCGCTCCCGTCGCTTATAACGCTGACCAGGGACATGGTGTATCCTTTCGGCTCCACATGCTTCACAATCGCTAACACGAAGAGCACCTCCGCGAACAACACCCTTATAGACTGCAACGGCCACACGGTCATCGCCACAGACGGCGGGACCTTCCTGTCGATAGCCAACTCGAGCAGCATAACGCTCCAGAACTGCTACATAAAGAACTTCACGAATCCGGTGAAAGTGGCATCATCGTCATCATCAAGGATCCAGAACAACACGCTAAGCTCCTCACAGACCGCCATATCAGCAAGCGGCTCCCAATCCCTGACAATCGCATGGAACAGGATATACAGATCGCTGGCGGGGATAGTTCTCTCAAACGACAACGGGGACAACGTGCAGAACAATACTATATCCGTATCGGGCACAGCGATAAACGCGACCAGGACAAAAGCCGTCTCTCTCTCCAACAACACCGCCAGCAAGGACTCCTACGGCCTGAGCATGTACAACTCCACAGGCACTCTCCTTCAGAAGAACACGCTGACTAATTCCAGCGGCTACGGGATCTCGTGCTACGGCCTGTCAGCCAGTTCCAGCGGCGGCACGGACTATGGCCTCAACT
>JAGWHD010000017.1 GCA_028866995.1 Microcaldota archaeon
AACCGCCTGCGTATTCACCCCTCCTGTGGTCTGTCCGCCCATGCAGTATATGTAGCCATTATAGATTCCGCAGCCCTCAGCGTACGTGCTGATGGGATATTTCGTCCCATTGTTCCACGGTCCCACGCCCACATTCGATAGCAAGGTTGAGTAGGCAATGCTGTTGGTCGGACTGTCACCTATGCAATACACCTGCCTTGGGGAATAACTGTTGCCCAGCCCCAAGCTCTGCCATCCGCTCGCAGGGCCAACCAATCCTCCTGTGTAAGCTGGAGTCGGTATTCCACTGCCATTGACTGCGGATGACAGCAGCGGCCAGCCGACCTGGTATGCTGTGCCGTTGTTGCCGTTCCCTGAATAGTCGTTGGCGTTGCCGTTGAGAGGCCACCATCCGTCAAGCGTGTTGTTTGTCAATGCTGGCCCGAAGACACCTCTATTGTATAGCAATGCAATCTGGTTGGTCGTGAGCGCATTTCCGTACATCTGCACATTAGATATAAGCCCGTTGAACGTTATCGGATTCGTACCGCAGCCGTTGCCGTAGAAGTTGCAGTTGAAGTCGCTGCCTATGTAGAGGTCCCCTAGGCTTGCAGTGCTGCTGCTATACGCTATCGAGTTAGCCAATGCCCCGTCTACGTATATGGACATTGTGGAACCGTCGAACGTGCCGACATAGTTGTGCCATGCTGTTATGTCAAAACCAGCAGGAGTGTTGTATATCAGGCATGAGCTTCCTGGAACATACAGGCACATCCTGTTCGCGCCATTCGTTTC
>JAGWHD010000018.1 GCA_028866995.1 Microcaldota archaeon
TACCAGCGCGGCAAGCCGGACGGCGACGTGAAGGCGACCGGAAAGACCGACGGCCACGGCACGAAGATCTCCTTCAAGCCCGACCCCGACATCTTCAACGGCCACCAGTATTCCTACGAGACGCTGTCCAACCGCCTGCGCGAGCTGGCGTTCCTGAACGCCGGCGCGAAGATATCGATCACCGACGAGCGCGAGGACAAGCGCCATACCTTCCATTATGAAGGAGGCATCTCCCAGTTCGTCCAGCACCTGAACGCGAACAAGAAGGTCGTCCACCGCGAGCCGATCTCGATGACGAAGGAGAAGGACGAGGTCATCGTCGACTTCGCGATCCAGTACAACGACGACTACTCCGAGACCGTGTTCTCGTTCGTCAACAACATCAAGACGCCCGAGGGCGGCACGCACCTGGCGGGCTTCCGCTCGGCGCTCACGCGCGTCATCAACGACTACATCAAGAAGTACGACCTGCTCAAGGGCAAGAACTTCAGCGTGACCGGCGACGACGTCCGCGAGGGCCTGTGCGCGGTGCTGTCCGCTAAGATTCAAAATCCTCAGTTCGAGGGTCAAACCAAGTCGAAGCTGGGCAACGCCGAGGTTGAGGGCATCGTCAAGTCCATCGTCGGCGACGTCCTCGTCACGTTCTTCGAGGAGAATCCGTCCACCGCGAAGTCGATCTGCGCCAAGGCCATCGCCGGCGCCGAGGCCCGCGAGGCCGCTCGTAAAGCCAAGGATCTCACGCGGCGCAAAGGCGTGCTC
>JAGWHD010000019.1 GCA_028866995.1 Microcaldota archaeon
AGAGTTTGATTTGAGCTGCTTGATCATGTCCTTAGCGTCTATCTCCTTTATCGGGCAAATCCTGAGCGCAAAGTCCTTGAAGACCTCCACGTATATGCCTCCGAGGCCTAGTAGTATCACCTTGCCGAACTGCTCGTCGGTCCTTCCTCCTATTATTACCTCTATTCCTCTGCCCGCCATCTTCTGCACGATTATCTTGTATGGTGAGAGCCCTTTTGCTTTCTTCAGGAGCGCGGCGTATGCTTTTTTCACCTCGTCCTTGCCCCGCAGGTCGAGCAGCACCAGGCCCGACTTGCTCTTGTGAAGCGCTTTGTTCGAAAGCACCTTCATTACTATAGGATCAGAGCCTGCGAACTTGACAGCTTGTTCTGCTGAATTAACGTACCTGCTTTCTATGCTCCTTATACCGTACTTATCGAGCATCCCCTTGGCATCAATATAATCCATTAGCTGCATTCTATAGACCCCTGTATTTTACCAGGTACACTACAGCTAGAATTATCAGCAGCACAATCAAGATTATTATCGGGAGCCTGCTTCTCTTTTTCTTCTGGAGAGGAGGCATCTGGAACTGCTCCGGCTGCGCTGCTGCCTGCTGTGGCTGTGCGGTCGCTTGGGGCTGCGCCGGCTCTTGTTGCTGCTCCTCCTGCTGGTGCGGCTGTTGGTCTGGTTTCTGGGCGGGCTGCTGCTGGGGCTTGCTTGCCTTGAGGAAACCCTTCTCGGTCAGGAGAAGGTCCACAGTGCCGCTCTTT
>JAGWHD010000001.1 GCA_028866995.1 Microcaldota archaeon
GTAGAACCTTGCCGTTTTGTCTTCGTCTTCGGGTTTGATACTGGTCGGATCCATTCTACCCATGCTTTCTAGCAATCTCAGTGTGGGGCTTATGAATATTTCCGAGATTGATTTTATGTCGGTTTCCTTGGGGTTTATCCTTTTGAGTAGTGACCTTATGGCGCTTTGCGGCATGTAGCAGCTGGGCCACGTGTCGTTATTCTGCAGTTCCGGGAGCCTTCTTGTGGCAATAACTTGGGAATCTGCGACATTTGCAGATTTATTGGACAGCATGTCGATTATTTTTTGATATCGTGCCGGATTTTTATTGCTGAGTATCAGGTATTCCGGTTTCTTGAAATCGGACTTTGCGAGATCCACGTAGTTCTTGTATACATAAGCGTTGAATGGCCTCTCTAGTATATGGTAGGTCTCTTCATATTCTCCGTTCTCGAATTCGTTCCCGTAAACCCTGAGGCTCCCGAGCAGGTTGTAAAAAGACATGAAATGCCCATAATCGCCCATTATTTTCGCCCACATGTCGGACGCCTTTATGATTCGCACGCTCTTGGTGTCGCCGCCGAATGCGTCTACAAGTCTCATCATCTGGTCCGTTACATATTGAACATACCTGCCAGTTGACACGTACCCCATGACCGCGCTGTTGTTCAGTACGTATTTATGCGCAATGAAGTTGTTGTCGTTAAGCATGAGCGATACCTTGTTGCCAAGGCGCGTGAGTGAGGATGCGATGGCTATGGTGAATATGGACAGGTAGTTTGGAGTGATATATGTGATTGGCATGAATATGTGGGTGTCTCTAGGCAGTTTTGCAATCGGCATGCTTTCCTTTCCATATCCCTCTACCAGAGAGTTTTTTGCGTATCCTCCGTAGATTGCTTGCGTGTCCATGATTATACTTTTATTATAACTTTAGTTATATAACTTTATAAGTTTAAAAACCTATCAGTCCAATCCCTGATTGGGACACAGATGCACATTAGATCCGTAAGGGAGATTCTAGAGGAGAAGGAAGGCAGAAGGGATTATCTCAGCCTTAGAATCGATAAGACCGTGCCTGGAGGGCTTAGGATAACGAAAAGGGTTTGCAACGAGAACTGCGTATTCGACTATGCTACAGGCGCCAAGTGCCATGACGATATTGTACAGAATGGGGATGGAGAGGCCCTTTCGAATGAGGAATTTGTCGGGCTTGTAGGGAAGATATCCAAAGCGGCTGGCAAGAAGGTGCGTGTGCACATAGCTGGGGACGGCGAACCTACGCTGTTGAACAATGAATTGGTATCGTTCATAGGCATGCTTAAATCCTGCGATGCGGTCCATAGCATAAAACTAACTACAAATGGCACTATGCTATGCATGGGAGGAACACCTATGGCCCTGAGAATGAAGAATGCCGGCTTAGATAGCGTCAACATATCATTGCATTCGCTTCTGCCTCAAAGATTCAAGGAGGTGACTGGGATAGATGCGTTGGGAACTGTACTGAAAGGCATCGACAAGGCTGTTGAATCTGGGCTTATCGTGACCTTAAACTGCGTAATCAGGCCTGAAACAATAACGGAACTAGATTCCTTCGTAACGCTTTCCGCTGAAAAAGGGATAAAGGTTAAGTTTTTCTCGCTGCTCTCAGATGATGGGAACGTTCAGAGAAGATACGATGCTCTTGTTGACAGCATGATGCATGAGCTTGACAGCATCTCGGAGTACTCAGAATCATATATGCATCCTTACGATGGCAGGATCTTCTCGATAGGCAAGGCTGTGATAGAGGTCAAGGATTCGAGGATGAACAGGTGCCCCAATATGGGATGCGGCTATAGGAACGCATGCGTAGAGGGCTGCAGGTATGAAGCAAGATTGTCCAGAATAGGTATGTTGCAGCCATGCGGCGTAAGAATGGATAACGTCATCCATATGAAGGGCGGTTCTGAAGATAAGGATATTTTATACGCTCTTGCAAGCGGCGGCAAGCTATGATCGTATGGCCTCTTACGTGGTGGGTATAGCCGGACCAGCCTGCTCTGGAAAGTCTACAGTATGCAGTAGAATTGCCGCTAAGGACCGTAGAGTGATGCATGTCGGGATGGAAAATTTCTATAAAAGCACAGATGCGACTCCGCTCTATAGAGGTTTCAGGAACCTCGATTCGCCTAGCAGCATTGATTTCGGCAGCTTGCTAGGCACATTAAGAGACCTTAAAGACGGCAGGAACGTTGCCATACCGGTATATTCAAAGAATGAGTCTAGGGCAATCAGCGTTGAGGAGGTAAGTCCCAAACCCATTATCCTTGTCGAGGGGTTCGTGCTCTTCGCAGAGGAACAGATAAGGGATATCTTGGATTTGAAGCTGTTCATTGATGTGGATAAAGACACGCAAGCATCTAGAAAGTTTGGCAGGCGGGACGGCAACGATTTGAACAGGGAGTATTTTGAAAATGTTCTTTTGCCTATGGAAGAGAGATATGTCAGGCCAACAAAAGCATATGCGGACCTTGTTATAGATGGGTCATTATCTCTTCACCATGTAGAACATGAGATAATGCAAGCTCTAGAAAGCGTTAAGAGATAATTATATTATAAATATAAGTTATATTATATAATAATCATTATATAGTAGTTCTGCGCATGTATATGCTTCGTGGGTTGTGGCGTGGTTTCTATAAATGCCCTGGCTGTATGCCGGTTTGTAAGGATCCGATACCCAATTTATACATCTGTGTCCCAACCACAAGATTGTATCGCGCAGCCCACAATTATGATTGTTTGAGTGAAGAACATGTTGCTTGGATTTCTAGAGGAAAAGACACTAGATCAGGAAGATGAGAGAGAGGTCATTTTCGTGCCAGATGGCTACAATTCCTGGAGAGTAGTCTGGGCGGACAAAGATAAACGATAACGGCAATGGGGATGGGATGAAGGGGAAAAACAACAAGGTTACCGTGAGGAAGGCGAGCCTTCACAGGCTCTTCTTCATCAAGCCTGGGACTAAGGGCAACGTACAGGATGCTGTGGAGAATCTCCTTGGATTGCAGGGTATCAAGGAGGTGCTGGTTTCCGAAGGCGATTACGGGCTGATCGTCAAGGCGCGACATTCTGAAGGAGAGGACGTGCTAAGGACTTACATATCTAAAAACTTCAGAGGGAGGTTTGGAGAGGTTGTATGCTATTATGCATATAGGAAATAAGCGTTTTACCAAGGCACCTTCTTCAGCTTTATCTTGTGCGCCGCGTAGTTCGTGAACGCGTGCATCGCGCCTGTAAGCACGAAAAGGAACAGTATCCCGTACCACGCAGGCTGGTGTCCGAAGGGCAGCGCGAATACCAGCGCGAATATCAGGAAAGGATACTGGTCAAGGAGCAGCGTCTTCGACCCTTCCTTTATGCCCATCCTTCGCTTGATGAAGCTGCCGAAGAGGTCCCCGAACATCGTCCCGAAGCTGAGCGCTATGCCGACATAGAGCATGTACGGCAATGCGAGCGATTCGATATACGCGATGATGAATCCTGACAGCAACCCTGACAATGTTCCCCTTATTGTCTTGTGCTTTCCGAATATCGGCATTCTGCTTATCGTCTTCCCCATGTCAAGCGGCTTTCCCCCGCCAAAGATGACCGGGGCGCCGTTTGCGACGTATGCCGGGAAGATGTAGATTATCGGGTATAGTATCGCGTAATATAGGAGTGATTGCATTGTCTTACCTACGCTATCCTTCCTTCCGCAGTCTGCTGGTTTCCTCCTCCCTTGAAGCTGTTGCCGTACTTGCCCTTGAGATGCTCCACTGCGCTTGCATCTGGAGCTGTTGATGCCAGCTTCGGCCCCCTGAAGCAGATGACATCGCCATTCTTGTTCCTCAGCTCGAACATCCTGTCAGGGTGCTTCTGTATGAACAGGAGCACCAGCTTCCTTAGCGTGTCCTTGTCCAGGTCGTATTCCTGCGCGATTATGCTCTCCTTGCCTATCTCCTTCTCCTCCACTATGCCGCTGAGAAGTCTCTCCTCCATCTTCGCTGACTGCTGCCTCATCTCTATCAGCTTCCAGTTGTTCTCCTTGAGCTGCGCCTCGGTCCTCTGCTGTATGCTCCTCCACTGGTCGAGAGCGGCATTGCCAGCGACGAACTCTATCCTGTCTATGCCGTCCGATATCCTCTCTGTCTTGATTATCTTTATCATCCCTATGGCCTGCTCCATGCCCGTGACATGCAATCCCCCGCATGCCTCAGCGTCTATGAAGTTGCCATCCTTGTCCTCTATTATGACCATCCTTATCTTCTGCGCAGGCACGCCGTGCCCTTGGTATATCTCGAACCCGTACTTGCCCTCCGCCTCCTTCCTGTCCATCTCTCTTACCGTGACATTTATACCGTTGAACAGCTTCCCGTTGACGAAGTCCTCCAGAAGGCGTACCTCGTCGTCGTTGAGCTTGTCGTAGTGCGCTATGTCTATGTGCGCCTTGTGGAACTCCTTCTTGGTTCCCTCCTGCCACGCATGCTTGCCCAGCACATGTCTTGCGGCTGCGCTCATGAGGTGCGTAGATGTATGATGTACCATGAGCCTTCTCCTCCTCCCCTTGTCGACTTCGCACTTTGCAGTGGCGCCTTTCTGCAGCTCCTTCTTGCCTGTTGTCTCCTCTTCCATTATGTGGACTATGACGTTGCCGAGCTTCTGTACGTCGGTGACCTTGAAGCCGTTTATGGTCCCGTGATCTGCTTCCTGCCCTCCTCCTTCAGGATAGAACGGGGTCCTGTCGAGTATCACGTACCTCTTTTCAGACTTGAGTACCTTGGAGCTGGATTCGTCGGCGAGCTTGTAGTAGAGCTGCTCCGTCTTCTCGATGCCGTGCACATCGATATCTATCTTCTTGCCCTTCTCCTTCGTCGCGAAGTCCCCCTTCATTATGTCCTCGTAGCTGCTCTCGGGCATGTCTATCCTGAGCTTCTTCTTAGCTGCCGTTGCCTTGATCAGCTCCGGGGTCACCCCGTTGCTCTCGTAAAGCGTCCTCAGCTCCTTCGCGTCCAGCTTCTTGCTCTTAGCGAGTATCCCCTCTATTATCCTGCTGGCGTTCTCACGCGTATTGGTGAACCTTCTTTCCTCTATCTCCACGACCTTTGCGAAAAGGTCGAGGCTGTTGGACAGCTCCGGGAAGAGCTCCTTCAGCTCGTGCGCCTGCAGCCTCGCGACCTCGTTGAGGTCGAAGTTGAGGTTGTACTCCTCTATGAAGCTCAGGGCCCTCCTCAGTATCACCCTTAGGTTGTACCCTCCGCCGATGTTCGAAGGAAGGGCTCCGTCTGTTATCGCGAAGAGCAATGTCCTTGCATGGTCGAGGACCGCGTACAATGCCTGCGTAGGCTTTATCTTCGACTCGTAGTCCTCTAACGATATGCCGGCCTTCTGCAGCAGGGCCATCTCCTTCGACTTGGCGCCCCTCTCTGTTACGTCGAGCTCGCTGGCAACAGTGCTGAACCTCTTGAATAGCTTGCTGTCAGTGTCGAACGTTATCTTCTTTCCCAGTCTCTTTATCGTGTCGTGGAACACCGCCTCAAGGGCGCTGTCGTATCCGGTGTAGAACCACATCAGCCTGTCGAAACCCCATCCTACATCGACGACCTTTCCTTTCAGCTCCCTTATCTCGCCGTTGACGCTCTCGAACTGGGTAAAGACGCTGTTCACAAGCTCCGCTCCGTTGGCGAAGCTCTCGAGGCATGGGCCGAACTCCGAGAAATCCCCCATCGCCCAGGCGTCCTCGTTGTATATCAGGTTCTCCTTCTTGACTCCCAGCATCTCGGTGAGGAACGCGAAGTTGAGCTCTATGGTCTTGTCCCTCCAGTAGCCTTCCTTCGGATAGTTGAACGCGTGCTGGCCCGCCATCATGAAGCTGGTCAGGTGCCTTCCGGTGACCCCAACGTTCTCTATGTCGCTGAACCTGAGGCATATCTGCGGCACGAGAAGCGGGTTCGCGGAATACTCGAATGACATGGCCCCGTTCTCGATGCGCTGGAAGTCCTGTATGCTCGCTATCGTGAAGTAGAGGTCCTGACGCCACCTGCTGACTACCGGATACCTGTCCACTATCGCGTGGCCGTTCTTCTCGAAGAATCCGGAGAACTTCTTCCAGAACTCGACGTACCCTATGGGCTTGGGATTGTCCTTGAAGAAGGAGTACTCGGTATGGCTTGGGTCGTCGCACCTGTCCCTATCCCCTATGCTCCAGAAGAACCTTCCGCAGGCGCTGCACTTGTGCCTCTCGTATCCCTGCTCCTCGAAGAGCTTCACCTTGAAGTACTCGTCAGGATGCTTGGAGAAGGCCTCCCTCAATGAGTCCTTGTCGAGCCTATCTAGCGCCAGCATTCGATCCCTTGTTGTACCATGTGGTGCACTCCTTGCCGAAGAACCTGCATATCCTGCACTTCCAGGCGTCTTCCTCGGGCACGGGCCTTGCAGCTCTCTCTCCGTTCCAGTATTTTAATGCATCGACCAGCTGCATCTCCAGCAATTGCTTGTCGTACTCGACCTTCAGCTCCGAGCTTATCTTCCCGGTCTCCCTGTCTATGTAGTGTATCTCCAATGAGTCGCTTATCTCCGGCAGGCCCCTGATCATATCGAACATCTTCCTCAGCATGCCCTCGATCGTCATGTATTCTGGCTTCAGGTTCATGCCCTTGAGCCCCTGCACGAACTGCTCGGTCATCCTCATCTCCTTGACCCTGTTGGATATCGCGTAGTTGTCATAGGTGTAAGAGCCGGACTTTATCTCTTCGAGCGTCTTCTTGTAGAGCATGATCTGCACTGTGTGCGGCAGGACGTAAGGCGCTGTCAGCTTCCTCCTAGCGTCAGTAGTCTTGTTCTCTATTATGCATACCTTGCCGCTCCTCAGCTGCAGCTCGTCTATCTGCCCCGATAGCTTGTATCCGTTTATTGAGCCATAGACCCGAAGCTCCCTCGCGAGGCTCTTCTCCATTAATGTGTTTATCGCTGCAGCATTCTCGTAAGCTGTCTTGTAAACCCTGTCAGCCCAGTTGACGGGCTCCACGCTTAGCGGGACGAATACCTCGACCTGCAGCGCCTCGTGCAGCTGCGTGCCCCTGTCCATCTTCGCGTTCGTCTTCTGGCCGTTGGTGTAGTACAGCTCCATCTGCTTCTCGCACCAGAACTGGTTCGCTATGTCCTTGGCCGATATGCCCGTCTTGTGCAGCCTCTCCAGTGCAGTTTGCCTGCCATCCATCCAAAACCACGAAATAGAAATTTATCAGACTGCCTACCGATCGTCATCGCAATTAAGCTCAGCGATCACCTTCGTCATCATATACGTTTTTATTTATTGGCAATATTATTAACTCTATGTTCCTTGAAAAGTACGACCTCTTTATCTTCGACTGGGACGGCACGCTCTCGACGAGCAGCGCGCTCGTCAAGGTCACGCGATTCCTGAAGAGGAGGTACAACATAGACTACGTCAGGGCCCACAAGGAGCTGTACACCATAGGCTCCATGAAAGACGTAAGGAAGAAGGAGGGCAGGGCGAAGCTCTATTCCCTGATATATGACATATACTCCAGGTTCACCAGGGCTGAGCTGAAGCCTGGCGCGATGGAGCTGCTCAAGGCGCTCAAGAAGCACAGGAAGAAGGTGGCGGTCTTCAGCGACTCCAACAGGCACAGGCTGTACATAGAGACCAGGAAGACCAACGCTGTCAAGTACCTTGACTTCATACTCAGCGCAGATTCGATAAGGAGCTTCAAGCCTGATCCCGCAGGCATCAACACGGTCATCGAGAACTTCGACGTGCCCAAGAAAAGGTGTTTATACATAGGGGACATGGCCGTTGACGTGTTCACAGCGAAATTCGCAGGCATAGGCTCTTGCTCGGTCCTTGACGGCCTTGACCCGAAGGACCTTCTTGAGAAGGTCGGCCCTGACTATTTCGTTGAGGACCTTGCCGACTTCGCGGACAAGCTCTGAATCTTTGACGACGGAGAAAGCGATAAGCTTATAAAGGTAGAGTGACACTATTACTGCAGAGTAGTAAAGCGCAGTACAGCGCTCTTTCTACAGAGGAAAAAGAAAATGTCCAGAGATTTCGGAGGAATGAGAGGAGACAGACGTGACGACAGAATGGGCGGAAGCAGAGGAGGCGGAAGGGGATTGAACCCTAACTATTTCCTGCCAAAGCCTGTGAAGGTCGGAGACGAGATAGACGTCACAATAGAGGCCACGGCCTCTAAGGGCGACGGAATTGCGAAGAAGGACGGGTTCGTCGTCTTCGTGAAGGACGCAAAGCAGGGCCAGACCGTCAGGGTAAGGATAACTGATGTCAGGACAAGGTTCGCCATAGGCGAAATCATTGGAGAGGCATCCGGTGCTCCTGCGCCTGAAGCGTCAGAGGCTTCTGCAGAGCAGTCCGATTCCGAGCCAGCTCCTGAAGAGCAGGCAAGCGAGTAAGCTGCACAGTTAGCGAATAGGCAGAATTTATTTTTTATTTACCTTTTTACTTTTCCTTTTTGTTTTAGCCGATGCCTAGAGGGATCAATGCGCCAGCTTCCGCCTTGCTGAGAAGCGCTGGTACTCTCTTACGAGGGAGTTGCCAGCATCATCCAGCGTCTTGCCGAACGAGAGTATGCCCTCCTCGTGGCCGCCCATGGCTATCGTCCTGATGCTCCAGAGCCTTGTACGCTCTGCATTGAACAGCCTGGTTATCTCCCTTGCCATCTCAGGGGTGCCGTATGCGGCATCTGGAGATGTGGTGGGGACCTTGCCGAGCAAGGCCTTCCAGAATGGCAGCGAATGGACGTGTATGACTGCGCCTATTGAATCGTCGCTATTGTATACAGCCGCATGGGTCATGGTCTCAGACGATGCGTTCACAGGGCCGGTGCACCATACCTTGTTGGCCTCTGTATCGGACCTTGTCACGAGCGTGAACTCCTTTGGCGTTATGCTCTTTATGCCGCCGGTGGCAGTACCAGATATTATGAACTGCCCGGAGCCGCTTTCAAGCCTCTCGCTTATGTTCCCGAAGCCTACGCCGTTCGGGTACATGCCTATGAGGCCCATGCCGTAGAGCCTCTGCCTCCATCCTATCAGCTCCTTGAGCCTGCCGGCATCGATCGGAGCCCCGCCTTCCCAAACAGGCGTGAACTTCACATACCCTTCCTCGTCCACCATGCTTACCGATATTCGTCGTCATCGTTCAAATATATAAAACGAATGCACCATCGTCGATTGCGTTTTTATGGAAAATGGATAACATATAAATACCAGAAAGCGCATATCTGTATTCTGTAAGGAAGCGTGTGGCGACACGGCTTTGGGTTCAGGCATTAGGGCCGTTTGGAATGGGTGGGGGTATCAGGGCAATCACTGATGGCTAGCGTAAGCCATCAGGGTTGTCGTGATTCTTGTTCTTCGTTATCGGGATCGGGATTATGGGCTTGGCCTGTAGAATAGGCTTTTAAGCGTTATTCGCGCAGCTAGATTTGGGATACGGGGATGGTCAGGGGCATCTGGTACGCCATCGCATTCGTAGCTGTTGTCTTAGTGCTAGCATTGGCTTCGCTGCACAGCCCAAGGCAGCTGCAGGTGCTGTCGCAGCCCGGTTTAGCGGGCGCTGCAGCGGCAGGACCAGGGGCATTGAACCATTACGTATTCTCAGTGAGCCAGATGAACGTGAGCGGAGGTACCGAGATAATGAGCGTGGACGGGAGGAGCTACAACTACTCGTCCTTCCCAGTGGTCCTTTCATTGGCGGACGGCACTGCGCACAGCTACTCCTTCAGGTACAACTTAGGAAGCGGCAGCAACACCTACGTCTACATAGGCACTAACGGATGCTCGCTTTTAGGAAGGAACGGCACGCTGGTAGTTGGAGAGGACTGCGCTGTTACCGCGTTCTACATAAAGGCGATGAAGCTTGGCTGCATTGGCAGCTACTGCGCTTACCTTCCTACGGGAAGTTGAATCCTCTATTTTCAAGACCGCAGTCTGCTGGTCGTCTGGGCTGTCGTTCTGCAAACCTCTGTAAGGACGATGACTGAAAGCTCTTGGCCTATCTTGCCCATGGCAGTCCTCTGCTTTGCATTAAGGCGGTCTACACCAAGCCTTCTCAGCTCTTTGGAAATGTTTTCTGCGTATCTCTCCAGACCGTAGGGATAGCTACGGAACACGCCCTTAAGGGCATTCTCCACGTCCTGTTCCAGCGTCGTCGTCTGCACGGCCATAGATTCACGATGGAATGTGGCCCGTTTCTGGTATTTAAGATGTTTGGATTAGTGTGTTTTTAGACGAAATTTGGTTATTTTGAGAATCGGCTAGCACTGAACGTGCGGACTTAGATAAGCGCCGGGTACGAGAATCGAACTCGTGAAGGTCTTTCGACCAAGTGGATTAGCAATCCACCGCCATACCTCTAGGCGAACCCGGCATGCAGCATTGGCCTGCATTGCAGCATGAAAGAATGTGGGATAGTCCGCATCTCTGCTCAGCCCCGTATCTGCAGAGCATAGGTCTTTGTACGCAAATGCTCTTAGTCATATTGCCTTATACTTAGGGTTGCTCCTTCCGGCCTGGCCCGGTTCATACACAGAACTACCGCTGCAGGCGAGGCTTCGACGCTTCGACACGGGTCCCATATTCTTTGCAAACTACTCTGCAGGCATGTGGCCCACCTGAAGGGGATTTGTGGTGAGGGAAACCCCTAGCTTCCCGCCTTCCTGCTGCGGTATATAGCTCAACAGTCAAGCATTATATAACATGCTGGCGCATAGGAAATGGTCTTGATGGCATGGTATGGCAGGACATAGTCGCATCTGCTGCGAACCTGATATTCGCGTACTCCCTAGCCTACCAGGTATACAGGGAATACAAGCTGAAAAAGGACCTCGTGACTGCAAGGACAGCATTCTTCATGGCTCTTGGGACATACGCGCTTTCTGTTGTCTATTTCTCGTACAGCCTGCCTTACGCCACGATCCTGAGCACGTTCTGCGCCACGATGTGGCTCGCTATGTTCCTGATAAGGATCTTTTACAAGAAGTGATGTCGATGAGGAAGGACCAGACGGATTTCTCGCACTTCAGCCAGCTGGACCTGCGCGTAGGCAGGATCGTGCTGGTGGAGGACTCTAAGGCGAAGAAGCCGACGTACAGGATAACTGTCGATTTCGGAGACGAGGTAGGCAGGAAGGTCACTGTAGGCGCGTTCAGGAATTACCCAAAGGAGGAATTGCTAGGGAAGCTGGTGATAGGGCTGGTGAACGTAGGCACCAAGAAAATGGGGGAGGAGATATCAGAATTCCTGATGCTGGGAGCACCTAATGAGAGGCACGAGACAATATACCTGACTCCCCAGGCCGATGCGCCTCTCGGAGCCGAAGTCTTCTGAGCCCTAATCCCAACTCTTTTATATGAGTTGCGCCAATAGATATTCTGCAATAACTAGATGATTCAGCATGGATTACGAACAGCTTCTTGACAGGGCCTTCACGAAGTTCTCAGGCATCAGCGAGGAGAAGGTTGATTTCAAGATACCGGTAGCGGATTCGCTGGTGCAGGGCAGCAAGACGATACTGAAGAACATAGCGCAGATCGCGGATACTGCAAGGAGGAGCAAGGAGGAGATAGGCAAGTACCTGACAAAGGAGCTCGCGGCTCCTGTCAGCATAGACGCGCAGGGCCTGAACATAGGCGCGAAGGTCAACGCGAACAGCCTGAACGAGAAGATAAGGAAGTACTTCGAGATGTACGTAATATGCAAAGAGTGCCACAAGCCGGACACGCACATACAGGGAGTCGAGAGGGGCTACATAACAATAGTCTGCGAGGCGTGCGGCGCAAGGTACACGGTCAAGAACTACTAGTGGTATATTGTACAAGAAACACGGGCAACCTGAAGAGCACAGGTTCATGCTTCCAAGGGACAACGAGGTTGTAGGGACTGTCGTGAAGGCTCAGGGAGCATCCAAGTTCCTGGTCCTCTGCACCGACAACAAGGAGAGGCTCTGCTCCATACCTGGAAGGCTCAAGAGGAGGTTCTGGGTAAAGGAGAATGACATAGTCCTCGTCAAGCCATGGATCGTGCAGTCGGATGAGAAAGGGGACATTGTCTGGAGGTACAGCCTCATGGACAAGGAGCTGCTGAAGCAGAAGGGCTTCAACATACAGTGACTTGGGGCTATGCGGCTGCAGGCCTTAGCAGCCCTTCGAGCGCTGTCTTGTCCTTTTGCGCGAGCGCCGTGTAGAACCTAGCGGCAGTGTCAAGGTACCCCAGATAGTTCTCGCCTGGCCTTGCGACCGACAGCAGCCCGTCTATCCTGTGGTGGATTATGGCCTCGACATCAGTTCTTGAATGCGCCTTGGAATACTTGGGGTTGGGCACATACCAATAATCATCCACGTAATCGCTTATCCTTAATCCGAACTTCCTCTCAATCTCCACCTTCTCAACGTCAGAGGCCAGAACGAGGTAGAGGTTGTACAGGTCTTTTGCCCTGGCTACCTTGTCGAGATATACAGGGGTTACGAACGGAGCGCCGTGCGGTTCTATTACTATGATCTTCCCGTCGGCGTAAAGGGTCGGCAGGACGAAGTCAGGAGTATAGGCATGCCCCAGTTCCCTGTCCTCTAGGATTGGAAGCCTTACTGGCTCGTAATTTATGCGGACGCCGGGAGCCTTGAGCAGTTCGGTCTTGAATAGCCTCTCGTAGCTCTTGACGCTCGTATTTCTGGTCATGCGTTGGAGAGCGCTCCCCGTACCCTCAGTACGTACCTTAGGTCGCTTTGTCGCCTCTATACCCATATCGTAGATGGAATCTAATAGTATTATTAAGCTAATCTACAGTCCTTTGCTGCCCCGTTATCCTTTCAAGCACCTCCCGGCTGTCTTGGTCGATGCCGTACATCTTCTTGAAGAACTGGAGGATGACGCCGACATCCCGCTCGAGGAAACGCATCGCGCTAGGATGCCCGAGCACGACGGCCTGGCCGAAGTCTATTATGTAGGGGGTATCCCCTTTCATCAGTATGTTGTATTCGCTCATGTCAGCGTGCACCAGCTCGTTCCTGTACATCCTTCCCATGTCGTCGATTACCATCTCCAGGGTCTTCTTCGGGTTCGGCGTGCCGGCGTTCTTCAGCGTTCCTGCCGGAACCCCATCAGTGCCTATGAACTCCATTGCAAGTACGTTTCCGCTGAAGTAGTAGGGCTTCGGCGCGCGCACTCCTGCGATCTCGGCCAGCTTGAGGTTCCCGTATTCCTTCTTGCACCAGGTGTTGACTATGCTCAGCTGGTTCAGCTTTATCTTCTCGAATCTCGGATCGCCCTTGATGTAAAGATCCCTCTTGAAGAAATGGCTCGTCTCTATCCTGAATATCTTGAGTATGACAAGGTCCGAATCCAGCCTTGTGCCTGATTCGGCTATGTAGACGTCCGCTTCCTTGCCCTTGGCCGTCAGGAAGAGGAGCCTCGATGCTATGTTGTGCGTGAACACCCTGCTCAGGTTCATCATCGTCCTGTTTTCGAATACCCCTTCCTCTATCTTCAGCTGCTCCTTGATCATGTGCTTCTCCCTGCTGGGCTCCTTCCTCCTGCTGACTCTCCTTGCCATGAATACCATCTTTTATAAGATTCGGGCATGAACTAATAAAAGGGAATGCGATGCTGCTGCAGTCGGCGATGGAGTACCTGATGACATACGGTTGGGCGATACTGGCAATTGCGGTCATAATGGTGTCCCTTTATTCGCTTGGGATATTCAATCTCAGCTCCTTCGGGCCTAAAGCAACAGCGGGCTCATGCCAGGTGGTGAAGACTGCGACGCAGATTTCGCTTGCAGGACAGTGCAATGGTTATCCCCCCAAGTACGTCATGGCGCCGGTCTACTACAATCCGCCGCAGTACGTATTCGTAAACTATAATTTCCCGAAGATGACTGCGTTCACGCAGGTTGGATGGACATACTACAGCACTGGCACGCAGTCGGGATTTGCGCTGGTCGAACAGGCGAGTTGCGGCATTTTCGGCCCTGGATGGAGCTTTGATTCGTGCAACTGCAGGTTTTCGTCCAATGACGTCGCTGTAGGATGCGGTGGCTCGCAGGTGCCCTCCGCCTCGAAGAACAGGTGGCAGATGGTTGCGTCGAGCGTCTATGCTAATGGAACCGTAGTCACGTACAGCTTCACCGCGGGCACTGAGAGCAAGGCTGCCGATGTGTACGGCTCACAGATATACGTCCCTGCTGGGGCCGTGTACATGGGATCGTGGCAGGGCAGCGGCTCTTACACGATGAACGGCATAATATCGAACATACAGATATACAACACAACGCTTGACGAATCCGCTCTAAAGGCTCTTTACAATGAAGGCGTGGGGGGCGCACCTGTCGATGTCCAGCATCTGATCGGCTGGTGGCCGCTCAACGGGAATGCGAACGACTATTCGAGCAATTATAGAAACGGACAGACGACAAACACGATATGGCTATCTAGTTATACTGCAACCTAGTGAGCAGAAGCAGTTATAATTTTTAAGGGAGAGTAGATTGCGTATTTCAATGGCGCAGGAGAAGGAGCTGAGGATCATAGTCGACAACAGGGAGCGCGACCTAAGCATCATAGAGGGGCTCTCCAGCAACGGCGTCGACATAACGTTCGCGCAGCTTCCCGTCGGCGATTACATAGTCTCGGACAGGATATGCATAGAGAGGAAGACCGTTGGGGACTTCGAGAACTCCATAATAGACAACAGGCTGTTCGAGCAGGTATCTAGGCTCAACGAGAGTTTCACGAAACCGATGCTCTTGATAGAGGGCGAGGACGATTTCAGGCTGGGGAACAACGTGATAGTAGGGACAATGCTGAGGCTTTACACCGATTACAACCTCCAGATGCTGAGATCGGACAGCAAGGAGCAGACCGTTTCCATACTATCGAAGGTCGCGGAGAGGGAGCAGGTGCAGGAGAACAGGGAACCGAGGCTGCTGGGGCTGAAGAAGGCGTACAGCACCGACCAGTGGCAGCTGCTGATACTTGGCTCGATGCCTGGGGTAGGGCCGAAGCTCGCGAGGAACCTGATATCGCATTTCAAGAGCATAAGGAACGTCGTCAATGCCAGCGCGGAGGAGCTGCAGGAGGTGGACAAGATAGGCAAGAAGAAGGCGATAAGGATAAACGAGATACTGGACTCGGAGTTCGGGAGCGGCGAAACAGCTACTTGACGTACCTTAACGGAAGGGTCGCTATCCTGCCGCTATCATCGGATGCGAGCCGGAGCTTGAGCTCCTTCGATGCCCTTACCTTGAACTTCCTCTGGAAGCACCTGAAAAGCCTCTTCCTGTTCGTGAACGCTATGAACCCTTTCCTGTCTTTTATGCCGTGGCTCTTGATTGCGTCCGATATCTGCATGGTCATGGCGGTGAAGAGCAGTACTTCCATCTGCAGGCTGCCTGATTTCATGCCCTTCTCCTTATGCCTAAGGTACGCGTTCAGGTACGCAGGCAGCAGCCTCTCGTGTATCCCCTTCCTGCTGTCGAGCAATAGTATGAACGAGCCGCCCTTGGAGAGCTTTCTTGTCTCCCCGACCATCTCCTGGGTATCAGCGCCTGACGAGCAGGCGTACGCCGCTGGAGAGCCTAGCTCCCGTTCTATGCCCATGTGCGCACCATTCTAGGCTTGCCTGTGTAATCTTTATATGCCTTGTCATTGATAAATATATCAGATTCCTAAAGGAGTTTTACGTTGATACTATGAGCCAGTTTGGAGCGCAGTTCCACGGAAGGTCAGGAAGGACCCTTAATGGCAGCGGCAAGATCAAGAAGGGCAGCAGGGACAAGAAGAGGCACGAGATGGGCGGATACTTCGTGGCCACTAAGCTTGGAGAGGAGAACGTCTCGAAGCCTGTGCGCATCAGGGGAGGCAACATCAGGAACAAGATGCAGTACGCCGGCTTCGCGAACCTGCTCGACGGCAAGTCCTACAGGAAGGCCAAGATAACTGGAGTAACGGAATCGAAGGACAACAGGAACTTCGCGAGGATGAACATAATCACAAAAGGGACGATAATAGAGACTGATGCGGGCAAGGCGATAGTGATAAACAGGCCCGGGAAGGAGGGCTTCATAAACGCAAGGAAGCTGTGATGCCATGGGTATGCGCGTCTACAGCTGCGATGCAAAGGATGCGCAGGCGCTGAAGCAGCTGCTTGAGTACGATCCATTTCTTGACAAGAGCAAGACAGAGGCAGAGCTCGCGCAGCTGAAGAACAGCGATGATGCCAACATAATATTCGCAAGGCAGGACTACTGGCTAAAGGACGGGACATCCCTTGGATTGGAGCGGGAGCAGTACTATCTCACCATAAGCGCGCCTGACGAGTTCCTTGAGAAGGGGGAGAAGAAGCTCAAGGCGAGCGTGGCCAGCCTCAAGAGGGTGGATCCGGAGCTCGAGTCCAAGATAATACAGACAATTGAGGAGGAGAGGAAGGAGAGCGAGCAGGGCATTGGCTTGCTTTTTGGATAGATTGGATGAACTTCCTGCGAGTAGATGATTTCGGGAAGAAGGGCATAGAGGACGTATTTTCAATCGCCGACTCGCTAAAGGCCGACAATGGGATAAGGTTCAGGGGAAGGAAGACATTGGCGCTGCTCTTCGAGAAGGCCTCTACAAGGACAAGGGTCTCGTTCGAGGCGGCGATGGCGCAGCTCGGAGGTTCTTCCATATACATAGACTCGAGGAGCTCGCAGCTTTCAAGAGGGGAGACGGTGGCAGACACCGCGAAGGTCCTCAGCTCCTACGTTGACTTCATAGCCGCAAGGATGTACAGGCAGTCCATGCTTGTCGAGCTTGCGAGGTTCTCCTCAGTTCCTGTCATCAACGCGCTCACGGATCTCGAGCATCCGTGCCAGGCGCTTAGCGACCTCTACACGATAATGGAGGTCAAGAAGAGGGTAAAGGGCCTCAAGATAGCGATAATCGGGGACATAAAGTCGAATACGGCAAACTCGCTCATGCTCGGAGCCGCTATGATGGGAGCCAAGGTCTCGCTGGTCGGACCTGAAGATTGCATACCCAACGACGAGTATGTCAGCAAGGCAAGGAGATGTTCCAAGGTTGAGGTCACAAGCGACATAAGGAAGGGGCTCAGGAACGCAGATATAGTGTCGACGGACACCTTCGTGAGCATGGGCCAGGAGGAGGATGCCGAGAGCAGAAAGGAGATGTTCATGCCGTACCAGCTGAACGAGCAGGCATTGTCGTACGCGAGGAGGAACGCCAACGTGATGCACTGCCTTCCCGCGCACAGGGGCGAGGAGATAACCGCAGGGGTGATAGACGGCAGGAGGAGCATCGTATGGAGGCAGGCGAAGAACAAGATGCTCATCGAAAAGGCAATAATATTATACTTATCTAATGGAGATAGTAAGAGGTAGGCGCATGGAGATAATCTGCATATCGCTCGGAGGCAGCATCATATCGACTGAGGAAGGCATAAACATCGACTTCGTCAAGAAGTTCTCGAGGATCCTCAAGAACAACATAAAGAGGTACAAGTTCATAATAGTCGTCGGGGGAGGATATGCGAACAGGCTGTACATAAACTCGACAAGAAGCATAATCAACAACAACGCACTGCTCGATGAGGTCGGCATTGCGTTCACGAGAATCAATGCGCTGATGATGAAGGACCTCTTCAAGGACTTCAGGACATATCCCAACGTCGTGACAGACCTCGAGGAACTAAAAGCAGCGATAAACGAGAATGAGATAGTGCTCATGGGCGGCCTCATACAGGGGATAACTACCGATGCTTCTACAGTACTCGCATGCGAGGTGACGGGCTGCAAGAAGTTGGTGAACGTCAGCAGCGTAGGATACATATATGACAAGAATCCTAGCGAGAAGGGCGCAAAAAGGCTCGACAGGCTGAACTACCAGCAGCTGCTTGAGCTGGCCTTCAAGTACGACAGCAGGGAGGCCAAGGCGCCTTTCGTGTTCGACCTGGTAGGCTGCAAGCTGGCAAGGAGAAGCAGGATAGAGATAAGGTTCGTGAGCAACGACATGGAAGAGATAGAGAAGGCGATACAGGGCAGGCCGTACAAGGGAAGCATTGTAAAGTAACTGTTTATCACGTCGTTGGGGCAGTATACCTGGATTGCCAGTTGGCGTTCCAGATAACGTTTGTCGCAGTCCCTTGGTTGTTGTTTCCTGAGTAATCATTCGCGTTCCCGTTGAGCGGCCACCATCCGACTATATGTCGTATGTCAATCGGCGCGCCGCCGATCCCCTCCTTGTAAAGGGAGTTTACCGTACGGTTATCAAGCGATGTGTTGTATATCTGTACGTCTGCGATTGAACCGTTATAGTAGCCGAATCCGCCATCCCCTATCTGCGCGACTGTTCCTCCATTAGTATTTATCGTGCACGGGGCAGTATAATTCAGCCTGTTGCCACCATTCAAGTAAAACGTTACTACGTTTGTGCCGCTATTGAATACTGCGGTGTAGAACTGCCAATTTAGATTGGATCCGTAAGTAGGCCCATTGACCTGGCAGGTCTGCAGATGCAGGCCGATCTGGCCACTTGTCGCCCAAGCAAAGACGTACGTTCCTTGCCCTATGTCATTACCGTACGAGAATACGCCATTGGCAGTGGTATCGCTTGAACTTGGCTTGAACCAGAAGGTGATCGTCCTCGCATTGTTTCCCGAAGGCATCCCCGTAGCTCCCATGGTGATATAGCTGCTCGCCCCGTTGAACTGCCCGACGTATTTGGGGATCAGGTTGCTGCACTGGCCTGCAAGGCTTGTCTGCGCTGCTGTCCTTACAACCTGGCAGGATCCTGGAGCTGCGGTGGGCTGAAGGTTACCCAAATTGAATATTCCAAGAGAGTATAAGGAGACCATGACGATCGCGATCGCGAGGATGGCCCAGCCGTAGGTCATCAGGTATTCCATCGCCGACTGCAGCATTGTCCTGGGCCTTGAAGTCGCCATGATAGCCATTTGACTGAAAGGCTCTTAATTTTATCAGTGGCCTTGTTTAGGATTAGTCCTGCTTGCCCCTTTCCTTGACAGCGAGCGCATCCACGTTCTTTATCTCAGAGAGGCTCTTGAGCGCGTCGTACGTTGCCAGAGCTGCGTTGTACTTGTCCCTGGTCCTTCCCCTTGCGAACGTCCAGACGTCCTTGATTCCTGCGAGCTCGAGAACCGCCTTTATCGTTTTTGCCGCGACTATGCCGACTCCTTTTGGAGCTGGCTTGAGTATGACATTGGATGAGCCGCACTTCGCCTTGAGCGTCATTGGTATTGAATGCCTGGTGCCGCAGTTGCACTCCCATGAGCCGCAGCCTATGTTTACCGATATTATGTGCTTCTTGGCATCCCTGATCGCCGTCTCTATCGATGGCTTTACCTCGACGTCCTTTCCCACACCTATCCCTACGTGTCCGTTCTTGTCGCCTATGATGACGGTTGCCCTGTACTTCTGCTTCCTGTTGTTCTTGGTCATCCTCTGCACGCTTGCGATCTCTATGACGTTGTCCTCGATGTTGGGTATGAGCGCGTCTACGATCTCCACCTCCTTGATTACCTTGCCGCTCTCGAATATCTGCTCTATGCTCGTTATCTCCTTTGCCTTGACCATCTCGCCTATCTTCGTCTTCGGCTTCCATTCGTCTATGTTGAACCTTATCTCAGGCTCCCTTCTGTTGTAGTTCCTATTGTAATTCAATCAATCACTTAATCTTGGCCTTTACCTCTGTGAAGAGCTTGTGCATCTGCTCCGGCTCTATCTTCTTCTCCAGCAACCCTGAGAACTGCCTCTTGTAAGCCTCTGCGTCCTTGCCCTTCAGCTCCTGCACGTACTTTGTGTTCGAGTAGTCATATATATTGCTATCCATCTCGAAGGTGCCCCTTACCTTCACTCCTGCGTCTACGCATCCCTTCGCGAAGACGAACGGTATCGAGTTCTTGACAGGAGAGGTTATCCCTATGTCGAGTATGTACTCCTTGGACGGTCCCTGCTCCTTCAGCTTCTTCGCGAGCAGCATGCCCGTTAGGTATGCGGTGCCCCTGTTGGAATTGGATGGCCAGCTGAACTTCCTGAGCTCGTTGGAATCTGCGAACGCTATCGTCTGGTCCCCTTTCTCGGTGTACCTGACAGCATGCGCTATTATCCTCTTGTTGGTCTTCCTGACCACTATCCTGTCTATTCCGGACTTGACCAGCCTGAACCTCTTCTTGTAGTCCGTGAGGGCCTCCCTCCTTCTCCTGAATTTCATTGCCTTGATGTTCATGAGCATCACTGGTACTGCTTCCTTACCTCATCGTTTATCTGCTTGATGTCGTCATCGGTTATCTTCGCGCCTTCCTCCTTCAGGTGCGACACGAGGGTGGACTTCGTCGCGTACATGTTCCCCTTTATCAGCTTGTAGAACCTCGTGAATGTCATATTGTCTATCTTGCCTTTCTGCTTGAGTATCGACAGGAGCCTTCTCTGGCTCCTTACCTTCTTCTCCCAGGTCCTGCCCTGCCTTGCCTTCCTGGTCCCTCTCCTCCTTCCTGGGCCTCTCCTTCTTCCCTCGGACCTCGCCTCGTTCAGCCTCTTGGCCTTGTCAGTCCTGTTGTGCTTCTCCTTGACAGCGGATATCGCGCCGCTGGAGATGAGCCTCCTTATGTCCTCCTTCGTCAGCGCCTTCTCGACATCGGAGTACGAGTTGGGGTTTATCCTTATCGCGGTCTCGCCCCTTCCCAGTATCTGCGCGGCAGCCCTTTTAGCGAATCTTATCGACATGTCATCTCAACCTGTTGGTTATCCTTATGCTGTGCTGGTCCGCGGCCTTCTGCAGCTCCTTCCTCTTCCTCGACGAGAGGCCGTGGAAGAATACAGCCGAATAGTCGCTCTTTCCCTTTAGCATCATCAGCTCGTTCATGTTGTGCACGAGCATCTCCATCGTTCCGTCCTTCCTGGCGTTCCTTATGGAATCGCTGTTCTTGTATCCTATGTTGGGCGTGTTGCCGTGGCCGTACGCCTTCACCCTGAGCTTGTTGTCTGTTCCCCTCTGCTTCCTCCACCTGTCCTTGACCCTAGACCTGCCCTTTGCACCGAAGTTCGGCACAGCGAATGTTGGATGCTTCTTCTTGATTGCCATTTTCATTCCTCCCTGCTTATGTATATCCCGTCCTGGAATACCCTCGTGTCGTATCCCCTGGCCTTGCACGCCTTCCTTATGTTGGCTATCGTCTGCCCGACGTCGTACCTGTCGACGCCCTTGACCTTGACGTCCTGCCCCTTTATCTCGATCTTCGTGTCCCCCACTATGTCCGCGGTTCTGGGAACCTTCTCTCCGAAGACGTTCTTGAGGTGCAGCGACCTGCCCTTGAGCTCCAATGACATCGGGAAGTGCGCGTAGAGCACCTTCATGTTGGTCTCTATGCCCTCGTTGACGTTCTTGATGGCGTCCCTTACCTCGTTGGATGTCGCCGTTGCCGCGAGCTCGGCCTTCTTCACCAGCTTCTTGTTCTTGGTCCAGCCTATTGTTATCTTGCTGCCCTCCTGCTTGTAGGTGTTCAGCTTCACGTTGAACTTCTTCCTTGTGGAGCCCAGCTTTCCCTTTATCGCTATCTCGCCTTCGTTGAATTGCACCGTGGTGCCGCTGGGTATCTCGATCTCGTACATCTAAATCAGTAAATATATGCTATGAGCCTTCCTCCTAGCTTGTTCTCCCTTGCTTCCTTGTTGGTCATTATGCCCTTGCTTGTCGATACTATCAGCATGCCGAAGTGAATGCTTGGTATGTACCTCATCTCGTACTTCTGTATGTCGTCCTTGGTCACAGCATACCTGGGCTTTATGACGCCTATGTCGTTTATCTTCTTGGAGAGCATTATCTTTATGCTCTTGAACTTGCCGTTCTGCACCTCCTCGAAGTCCTTGATGTAGCTGTTCTCCTTCATCTTGGATAGCACAGCGGTGAGCAGCTTGGTCGAGGGCACCATGCACTCGTACATGCCCCTGTCCTCGTACACCTTTATCTTGTTCACAGCGTCAGCGAATACGTCCACCATAATATCACTGGTATTTCTCGAAGCCTATCTCAGGGCCGACCTCCCTGAAGCATCTCCTGCAGATATAGAGGCCGTACGACCTTATCAGCCCCCTTGCGGTGCCGCAGATCTTGCACTTCCTCATGCCCCTTCCTTTCCTCCTCATGTCGTATCTCATCTTCATTTGATCATTCCTCTGCCTTCTCTCCCGTGCTCACCTTGAAGTTCTGCTTGAGGTAGTCCATTATCGAGGCGCTCTCTATGACCCTGTGCGATGCTGACACCTTCGACCTCTTCCTTTTCCTTATCTCGACCCTCTTGCCCTTCCTCCTGAACGAGGCGTTGACATTCAGGCCGAGCATGCCTATCCTCGGGTCGTACTTGACCCCAGGGAAGTAGATGTATTCCTTGACCCCGAAGCTGAATGAGTTGCCTGCTATGCCCCTCTCGTTTATTATGCTGTCGTTGGCCTCGAGCGCCCTCTTAAGCATGTCCCTCGCGTCGTCGTTCCTCAGTGTCACGAACGCGCCTATCACCTGGCCCTTCCTGAGCTTGAGCTCCGGCTGCCTGGTCCTGGACCTGGCCGCGATCGGCTTGTGCCCGGTAAGCTTCTCCAGCAGCAGCTTCGCGTTCTGGAACTGGTTCTCGTTGTCTCCGATACCTATGTTGACGACGACCTTGTCCAGGTATATGCTCTGCATCGGGTTTCCTGCCATCTTCATCTTCCAATTACCATTACATTGTCGAGCAGCGTCTCTGTGCTGCCCTGCTTGCCTTCTATCTCGACCGTTGTCGGCCTTGTGGCCGTTCCCTTCTTTATGCTCTTTATCCTTCCTTCCTCTGAGGCGTGCACGCCCCTGATAACGAGGCAGCTCGCGCCCTCCTGCAGCTTCATGACCTTGTCTATCGAGCCGTTCTTGAGCGTTACTGAATCGTTGACCTTGACCTCCTTGCCCGCCTTCAGGACGCTGCCGTTGTGAAGCCTGACCATTGTCTCCTTGCCCTTTGCGAGGTACTTGCCTATGACCTTGAATGCCTGCTCCTCCTTGCCCGAATGCTTCTTAAGCTCTACAGCGCCCTTGTTGCCCACCGACACCACGAAGCTCTCCTTAGCAGGCTTGACGTGTATTATGTCGCCGAAGCCTACAGGATACCTTGGGTCCTTCACCACCTTGCCGTTGACCTCTATGGACCCGCCCTTGAGCGCCTTGCTCGCCTCGAAGGAGTTCTTGGCGAGCGCGAGCTTCTCCTTGAGCACTGTCGTTATCGATATGCTTGACAAGCCTGTGTGCCTGCCTGCATTGGGCTTGGCTACGTACTTCCTGACCTTCCTCTCTATGTGCAGGTACCTGTTCGATGCTATTCTCTTCACGTGCCTGTTGTTGCCCTTTGACGCCATAATATCACTTCTTCTTGAACGATTCCATCTTCGCCTGCCTCTGCTTGTCCGTCATGTCCATATCCGTTATGTATACGTTCGAGGCGTTGATCGGTATCGGCAGCTCCTTGCCCTTCGCGTTCTTCCTGATTATGCCGTCTATGCTGACTGTTCCCTTGAGCAGGTTGACATCGCTTACCTTTCCAGTCTTGCCCTTGTTGTCTCCGGCCATTACCTTGACGGTGTCTCCTTTCCTGACCTGCACGCTCCTCTTCCTTATGCCGAGCTTCGTCGCGAGCTCCTTGGAGATGTGCGCGCTAGCGAATCCCTGCCTCTCGTGCATCGGCGCGGTGAACCTGAACTTCCTCTGCTTCCTCTTCTGCGCGCTTTCTATCATGAGCATCACACTATCCTCGAGGCCACTCCCGCGACCTTGACGAACCTCTCAACTACCTCTCTTGCCATCGCGCCCTTGACCTCGGTTCCTATCGGCAGGTTCTCGTCGGTGACCATTATGCCTGCATTGTCCTCGAACTTCACGCGCATGCCGTTGGCCCTCCTTATGTAGGCCTTCTGCCTTATGACTATGACCCTTACGGGCTTCTTGAGATACGTGGCCGTTCCCTTCCTTACAGAGCATGAGACTATGTCGCCCACCCCGGCGGCCGTCTGCTTGCCGTGCCTCCCTCCAGTCTTGCCTATTATGTGTATCATCCTGAATTCGTAGGCGCCCGAGTTGTCCGCGCACGGTATGACCGCTCCCGGGACGAGCGTCTTCATTATAACTGACGAAATGCCCTTCATGATATCACTTTGCCATTCCAATTACAGCGAAGGACTTGGTCTTGCTCAGCCTCCTTGTCTCGCCTATCGTGACCGTGTCCCCTGTCTTGGCATTTATGCATTCAGGATTATGCGCAGGTATCCTTGACCTCTTTCTCAGGTATCGCTCGTACTTGTATATGTACTTGGTGTAGTCCACCTTGACTATGACGGTACGCTTGGCCTTGTCGCTGACAACGATGCCGTCGAACTGCATCCCTCTCGTCTTCACGTGCCCGTGGATAGGGCACTTAGAATCCTTGCACTCCATGCCAATTATTCCTCTCTTCTCTTGTAGTACTTCAGCGCCTTCTCTATTCTCTCATGTGGCCTGAAACTTATCTCTTCACCATTTACAATAAAGGACCTTCCGGAAGCGTAGAATTTGAACACGGAGATCTTCTTGATCACCCGTTTCCTTTCCGCTCCTTTTCTTACTTCCAGGGTATTCTTGGTCTCGTCGACCACGATCCCGGACAGTCCTCTTTGCTTCTTATCCAGCGACCTGATGACGCGCACCTTGAGCCCTATGAGCTCATGCAGCACGATGTTCCTGTTATTGACCTCCATCAGTTAGACTGGATAGTTAAGATTTTTATACGTGAGCAAGTATTTAAAGCTTACCTAGGCGTTTTCCTTTGCTGCTTCGCCTGCTTGGGCTGCTCCTTTTGCGATGACATCTGCGCGTATATCAGCGCAAACAGTATCACCAGCCATGCCCCGAGCACCTGCGCTATGAAGCCCGTGACCATGCCTATCGGCGAGTTCGCCGCTCTGGTCGCGACGCTTGTAAGCGACTGGGACTGCGCTGCTGTGTGCGTCGCATTCGTGAACGCGCTTATGTATGCAGGTGCTATCTGCGCGTACACGGGTATCTGTATTATCGACGACACTATGAAGTACGCTATGGCAAGAAGCAGGTAAGCGCCGAAGATCGGCCACCAGTTGCCCTTGATCGCGCTCCAGCTGCTGCGCAGCGAGTCGATAGCCCCTCTCTTGCCTATGACGGCATAAGGGAACGCGAGGCTCAGCATTATGCCTGCGTATGCTACGTACGCTATGTAAGGTATCATGAGCAGGAACAGGACCGGAGAGATGACCGTAAGTAGTATTATTACTATGTATGGCACGAATAGCGCCAGGCCGATGACGATCCCTGCGAGGATGCCTGATGGATACCTGTTTATCGCTGCGTTGAAAGCCTCGTTGATACCCATATTCTTCCCGTAGAAGGACTTGGTGAGTATCGCGAACGTGAAGAACGCCTGTACCAGGAGCGTTACAAGGACCAGTACGACCAGCTGGGCTATTCCCGATGCTATAAGTCTCGCATCGGGACTTGGCGCGGCAAGCGAGCCTGTTATGTTGGATATGGGGCCGCTGCTGTAGAGCATGGATATCGCGATCAGGACTATAGACTCTATTATCGCTATGGCGAGCAGGCCCCTGTCGGTGAAGAGCCTTGTTATTGATTCCTTTACCGTCTCGACTACGTTTATTCCCATGCAACCGTATGCATTATCTGATGATAAGCTTAAAATTACTTGCGAGTCTGCACCGCGCCGTCCATCGCCTTCGCGCAGCCGCAGGACCTCTGCTCGGGTATCATCGGCACCAGTTCGGATACAAGCGCCTTCGCCTTCTCGACGTTCTCCGCGAAGGTCTTCATCACCTGGTCAGCAGTCACAGGCTTTATGCTCGTGCCCTCAAGGCCTACGTCGTAATCGGTTACGAGGCCGACGCCAAGGTAGCAGATCCCCTTCTCCCTTGCCAGCGCAACCTCCGGATACTGGGTCATGTTTATCGTCTCAAAACCCTGCCTTGCGAAGAACCTCGACTCTGACTTTGTCGAGAACCTCGGGCCGTTTATCACGACGACAGTGCCGGCCTTGTGGTAGGCATATCCCAGTCTGTCCAGCGCCTTGGCCGCAATCTCCCTGAGCTCAGGGCAGTACGGCTCCGCAGGGCTCATGTGCGCGACTACGTCCTTGTCGTAGAACGTGTCGATACGCCCATGGGTCGCGTTGAAGAACTGGTCGAATAGGACAAGCTCTCCTGGCTTGTACTCCTCCTTGAGCGATCCCACTGCGTTAGTGGCTATCAGCCTCTCGACACCAAGCTTCGACATAGAGTCTATGTTCGCCCTGTAAGGCACCTTGTGCGGCGGTATGGTATGCATGGTTCCGTGCCTTGGCAGGAACACTACATCCTTGCCCTTCATCTTGCCCATCGCCAGCGCGTCGCTGGGATCGCCGTACTCTGAGATTACGCTCTCGTTAGCCGCTTCCTCTACCAGGGAGTAGAATCCTGATCCTCCGATTATTCCTATCTTCGTAGGCATTGTCCCACCAATCACTTCTTCGCCTTCTCGGCCTTGCCGTTCTTGCCCTTGGCGCTCTTTCTCGCCATGTAGAACCTTGCGGCTATGACTGCGATGATTGCGACCGCGGCTATCGGCAGCAGCGGTATCCCGTAACCCGGATTCGCCACGGTGACGAAGTAGTTGTCCGAGCCCGAGAACTGCTGGTTGACGGCGCCGTTAGGCTGCTTCCATTGCTCGTAGAGGGTCACAGGATAGTTGCCAGGGACTGCAGCTGTGTCGATGTTGACCAGGAAGGTGACGTTTGCCGAGGCTCCAGGTTCAAGGCTGTTGACATAGGCGGTGCTCGCCACAGGCGTCAACGGATACGATGTCTGAAGGTTCAGCTGCATCTGCCTGGCCTGCGCGGTCCCCGTATTCGTGACCTTCATGTGGACCGGCACGTCCACCGCGCCGACCTTCGGCTCGGTGTCGCCCGAGCTGATCGCGAACTGCGCTGATGGCGAGACAGACAGGTTGACGCTCTGCGTGCTTGAGAAGCGCTGTTGCAGTGTTGAGGAGTAGAAGCTCGCGTCGGCAATAATGCTTGTGCTGCTCGTGTTGTGCGCAGAGATGAGGAGAGGCTCTGTCACTGTGGAATTATGCGTCAGGTTGGAGATGAAGAATGTTGTCACGGAACTCAGGATGTCGAGTCCCGGGCCCGGGGATACCGATACTGTGACGTTCCTTGCGGTGCCATAGCCGGTATTCTGTATGTGCAGTGAGACGCTCTGGTTGTACCCGGAGTAGAGCGCTGCGGGCTGCGGATTTGCCAGAGTCACTGTTATCGATGGCTTGTTCTGCACGTAGAACGTGACAGGCATCGCCGAAGTCGCTATCACTGTTCCAGTAGCCGCGTACACGAAGTACGTGGCGGTGAATGTGACGGTGTAAGAGCCAGCTGTCGTGGTGTTCGGCACCGCGAACGTATAGTTATAGTATGAGCTGCTGAATCCCGAGGACACCTGCCCTAGCACGATGGAGTTCTGCGGTGAGACGTTGAGCAGGGGGTATGTGCCGCTAGGCTGCAGCGTCGTGCCGTAGATGTTGTAGTTGAATGTGTTGTACAGCCTGAACTTTATGTGGACGTCTCCGCCGCCGAGGACTGGATTCGGCGATACCGATACGTTTGCCAGGGAGAGCGCATTGTCGTACGTGCTCGCGGCGCTTACAGAGCCGCCGATGACGGCCAATGCAACGAATGCCCAGAGGAACGGTTGTATTCTCATTTTTCCACCAATAATCATGATTGTTTATATCTGGTCGCTTGTGCTCTTGAAGAGGATAGCCGCTATTGCAATCATTACAAGCGAGAAGATAAGCAATGCCCCGCTATTTATTACCAACGCATTGAAGGGCAGATAGCCCTTGATCATTATGTCCCTTACGGCGTTTATAGCGTAATAGACAGGGTTGACGACTGCAGTTGCCTGGAGCGTTGCGGGGAGCAGTGATACGGGCACGAATGCGCCGCCAAGGAATGACAATGGCAGTGTCGTCGACTGCGCTATGAGCGCGTAGGTCTGCAGCTGCTTCATCCTTGATGCCAAGGCAACTGACAGTGCCCCGAAGCCGAGCCCGGTGAGGAAGACTATCCAGAGGAGCTCAAGGAAGCCGAGCGCTCCGGCTGCAATAGTCGCGCCGAAGAGCAGCCCGATCCCGAGGGCGATGTATGCGCTGAATGCGGATTGCACCGTCCCGATCAGTATCTTGCTCAGGAATATCGCTGAGGTGTTGATGGGAGTGGTCAGGAACGCCTTGAGGTTCCCCAGCTGCCTGTCGCTCAGCACCGTGAATCCGCTGCCGAAGACTGAGCCGAATGCTGCCACCATTATGAGTATGCCGCCAACGACATAGCTCTCGTAGTTGCTGGCTGCGCCGTACGCGTAGTTGCTGATCACAGAAACCCCTTGGCTTCCTTTTTCAGCGGCATTGGGTGTCACGACATCCGCCTGGAACTTGGATGCCACAGAATTGATGGTGCCTGTCACGACGCTGACTGCCTGCGGCTGGGAGCCGTCAAGGTACATGTATACCTCGTTTGCCGTGCCGGATGAGAATCCCGTAGGTATCACTACAACTGCTGCTACGGTACCTTTTGAGAGGAGGTTCAGGGCCTGCTGCTCCGTAGTTGCGCTCGTGACCTTGAGGCTGCTGCCTGCCTGGATCTGGTTGATGAAATTGAGGGCTGACAAGCCGTTGTCGTAGTTCACGACAGATATGGGCACGTTCTTGGGGCTGCTGCCTGCGCTCCCTAGGAAGAGTATGAAGATTATGGGGAAGAGGAGCGCCCTTGCGAAGTTCGTCCCTAGGCTCTTCTTGAAGATCAGCATCTCCCTGAGGAAGAGCGTGTAAGTGTCTCCTACCAAACCCATTCTATCTACCCATCAGAGTCCTGGTCCTGGAGGTGTCCTCGCCCGTCTGGTCCCTTACCTCCGAACCCGTCAGTTTCAGGAAGACGTCGTCGATCGTGGGCTCGTGCATGCTTATGTTGTGTATCGCGATCTTGCTCGCCGATATCGCCTTGACAAGCATCTCTATCTTCTCAGTCGCCTTGCTCCCTCCTGGTGCGGTGATCCTGTTGGTTGCGACCTGGGGTTCAAGGCCCACTTTCTTGAAGATGGCCTTGAGCCTGTCCATGTCCTCCTTGTCAGCCGATACCTCTATCACGTTGCTCATGCCTATCTTCTGCCTGAGCTCTGAAGGTGTGCCTAGAGCTATCATCTTCCCGTGGTCGATTATCCCGATCCTGTCGCAGAGCTGGTCGGCCTCCTCCAGGTACTGCGTGGTGAGCAGTATGGTCACGTTCTGGGCCTTGTTCATCTCACGCAGAAGGCCCCATATCTTCGTCCTGTTCTGGACGTCGAGCCCTGTCGTGGGCTCGTCAAGCAGCAGGATGTTCGGCGTGTGCATCAGCGCTTTTGCGGTCTCGAGCCTCCTCTTCATGCCCCCTGAGAATGTGCCCGCATACGTCTTCCTGAATCCCTCAAGGTCCGAAAGCTTCAGGGCGAAGTCTATGCTCTTCTTCAGCTCCTGTTGGGGTATGTGGTAAAGCCTTCCGAATATCATCAGGTTGTCCTCGGCTGTTAGCTCCGGCTCGACAACTGTCTCCTGCGTGACTATCCCTATATCCTTCTTGGCCTTTTGCGGGTCCTTCTGCATGTCTATGCCGTCTATGAGGATCTTGCCCGATGTCGGGGACAGGAGTCCGAGGATCATGTTTATCGTGGTGCTCTTGCCGGCGCCGTTCGGCCCCAGCAGCCCGAATATCTCCCCCTTCTTTATGTTCAGGCTTATGCCGTTGACGGCCGTGAAGTCGCCGAACTTCTTGACCACGTTCTCCAGTTTCAATATGTCCAGGCAATCACTTCAACAGCTTTTTCATGTATGTCATCGTCTTGAGACGCATCTCGAGCGCAGACTTCAGCGCCTTTCTGCCCTTCTTCGTTATGGTATAGTACGTCTTCGCCCTTTTCCCGTCGCTTCTCCCCGAAACCTCTATCAGCCCTATGTGCTCGAGAGCGTTTATTGAGTTGTAGACGTCGTTCTTGAGGTCCGTCTCCGTGTAGTGGAAGAACTTCTCCTTGCCAAGCCTCTTGACCAGCGAGTACGGATAGACCTTGCCGCGGCTCGCCTTCAGCAATATGACCATCTTGAGTATAGTCCTCTGCATCTCCTTGTGCATGTAGTCGGGAAAAAGCCCTTCCTTCAATCTATCACTATAGTTTGATTCCAAACAGTTTGAATTTAAACTATCATGTATTAATACCTTTCGTAGGGGTGGTGCGGCCATTGCCAGGCATGATGTGCACGGGGCGAAGTTGTATAGGGATATAAATGCATCTGCACAATTAGGATTAGGTGTCCAGTTGCTTAGGATCGTAGGCAGCAGGGAAATTACAGAGATACTGATGTTCTTCGTCATAGTGCAGTTCGTAGGCCTGCTGCTCGTGATGATGAACGTTGGCTTCTCCACGCTCGGCACCATAAGGGCAGGGATATCGAGCGACCAGTCCACGTACCTTTCCTATCTCTTCGACGCCATACTGGTCCTCATATTCGCCTTTGTTATAATAAGGAGGCACAGGCACCACTACACGAGCATGGACGGAAACAGGCTGTTCCTCGTGATGGAGGTGGTGGTGATAACACTGACGTCTTATTTCACCTTCATGTTCATCTTCGCCCTGTTCCTTCCTGCATCGTCATACCTGTACTACGCGCTGAGCCTCGGCTGCGCTGTCCTTCTCATACTGCTCAAGGAGCGAACCCTGTTCTTCAGGAATGCAGCTACGACAGTATCGAGCATAGGCGTCGGCCTCTTCCTAGCCATGTACCTGGGTTTCCTCTACACTCTCGCCCTTCTGTTTGTTGTGGCGATTTACGACTACTTCTCAGTATTCGTGTCGAAGTCCATGATAAAGCTTGCCAAGGCCATAGACAAGAGGAACGTGGCCTTCCTGATCAAGGTGGAGAGCGTGAGGGACCTGCCACCGGGAAGCTTCAGCAAGAAGGAGCTCAAGGAGTACCTTTCGTACATACACAGCAATCACGAGGACAAGAACCCGATATTCAAGAAGATACTTGAAGAGGGAGATGTTCCTGTCGTAAGCAGGCTTGAGCTCGGTGAGGGCGACCTGGACCTTCCGCTCATGGTGGTTGCCAGCTCCTTCCTTACATATACCAACCCGTTCGTGAGCGTCACGATTGTCGCTGGGGCCACGATAGGGCTCCTTGCGACGCTCCTTATCATGAAGGCGTACCAGAGGCCCATGCCAGCGATACCTCCCCTATTCGCATCCATAGCGATAACAACAGGGCTTGTGTCGCTAAGGAGCGGCTACCATTCCATTACCATGAATCTTGGTCTCGTAGCCCTGGGGATAGCCGTCATGCTGGTGGTGCTGATAAGGGTATTCAGGGACGGTTCGAAGGACAGGAAAAGGCCGCAGACGCAGTGAGGCGCAAGGCGCCCGGTTTCGGCCTATGCCGGCTTATCTCTTCCTCCTCTGCTGGATCATCCTGGGATAGATAAGGCCTATCGCAATGCCTATGGCGATGGCTACGCCAGCAGCTACAGCAGCTGCAGGAACAGCCGGAGCCTGCGTAGCAGGTTGCGTCGCTGTCGCATTAACGGTCTCATTTGGAGGTACTGCGGCAATTGCCGTTGCGTTGGCAGGAATGGTCGTTGTGACGGTAGTGGAAGACGACGTTGTAGCAGTCGTCGCCGGAAGGGTGAAGCACACTCCCACATCTACCGTGTTCTGTATCGGCACGTACTGTATGGACTTGAGCTGGACTGTAGCGGTTCCCGTCGAATCGCTGGATATCGTGACAGTTTGGCCAGAATCTAGGGTGTATGATGCTCCGTTGACGGATACGCCCGCAGACGTAGGCGTTATGAAGTTCTCTACTACGCTGAACGGTCTTCCGTTGATCACCATGCTTGCCGTGTTGAGCTGCGCGAAGTTGCTTATGTCGTAGCATGAGTTGGAGACCTGCGAGACTACGGGCACTGAGGATCCCGCGCCGCCAGGCAGAGGCGTATTGCCGGAGCTGCCGGAGCCGCCGCTGCCTGATGTTCCGCCTGAAGGCGCAGCGTTGACATTGAGTGAGCCGAAGGTAGTGAAGTGGTATGTGACTATCTTGGTATCGGTGCCGTTGGAGATGTAGCACTCGCCAGGAAACTCTGGATCCGACGGCGCTGCATACGTGCCGCCGCACTTGCTTGTTATCTGCACCCAGCTGTCGGATCCGGCAGGCTTGTACCCTACGGTCCCGTTCACTCCAGGAAGCAGTATCGTTGCCGGCTTGTTGAATAGGAGCACGACGTTAGGAGACCCCACTTCGATGACCGTGTTGCCCACGGAGAACCCGGAAGGTGCAGAGCCAGAGACGTTGGCTTTCTTTGGCGGAGTAATCGTCCCTGTCCAGTTGCTGGGCGCAAGGACAGTTGTGCCGTTCGGAATGGCGACGCTCACCTTCGAGAGCGCAGTGTTATTGATCACTATCGACGCTCCGTTCTGTCCGGAAGTCAGCATCACCGCCTTATCGACCTTGACAGTCTGGCCACCAACAGTCTGAGGCTTGGTCAGGTTAACTGTGCTTGAGCCTATCTTGAAACCGGTGCTTAGGGAGATAGTATTGCCTCCGACTATGACATTGCCACTTGATGCAGTTTGCACCGAGTTAGCGAGGTCGAGGACAGTGTTGTTGCTCAGTGTTATGCTGTTATGGCCTGTTGGTAGAGAAGCCTGGCCGGTAGTAGTTGATGGCATGTCGAAGTTGCTCTTGGTTGCGTTCACGTTGCCGCTGCTTGTTGGAGCTGACGATGCGCTTGTGACAATGTCGTTGCCCCCGAAGCCGCCAAAGGTATAGGAATCCATAGCCGTATTTGTAGTCCCTAGAAGCACGTATGACCAGGACCATGTAGGGATTGACCTGTTGGTGAATCCTGGGAAGTAGCTGTTAAGATAATAATCGGTTGTCGATAGTGGCGGGTGGGTATTGTAGTAGGTGCTGTTTATTACATTCGCTGGCGTTCCCTTTAGGTCTAGCGTGCCTATGGGAGCGCCGCTCGTGGATACCGTATTAGTGCCTGGACTGAATGCCCCATTGAACGTGATGTTTTCATAACCTTTCATTGTCATTATGCCGTCTGCCGGCTGTGCCACGCCATTCAGGGGGCTCTTCGCTCCTGCGAATGTGTACGAGTATCCGGAGTCTTTATAGCTAGCCTTGAAGCTGTGCAGTCCCGTCTGATAGACCTTTATAGTTCTTGTAAAGTTGTCAAGGGCCCAGTAGCCGTTGTTCCCGCTGTCAGGGTCGTTTGCAATCTTTGCAGTTACATATAGTATCAATGCAGGGTTCACCACTATGTTTCCAGTCGTGTTGTTTGAGTTGATTATAGCTGATCCTGAAACCATTGTCTGGTTCCCATATGTATAGGTATATTGCCAACCGTTCCATTGCTTATTCGTTATGTTGGTGAAGTACATAGCGAGATAGTGGGTTATTGTAGACGGTGTGCTGCCGTATGATCCGTTGAGTATAAGCGCGTACGTGCCGCCGTCATCGAACGTCCCTATGGAGCCAATCGTGTTGGCCTGCGGTGAGAATGTTCCATTGAGAGTTATTTCCTGAGAGCCACGCATGTCAACCGTACCGTTTGAAGGTTCTCTTATGGTATTTGAATTTGGACTGAGAGCGCCTGCAAAGGTATGTGATTTCCCGGTATCAGTGAAGTTTATCAAGAATGAATGCAGTCCAGTTTGCCACACCGTGATAGTTCTCGTGAGATTGTCGAGTGCCCAGGTGTACGAGCCTCCATCGGGGTCATTGACTATTTGAGTAGTTACGTTGACTATCGGTTTCTGCGTATTCACTGCGACAATGTCGCCTGCACTGGCATCGGTGCCCCAGTTGTTTGTGTTGCTGTCTACCCATTTGTTCCCGTTTGATGGGTACGTGCTGTTCGTGTATGTCCAACCGCCGCCGTTGTTGGCAGATCCCGAATAGTTGGCAGAATCAAAATTAATGAAGTACGTGCCTATGTAATACTGATATGTTGATACTGTATTCGAGGTGTCTATCGATGTGCCTGTGAATTTGCCGTTGTTGTTGAGTGTCGGCAGCGTACCTGTCACGCTGTTCGAACCAGGAGAGAATGTTCCGTTGAATATGGTGCTCGCAGATCCAGTCATTTGCACGACTCCGTTGTAAGGTTCGACCACATTAAGTATACCAGGACTCTGGACGCCTGCAAATGTGTACGACAGTCCGGAGTCGGTGAAGTTCATCATGAAGCTGTGCAGTCCCGTCTGGTAGATCTTTATCTGTCTCGTGAAATTGTCGAGTGCCCAGTAGCCGTGGTCGCCACTGTCAGGATTGTTGACTATTTGAGTAGTTACGTTGACTATCAATGCCGGATTCACCACTATGTTTCCTGTGGTATTGCTTGGATTGATCACTGCAGTTCCAGAGGTCATGATCTGGTTTCCGTAGGCATAGACATATTGCCAGCCGTTCCATTGCTTATTCGTTATGTTGGTGAAGTACATGTCCAGGTAATGGCTTATTGTCGAAGGCGTGTTGCCGTAGGAACCATTGAGGATCAGTGCCCGGGTTCCAGTGTCGTTGAATGTTCCTATGAAACCAGTTGTGGAGTTATGTGGCGAGAAGTTTCCGTTAAACGTTATCTCCTGTGATCCGTGCATGTCTACCGTGCCATTGGAAGGCTCCAGGATTGTGCCGTCGTTCGGGCTCTTTGCGCCTGCAAATGTGTAGGACTTCCCAACGTCAGTAAGATTTACCAGGTACGAGTTAGGGCCTGTCTGCCAGGCGGTAATTGTCCTTGTGAAGTTGTCAAGGGCCCAGGTGTATGAGCCGCCGTCGGGATCGTTTATTACGTTTGATATTACGGAAAGGATTTGTTTGTTATTTACTGTTTGGGTTATCGGAGCGCTGGTACTTGTCGTGTAGTTCGTATCCCCAGCGTATTTTGCGGTTATAGAATCTGATCCTGCAAGCAGCGCCGATGTTATAAGTGTAGCTGATGCCGCCAGAGTTGTGCCTGTGCCGATCGCCTGTCCATTGCTATAGAATGTTATGGTTTCGCCATTGGGAACGCTGCTATTCACTGTTGCAGTAAATGCCAGCGTATCCCCGTATACCGAAGGATTTGCACCAGAGGTCAAGGATACTGAGGTTGTCGTTGCAGATTGTGCGTTCGCAGATGCTATAAGGATGAAGAAAACCGTTAACAATGCTATGCCATGCAAGGCGGACTTCATGCGCACTCATGCCCCAGTAAGGGAATCCTTTGACTGTGCTGCCGATGAATTACTGCTGTCCCCAATTAAGGCTCTGATTCCACATTTAAATACTTAACTACAAAAATTTGGGGCTTTATACGGCTTTCGGTAGTTTTGGGCTTATGGGGCTTGGAGCGCATGTTTTGGATGCCTTTTGCCCTGTTGCTTGTTTTAAATAGCTTTCAGATGCATACTGTTAATATTGTAATTATGTATAAGGTGCAGCATGAGGCCCGAGATAAGCGTTGTGATACCAACGATAGAGGAGGAGAGCGTATTCAAGCTGGTTAAGGACATCAGGAGGCTGCTCGGGAACGGCGTTGAGATAATAATAGTGGACAAGAGCGGCGAGGCGTACTTCAACAGGCTGAAGAGGACAGGCGCGAAGGTCATAAGGCAGAAGGACAGGGGGGTGGAGAACGCGATAATGCTGGGTTTGAAGGCTGCGAAGGGGGGTATCCTCGCCAGCATCGATGCCGATGGCACCCACGACCCGAGGGGCCTCAAGGAGGGGGTGGACCTGGTCAAGGCCGGCAATGCGGACCTGGTCCTTGGCAACAGGATGGGCCATCTCGAGAGAGGATCGATGTCATGGTACATAATAGTCGGGAACAGCATACTCAGCTGGCTGTTCAGGACGCTGTACAACGCCAACGTCCATGACGTTCTGACAGGGCTTTTCGTGACAAGGAGGAGCTCCTTCGACGAGATAAGGAGCATAGAGCCCTACAGGGCTGGAATCGCCTTCTTCGCGATAGAGATGGCGAGGAGAGGCGCTGACATAAGGGAGGTCGACATCAACTACTACGTAAGGAGGCACGGTGAGTCGAAGCTCACAAGATCGAAGTTCATCTACGGCATAAACGTCGCGTCGCACATAATCAGGCAGATAAGGGACTACAGCCCGTTGGCGATATTCGGAGGCCTCGGGATCATAGCGATAGTGATAGGGCTTGCCCTCGGCACCAACGTGCTATGGAACTTCTGGACAAGCGGAAGGTTCACCGAGACGGGAAGGGCGCTGATCGCGTTCTTCATGGTCATGCTGGGCTTCCTGCTGTGGGTCGCAGGCCTGATACTCGACCTTCTCCTTGAGATAGAAAGGAAGATAGGGAGGTAGGCTATTTCTCCCTGTAGATGGAGATTATGAACAGCGCGACCACCAGTGCATGGACCACGGTGCACCACGCGCATATGCTCCCGAGCACGTATTCCAGGTAGATTAGGAACATGACCGTGGCTATGCCTATCGCATTGAGGAAGATCAGCTGCTCCTTGGTCTTGATCCTGAAGAAGACAAGCAGCTCGAGCGCGAAGAACACGAAGCCGAGGATGGGCAGCGGCACGCCGAATACGACGGAGTAGCTGCTGTTGAGCACCCTTGTGCAGTTTATGACTGTGCTCTCGTTTGGGCAGTAGAGCTGGACGGCGGAGTAGTGGTACAGTATAAGGTATGCCGTCACAGCTAGCCCCAGGGCGGAGAGCGCGATTATAGCTTTATCGGAAACCTTCATGGCTCAACCTATGCTCTTCTCTATGGACTTGATGTACTGCTGGCCGCATACGTTAGCATCCGAGTTGTTTATCAGCATGCATATCTGCGCGGTCATGAGGTTGGCAGCCCCGATTATGGATTGCGACTGCAGGGTCGATGGGTCGTTGATGGCCGTGGCTATCTGCGACCAGTTGAGGTTCTGGAGCGATGTGGGCTGGTAGCTTGAGCCGAGTATCATCGTGGAGTTGCCGAAATCGGTGAAGGGTATGCTGCCCCTGCTCGACTTGGGGATAGCTGGGTTGTTGAGATCGTATGCGCTGAAGGTTGCGTTCTGCAGCGCGTTGGGCGTCTCCAGCCTTGTCCCTGTCCTGTTCGTGGTCTCGACAGGCATGAAGACCACGTACTGGCTGCTGTAGCTTGAGCCGTAGAATGTGAATGTGGGCGTATTCGCAAAGACGTCGTTGGGATCGGACAAGGTGTACTTGAGGTTCGTGAAGTTGCCGAACCTCATAAGCGCTATTGTCAGCGGCCACCTCTGAGCTGCGCAGTAGGGGCAGTACTCTGCGCCCACGTATACGACAACAGGCTTGCCTTCCACCTGCATCGGTGTGCCGCTGATCTTGACCGGAGGGGTTGCGACGCCTATCCCTATCGCCTGGCTTACGTTCTGAGGGACCCTGAGAAGCGCTAGAACGGATGAAGGCACGGGCTGCTGGTCGAATGCCTCGAGGCTCTGCTTCTTCGAGCCGTTGAGCCCGAACGCGAAGAAGAGCAGTATGACCACAATTATTATTACCGCTAGTATGCCGTAGAACAGTTTGTTGTTCATATAACCAACCGAATATGGCAACGGCAAACTATAAATCCCTTGTTGCGTGCGCTGCGATTTCCACTTTTTTGGTCACCTTCGTTCTTTGTCTTATGCCTTTGCCCTGTTTAAATAGCTGCGTTTTCCCTAATTGCTCGTTGATTTGATGGCAAGTTCAGGAGAAGCGGAAGGATATGCGGCTATGCTGGAGTACCACGGAGTAACGTTCGATCGAGAGGTGCTGGAAGGCGACCAGGTATTCGCTGCGAGCAACGGCAGCGGCGGGAGCTCCCACTCCGCCATTAACTTCCCGAGGATAGGAATAACCACGATGGTGCTGAAGGCAGGCAGCGTGAACTTCACGGCCGCTGAGCTCGCCGAGGGCGTAAATATTAGCACAGGCGAGCAGCTCCAGAGCGAGGGGAAGCTGAGGAAGGGGCTCATGATAGAGGGCAGCAGGTATCCAAGCTTCTCGGAGACCAATGCGACGCTCACGGCTGACGTGCTATACAGGTTCATCAAGAAGACGCTTGACGACCCCCACGAGAGGGCGAAGCTGACGGCAGAGCCGATAACGCACATCTATTTCGCGACTGAGAGCAACGCTGACAGGAGCAGGCCAGAGCTCACGCCTGCGCTCCTCATGGTGTATTCGAAGCTCCTAGCGGAGGACGAGGGCAGGAACAGGTCAATAGTCGAGATGCTGAAGAGGGCGACACCTGTGCAGATAACCTTCGCATGCGCTGGGGAGGGCATAGCGCTTGAGCAGGCAGTATCGACGATATTCGCAAACCATGCCATAGGAGCGCCTAACAGCGCACTGGTCCTGAGCGTCGACACTGCGATATACGACCATTCCAAGGCGCCCAATGCTGAGGTGACGCAGGGATCCGCAGCTACCCTTGCCTGGGTGACGAAGGACCCCAAGCTTGTAGAGGTGATGTACAGGAAGGGTTCAGGCGCATTCCATATACCTGCATCGGATTTCACGAAGTTCGGCAGCGAGACCCCGACAGTCCATGGCAAGTTCTCAGAAAGACTGTATGTCTATGTCGTCGCGAAGGCATACGAGGATGCTGAGAGGGCCTATGAGAAGCTTACGGGAAGGGAAGCGGACCCGAAGTATGTGGTCACGCACGTCCCTTTCCCAAAGCAGGCGATATATCTTGCTACGCCACTGTTCATCCATTACCTTAGGCATGCTGACCCTGCCCTGCTGAAGGAGATAGAGGGCAGGCCCGGCGTCGGCCCCGAGCCCCGATCAGGCTATTCGAGGTTCACAGACATGTTCGATGCCACTGTGGCAGCATTCAACAGGAAGGGCTCCAAGAGGATGGAGGAGGCTGGCTTCAAGGATTACATAGAGAAAAACCCCGGATTGACAGCTTACTGGAACTGGTACAAGGCAGTAAGGGAGAATGCGTCTGAGGAGTTCGATGCGTTCTGCAAGGGGCTGAACATAGACGGAGGGCTCGTTCTCCCAGGAGAGTACGGGAACGGGTATGCAAGCGCCAAGGTCGTCATGAGGGCGAGCGGTCTCCAGGGATTCGCGAAGAAGCTGAGCGAGGGCATGCTCGGCCAGATGCTTAGAGCGGATGGGAGCGCAGTAATCGAAGGCAGCGAGTCCTCGTACGGAAGCGGGGCCTTCAGCAAGATGCTCTGGACAGAGGCGCACGTCAATCCTGCAGTCATAAGGGACAATGTGATAGTGCTCGGTGATCCTGTCAATCTTCCTGCATCGATTTACGTTCCTGTTCATGAGAACCTGCTGCTAGGCGAGGCCGAGAGAACGGTCGGCAAGGGGGACCTTATAGAAAAGGACAGGCAACTCCTTGGATCCGCGCTGAAGGCCGCAGGCAGGGACGGAAGGCTTCCTGAAGGCTTCAAGGTAATAAGGAGGAACGGGGATGGAACGGGCGAGTACGCGCACGTTGGAAAGAGAGGCGGAGTCACGAAGCTGAAGGTAAGGTACTGAGCTTCGTCTCGCATGCTCCTCAGAGCGCCTGGATAGTATATATAGTTAGCCCAGGATAGTTTGTACATGGCCATGAGTCCCGGCAGCGCGGTTGAACTGCTCAGCGACAGCTGGGTATGGGGCAAAGGCGTCAGGCACGTCATTAAGAAGGACAAGGTCATGGCTAGGACCATCAGGAAGGTAGGAAGGATAGCGTTCGAGCCTGACGATGGAACCTACTACGAATCATTGGTAGAGGCTATACTATTCCAGCAGCTTGCGGGATCTGCGGCAAGGGCCATACTGAAGAAGTTCAAGGCGCTTTACAGGGGAAGGATACCCACGCCAAGGCAGTACCTATCAACGAGCATGGCAAAGCTGAGGGCCGCAGGCATATCGCCGCAGAAGTATTCATACATAAAGGACCTTTGCGAGCGCATACAGGACGGCAGGCTGAGGCTCAACGGGTTCGAGAGCATGGCAGACCACGAAGTCATAAGCATGCTGGACGAGGTCAAGGGGATAGGGAGGTGGACAGCTGAGATGTTCCTCCTGTTCAACCTGGGAAGGGCAGATGTCGTGCCCATGGATGATTTAGGGTTCAGGAAGGGATTGCAGAAGGCGTACAAGCTCAGAGGATTGCCAGAAAAGGAGAGAATTGAGAGGATATCGTCAGCATGGAGGCCTTACGGGTCCATAGCAACACTATACCTTTGGAGAAGCCTCGACAAGACGCCGGAATAGCGCTTGCTCGTGGCCATGAGGCAGGATGCCCTCGAATATGTTTATATAGCAGGAGCAAGGAATAGGAACAGGGGCGATTACAGGGGATTTTATGGTTTTCAAGATCAAGAACACGAATATGGATCCGCACAGACTTTCGCAGCGCATGGCTGGCTTCTACGGGATAACCTCGGATAAGTACAAAGAGCTTGGATGGGACCATGTCAAATGCGCCCAGACGCTCCTGGAATCAGGTGTCAGGACTGTGCAGCTCCTGTTCAACGACTTTCCCGAGTACGGCAGGGCTCTTGAAGACGCAAGAAGGATAAGGAAGCTGTGCGATGCGCATGATGCGCTGTTCTTGATAACCGTTTACCACAAGCCGCTGAAGGCGCTTGCGCTGGTGAAGGACTCTGATGCGGACGGCATGCATTACCACATGGTATCGGCATCGTTGGGCCTGCCCCTTGAAGAGGGGAGAAGGCAGCTAAAAGGCAAGGTCATGGGCATAACCGTGCGCAACGGCGCAGAGGCGAAGGTTGCAGAGGCGGCGGGCGCAGACTATGTCGGTAGCGATCCTGTATTCCCCTCCCTGCGCCACAGGCCAGGCAACGCGCCGATAGGGCTTGAGGGGCTTAAAGGCATAGTGGATGCCGTGAGCGTACCGACCATTGCGGTAGGCGGCATAATGCCGCGCCACCTCCAGGAGATAAAGAGGATAGGGGCGATTGGGTTCGTTACGATGTCGCCAGTCTACAAGCCTGAACAGGGCAAGACGCCCGAGTCGGTAGTTGCGGAATACATGAAAGCCTGGAACGAGTCCTGAGCCAGGATCATGCAGCGGGCCTGCTGCTTCTTCGGGAAATGCTCTCGGAAAGCGTTGCCCGGTTGCTGGTGCCGACTAAATATCCTTCAGCTCCGTATGCAGTTTCAGGACTGCCTCGACGCTCTGCTCCGAGTACTGTTTGATCCTCTCTTCTGCCTGCTTCCATGTGATCCCGGGGCCCATGACGCCTAGCCCTACAGGTTTCTCGTACTGCAGCGACAGCATCATGATTGCGTGCGACAGCTGGTTCGCTATCAGCTCGTCGTGTTTGGTCTTGCCCTTTATGATCGCCCCCAATGTCGCCACCCCATCGACGTCCTTCTTCTTGAGCAGCCTCTTTATCACGATCGGCATGTCGAACGCGCCTGGCACAGCCACTTCGGCAACCACCCTGAGCCCGAGCTTCTTCGCGTGGGCTCTCGCATGTTCGAGCATTTCATCGGTGATCTCGTGGTTGAATTTTGACTGCACTATCGCTATCGATACCATTCAATCAGTCCTCAGTGGTCCTTCGTCACTTTTGCCCTGCCTTCTCCCCGTGCCTGCCCTGCCCTGCAGCATTTTCTGGTCGAAGAGCAGCATAAGCGCGTTCTCTGCGTGCTTCCTTGCCCTGTCTTCGCATATGCTCGCGAGCTCCGCGTCATCCTTGGCCTCGTCCATATGGACGAATACCTCGAGGATATGCTTCCCTTCAGACAGTTGCACCGCCTGGAGGCCCATGCTCGCTTCGTGCGAGCACTGCTTGTCTATCGGCATCTTCCCGACCATCCCGCACGCTATGACAATGTCGCACTTCTCCTGGAAGAGTTTCTTGCACCCGACCGGCAGGTCTTTTATGCCGGGCACGGTGTAGCGCGCGACCTCCACCTTCGGATTGCTCTTTGCCAGAGCGCCGAGCACTACGGGGGCGTAGTCGAATCTTGAGAAGGTGGTGTCTGCAAGCCCTATTTTCATTATGAATCACGCAGTTGGCCATTGGATATGCTCATTACTGATTATTTAACTTTATGCAGGTCTTGACGATTCGCGATGGAAGATCAACTGCTCAGAACCTTTTTATTTATTCGTGGAGTGAAGTATTGCGTGCTGCAACTTGGAGTCATGCTTCTGCAGACGAATGCGCTGACGTACGTCAGCGCCGGATCGATATTCGTAGAGGGCACCATAGGGGTGACGCTGACCATGCTTACGGTCCTCGCGATCTCGATACAGATAGCCAGGGGCTACTTTTTAAGGATCCTGAGGAAGTTCACGCTACGGCTCGCGGCAGACATCTGGTGGCTCCTGTTCGTGATACTGCGTGACGCAAGCATATTCCTTGTCGTTTTCCTGGGAGTCATGCTCTTCTGGCCGGGGATATACCAGGACATAGCCATAGCGGTGCCGTTCCAGCCCATTGCAATAGACATGTTCGCGATAGCCCTGGTGATACTATTGCTCAAGGACACCGATGAAGAGCCTTTCTACAACAGCCTCATCACCATATTCGTGCTGATAGGCACTGTCCTGTATACTACTGGAACGGTGTTCGTTACGGAAAGCGCAGTGCAGCTTGCCGTATTGCCGCCTACGGTTTCCGATAGTTCAAGCAACATATGGGGCTTCTTCAACAACAACTTCAATTCGATAAATAACCCTGCGCTTTCCATGTATACGTTCTACGTAGGCTTTGCGATCCTCGGGCTATGCGGGCTGATAGCCATAATCAGCTCGTTCAAGGGAGGGATATTCAACAGGTTCGTAGAGCCGAAGCCCAAGCCGATCGTGAAGGAGACCCCTGAGCCGCAGCGGAAAGGGCCAGACAAGGGATCCTGATGCCTTATGCGTTCACGTTCGACGACAGCATCTGCATACAGTGCGGCATATGCGCAGACGTCTGCCCAGTCAACACGCTAGATTTCACCAGGCCCAGGCACGCGCATGTTGAAGACACGAAGGAGTCGGTTGACCTCACGACCGACATGACTGAATATCCGATACAGGTGGACAAATGCATCGGCTGCATGATCTGCCCTGAGGAATGCCCCGTGTCATGCATAACGATAACCAGCGCGGACAAGGAGCCGAAGTACGCTGCAAGGCAGGGACCGATGCTGACAGAGGAGCCGGCAAAGGACGAGTTCTCGCTCTCGAAGTACACCAAGGTAAGGCCTACAAGGGTGAAATCGAAGGATCCGTGGGGCCATGAGTACATCTACATACCGAAGAGGAGAAAGTCGAGGGCCTCGACGTGGAACGAGAAGGACATGCTTTGACGCAGATGCGGATGGATAAGAGGCTGGACCTTTCGGATGCGAAGGCTAAGAGGAATGCCGCAGACCGAACTTCCTCGTTTTGTTCATGTTCGCACCTAAATCTTAGCGTATATATTTTTCCTGTGCCCTAGAGTTCTGATAAGTATTTTCTTGTTCTGATCATCTATATTGGCAATAATCCTATAATCCCCAACTCTTAATTTGTACTCTGGCCTGCCAGTTAGTTGTCTGAAAAAGTTATTTGGGTTGCCTACAGTGCCGTCAAGTTTCTTCAGGATTCTTTTTGCTATTGATTTGTCTATTTTTTCAAGTTGCATTACCGCTTCTGCAGAATATTCCAGGCTATAAGCCATTTTATAACCCTAATCGTGCACGGACTTCGGCAGAATTATAGGTTCTTTCATGCCTTATGTCGAGTAAGCCTCTCAAAAGAGATGCCCTGAACTCAGCAGTGTACTTTCCCTCTTCATCGCCGCCAGGGATTAGATCTATCAAGGCATTTATTATTTCGTCATAAGTTGCACGCTTGTAAATCCTTAGTTTATTGAGCCTTTCCCTTGTATTCTTTTCTAGTTGTATTGTCGTGTACATTTAATCACTATATAATTAACATATAACAGATATATAAATATACCCTTTTAGTACTTTTAGTAACTAAAGCTCATGCTAGGTATAACATAAGCTGTATACCCTAAGATTTAGATCCGTCCAAATCCGAACACCGACGACAAAGTAGAATCTTGCCGTCGTAAAAACTAAGGCATGCCGCAGGCCGGATTTGAACCAGCAACATCCGCCTCTTCAGGGCGGCGCTCTCCCGTTGAGCTACTGCGGCACGCTATCAAGCTATTGCTTAAAAGCTTTTTAAGAACATACCGTAGTGCTGAGACTGGTCTATATGGCTATAGATGATAGATGGAGGCAGCTGGGGGAGTATGCCAACCTCATGAACCTTGACAATGTCGAGTTCAGGGAGTACCAGTACAACATAATAGAGTCAATATACAGGCATGGCAATACCCTTGTGGTCCTTCCTACTGGATTGGGGAAGACGCTCATAGCAGTAGCCGCTATAGCGAGGGCAGTGGCGAACGGAAGGCGCGCGCTGCTCATGGCCCCGACCAAGCCGCTGTCAGAGCAGCACTATGCGACCCTTGCCCAGATGCTGAACATACCTAAGGAGGAGATACTGCTCCTTACAGGGGCGACCAGCAGGAAGGCGAGGGAGGCGAACATCGCCAAGGTGATAGTCGCCACTCCGCAGACAGTCGCGAACGACGTGAAGAGCGCTCTGCTCAGCCTGGAGGGCTTCGGAGTCGCGATATTCGATGAGTGCCACCGTGCTGTGGGCAAGTACGCGTACACCTATGTTGCCAACGAGTGCACGGTAAGGGACATACTCGTGGTAGGGCTCACCGCTTCGCCTGGAAGCAAGAAGGAGAAGATACAGGAGGTAGTTGGAGCCCTCAACATAAGGCACATAGAGGCGAGGGTGTCTACGGATGCAGATGTAGTCAAGTACGTGATGCCCAAGTACGTTCATGTGGTGAACGTGAAGCAGACTGATACCGTAAGGAGCATATCCAAGTTCCTCGTGCCTGAGATAGAGACAAGCATGGAGAGCCTCAGGAACATGGGATTGATGCACTTCAAGAGCTTCCAGAACATACCCAAAGGCAGGCTAATCGCTCTTGGAAGAGAGATAGACAAGATAGAGGCGAGGAACTACAAGTTCGGGGCGATATTCGGGTACGTGAAGCTGCTGAACCTGGTGCACGCATACGATCTGCTCGCAGTCGAGGGCATATCGCCGTTCCTGAGCTACATCAACTCCCTGCAAGCGAGGGAGGCGAAGAGCAGGGCCGTGGAGTACCTGATAAACAGCATGAACATAAGGACAGCGAAGAGGCTTGCCGAAGAGGCTGTCAAGAGAGGAGAGGAGCACGGAAAGGTCTTCGCGCTTATAGACGTGCTCAAGGACTATAAAGGTAAGAGCGCGATAGTCTTCGCCCAGTACCGCTCAACGATAAAGATGCTCAATGAGTTCCTGAACAACAACGGGTTCGGAGCTGTACCTTTCGTGGGCAAGAAGGAGGGGGTAACACAGATGCAGCAGAAGCAGGTGATAGACGACTTCAGGAGCAGGAAGTTCGACATACTGGTAGCAAGCTCGATAGGAGAGGAGGGCCTCGACATACCGAGCGTCGACCTGGTGGTCTTCTACGAGGCGATACCGAACGAGATAAGGAACATACAGAGGAAGGGCAGGACTGGCAGGTTCAGGAACGGCGACATCTACATACTCGTCGCAGAGGATACGAAGGACGAGGTCTATCTGAGGATATCCGGGCAGAAGGAGGACAAGATGAGGGCGCTGATAAACCAGATGAACAGGAAACTTGCGGAGACGTATCCGATGGGGAAGGGGCAGAAGCAGCTCTAATCCATTATCTTCCTTACGATTGCGAACTCCTGTTCAGGAGTCAGCCTCCCAGAGTTCAGCACCATGTGGAAGTGCTCCTGGTCCCTGTAATCGGTCTTGAATAGCTTCTTGCCCATGACCACTTCATCGTGCTCCCTCTTGAGCAGGATTCTTTTTATCTCAGCTGTGCTTTTGCCTTTGTATTCCCCTACCGACGATCTCTTGACTCTCGTATCAAGATCCGCAGTCAGGTAGATGAGAAGGCACTTTCTAGAATTCAGATACGACACAAACCTAGAATCAGCGACTATCCTTCCCTTCTCAAATATCCTCTTTGCTTCTACGTTCATCCTCCTGTTCGCAGCCACTGTAGTACCCTTCCAGAACACGTCGAACGGAATCTCTCCGTTAGGATAGAGCTCTTTCCATCTCTCGCGCCACATGTCTCCGAGCGAGAGCTTTTTCCATCTGTAGTGGTCTGCAAGCATCTTGGCAAGCGTCGACTTGCCAGACTTAGGCCTTCCTGATATGATTATCGAGATGAATCTGCCCATGTCATCACGAAGTTGGTGCAGTATATCCTGACTGCCAATTCGCGTTCCAAACGACGCTTGTTGGTGTTCCCTGGTTGTTGTTGCCTGAATAATCGTTGGCGTTGCCGTTGAGTGGCCACCATCCGACAAGATGTTGGATATCTATCGGCACACCGCCAATTCCTTCCTGATAAAGCGACTTTATGGTGCTTGCATCTAAGGATGTATTGTATACTTGTACATTGGCCATGGAGCCATTAACGTTTGCGTAAGAGCCTGACGTCATGCCCCCTATTCTTAAGTTATCTTGACTACTGCCGTGATAAAGCGTGCTTCCGCAGCTAGAGCTGCTGCCTTTCAGAACGCCATCTATGTATATGCCCCTTACTCCGCCGTCGAACACGAATATTATAGAATGGAATGTATTTAGTGGTAATGAGGCATTAACATTCAGGTCAGGACATCCGCCATTATAAGTGCCATCGGTGGAACCGTAGAAATGTATAAGACTGTTTTCTAGCTCAACAGAGAATACACTGCCCGTTCCTGTATACCATCTCTCTACAAACATCTGCCTTGGTACGAAATTCCCAGGACTTATCCAGATCGAAACTGTTAAGGAGCTCGAAACAGTCATTGATGAGCTTGAACCTGCGTCTATATATCCGCCTTGGCCGTTGAACTTTCCCACGTATTTAGGGATTAGACCGTTGCATTGCCCTGCAAGGCTCGTCTGCGCCGCAGTTCTGACAACCTCGCACGAACCCGGAGTCGCTGTCGGTTGCAAGCTTCCTGCGTTGAATATCCCAAGAGAATAAAGAGAAACCATGACGATTGCGATTGCTAAAATTGCCCAGCCGTACGTCATCAAATACTCCATCGCTGACTGCAGCCTTGCCATGGTAGACAATGAACCTGCAATGTATTAATATTAGTGGAAGGGCAGGCTCAGAAACATATATATACCAGAAAAGACAATAGACTGTATGGGGATTGGAATGGGTGTTGGGGCATACCAAACACTAGAGCTAGCTAGCTCTGGTAGGATTGAAGTCGCGAGGGCGATCAGGGATCTGGAGGAGTATGCTTACTCCTGCAAGGAATGCAGGCAGGATGTGAGAGAGTTCCTGGAGAATTACGCTAAGTCTGATATCGGGAGGAGCATAGGGGCAACCGAGGCGCTGGATGCGGTCGAGAGGATCTACGCGGTTGAGATGCTCGAGGTGCTCTCCGACAATCAGGGCTACGAAGGATAGAAGGCTACAAACAGTTTATATTGTTTGGTCTGCTATTCTTCCTTATTGTTGCGAACGTAGTCTAGCCTGGTAGGACTTTGCCTTGCCAAGGCAAGAACCCGGGTTCAAATCCCGGCGTTCGCACCTTTTCTATTTCCTATCACTTATCCTTGTCCGGTAAACGCATCTCCAGTCCTTTAGCTTTCCTTCTGTCATGTGGAGGTGCAGGTTGTTGGCAGTAAACTTGCCGCTTATGCCTCTCATGTCCAAGCCCCTTATTATCGAGCGCCTCCTTGGCGCTGGCAGGCGTGCGTACACGAGGCTTACGTGCGGCCTGTACGGCACTGCCCTCAGCCTGAATGCGGCTGACGCGCGCCTGTAGGCTTTGACAAGAGCCCTTGACTTTTGCACCTTGATGAATATCGACTTGAAGAAATTGCCTGATGACGACGGCCTGCCGAGCAGTATGGTGAAGCCTTTCCATGAGCTTGCCAGCTCCTTTGTATTTCTTACCGCATCCCTCTCAGCCATCCTTATGCCCTTGACTAGGGTAAGGTGCGGCTCGAAAGGAGTAACGCCGTTCGACCTGCTGAGCCTCTTGACCTGGTTGGCCAACCTTTCCTTGACAGGCCCGCTTGGGACTATCCATATGGAATATACGTTTCTTGCGGCCATCTTCGATCACGCGGCCCTTAGGAGCTCTCCCAGAGGCTCGTCAGAGAATCCCGCCCTCTCCATCGCGTCGTGGGATAGGCTGAAGTTGTCGTTGATTATGGGCTCGCTGCTGCCCTTGATCACGAAATTCGGCCTCTCGTCCTTCATCACGGTGAAGTGCGGTATGCCTTCAGGGATTATCAGCACGCTGCCCTGGGGCACGCTCATCTTCTCGAGGTTTCCGCCTGCGAAGTAGTATACATCGAGCCCGCTGAATGTCACGAATATCTCGATCGTCTTCATGTGGACGTGGAAGTTCTGCGGAGACAGTGAGTTGCCTGCGGAGAACTCCTGGTTGGACGGGCCCAGCACTATGTGCTTGTCGTGGTGCTTCTCCACGAACTCGCCGCCGTTTGCCAGCACCTCGCCGTTGACGTGCATGGGCACCACGAACTTGTAGGCCTTGCCGTCCTGCAGGTGCTTTCCTATATTGGCTGGGCTGTATCCAACCGGTTTCCTGATCCCATCCCACCCTCTGGCGCTTACCTTTGCAGTATAAAGAGGGGCGCTGTGGTCGATCTCGTACTCCACCCCCTTAGGTATCACTACGGCCCCAGCGTCCTCCATGGCCGATGAGCTTCCATTGCGCCCGTATGATACGCGCATGCCTTCCTCTGACAGCGCGTACATCAGGCCGTCGTGCAGCTGCATGGCAGAATGAGTGCCATGGTCCGCACGGTGCATAGAGAATAGCAGGCCTCCTGACCTGTAGTTCCATCTCGTCGAGTCCATGTCCCGCTCGCTGGCCATAAGCGGGCGCCTTGCCTGGGCCGTTATGTCCCTCAGCTCGCTGGCGCTGCTTATAAGCCTCTTAGAGGGTGTCATGTCCCTCGGCCTCTGCCCTGTCTCCAACATCGTCATACTTTATCATACTATATATGATATGTTCATATATTTAAGCCTTTCGGTCCATTTGGGTATTAATGAGCTGTAGGCATGAAGGAGAGGCTGACCATAACCCTTGACAAGAGGCTCCTGGAGGAGGTGGACCAGAGCATCGACGGGGTCACGATAAGGAACAGGAGCCACGCGATAGAGCGCTACCTGGGCCTTGCGCTTGGCTACAACACCCCGAAGAAGGCGCTGGTATTCGCAGGAGGCAACCCGATAACGCTTAACGAAAAGAGCATAGTGTCGCCAATGGTCATGGTAAGCGGGAAGCCGGTATTGTGGTACATAATAAAGGAGCTGAAGAGGAACAGGATAACCGAGATACTGCTCGCTGTCGGAAGGGAGAGCAGCAGCATAGTCGAGTACTTCGGGGATGGGGCCTCGTTCGGCGTCAAGATAAGGTACATAATGGAGGACGCGCAGAAGGGCACCGAAGGAGCGCTTCTGCTTGTCAAGGATTTCGTAGGCAGGTCCAGCTTCTTCGCGCTGAACGGCGACCACATCTTCAGGATGGACATGAACGAGATGTACAGCCAGCATACTGGCACCAAGGCGGTGGCGACGATCGCGATAACGCCTGCGAGCGCGAAGTCGCATTTCGGGGTAACGAGGCTCGAGGGCAACAGGATAACGAGCTTCGTGGAGCGCGGAGAAGATGACACTGAGGCGCACCTGGTCAACGCTGGCATATACATATTCAGCAGCTCAGTGTTCGGCTACATAAGGCAGAGCCCGCAGCGGCAGATGCTCGAGCACAGCCTCTTCCCGAGGCTTGTCAACGAGGGCAAGCTCTACGGCTACGTCTTCTCCAGCCCATGGTACTCTATAGACAACATAATGGACAGGGGCAAGAGCCTGAAGGAGCTCGAGGCGACTGCGAAGAAGATAAGGGAGATGGAAGAGGAATAGCGTATGGCTAGGGCTTTCCTGAACGGCCTGCTCAACCTCGTTGCGATATGCTTCGTGGTCCTTGCCGTGATAATACTCATGAAGGTGTGGGGCATCGGCATCCCATTCCTCAACGTCACCCAGAGCATACTTGCCAATTACACAGTGTCTACAATACCCGTGTCTACGCTGAACGGCTCACAGGACCAAGGAAGCGCTGGCAATTCCACAGCGCAGGGCAATGACCTGTACCAGTACGCGCTGTCCCTGATAAACAAGGACAGGAACTCTTTCGGGCTCCCTAATGTCAGCCTCGCGAGCGAGGTCTCAGGGCAGCAGCACTCTGACAGCATGCTCCAGAATAACTACTTCAGCCACTGGGACACGTACGGCATGAAGCCCTACATGAGATATACGCTGGTGGGAGGGACGCAGGCTGTGAGCGAGAACGTTGCATACGAGCAGCAGAGCTACCAGACCTGCATAGTCAAGTGCTACGACAGGGGCACGCTCAACCCTGCCAACGCGATATACAACATGGAGTACAGCATGATGTACAACGACTCGATATGCTGCAGCAACGGCCACCGCGAGAACATACTCGACCCTAACCACAACCAGGTCTCGATAGGCATAGCGTACAATTCCTCGACAATCTACTTCACCGAGGACTTCATAGACAGCTACATCAACTGGAGCATAGGAAGCCCTGGGGCCTCGAACGGCACTGTGCTGCTCAAGGGTTCGGTTGCCGACGGATACAGCCTGCAGAGCGTGCAGATAGGCTACGACGACGCTGTCAGGAACATGACTATGGCAGAGCTGGCCGCGACTAGGGCTTACGGTTACGGCGACACTGTTGGCGGAGTCTCTAGCAGCAGCTTCGAGTACTATCCCGGGCTGACGACGATAGTCGCGAACAGGTACAGCGTAAAGGGCGGCAGCTTCGACATACTGTTCAACATGGGAGAGCTGATTAGCAAGTACGGCGCAGGAGAGTACACGGTAGAGGTGTGGCTGAACAAGACAGGGACTGGCAGCGGCTTCATAGGCTCCACATACACTGTCTTCGTCAACAGCGAGGGCAGGCAGTACGTACCGCAGAACGTCTAGGACAATGGTCCCGGAAGGAATCCGGGGAACGGCACGCCCGTGGAGAATCCGGTCTGGTTCAGCTGCAGCGATATCGCGAAGTCCTTGTTCGAGAAGAGCATCGCCATCGTCACTGGGAGGTTGTCGCTGTCCGAGAGGCATATACCGAACTCCCCTGTTCCGTTGAGCCCTGAGAGAAGGCCGTGGACATAGGTGCACGGAACCCCTCTGTATTCGCTCTGGTAGACGTTGTCGTATCCTGTTGACATGCCGAAACGCGAGAGCTGCGAGATGTTGAGGTAGTAGAGCTGGCCAAGTATTGGCGCAAGAACAGAGTCGTTTGCGTAGCAGGTGTTGTTGCGCGGCCCTCCGAGCAGGCTAAGCAGTTGCCCGTGCAGGATCGCGCTGATGTTGAGGTTGGTGCATACGTACGTGCTATTCGTCTCGTTCACGTATGTCAACAGTGCCTTTCCTGCCAACGATAGGCTGCTGGCGTTTATGTCCATGCGCTGCTGGCCATCGGATCCGTATTCATCAAGATGCAAAGGGGAGTTGACCGAAGCCACTGCGCCGACCAGGCCGCTGGGCTTGATGCTCAGGGTTCCGGAATATGAGGTGTGGAAGGAGCTGAGGTTGCCTGCCCCGGCCTGTACCAGCGCTGATATCATGGATGTTGCCTGCTGCGAAGTCACCGAGGTTATCCCGCTCATGCTCTGCGGCACCTGCTCCCCTGTGTTCGGCATCTGCGGGAGGGCAGACAGGTACGAGCTTGAACCAGACCCCACTACCTCTATGCCTACAACAACTGCCACGACCGCGATCCCGAGTATTACGATGGGCACTACGTACGGCGCTGCCATTTCCCTGACCCTCTGAGTCTGATACCCGATACAAGCTTATTAAGCTAATGTGCATAACTTTTATGCGTGCGAACGTAGTCTAGCCTGGTAGGACTCTGGCCTTCCATTTCTGAAACTTTTACGAAAAGTTTCATCAAAAGAGGTAAGCCAAAAACCCGGGTTCAAATCCCGGCGTTCGCATCAGTCCATGGACTATTCCTTCCGCTGCCTGAACGATGCAGCGAGGAGCACGAATGCGATGACCTGCGCCACGATCACGTACATGGCTATCGTGCCCAGTGAATGGTACAGGTAGCCGACAAGCACGCTCGATACCATTATGCCGAAGCCGTAGAAGCTGTTGAATATGCCGTATGAGAATCCCCTCCTCTCCTTGGGTATCATGGTCCCTACGACTGCCCTCATGACCGTGTCCTGTATGCCCATAGTCGCGCCTATGGCCAGCGCTGCCACGAAGAAGTATGTCGGTGCATGATTCAGCAGTATGAACGGTATGATTGCGGCTGAGAGCAGCCCCGCGTAGACAAGGGTCCTGCCTATCCTGTCATAGAGCATGCCGAATACGAAGCCGAACAGTCCTTCACCTATCATCGCCATGAGGAATATCGTAGGTATGAGGTATGTGTCCACTGAGCCTTGCGCGCCGAACAGGACGAATGGGGTCTGGTACATCCCTGCGGCGCTGACAGCGACGGCAATCGAGTAAAGGATGAATCTCTTCGACGACATCATGCCGTCCTTTGGTTCTCGTTTGGATAGCGATGCGACGTTCCTGTGCCGCATGTATGCGGTGAAGAGGAACAGCATCGCAAGCATCGCAGGTATCGCGAGGAAGGCAAAGCCCTCCCTGTAGCTGCCGTTGTAGAGTATTATGATGGACATGGCGAGCGGCCCTATGACAGCTCCAGTCTGGTCCAGCGCCTGGTTTATGGCGAAGGACCTGCCCATGTTCTTGCGCGCGGATACAGCGGATATTATGTAATCCTTCGAAGGCGCCCTGGTCGCCTTGCCCAGCCTCTCGGCGAATATCAGGAACGCGGCGATGATGAAGTTGCCGGATAGCGCAAGCAATGGAACCACGAACAGGTTTATCGCGTATCCTATGAACGTTATCTGCCAATACCTGTGCGTGACGTCCGCAAGCTTCCCGCTTACCAGCCTGAACGCGTATCCTACGAATTCCCCAAGACCCAGCACGATCCCGAGAAGGAAGACCGATCCTCCAAGAGTAGTGGTGAAGAACTGCGGTATTATGCTCCTTGAGCCTTCATAGGTGAAGTCGGCGAACAGGCTGACTATGCCTATGATTATTATGACGAGAGTCGCCTTGCTGACCTTGGCCAATGCATCACATTATAAAATATTACAAAGCAATTAAAAGCTGCATGGCAATGGAGGCGTTTCGCGCAGGAATCAGATCGCAATCGGCGATGGAATACCTCATGACTTACGGATGGGCGATCCTTGCAATCGCAATAGTCATGGTATCGTTGTATTCTCTCGGGATATTCAACTCAGGGAGCCTGCAGCCCACTGCGGCTCCAGGTTCATGCGAAATTGTCAGGACAACAGCGCAAGCATCGCTTGCAGGGCAGTGCAATAATCTGATGCCTAAATATGTGTCAAGACTCAATGGTGCAAACAGCAACATCATAAGCACAAACAAGATAACCTTTACAAGCACATCGCCTTGGTCGATATCGGTGTGGATTAATGTTGCCAAGTTTAGTTGCAGTGGCAGTTACTGGGCAGGAATCGTCGCAATAGACAGCCTCAACAGAGTATCCATAGATGAGGATTGCAGAAACAGTAACGAGATAACTACGTGGGTTTATGGCGTCACCGAAGGAGGATTTCCAGGTGCAGCATCAAGCCTTTCATCGGGAAAGTGGTACAACTACATCGCAACATATGACGGCAATACGCACTATATCTTTTACCTGAATGGCAAACAGGTAGGAGCTGCCACAGATTCGGCTTCATATTCAGGTTCGGGATACGCAAACATAGGTTATGAAAGCTTCTCCTCGCTCTATCTTAACGGCTCTGTTGCGAACATCCAAGTGTATAATGCATCGCTCGATAATATTTCTGCAAAGGCTCTTTACCAAGGAGGTGTGGGAGGAGTGCCAGTAGACGTAAGGCACCTGACTGCATGGTGGCCGCTGAATGGGAACGCGAACGATTATTCAGGAAACAACAACCAAGGGACCGTTTCAGGGCAAGTTGTCTGGAACGCGAACTGGCAGTCTGGATACACAGCACCTTCGAGCTGAGCCTTTCCTCCTGATAACAAATATATACTTCAAAAGGAACGTTCTAGCATGGATATTTTCCGTCCCGAGACTGAGGAATACAGGATGAGGAAGGACGACTACACCATAACCATCTCGAAGAAGGGGAGCATGAGATATCTGAAGTACAACGGCATCGTCTATTCCATGCTCGATTCTGAGCACCCTTACACGCATTCCTACCACGACTATTTCCTGCCTTTGCCGCTGCTGTACGACAAGCCAAGGATACTGATGATAGGTCTTGGCGGAGGGACAATACCGTACAACCTCGTGAAGATGTACGGCAGCAAGGTATCGGTAGACGTCATCGAGCCCAACAAGGACATGGCGGAGATATGCAGGAAATTCCTGCCGAACGGCAAGATGGGTTTTAACCTGATAGCCTCGGATGGGATATCGCATCTGAAGGGCTCCACGGATAAATACGACATAATAATGCTCGATGCATACGTCGACGGGAACATACCTGAGGAGTTCCTTCAGGACGATTTCATAAGGCTCGCCAGCGATTCGCTTACCAAGGACGGCATACTGGCGGTAAACTACGCTATGGACTATTTCTGGATGTACGTCTACATGCGCAGGCTGTCCAGATCCTTCAAGGTCTCGAGGATAGGGCACATACTCTTCGGCAATTATATCCTCATATGCTCCAAGTCGATGGGCAGGAAGGAGATCAAGGGCAGGATACTGATGGGGATGAAGCCGGACAAGGAGAATTCCTTCCTTATAGAGAGGTTCAGATCATTATGAAGGTTTTCCTGATAGTGCACGGATTCGTGCAAGGGGTAGGGTACAGGCATTTCGTGAGGAGGGTCGCGGAGAAGAACGGGATCAGGGGCATGGTGAGGAACATGGATGACGGCAGCGTGCAGGTGCTGGCCGAGGGGGATGGCGAGAGCCTGAGCAGGTTTGAGAGCGAGATAGACGTAAGCATGGGGAACGGGCCGTCAGTGCACCACATAGAGAGGCATATCGAAGCAGATAAAGAATTCCCGAAGGATGCGAGAAGCTATCGCGAGTTCGTAATAGAGAAGTAGCTATATCTCGAAGGACTGCTTCAGTTCTGGAAGGTGTGCATTGTACTTGTCCTTCAGCGCAGCGTGGAACTGGACGGCCTTCTCCTTCTCGCCGTGGACTATGAATATGTTCTTGAGGTCCTTCATCGAGCCTATGAAGTGCGTCAGCTGCACCCTATCCGCGTGAGCGGAGAGGTGGTACATGGAGACATCCATCTGCACCTGTATCTTCTTGTCCTTGAGCTGTATCTCCTTGGCGCCTTCGAACATCGCCCTTCCCAGCGTCCCCTCTGCCTGGTAGCCCACCATGACCATCCTGTTCTTGCTGTCGTTCGCCAGCCTCTCCAGGTACCTTAGTATGGGCCCTCCAGTGAGCATGCCGCTGGTGGTGACTATTATGCTCGACTCGTCGCTCGACATTATCTTCGCCCTCTGCTGCTTCGTCTTGACGTCCTCGAAGTTCACTGACTTGAACGGGTCATCCTCGTTCAGGAGTATGCGCTTCTGCAGCTCGTCCCTGCAGAATATGACGTTGTGCCTGTGTATGCGCATCGCCTTGGATATCATGCCGTCCATGTATATCGTCACCTTCTGCAGCCTGCCAGACTTCATGTAATCATCGAGCATGAGCAGGACCTCCTGGGCCCTTCCCACTGCGAAGCTCGGGACAACGGTCTTGCCCCCTCTTGTTATCGTCTCGTTTATGGACTTGACCATGTCGTCCATTATCTTCTTCTCGGACTGGAACTCCTCCTTGTCTCCCGCGTACGTCGATTCTGTTATCAGCGTGTCCACCTTGATGTGGCCGCTCGGCGCGCCGTCGAGCAGCTTCGTCGTCCTGAAGTTGACGTCCCCCGTGTAGAGCAGCCTGTTCTTGCTGTCCCAGACCTCCACCATTGCGCTCCCGAGTATGTGGCCCGCAGGTATCAGCCTTATGTTCAGGTTCTTTATCTTGATGTCCTCGTAGTACTCTATCTGCTTGAAGTGCCTTGACATCTTGGTGAGCCCCTCCTTCGTAACGTTGCTGGGATTGGATATACGCATGTAGTCGCTGATGAGGACTGTGCAGAGCTCGAACGTCGGCTTCGTGGCATAGACATGGCCCATGTACCCTGCGCTGTATACATGCGGCAAATACCCGGAATGGTCGAGATGCGCGTGCGAGAGGACTATGCCGTCCACCTTCTGCAGCTCCGAGTCCTCTATTAGAGGGTATTCGTCGTGCGCTCCAAGCTTTACCCCGGCGTCGAGCAGTATCCTCGTATCATCGCTCTCGAGCATTATGCAGCTTCTCCCTACCTCCCCTGCAGCCCCGTAAAAAGTTATCTTCAAATCAATCTCCTATCTCCGTGTCTTCCCTGTTGCTCTTCTTGTCCTTTATGACAGCTATGTCGGCCAGGCTTATCTCGACAGGCTTCTGCTCCTTCCTGGGCATCTGCTGCCTCTCGCCCCTCTGCCTCTCCCTCCTCTTGTCGCCAAGGAGCTTCCTTAGATGGTCATAGTACACATCGAGCCTCTTCTCCGACTCCTTGAGCTGCAGCTCGTACCCCTCTATCCTCTTGGTGAGCTCCTCAATGTCCTTGTCTATGAACTCGAGCTTCTTCCTGAGCCTGTAGCTCTTTATCGACTCCTCGAGCTCCTTCTCTATCTCATTCTTCTTCCTTATGAGGTCCTTCTCAGCGTCTAGCGTGAACGCCTCCGTGGCTATCCTGAACTCTATCTGCTCCTTCCTCCTCCTCAGGAACCCTATGTCCTTGGTGTTCCTCTTGCTTATGCTCGACAGCCTTGATATCGCTGCCTTCTCGTTGATCTTGTAGGCGAGCTTGTTCCTTGAGGGCCTTATGTTGCCTATTATCTCCCCGCGCTTCTTCCTCTCCTCCTCTATCTGGGCGTTGACCTGTGATATCTCGTCGCCCTTGGGGTCAGGAGCCTTTGCCGCTGGAGGCGGCACCGTCTTCTGCGCCTCCTTCTTTTCGTGCTTCTGCTCGGTCTTCTGCTCAGCCTTGCGGTCTGGAGCCTGTGAGGGCTTCGGCTCCTGCTTGGGCTCGGCTGCCCTCTTTTCCGTTTCAGACACTTGCTTTCCTTCAGATTCGCTCAGTAAATCGCCTTCCGTGACAAAAGTAGATCGTAGACTTCAATAAGCTTGTCAGCCACCTTGCCTGCAGAGAACTCCTTTGATGATTCAATCGTATTGCTCTTATAATATTTGGTATTATTTAAAACCTTTTCTATTTTCCTTGCACATTGCGTATAATCCCCAGGCCGGAACTTCTCCCCGTTCCTGCCGTTCTTTATCAGCTCCTTCATGGCCATGTAGTCGGCGCCTATGACAGGCTTGCCCATCGCCATGGCCTCGAGGCAGACTATGCCCTGGGTCTCGAACGTAGACGGCATGCAGAGCGCGTCCGATGCAGCGTACACCTTCGGCAGCTTCTCCTGGTCCACGAAGCCCAGGAACTTCACGTGCTTCCCCAGCCCCAGCCTGTTGGCCATCTCCCTGTAGTAGTGCTCCGCTGGTCCAGTGCCGCCTATGACGAACCTTATGGGCTCGCCCTTCTGGAGCAGAAGCCTCGCTGCCTTGAGCATCACCTCTATCCTCTTCTCCCTCGAGAGCCTGCCCATGTAGAGCAGCATTCTCTCGTCGTCCCGTATCTTGAGCTCGTGCCTTACGGAGTCGCCGTCCACCTTCGGATTGAATATGCTGGTGTCTATGCCGTTAGAGACAACTGTCGTGTTCCTTATCCCGTATCCCTTGAGCATGCGCTCTATAGTGGCCGTGGGGGCTATCGTGGTGTTGCACCTCTTGTAGAAGAACTTGAGGTACGAGAGCAGCGCGCCCTTGGTTATCCTCGTGAGGTTCTTGTTCTTCGGATAGTAGTGCTGCACTATCTGCCTGTTGTTGAGAAGCGTATGGAAAGAGCCTGCAAGAGGGTACCTGTACATCTTGGCGTTCATCATCGCAGCCATGCCCATGACGAACGGCGTCTGCGCGTGTATCAGGTCTATCTTGAGGTCCTTGAGCTTGAATATGGAGCTGTAAGGGAAGAGCGCCACGCTGTACTGCGGGTAGGGCCTGAACTCTATGCCCGAGTACAGGAACGTCTTCTTGTTCCCGTATCTTCTCTTCGCCCTCCTCTCCGAGCTCGCGAATATGTATACGTTGTGCCCCCTCTTCTCGAGCTCCTTCCTGAATGTGAGCGTTGATGTTACCACCCCGTCCATTGCGGGAAGATAGGAATCGGTGAAGAACGCTATGTTCATGCTTTCCATTCAGACACTACAGCTTGATGGCCTCGCCTCCCGCCTTAGTTATCTTCTCCTGCGCCTTCTTCGAGAAGGAGCTTGCCTTGACTACGACAGCCTTCGAGAGCGTGCCGTTGCTCAGTATCTTGTAGCCCTTCAGCTCCACGGTGGGCTTCGCTTCCTTTGAGCTGCGCGCCTTCCTGTCCACAGTGTTGAGGCTGGCCTCCTTGAGCTGGAAGCGCCTCCATTGGTTGAACCCGGGGTCCCTGACAGCCAGCTTGTCGTAGATGACGCGGTGCGTGAACATGCCCTTCCTGTTCCCCTTCCCTACTCCTCCCCTGCTTCCTGATCCTCTCCTGTTCTTGATGTTGCCCCAGCCCCATCTCCTGCTCCCGAGGAACTTCCTTGATCTTTTCTTAGTCCTTAGTACCATGCGATTACCTTATGCCATCCTGTTTATGAGGTCGTTGATCTTCTCTCCCCTGTAGCCGAGCGCCCCTCCTGCAGTGTAGCTCTCCTTTATGCCCTCGTATCCGTGTCTAGGAGGGTGCATCCTTATCGGCAGCGCGTCCAGCTCCTTCATGCTCTTCTTGCCCTTCGATATGCCCTCTATGTCCTCCTTGCTGTGCTTTATCTCCTTCCTCTCCAGGACCTTGGCGAGCGTCTCAGGGGTTATCTCTCCGAACGTGACGAAGTCCTTGCACTTCATTATCATGCCTATGTTCGACTTCGTGCCGTAAATGACAGCCATGTTGTTGACGCGCCTCAGGCTCAGCCTCGAGAGCGTCTCGTTTATGCTGCGCCTTACTCCCATGGTTCCTCTCACCCTTATGACTGCTATGATCTTGTTCTCAAGAGAATTCTTCATGCAAAAACAGCCCTTGTCTGGCCTGTGCTGGACTCTATCAATTACCAGATATATTGGTTCAGAAACATTTAAATTATGATAACACCATTCTCTATCTGCTGGTTTATAAAGGTTCATGGCATGAGGCTCGCATACGTATCTGCTCTCGCATTCTTCGCAATGCTGCTGAACCTGCATGCATATTTCAACGTCACCTACCTCAACACGACAGTAGTCTTCAACACCAGCACCAACGCCCACGTGGTAGAGAAGCTGGGGGTGTACGTAAGCAACACCTCCGTCAACCAGTACGTGCAGGACAGGCAGGCGTTCAACCTGACGCTGAACGACTGGCAGAAGGTCCTCGGCACGGCGCTGCTTGCCGAGCACATAGTGGGACCCAGCTCGAGCATAAGCAAGTTCACCCTCCTCCCGGGACCGATAATATTCGCGCAGAACGGCGGCGGCACGGCGGTAATAACATTCAGCTACAACGTCCACAACGTCACTACGATAAGGAACATCGCGCCCAGGAAGTTCGACTACACCTTCAACGACAACCTCTTCAACTTCGAGCACACCGCAGGAGGGCAGGCGCTCTACCCCAACACTAGGCTGATAATGGTGATACCCAACGGCGCAGAGGCGATATCCATATTCCCTGCTCCCGATTATCCGCTCTCGAACTACGTGGGCAACTACAGCAACGCTACGGTCTTCTCATGGTACGCAGGAGAGCCGCTCTCGAAGTTCCAGTTCTCGTACATAGTCACGCAGTCGCTGCAGGATGAAGTGCTTACATATTTCAACGGCATCTACCGTTCGTACTCCTGGCTCATCTACCTGGCCATAGCGATACTGATAATAGCCGTGGCTGCGTATGCGTACTTCAGCCTGAGGAGGTAGTGTAGTTGCACAGATACGAAGCGCTTGTCTTGAAGGCACTTAAGCATGGCGGAGAGATGCAGCTCTCGAAGCTGGAGAAGGATACAAAGCTCGGTAGGAGCGAGCTGCTCTGGGCGATTGAGAACCTCAAGCAGAACGGACTGATAGACGCTTCAGGAAGGGAGACTGCCTCTGTTGAGCTGTCCGACGAGGGCAAGCGGTACGCAGCGTCGCAGCTGCCGGAGGAGATGCTGCTGGGCAGGCTGGAGAAGGGCGCGATCAAGCTCGCTGACCTCAAATCGAGGGAGGAGCAGATAGGCATACAGTGGCTCAGGAAAAAGGAGCTGGCCGAGATAAAGAACGGCATGCTCTCGCTCAGCGCGAAGGGCGTAGAGGCTGTTGCGAGCGGAATGGGCGACGGGGATATGCTGAGGAGGCTGGCGAAGGACCCGAAGTCCTATGATTCGATGTCTAAGGAGCAGAAGGAGATGGTATCCGCGCTCGCCTCTAGGAAGCTGGTCCGCGTCGAGAGGAGGAGCGAGCTGCAGATTGTAAAGATAACAAGGAAAGGGCTTGCTGCGGACCTGTCGGAAGGCGAGAGGTCGAGGGTTGACGCTGTGGACAGGGGCATGATAGCAGGAAGGCAGTGGGCAGGCATGAGCTTCAAGCCATATGATGTCAACGTGCCCGTTGATGATGCCAGGATCGCAAGGAGGCACCCTCTGCGTAGGCTGATACGTGAGGTCAAGGATGCGTATGTCTCGATGGGCTTCCAGGAGATGCACGGGCCTGCAGTTGAGTCCGCTTTCTGGGTCTTTGACAGCCTTTTCATGCCGCAGGACCATCCGGCAAGAGACGCCCAGGACACCTTCTACATCTCCAATCCCTCGACGTTAAAACTCGACGATGCCCAGTTCGTCAGGTACATGAAGCGCTCCCACGAGTCAGGATGGCACGAGAAGTGGGACATTGACGCTGCGAGGCAGGCTGTGCTGAGGACGCACATGACAAGCGTCTCAGCAAGATATGTCAGGAACGTGATAAAGCGCATGCTTCTCAATGAGCAGCTGTACGAGATGCCCGTTAAGCTCTTCTCTGTTGGCAGGACCTTCAGGAACGAGAACATAGACTACAAGCACCTCGCTGACTTCTACCAGATGGACGGAATAATAATAGGAAAGGACCTGACATTGTCGCACCTCTTCGACACGCTGACAAAGATATACAGGACGTTAGGAGTCGAGATACGCTTCAGGCCCTCCTACTTCCCGTTCGTGGAGCCAGGAGTGGAATACCTCGCGTACCACAAGGCAAGCAACTCATGGGTCGAGATGGGAGGAGCAGGCCTGATCAGGAATGAGATAACGGGAATAAGGAAGAGGAGCATACAGGTGCTCGCGTGGGGCGCAGGGATAGAGAGGCTCATGCTCATGCGCGACAGCAGCATAGGCAGCATAGCAGAGCTCTACGGCAACGGCGTAGGATGGCTCAGGAAGAGGAGGATGATATAATGCCAACGGCAACGTTCAACAGGGGATATTTCGACAGGCTCATGGGGTTCAAGCTCACTGACAAGAAGCTGGAGGAGCAGTGCGGCAAGATGGGCATGTCAGTCGAGAGCCTCAGCGCCAAGGAGATAACCGTCGAGGCGTCGCCTAACAGGCCTGACCTGCTCGACTGTGTAGGTTTCGCGAGGGCGCTCAAGAACTACATGCACAGGAGCAAGAGGCTCAGCTACCAGCTGAAGGACGCGAAGCCATACCTGGAGATAGAGGTCGAGAAGGAGGTCAAGAGGGTAAGGCCGTTCATATCCGCGTTCGTTGCGCTTGACGTGAAGCTTGATGATGAGAGCCTTGCGAACCTGATAAACTTCTCGGAGAAGTTCTGCGAGGGCTATGGCAGGAAGAGAAGGAAGATAGCGATGGGCATGCACGACCTGGACAGGGTCAAGGGCAAGGTGCGCTACAACGCCTATCCTGACGAGGCGCTCGCGCCGCTGAACGAGAAGAGGGAGAGGAGGTTCTCTGAGATACTGCTCAACCACAGCAAGGGAAGGGAGTACGGATACACGATAAGGAACGGCGAGGACGGATATCCGGCGCTCAAGGACGACGAGGGCGTGCTCAGCCTGATACCGATAATAAACTCGGAGAGGACAAGGGTGACCACATCCACAAGGAACCTTCTCATCGACATAACAGGAACGTCGCAATACCTTGTCAACAAGTGCGCGGACATGTTCGCCGCAACGTTCATGGATATAGGCGCGGATGTAAGGCCAGTGATGCTCAAGCAGATGGGCAAGAGGTACACGCAGCCTGAGATGAAGGAGAGGTACATAGAGATGCAGCTCTCCAAGGCGGAGCAGGAGATAGGCGTGAGGATAGGCTTCAGCAATGTCATATCTCTCGCTAACAAGGTTGGCTACGAGGCTGCGCTGGTCGGCAAGAGCATCAGGTTCAAGGTCCCGGCATACAGGCTTGACGTGATAGACGAGCAGGACATAGTCGAGGACCTTGCGATAGCCTACGGCTACGACTACATACCTGCGATAGCCCTTGGCGCGACCCAGCAGGGCGAGCTGAACGCGGCTACGGAATTGTGCGAGATGCTCTCGGAGCTGATGCTGGGATTGGGATTCGACGAGATGGTCAATTCGTATCTGACTAATGACGATACGAACTTCGCGAGGATGAGGCTTGAGAAGGACGCTAACTACTGCGTGAGGCTGAAGAACCCGAGGAGCGAGAGCGTCACAATAATGAGGACGTGGCTGCTGCCGGGGCTCCTGAAGAACCTGGGGCTGTCGCAGCACGACAGCATGCCCCATAACGTCTTCGAGAACGACCTTGCATTCACCGTAAAGGCCGAGTCCGTATTCGAGAGGCTGCACCTAGCAGCCGTGTCCTCGCATTCAAAGGCCAACTTCAACGACGCGAAGGCTACGGTCCAGGCAATCAGCGACTCGATGGGCCTTGAGATAAAGATCAGCAAGCACGAGCACAGGAGCTTCATAGATGGGAGATGCGCGAAGATCACGATTGCCGGGAAGGACGTCGGCTTCTTCGGCGAGCTGCATCCGGAGGTACTCTACAACTTCGGCATAGAGGAGCCTGCGATAGCCTTCGAGATGGAGCTGCCGTCCCTCTGAGGGCCAGGTGCAGGCATGGACAAGGCAGTATCGGGAAAACTCCAATCGGCGATGGAATACCTGATGACTTACGGATGGGCGATGCTCGCGATCGCGATTGTCATGGTATCTCTTTATTCGCTGGGGATATTCAACGCTGGAAGCCTGCAACCGACAGCCGCCACAGGCGCATGCAAGGTCATAAGAACTGCAGCGCTGACCAGCCTCGCAGGGCAGTGCAACGGCCTTATCCCGAGATACGTGGCAAGGTTCAGGGGGTCGAACAACTGGGTGCAGGTACCGAATTCCGCAACGCTGAACATAACAAACAACAACATCACAGTAGCTGCATGGGTATATCCGGTGAACTCGGTGAACTACATGAGGATAGCGACGAAGACCTATACCGGAGCCTGGGCTCTGAACTTCCAGACTAACACCTATGTTGTGAACTTCGACCTTGGAAAGGGAGGGGTTTCAAGCGGGAGCGTGCTGAGCGCAAACTCCCTTAGGCAGAACAGGTGGTCATTCGTGGTAGGGACGTACAACGGCTGCGCTTTGAGCATATATATCAACGGAACATTGGACAATGCCGCGACGTGCTACTCGAATGACCTGGGCACGGACACTGATCCAGTCTATATAGGATACGAAGGCGGGAGCCCGATGAACGGGTCCATAGCCAACGTGCAGGTCTACAACACTTCGCTGGATCCGGCGACCATCAAGGCGATGTACGTGGAAGGCATTGGAGGCGCACCGATAAACCTGAAGAACCTAGTTGGGTGGTGGCCTCTCAACGGCGACGCCAACGACTACTCAGGAAACAACAACCATGGGACTCCGACAAATGTCATATGGAACGCCAACTGGCAGTCTAGCTACACGCAGCATTAATCTGAGGGTTCATCTGAGCTGGTAGTAGTCGCTTATCTTGTCTATTTCCTCAGGCTCCAGCCTGAAGCTGTTCATCATGAAATCGTCCACCTTGTCCTTGCCGTAATCGGTCCTCGCCTTGTCTATCATCACCTTGAGCATAGGCAGATAGCTGTTCAGTATCCCCTTCTTGCTTGTGTGGAGTATCGGGGAGAGCTTTGCGGCTATCTTGCCCAATGCCTCACGGTCCTTCTTGCTGACGCTCATGTACTTGATGTTTGATGGGAATGAATAGCTGCGGAGCATGCTGACGGATCCGTCGTTCGCTATGGCGACTCCGGATGACATTATCACGCTCGCGTACCTTAGGTAGCCGTAGTAGTTGACCCTTGAGGCCTTGTCGTTGAACATCGATGCCTTGGCGAGGCTCTCGTACGCCGCAGACTTGCCCTTCTTGGATATGTACCTTATTGGTATGTTCTGCTCGAGCCAGTTTATCATGGTGCCAAGGTCGACGTCGCTCGAGAACATCGCGTTCCTGGCTATGTCGAAGCTCCTTGAGAAGAATATCTTGTCAAGGACCTTGAAGACCTCCACCTTCCTGTCCCTCGAGCCCATGTGCTCCATCAGCTCCTTCGGCGAGTCGATCATGAACTCCAGGTCGTTGAGAGCGGCGCGTATGTCCCCCCCGCTCCTCTGCGCTATCTCGTTGACTATGAGCAGGTCGACCGTCTTCTGCTCCTTCTCCAGCACGTCCACGAGCAGCTTCACGACCTCAGGCTTCTTCGGGTTCTTGAACTCAAGCTTCTCCACCTCGTTCCTCAGAAACAGTATGTTCCTGTTCCAGAAGTCGTTTGCGGTAAGTACAATTGGGTGCTTCCTCGCCTTTATCAGCTTCAGCAGCGATGATTCGACACCCTTGTCGAACCTCGATGATATCTCGTCTATCTCATCGAACAGTATCATTATCTTCCTGTTGAAGAGGTTCCTCGTGCTGTTCGCAGGCATCAGCTTCTTCCCCAGCATCTCGGCGCTCCTGTAGTCGCTGGCGCTGAGCTCTATAAGGTCAAAACCGTTGGAGTACGCAAGCGCATGGGCCGCGGCCGTCTTCCCTACCCCTGGATTGCCGCATATCATTATCGGATTCCCTATCTTCCCTGCCTGCGCCTCAGCTCCGAAAGACACCAGCCTCTTGACCGAGTCCTCGTTCCCCACTATGCCGCTGAGGGTTGTAGGCGCGTACTTCTCTGAAAGGAGCATTGGGACCACTGATAAATAGCGTTTATATAACTTGTATTGTTAATATGATAAATCTTTTGCTCCGATCATCTAGTCCGGTCAAGGATGCGAGCCTCTCACGCTCGAAACTCGGGTTCAAATCCCGATCGGAGCACATCAATAATCGGCATGCCTGAAAGGAAGGCTGATCCTGAAGCGCACCAGCTGCATTAATATATGCGATTTATGCACTTACGAGCCTGACGTATGCCATGGGAAGCATTTTAAAGACGCTAAGAGCCGCTCCATAGGCGATGGTGCATATATGGACGTAAGAGTCTGCAAGGGAAGGGATGCCGCTATCAAGCTTGATCCAGATTACATAATGAGGAGGATAGGGAGCCGTCAGGCAGGCGCCGTGGGAATGGGTGAAGTTGAGGGAAGGAGGGGCGCCGTCGAGAGGGTGAGAAGGGATCTCGTGAAGCAGGTGAAGATATATGCGGACGGCAGGTACTACATGCTGCCGAACATGGACAGGATGGAGATGTCTGGACTGGTTGTCGACCTTTCCATGTCGAGGGCGCTCGGGGAGATAAGCGAGAACTTCTACAAGGAAGGTATGAAAGAGGTAATGTCTGCGCTGAGCAAGGGCAGGAGGGCCATGAACTTCCTTGAAGGATATCCTGCACTCAAGGAGTTCGCGCATACCCACGGGATGCGAGCTCTGGGCGACAGGCTCGCTGAGATGAGAAGGAAGGAGAGGGCAGAGACGCCGGAGAATACGGCTGTACTGAAGGATGCTGTCCGGAGGGCGCCTGCGGTTGCATTGGGGCACGCATAAAGCCGTACGATTGTTGAAGACAGTACCGCAAACAACCACACGCTTAATTAATCTTGCATGAGAGCAAAAAAGCAATGCTCGACTACATAGTAAAGACGCTGCCAGGCGGGCTGAAGCAGTACATAAGGGGCGACAAGGTCATAGACCTGCCTGAGAACGCAGCTGTCAAGGAGTATCCCGTGCTCAGCGGCGATACGGACATTACCCCGTACTTCGGCATGGTCCTTGAGTCCGGTTTTGCTGTGCCACCGAAATCAAGGGCAAGCATATACGTGGACCTTCCGACTGACATAGGAGTCTACATAGTCGGCAGCAAGCAGTACAAGATGATAGACAGGATAGAGAAGTGGCCGAGGAAGTTCTCCCTTTACGGCAACGCGATAGACGGGCTTGTCTATAGGTATTCAACGGGAAAGTACGGCAAGGAGCCGAGCAAAGGAAAGGAGGACGCAGTCACTACGAAGGTTGAGATAACAAACTCGCACTCGAACTGGACCGTCGTAAGCAAGATCATACTGGAGCACAAGTACTTCAACTTCTTCGAGGTGAAGGAGAGGGTAGTGGGTGAGACTGTCAGCATGCAGGTGGTGAACCCGAAGCTGACAATAGTGAAGCTCTCGAACAGGTCGTCTCTGCCGAACGGCAGGATCATGCCGCACGTGCCTTCCAATCCCAGCCACGTGCTTGAACTGAGGTACGGACTATGAACATCAGCCACATATTCACATCCATATTCCCGTTCCTGCCTGCGCAGTACACGAATGCGATATTCGCGGTCATAGTTTTCGTTGTAGGCCTCCTCATAGCCAAGGCAGTTGCGGTCGTTGTCAAGAGGCGCATGTACGGGAAGTACTCGAACAACGTCACGAACATAACGAGCAGGTTCGTGTACTATGGAATAGTCGTAATAGCCGTGGTTGCAGGATTCGCGGAGCTGGGCATAAGCATAGGGTCGGCGCTGGTCGCCGGGGGCTTCCTCGGCATAGTGATAGGCCTTGCTGCGCAGTCAAGCGTCTCCAACCTCATAGCAGGCATCCTGCTGATAGTGGACAAGCCTTTCAAGGTGGGCGACTTCGTGACCTACGGGGACATAACTGCAGGCATAATAGAGATAGGGTTCCTGTCCACAAAGGTGGCGACGTGGGAAGGGGTGCCGGTGCGCATACCCAACGGGCAGCTGTTCAACTCGAATGTCTACAACTACACTAAGGCTGTCGCAAGGATGGTGAGGACGCAGATAACGCTGATATACGAGGAGGACATGGACAGAGTAATGAAAGCGGTCACAGACGCATTCAAGGAGCAGTGGTACGTGCTCGTAGAGCCTGCGCCTACAGCGTTCCCCATACAGTTCACCGATTCAGGAATAATAATTGAGGTCAGGGTCTGGACCACTGGAGCGAACTGGGGAGACCTCTACTTCGCCATGCCGAGGATCATTGCGAAGACCATGAAGAGGATGAACGTGAAGTTCGCGTACCCGAAGAGGGTGTACCTGGAATCGGGACAGGGAAAGCCCTCGCCGATGGCTAAGGAACAGAAGAAATCGCTGCGGGAAAGCGAAGCTTAAAACACTTTTATACAGGCCCACGTCCAGTTTTAGTGCACGTCACCTGCCACTGAGTATGCGCTGCAGCAGCCTGACGACGTCCTTCTGCGCCTTTATGTTGTACTTGGCGTTGCTCACCGACATGCCCACCTTTATCGAGAACGCGTCCTTCGGCAATACCTCGAAGATGCTCTCGTCTGACGAGTCGTCGCCTATCGCGAGTATGAAGTCGTGCCTGGTGTTCGACATCAGCTTGATGTAGGACATGCCCTTGCTTACATATGTGTTCATTATCTCTATGTTCTTCTTCCCGTAGATGACCTTGAGCTCGGAGTTGGCCGTTAGGTTCGTGAGTATGTTGCCTAGCTCCAGCGCGACGTCTGGCGCGTTGGGGCTCTTCGCGTTCCTGTAGTGCCAGGTTATCGACATGTCCTTCTGCTCTATGACCGAGCCCTTCAGCCTCTCCGTGAAGGCTTCGAGTATGGGCATTATGTCATCCTTCCACTTGTCGTCTATGGGCACCAGGCTCTCCCATGATTGCGAGCCATAGGGCTTGACCCACGCGCCGTGCTCCGCGACCAGCGAGACCTTGACGCTCTTGAATATCCTGTCGAGGGAGCCGCGCGATCTGCCGCTGACTATGAAGACGCTGTTGCCCCTGGCCGATGCAAGGCCGTTCAGCATGCTTATGACGGACCCGCTCCTCTTCGAGTACGCGTAGTCCTTGTGTATCGGTATCAGGGTGCCGTCGTAGTCGAATATGAATAGCCTGTTCTTGGAGCCCCTGTACCTCGAGACCATCTGCTCCTCGCTCTTTGCGTCGAGCGCCCTAGCGGCCATGATGTTGGAGAGCTTTATGTTGGTCTCTAGGCCTTCTATGAACCTCTCGGCCCACTTCCTTACGCCCAGCTCCTCCAGCTTGTGCATCATGTTCCTGTTCGCGACCGCAGTGCCCCTGCCCTTCGTGGCGATGCACTCCTTTATTCGCTTGACTATCTCGTCCTCGTCGTTGGGGTTGACTATCGCTGCCTCGAACAGCTCCTTGGCTGCGCCTGCGTTCTGGCTGAGTATCAGCAGTCCCTTGTCCCCTCCCTTGACTGCGAGGAACTCCTTCGCTATCAGGTTCATCCCGTCCTTTATCGGGAGTATGAGCATTATGTCAGAGGTCTTGTAGAACCCCACAAGCCTGCTGAAGCTTATCTTGCCGTAGGTGTACCATATCGGCACCCACCCGTGTACGCCGTACTTGCTGTTTATCCTTCCGACCCTCTCGTCTATCGCCCTCTTGAGCATGCTGTACTGCCTGAGGCTCTCCCTCGACGGCACGACTACGAGAGCGTACACGGCCTTGTGCCTCATTCCAGGGTTCTCCTTGAGGAACTTCTCGAAGCTCACCAGTTGCCTGAGTATGCCCTTCGTGTAGTCAAGCCTGGATATCGAGAAGATCAGCGTCTTGTTGCCGACATATCCCCTTATCTTCCTTATCTCGGCCCTTACCTTTGGCTTGTCTGCCGCGCTCCTGAACTTCCTGTAGTCTATGCCCATGGGGAAAGCGCCGACCTTGACCACCCTGTCGCTCAGCATTATCCTCCCTGCATAGTTGTCGTAACCGAGCAGCACCCTCACGCTCTCGAGGAATGCGGAGACGTAGCCGTACGTGTGGAAGCCTATCAGGTCAGAGTACAGTATAGCGTCGAGCAGCTCCTTGTACCACGGGAGCATGGTCATGAGGTCATAAGTGGGGAAAGGGGTATGGAGGAAGAACCCTATCCTGGAATTCGGAAGCTTCTGCTTTATGTACTTGGGAAGCACCATGTGGTGGTAGTCGTTGATCCAGATGAGGTCGTCCGGGCCTGCGAGCTCCGCCACCTTCTGCGCGAATATCTTGTTGACGCGCTCGTACGCCTTCCAGTATGAAGAGGAATAGGATGCGCGGGTGGGCAGCGAATGGAACAGCGGCCACAGGGTCTTGTTAGCGAAGCCCTCGTAGTACCTCTCCGACAGCCCCTCGGATATGAAGACCGGATAGCAGTTGAAGTCCATCTCCATCTTCTTCCTTACAGTGTCCCTGTCCTGCGCCGGGACATCGGCCCATCCTATCCACAGGGCGTTGTAGTCCTCGTAGAAGGAGCCCAGGCCAGTGGCCAGGCCGCCGACGTTCTGCTCTATTGAGTAATCGCTTCCGACCTTCTTGACCGACAGCGGTAATCTGTTAGAGATTATGATGAGCCGTCCTTTCTTTTCCATTGATGATAAGTGGCCGCGAGAATATATAATAAGCTTTTCAGCGCGCCGACCATAAAACAATAAAAGAGTATATGGTAATGCTTAATTGAGAGAGTTGGCGACCAGCGCCGATGGATTTGGATGGCCATAGATGCGACAGAGATAAACGTGTTGAGCACAGTAGTGGGGATCAGCGCCCTGGTGCTCGTTGCAAGGCTCTTCGCCGCAGGCATGCGGTGGATGAAGATGCCTGAAGTGGTAGGAGAGATACTCGCAGGAATCGTCATGGGTCCCTTCGCGCTAGGCGGCATCATCGTGATATTCGGCCATCCGCTAATACAGCTCAATCCGCTATTCCTAGCTTTCGCGGAGATCGGAGGCATAATAGTCCTGCTGTCAGCGGGGCTGGAGTTCACGCTCAAGGACCTGATAAAGGCAGGCATACCCGCGCTGGTCATAGCGCTCTTCGGTGTAGTTGTTCCGTTCGTAATGGGATATTACGCCTCGGTAATATTCGGCCTCAACAACACCGAGGCCATGATAGTCGGCGCCACGCTGACTGCCACGAGCATAGCGGTCACGGTCGCAGTGCTCAGGGAGCTGGACAAGTACGGGACGGAGGAGGCGAAGGTTATGGTGAGCGCAGCGATAATAGACGACATATTGGGCCTTGTGGTGCTGTCCATAGTCATAGCAGTAATACAGAGCAATGTTGTGCCGTCTTACGAGTCGATAGGCATCACGACCGTCAAGGCCTTCGCCATATGGGCGATAGCCCTCATAGGAGCGGTGCTGCTGGTCCCAAGGCTGCTCAACATAATATCGAAGCCCCATTCGGAGGGAGCCGTCGAGGCCGGCATGACAGGGATAACCTTCGGACTCGCAACATTCGTAGGCATCTTCGGACTGTCGCCGATAGTCGGGGCGTTCATAGCGGGCATGGCGGCTTCGGAGTCCAAGTTCAAGAAGCTGATAAAGACCTTTGTCTCGAACCTCAGGCTCATATTCGGCCCTCTCTTCTTTGCGGTAATAGGCACGTACCTCAACGTGAGCAAGCTGACGGCCGCAAATTTTGACCTGATACTGGTGCTGGTTGTCGTCGCGGTGGTGGGCAAGTACCTCGGATGCGGACTTCCGGCCTCGTTCTTCCTAAAGAGCATGAAGAAGGGGATGAGGGTCGGCTACGGCATGATATCCAGGGGAGAGGTGGGCTTCGTAGTCATAGGCATATCGCTGACGTCGCAGGTCATAACCGAGACGACCTATTCTGTGCTCCTTCTCGTCCTGATAGTGACGACGATGGCGTCGCCGGTCCTGCTCAAGAGGGCGTACGACCACTACGAGGACTAGGATGCTGCGCGCATCGCCAGCTCAGCCGCCCTGCGCACGTCCTCATGCTGCTCCGCATCGGTCCTCAGCGCCATGGAGAGCAGCATCCCCATGCCTTCCCTCTCATGCCTGAACCTTCGGTTTATCTCCGCAAGGGCCGCGTTGGTCGATTGGGCAGGCGTCATGCCGTCGGCCGTGTCGAAGTGGGACTGCGTCAGGGCCGAGACGTTCTTGAGCGTTATGGCGAGCGGGTTCATCATGAGCACGTACTTCTTGAGGAGACTGTGCTGTTCGCTGTGCTCTTCGTGGTCCTTACCTATCGCGGTCATCGCCTTCATGAGGTATTGGTCGCCGAGGTGCCTTGCCTGGTGAGGCAGCTCTATCAGCCTCACTAGCGCGTCAATCACGGAACTCTTGGGGTGCAGCCGTCCCAGTGGGTTGAAGTTGAAGTGCACCAGCGTGGCTACGTCAAGATACCTAGGCATCGAGTGTACCTGCTCCTTCAAAGCGCCCTGCGAGGCCCATGTCATCGGACCGTTCGCTACCAATTCGCGGACAGCGTACTTGAGGACCCTCCCGTCGCCGTTGCGCAGGATATCCTCCTTTCCCGCCGTCTTCAGCTCGTGCATCAGGTACTTGTCCCCGAGGAGATGCGCGCAGGTCATCTCTATCGACTGCAGACGCGTCATCAGGATCGGAGGACTGCGCCAGCTTTGCACTAGCGCGTCGAGTTCAGTTTCGCCGATGTTTGGAAGCAGCTCGTAAGCGGTGCCTATTATCGCCGATCGCGCGCCCTGGTCGTCAATCGCCCTGTAGACGTCGCTTCTGAGAGTTGCTGCAGCGTCAGGATGCGAGCGCGCGTTGTCCAGTCTGTTCATTCTGCGTATGCTCTCCCCGTACAGTCTCAGCTGCTCGTTGCGGCGCAGCATGACGCCCAAGGAATCACGCATCTGCGCTACCGCAGGATGCTCAATGGCACGCTGTGCCCGGACCACTGGCTCTACCTTTCTGAAATTCCCAGAAGGCATAACTCTCGCCGATTGATTCATGCTCAATGACGTATTTAAAGCGTGTGAGACGGCACACGCTTCTGAATGAACCTCCTAAAAAGGTTTAAATATGGTCAAATGCGCAATATATTTACCGCATACTGCACGGCTAGTCCTCTTTTATATAAGTTTGTCGCAATTGCTTATTCATGGCGCTTGACAACATAGACAACACAATAGAGTTCCTCAACGACTGGGAGGCGAAGCAGAACAGCCTGGACCAGGCAGGGACGCAGCAGGGCTCGAGGGTCCTGATAGGTACAGTGGAGGAGTTCTTCGACAGGATCAATGTAGCTGCGGTGAAGCTGACGCAGAGCCTCAAGGTGGGCGACGTCATAGAGGTAGGCAACGAGGAGGAGGCGGTGAGGCAGAAGGTTTCGAGCATGCAGATAGACAGGAACGATGTTGAGGAGGCTGGAGGCGGGGACTCGGTAGGGATAAAGCTGAACCACAAGGTGCCGCTTGGCAGCGAAGTGTACAAGATACTTCGTTGATTCTGATTATGCTTTTGTAGGTTGGTGATCATTTGGACAGAAGAACGGAAATGGAGCTGGAGCGGCACAACATGACAGCGTTCCAGATAAAAGTGCTTGATGCTACGATGAGGATACCTAAAGGGCAGACACGGACCTACAAGCAGATAGCTGCGAGCGTAGGAAGGCCGAGGGCTTACAGGGCAGTTGGAACAGCTCTGAGGCTGAATCCTCTTCCGATAAGGATACCGTGCCACAGGGTTGTAAGGTCTGATGGGCTTGGCAGCTATTCTGGTTTCAGGAACAGCAGGAAAAAGAGGGAGCTGCTGAAGAGGGAAGGGGTTGATGTTGAAAGGTTTGGTTGATGCGATGGAGAAGATGATAGGCAAGGTATCGGATTTCGCAGAAGGATCTGGAAAGATGGTTGCGGTTGACGGGAAGGCAGTGGCCGTTTTCAACATAGATGGCAAGCTGTTCGCCGTGGACGAGCTGTGCACGCATGCGCACGGGCCGCTTCATGAGGGCAGCGTCGAGAACTATGCAGTGGAATGCCCGTGGCATGGGTCCAGGTTCGATTTGAAAAGCGGAAGGGTCGTGCAGGGGCCCGCAAGGAATCCGGTAAGCACGTACAAGGTCGTCATCAAGGGGCAGGAGGTATTCCTCGATATCTGACCATTGCAGCGAGGCTCTTCGCGTAAGGCCTCCTGGCTATGCCTCTCTCGGTGACTATCGCGCTGACCAGGCTGTCTGGCGTTATGTCGAATGCGGGGTTCAGCACCTGCGCGTCCTGAATTGTTATCTGCAGCCTTCCGAGTATGTTCCTTACCTCCTCAGGCTTTCTCTGCTCTATCGGTATCGTCTTGCCCTTGGGATCTATCGTCGATACAGGAGCAGCGACGTAGAAGGGAATTTTGTGGTACTTAGCGAGCACGGCAAGCCCGTAGGTGCCTATCTTGTTCGCCACAGTGCCGTTCATCAGTATCCTGTCTGCGCCCAGAAGGACCTTGCTGATCTTCTCCTCCTTCATGGCGTACGCAGCCATGTTGTCTGTGATTAGCTTGGCTGGGATTCCGTCCCTCTTCAGTTCCCACATGGTGAGCCTCGCCCCTTGATACAGCGGCGCAGTGGTTGTCGCTATCACTCTTATGTCCTTGCCCGACTGCCACGCGGTGCGTATTATGCCGTACGAGGTGCCCCATCCCCCGGTAGCCAGAGCGCCAGCATTGCAGTGAGTGAGTATGACGTCGCCGTCCTTCACCAGCGCGTTCCCGTGCCTTCCCATATCCTTGTCCGCCTGCACGTCCTCCTCGTGTATCGCCTTGGCCTCCTTGAGGAGCAGCGTCTTTGTGTCGTCAGTCGGAACGTCCGGGCCGCTCAGCCCAGTGTATCTTGAGAGCATCCTGTCGAGCGCCCAGAAGAGGTTTACTGCCGTCGGCCGTGTCCTCCTGAGCCGTTCGTATGCCTGCATGACATTTGTCTTCATCTCGCCCTTCCCGCGGGACAGGTGCGCCGCAAGCGCAATCCCGTAAGCCGCAGCTATCCCGATGGCAGGCGCCCCCCTTATCTCCAGCGCCTCTATGGCCTTCGCTAGCTGCTCTACGGAGCTGCTCGCCTTCCATTCCTCTCCCCATGGGATCCTCGTCTGGTCTATCCAGGATATGCTGCCGTTGTCCCATCTGACAGGCGTTATATCGGCCAATCTTCTCATGTGCCATCACTTGCCTCTTGTCCAGTCATATTATTGAGGTGAGTACGAATATAAGCAGGGCTGCGCTCGTTGTCGGTATCATCATCTTCCACCACGTGTGCTGGAAGGTCTCCCTCATTATGCTCGATGCGCCCAGGTAGATGAACTCCCCTGTGAAGATCGCGAGTATCACCGCAAGATACGCTTCGGGTATGGCTATCGCGTACGTCGAGAGCACTCCGATTATTGGAGCTATCGCGTCCATCATAAGGAATGTCGCGGCCCTTTTCACGTTGTGCCTGTTCCTGAACATTACAGTCACGGTGTTTATCCCGTCGTTGAAATCGTGGAATATGACCGCGAGCGCCACTATGATGCCTATGGCAGGGTTCGCCTGGTACGCCACGCCTATCGCCACTCCGTCGAGGAAGCTGTGGATAGTAAGGCTGCTTGCGCCTATGGGGCCCATTATGTGCCCTTTCTCCTCTATCTCGCCCTCGTGGTAGTGGTGCACTAGGAAGATGCGCTCTATGAAGTTATAGAAAAGGTATGATGCGACTATGGCGATCATGAGGTACCTTACCGGCATGCCCAGGCTTGAGGCTATGCCCAGCCCCTCTGGGAATATGTCGAAGAATGCGACTGCTATAAGGCTGCCGGCTGCGAACGCGAAGAAGTATGGCAGGTATCTCCTCAGTTTTATCGCGACCGCGCCGCCTGCCAACGTTGAGGAGAAGGTCATAAGCGCGAGCAGCAGCACTACGGTATCCATGGCGCATCACTTGAGGAGTTAGATGCCAGGCAAGATTAATAAATATTTTGATATAAATTAATAATAATTGTGAGAATTATCCTGATTGTTAATAATAAGTGGCCAGAATGGAGATAATCAGCATATCGCTAGATTCCGAGACCCTTAAGAGGGTGAATGAGATACAGGAAAGGCTGGGCTTCAAGAGCAGGTCAAAGATGCTGAGGAGCGCAATGCAGAGCCTGATCAACGACTACGGGGGCATGGGCTCGCTTGGCGGGGAGGTGGAGAGCGTATTCGTGGTGACGTACAAGGAGAATGAGAGGAACCATGTGTCGGACATACTGCACAGGTTCAAGGACGTGGTTGAGACGGAGATGCACCATCACCATGCGGGCAAGGGAATAGACGTGCTGAACCTGGACACGAGCGCAGCGAGGACCAAGGAGCTGTTCAACGAGCTGAAGAGGTCAAAGTGCGTGAGCTCCGTCACCTGCTCGGTGATAAGCGAGAGGAAAAGATAAAGAAAAAGGAGGCACGAAGGCCTCCAACAAGACAAGTTCTCCTTTTACTTGCTTTCCATGCCGGAGCCTATGCTTCCAAGGACGTATCCCAGAAGGACAGCCCAGCCCCATCCCATGTTGCCCGCGAGCGCGGTCAACGCGAACAGAGCCATTCCTCCGAAGGTCTCGGTCTTCATGACCCACATGGCCAGCTCCTTGCTCTTCATCTGCAGGCTTGCCAGTGTGCACAGGAAGAACGATACGGACAGAACAGCCGCGACGCCCAGCAGTATCGCCTGCCAGTCGCTCGGAGTTCCATACCATCCGCTCCAGAGGCTCCACAACACGTATAGGTAGATCAAGCTACCTATCAGCTTCAGGCCGAACGGGGCCCAGTTGGTTCCTTTTGCCATTACACCACATACCTTATGATAAAGAATGCGAAGGATAGGCTTTTAAAGGTATTCGTGGGCATACGTCGGATAATGCCAGATTATCGCTCTATCTGCTGGTTGCAGCCTGGCACAGCGCCGAGCTGCCCGCTCAGTATGAGCTTGAGGTATCCAAGGTAAGGTATGTCGGCCACGACATACCCCACAACATCGCTGCTCGCTATCGGGTAGTTGCCCGACTGCATGTCGAGGATGGGGTTGTTGTCCCCCTTTGTGAGCAGGTAGTAGGTACCGTTGACGTCCATCGCAGCGTAAACCCTGTGTATTATGTCTCCGGAGAACGCGTCCAGGCTCGTCGTCCTGTAGACTATTATGGGATTGCCGTAGTCAGGGGCTATTGTAGTGCCGCCTATGCTTATCGATGATGTCTCTACAACGTTGGCCTGCTGTCCAGCTACCGATATCCTTCCGAGAGCATAATTGTACTGCACCAGGTTCTGCTGCTGGCTGGCCACGTAGCACATGTAGTTGTCATTCTGCCTCCCAAGATAGGCGTTGTCGCCCAGGCATTTGGTATTGTAGAGCCCTATCGAGTATCCTGACGATGATGCGTCGACGTACTGGTTCACATCCGACATGTTCGATTTGGGATATGCAAGGAAGGCTGTAAACTCGCTGCGCATGCTTGAGTTCATGGACGAGAACTGCGCGGGGCTGACGTTGGCTACTGCTATGTTTTTCGACTCGAGGAACCTCGTCATGTTGCCTATGCCGTGGAGTATGACAAGGTCGCCCCTGTGCATCGTCGGGAGCATGCTGCAGCTCGCGACGACATTGACAGGGGATTCGGTCTGCAGTATCAGGATCAGCGCTATCCAGAGCAATATGACGGCCAATATCGCTACTGCCGTGTCTATTATGGACCTCTTGGCTCCCTCCTGCCTTATGCTTGCGGAGAACTCCATGACCAAGGTCGCGACAACCATCAGGAAAGCCGCGACCCCTATGACTATGTTGTTGTACAGTGCGTAGGCGGCTAGCAGGACCACGAGGATTATGTAGAACGGCCACATGCTTTGCTGCTTCTTCGCCCTCCTTGCCTTCGCTACCAAACAATCATCACTTCTGCCTGCTTACCATCGAAGCTATGTCTATGCCCACTGCGTTCGATACGCCGTTGGTCTTGACGACGCCTATGGCCGCGTCGGCGTTGACTATCAGCGAGTCGTTGTGGCTGACCACTATGAACTGCGCGTCCTTCGCCATCTGCTTTATGAGCAGCGACAGCTTCTTCGAGTTCTCCTTGTCCAGCGCCGAGTCTATCTCGTCGAATATGTAGAGCGAGCTCGGTTTCGAGGTGTGTATCGCGAAGATCAGCACCAGCGAGACGATGGAGCTCTCGCCTCCCGAGAGCGACCCCAGCCTCCTCTCCTTGTTTCCGTTCTTGAGCGATATGTCCAGGCCGCTGTTGAGGGGATCCTGCTCGTCGTCCAGCTTGATGGTCGCATTCTCTGGGAAGATGTAGCTGTATAGCTTGGTGAAGTTCCTGTTGACCTCGTTCAGCGTGTGCATGAAGGTCTGGAGCTTCTTTGAGTCTATGTCCTCCATCATCCTGACGACGGCCTGCTTCTCGACCTGCAGGGTGTTGACCTTCGACTGCGCCTCCTCCACGTTCCTCCTCTTCTCGACGTACGCTTCCGGCGCCTTCAGGTTCACGTTGCCCAGCTCCCCGAGCTTTGAGCTGACGACGGCCTCCTCGGCCTGCAGCTGGTCTATGCTTCCCTTGACCTTCTCTATGTTGCCTATGTAGGACTGCAGCTCGACGGAGATGTCGTTGAGCCTTGTCTCGCTCGAGCTCCTCTTTAGCCTTATGTCACCGAGCTGCCTGTTCAGGCCGTCGATCTCGGCGTTCAGCTTCGCCTGCTCCGCACCCAGCCTGCCGCTCTCAGTGTCAAGCGCGCTGAGCCTCTCGTAAGCCTTCTTGCTCGCCTTGTTGCTGTGCTTTATCTTGTCCTCTATCTCTGCCTTGGACTTGGACAGCACCCCGGCCTTTATCTCGTTGTCCTTTATCTGCTCCTTGAGCTGCTTTATGAGGGCCGCCTTCTGCGTTGCCTCTATGTCCAGCTCCCTGAGCCTGTCGGTGAATACGTTGCTTTCGGTTGTCAGCTGCGCTACCCTTATCTTGGTCTCGTCTGAAGTCTTGTTAAGCAGCGCGTACCTCTCGGTCTCCGCGTTCCCTGACCTCTTCCTCTTCTTCCCTGCGCCCATTATGCGCGCCATCAGCTCGCCCTGCTCGGTCCTTGACTTGGATAGCGCGTCTGTGAGCCCCATCTTCTCCCTGTCCTTGGATTCGAGCTCCTTCCTCGTTCCGTCTATCGATTTGGAGACGCTGTTGATTGATGAGAGGAGAGCCGATGCGTCAGATTCCAATGTCTTGCGCTCCTTCTCCATTGATGAGACCGCGTTCTCCGCAGAGTTGCGTTCCATTGCGAGCTGCGCCTGCTCCTTCCTCTTGTCAAGCAGCCTCTTGTTGAGCGACTCGTTGTCGCTCCTGAGCCTTGCCTTGCCCGCTTCGAGCTCCTTTATGCCGTTCTCTATAGACGCGAGCGATACCCTCCTTCTCTGCGAGCCTCCTGACACGGTGCCTGACTGCTCGACGAGCTCGCCTTCGAGTGTGACGTACCTGTGCTTCCCTATGCCGTACTCCTTGGCGTTGTTTATGTTATCTATTATGTAGGTGTTGCTGAAGACGTACTCGAACACCTTTGAGAACCTCTGGTCGTACTTGACAGCACCCAGGAGCGGCTCCAGCCCCTTCGCCTCCTTCTGCTGCCTGTCGGCATTCAGCTCCTTCATGGGTATGAATGTGGCCCTGCCGAGCCCGTTCTTCTTGAGGTATGTTATTATCGTGTTAGCTGTTGCTATGGAGTCCACAACGAAGTACTCGAGCCTGCTGCCTGCTCCTGTCTCCACGGCTATCGCGTGCTCGCCCTTGTAGCTGCACAGCTGCGAAGCCCTCCCGTAGAAGCCGTCCTTCTCGGAGAACTGCTCTGACAGCTTCGCGGATATGTTCCCCTCCCTTGACTGCGCCGCCGCCCTCTGCGTTATGAGCTCTATGTGCTTAGAGTCTATGGACTCTATCTCCTTGTTGTTGGCGATTATGGCCTTCTCCACATCGAGGCCTTCCTTCTGCGAGCTGTCCTGCTTTTCCCTGGCCTCCTGCGCCTTCTTCGACGATGACTTTGATGATGATTCGTTCTCCTCGATGCGGTTCCTGAGGCCCGACAATCTCTCTTCCAGCTCCTTCTTCTGCTTCTCCATCGACGAGAGGTCTGCATGCAGCTTCGAGACGTATGACTGCGAGTCCAGCACCTTCGCGTCGGTCTCCAGTATTATGGCGTTGAGCTTCTCGAGCTTCTTCTCGAGCTCCCCGCTCTGCATCTCGGATTCCATCTGCTCTATCTCCTTCTCGACCTTGGCCAGCTCGTCCTTGAGCGTCTCTAGAGTTGCGGTGTTTGCCGCTATCCTCTCAGATGCCGTCTTCCTCTCCTTCCTTATCGATTCGAGCGCGCTCTCGCTGTCCGCCAACGTGCTCCTTGCGGTCGCCAGCTCAGCCTCGACCTTTGTCGAGTCCTTGTTCAGCATGTCCAGCCTCTGCGTTATCTCGCTCATAGAGCTTTGGCTCTCGTTGAGCTCCTTGGTGAGCACCTGGCGCTCGCTGCTGAACTGCTCCAGCCTCTTCGCCAGCTCCTGGGCGCTCTTGCCGCTCTCGTTCACCTTGGAATCGAGCTGCGCCATCTCCTTTGTGCAGGAATCGTACATCTGCTGCAGCTCCTCCTTCCTGTTGGCCAATATCGTGTACTTTATGCTCCTGAGCCTGGCTGTCAGCTTCGTGAAGGTCTCTGCAGCCTCCTTCTCCTTCTCCAGCTCCCTCAGGGTTATCATCCTCTCGCTCAGCGCGACGTTAGCCTCGCTTATCTTGCTGTCTACCTTCTCGAGCTCGCGCAGCGCCTCCTGCTTCTTCACCTCGAACTCCTTTATGCCAGCAGCTATGTCTATCAGCTCCCTCCTCTCCTTAGGATTGAGCTCTATCAGGTCGTTGATCTCGCCCTGCGCTATTGTGGTCGTGTCGTCGGCGCGAACCCCGTTCCTGGAGAGCAGGTCCATCACCTCCCTCCTTGACATGCTCTTGCCGTTGACCTTGTACGCTGACTTGCCGTCGGCCCTTATCATCCTGAGCACGCTCAGCTCCTGGTCCCCTGAGAACTCCATCCTGACGAACGCCTTCGATCCCTTGTTCTTGCTCTTGATGTTGTTGGATATGAGCGTCTCAAGGTTTCCCGCCCTCAGCCTCTGCAGTGAGGTCTCGCCAAGACCCAGAAGGAGCGAATCGAGTATGGCGCTCTTGCCCGAGCCGTTGGGCCCCACTATGCAGTTGAATCCCTTGCTGAATGAGAGCTCTGCTCTGTTGAAGGACTTGAACCTGTCTATGACGAGTGACTTCAAGTACAGCATTGGTGCACCGGTCGCATACGTTTTAGACATATCAAAGAATAAAAAGCTTTGTCACTTTTTTCGGCGCGTCCCGGCCCGGTGCAGGATTCCTGTTTATCATGTGCAGCGATATGAATGCCTGCATGTCCTGCATGGTCACGACGCCCACCAGCCTCCTTCCGCTAAGCACAGCCGCAACCCTTGCGTCATTGCTCTCCATCGAGTACAGCGCATCGACAAGCTTCGCCTTGGCCTGCATGCCAGGTATCGCCACTGCCATATCCGCAGCTATGGCTCCGGATACCGACGCATTGACTACTGCGTACTCCCCGTCCTTCCTTGTTATTATCGTGTGCTCCTTCCTTCCCTTCATTATCCTGTAGAGCCTGTCGGCGCCGGTCTCAGGCCTGACGTACACGAAGTGCCTGCTCATCGCGTCCCTCAGCAGAAGGTGCGATGTGCTCCTGCGCACTATCATGCTCTCGCGTTCGGCTTCCATGCCGCTGTAGAGGAAGAAGACTATGATGAGGTTCCAGAAGAATATCAGCTCCTTGTAGTATGCAGGATAGCCTATTCCTGCAGTGTAAAGGAAGGCTATGGTGCCCACTATTATCAGCGCCATGGTGTACTTGCTGACCCTTATCGCGACCATCGTGGAATCGTAGGCGCTCATCTTTCTCTCAAGATAGCTCCTGAGCACCCTTCCGCCGTCCATGGGGAATGCGGGGAGCAGGTTCAGCAGGCCCAGTGCCATGTTAACGACGAAGAGCCTCTGCATCATCTGCGCCAGGGGCCCCGCAGGCATCAGCACCACGAGCACGCCGAATATGCCGCCGAGGAACAGGCTCATTAGAGGGCCTACGACAGCTATGTTGAACTCTACCCTCGGGTTGACTATCTTCGTCGTGTCTATTATCGACGCCCCGCCTATCGGCAGCAGTATTATCCTGCTGACCCCTATCCCGTTCTTTATCGCTGTTATCGAGTGGGTCAGCTCGTGGATGAGCACGCAGATGAAGAGCAGAAGCAGTATCAGGAACAGGCCGTACGCCTGGAGAAGCAGCGGCAGCAGCAGGAAGAGTATGAATGTCCAGTGGAGCTCTATGCGTATCCCGAATATCCTGCCTATCCCGAACGATCCGGCTGCCATCCTGACCTAGGATTAATCTCAAGCAGCATTATTAATCCTATTTTGGTATTTCCTATCATGAGAGGCATATCCTTCGTCAAGGGCAAGCCTGCCATGAAGATAGGGAGCACGCTTGTCGTATCGGACCTGCACATAGGCCTCGAGTTCAAGTTCAGCGGCTCAGGGGTGTATTTCCCGAACGCGAGCAGGAAAATGGCCAATGAGATACTGGAGATATGCAAGGCCAGCAAAGCCAGTGACCTCGTAATACTGGGGGACGTGAAGGAGAGCATAGGCAATGTCACTAGAGATGAGGAGAACGCGTTGCGGGAGTTCTTCGAGACCCTGAAAGGAGTCAGGATAAGGATAGCGAAGGGCAACCATGACGCATACCTTGACAGGATATTGAAGAAGCTCGGTTTCGACGTTCCTGTGGAGAAGGAGATATTTCTAGGTAATGCGGCGCTGATGCACGGAAACTTCATGCCTTCTAGCGAGGCCATGAAGAAGAGGTATTTGGTAATGGGGCACGGGCACATGGCCGCGTATGTGAACGGCGAGCTAGAGAAGGTGTGGTTCATTGCCGGAATAGGGAAGGGAGCCGGCAGATCCTATTCAGAATGCAACGCAGCTGCCAAGCTAATCATAGTGCCGGCGTTCAACAGCATGATAACTGGCAGCGGGTTCAGCACGGAGTCGAAGAGGCACATGCCGCTGCTTAGGAACGAGGTTTTCGCTGCTGAAAGGGCAGAGGTCCGCACCCTCAGCGGGCTCAGGTTGTAGTAATAAGAATCTTGCACGCTACAGCATCATGGTGCTTGCATGAAGACAAGGGTTGGCGACAGGTCGCATTTCCCGATCTCGCAGGGCGTGATGATAGACAACCTGCTTTTCGTGTCCGGGCAGATACACATGAAGGACGGCAAGCTGCTCGACGGGCCGATAGAGCAGCAGATGCACGTAGTCATGGAGAACGCGAGGGCGGTGCTCAACGCCGCGAGGTTCAGCGTGCATGATGTCGTGAAGGTGACGATATACGTCACCGACATGTCCCTCTACGACAAGATAAACGAGGCTTACAGGACGTATTTCATAGAGCCGTTCCCCGCCAGGGAGTTCGTCTGCGTGAAGGAGCTGCCAGCAGGGGCCAGGCTGGAGATAAGCATGATTGCTGTGCGCCGCTGACTGCGCTTGATTCAGACAGGATTAGGCTGGAACCTCTGTTTTACCTCGTGGAGCTCGGCGTTGACTATCCTCTTCCATGCGAGGAACTCCTTCTCGGTGCTCGGATACCTCATGTAGAGCCCGTTGAGCTTCATCATCTTGTCCCTGGTGTAGAGCAGGTTCTTGAACGCGTTGATGTTCGCGATGCCGCTGAGCAGCTTCTGGAACTTCGATGCGAGGGATATCTCAGGAACGTTTCCGTAGCTTATGGCCACAGCCTCATCCTCTGTAAGGAAGTGGTGCATGCCGTAGTTTATGAGGTCGTTGTTGAGCGACTGCAGGTAGACCCTGAAGGCTTCCAGTGCAGCTGTCTTGCTCCCGTACACCTCGTTGAACTTGACGTTGTACTTCCAGAGGAACTCCATGCTCGTGTCCTTGGCGCTTATGGCCTCAGCCGCTACCTTTCCTGCCAGAACCCCTGCCGTCATCGCCGGGCCTATTCCTCCGGCGCTTATCGGGTTGGGCATCGCCATGCTGTCCCCTGCGCCCATGTATCCCGGATATATGAGCGAATCGAACTGCCTCCTTACCGTCACAGACCAGTATCCCTTCCCGTTCTCGTCGGTGTTGTCCATCTCCAGGCCCTTCATCATCGGGTTCCATGCTATGTACTGGTCTATGAGCGTGTGCAGCGTGTCCTTCTTGTTGAGCTTCGCGTTCCTGATCTCTATCGACTTCTTCTCAACTCCAAGCCCTATGTTTATCCTCGTCCCTGTCTTCGGGAATACCCATCCGTATCCCCCTGGGGCGAGCTCCTGGTTGAGGTGTATCAGAGCGTTCTTAGGGTCGTAGTACCTGAGGTCCTCGCCTTCAGGCTTGAACTTCATTATGTACCTTCCCGTCGACTCTATGTCGTCGGTGCTTACCATGTTCTCTATGTAGTCGTTCTTGGGCAGCTTCCTCCTTATGGTGCTTGCTATCCCCAAACCGTCTATGACTATCTTGGACCTTATCTTGAACTGCTCCCCCTTCTCGTCCCTCCCGAACACTCCGACTACTACATTGTTCTCTATTATCGGCCCTTCGACCTCTACATGCGGCCTGTACTCTGCACCCTGTTTGACGGCGTAGTCTACAAGCAGCTTTGCTATCTTTGGCCTGTCGAGGCTGTATCCCTCCCCCTCGAACTGGAACTTCTTCGAAAGGTCGGGGCTGAGCACCAGCACCCCATCCACCTTCAGGTCGAGGTGCGGCTCGTTGAGCTTTAATCCTATCTCCTTCTCTATGAAGTCCACGTGGGTCTTGGCAACAGCGTCGCCGCATACCCATCCCCAGTTCGTCTTCCTCCCGGCCTTCGAATAGTCGTTCCTGTCAAGCATGACTACCTTGGCGCCGCCTCTTGCGGCTCCAGCAGCGGCGAGGGAACCTGCAAGGCCTGACCCCGCAACGACTATATCGTAGGATTCCTCCATGCGCTTACCTTCTTTGGCTTCGCACTACCGCTATAGGTATGACATCCTCCTCGAACTCCTTCTCGGCCAGCTCCAGAGGGTCTGATATATCCTTCGGCACGTCTATGAGAGGCGGTGCGCCGTACGCAAGCTGCAGTGCCCTTGCGCCTATGATTGTCGCCTTCTCGAATTTCGTGTACTTCATTTTCCAACCTGTATGATAAGCATGGTTAAATAGTCTCAACGAATAATTGCATATAAAGTCTTTTATACTTAACTATGACCCCATCAGAAGGACCGGTTCAGGAACTTGGCGAAGAATAGCCCGACTGCCAATTGGCGTTCCATACGATGCGTGTTGCTGTTCCTTGATTATTGTTCCCTGAGTAGTCATTTGCATTGCCGTTGAGAGGCCACCAGCCCAAAAGGCTCTGGAAGTTTACCGGCTCTCCCCCTATGCCTTCATCGTACAGAGACAGTATGTCCGAGGCGGACAATGAGGTGTTGTACACTTGGATATTGGATATCAACCCGTTCCAACTACCCACGCCTCCAACATATCCCCCTATTGATACATTGGCCCCATTCGTTGATATCTGCCCGCTCAGACCGGTTATGATTTTGTCTACATGGCCATTGAGATAGGATACTGTCTGTCCCGAGGAGCTGTCGTATGTCACTGCGACGAAATACCATGAGTTTGTGTTCACAGTCCCGTTGAACGGCGTGTCCGTTATCTTTCCATTGAGGTACCATCCTGGATGATTGGAGGATGAATAAAGATAGAATTGGTAGGGCCCATTAGAACCCTTGACTATTATGAATGGAAAACCTATGTAAGAGTACGTATTAATCCAAGCTGCCAATGTTAGTTTCGAGTAGCCATTCATGCCAGCGCTACCAAATATGTCTATGTAGCTATTTTGCCCGTTGAACTGCCCGACGTACTTTGGAATCAGGTTGCTGCACTGCCCTGCGAGCGATGTCTGCGCAGCTGTCCTGACGATTTCGCATGATCCGGGAATCGCAGTGGGTTGGAGGTTTCCGGTGTTGAATATCCCCAAAGAATAGAGCGATACCATGACGATCGCAATGGCGAGGATCGCCCATCCATATGTCATCAGGTACTCCATTGCGGACTGCAGTCTGGGCATCATGCATCCCATGTTACTTGAAGAGCTTTACCCTTATTACCTTCTTCTCCTCGACCTCCCTTGCAAGGTAGTAGATGGTGAGCAACGCCAATACGGCTATCACGCCAACTACCAACGCCTCCTTCGGCAGGCCGGTGAAGAACGCGATCAGCAGGATCATCCCTACTGCAGGCAGGTAGGGATAGAGTGGCATCCTGAACGGAGCTTTCTTTCCAAGCCTCCTGAAGTGTATGACGTCGAAGTTTATTATCAGGTAGTCGAACATCAGCCCGAAGTTAGCTATCGACGCTATGACGTAGATGTTCCCGGAGAAGAGCATGGCGATGCCTATCAGCGCGGAGACGATTATGCCGTTCTGGGCGGCGTCCTTCTTCCTGTCGTATTTCATGAAGAACCTGGGCAGCAATCTGTCTGCGCTCATCTGGTAGAGCGATCTTGACGAGCTCAGGAGCATCGCGATTGCAGCCGATGCTGTGGCTATGAGGGCTCCGAAATCGACGGCGTAATGCAGCCATGCAGGTGCGCCGCTGCTCTTCAACGCGTACGAGAGCGGATCCGCAGAGACCTTGTAGCTTGCTGGAGGGAGCAGTATCAGCAGCGCCATTACCACCAGTATGTATATGACTATGCTTATCAGGACAGCGGAGAGTATGGACCTGACGTAGCCTTTCGCTCCCCCCTTTATCCTGTCAGTGAGGCTCGCTATGGACTGGTAGCCGGAATAAGCGAAGAATACGACAACGCTAGCCGCGAAGATGCTGCCTGCACCTATGCCTGAGCTCAGCCCTGTATTGATGTGCATGAAGTGCGTCTTCGAGAAGGCGATGAACAGTGCGAACGCGACGAAAAGCAGGAGTATTCCTATCTTAATGGTCACCAGGACAAGATCCGTCATCGCGGCCTTCTTTACGCCCAGCAGGTTCACTATCGAGAGCACTATTATCAGGGCTATGGCAAAGGGTATCGCATAGGTAGCCACCTGCACGCCGATGAGGTTCGACAGGTAGGAGCCGAAGCCCAGCGCTATCGCGGATATGGAGGTCGCAAGCGCCATGTACCTCAGCATGCCGGTTATGAATCCGAGCTCGCTGCCGAACGCCTTGTACGTGTACGAATACGATGCGCCCCTGACATATGGCATCATGGATCCCAATTCCCCAAGCTCAAGAGCTATTATTATCGCAAGGATCCCCACTATTATGAACGCGACGAGGGCGTAGGCGCCAGCAAGTGCCACCGCTGTGCCGCTGAGGACATATATCCCTGCGCCTATTATCGCGCCTAGTCCGACTGCAGTTGCTGCGGGAATCCCTATCTTGTTCCTGTCCTCGTCTTTCATCGCGACCATCTTACCTTATCTGCTTGTACTCTGTGTGCGGCCTGCCGAAGAGGTGGTACCTGAATATGTTGAGCGTGTGGTAGACAAAATAACCGAACATGCCCCACGCAGCTATCCTCCTTATGCTCGTGTTGACAACAGCATCATCCGAATACGCAATCTTCCCCAACCTCTTCAATCTGCTCGACAGGTCCCAGTCCTCATAAGTCATCAGCCTCTCGTCAAACCCGCGCGCCTTCTCGAATGCTGACCTTCTCACGGCGAAGTTGGACCCGACTATCGATGGCCTGCCCAACGCTATGCTCGCCTTGACGAACAGTATGGATACGAACTTGTACCCTGCCACTATGTTGCCCTTGGTCTTCTCCAGAGGCAGTATTGGCCCCGTAGCTGCAACGACCTTCCTGTTCTTGAAGATCTTGTCGTACGTTACAAGGAGGTCCCTTGATGGCTTGGTGTCTGCGTCCAGGAAAAGGAGAATGTCGCCCTTCGCGGCCCTGGCCCCAGCGTTCCTCGCCGGGCTGATGCCCTTCCTTTTGTCGATTATCAGCCTGCCGTACCTCCTTGCTATAGCCTGCGTACCGTCCGTGCTCCCTCCGTCAACGACGATTATCTCGAAGTCCTTGAATGACTGCCTCTTCAGGTTCTCGAGGCTGTGCCTTATGTACTTCTGCTCGTTTATAGCAGGTATTATCACGCTTATCCTTTCCTTGCCCATCTATTCACATGCTCTCGTAAAGCTCAGCAGCTCCTCGCGCCATTATGTAGACCACGAGGAACGCGGTGAGTATGTATCCTGCCATTAGCGGGTATCCAGAGATGTATACGAGAGCCAGGTATGAGAAGGTCAGGAACTTCAGCACGTTTATGCCCCCTCTGCCAAGGTTCGACGAATAGACGGCTTTTGCGAATCCGGTCTTCATCTTTGACGATGTGCCCTTCGATCCCATTACAGCGTCAACGAACGAGTGCCTTATTATCACAAGCGCCATCACGAAAAGGGGCACGATGTTCAGGTAGGTGAAGACCATCCAGAAGATGTATTCGACAGCACGGTCGCCGCCGACGTCCATCCGAGCGCCGTGCTTTGCGCTCTTTGCTATCCTGTGCTTTATGGCGCTTGCCTGCCTGGACAGCCTCCTGTTGCCCAGCAGCGCCCTGATGTATGACGTCAGGCTGAACCTGCCCCTGCTCTCCTCGGAGACCGCGAGGAACCCATCGAACGCGTCTAATGATATGACTACCGCTATGAGTATTATGACTGCGAGGGCGCTGAACTTCGCCAGTATCATGTACGCTATCGCAACAGCAAGAAGCACCCTCACTACGGTTGCTATGTCAGCCGCTCTCATGCGCATCGATTACTTATGGAACAAAAAACATTTAATAGTGTTCAAAGATAGTAATCTGCTTCCTGATATTCATGTTTGACCTTCAGAAGAACGAAGAGTATGTGCTTGAGTATTGGAAGGCGAACGGAATTCTCAGGAAGGCCAGGGAGAGGAACAGGGGCAACAGGCCTTTCTACTTCCTAGACGGCCCGCCGTACGTGACAGGGGAGCTGGCAGCGCACCACATATGGGTCGAGACGATAAAGGACCTTGTGCTGAGATACAGGAGGCTTAGGGGCTTCGACGTCCACGACAGGGCTGGATTCGACGTCCACGGCCTGCCGATAGAGGTAAAGGTTGAGAAAAGGCTGGGAATCAAGTCAAAGGCAGACATAGAGCAGAGGATCGGCATAGAGGCCTTCGTGAAGGCTTGCAAGGACTTCGCAAAGGAGCAGTCGATAGGCGCGATACGCGACTACACGAGGTTCGCGTCATCCCTCGATTTCGAGAACCCGTACATGCCATATGAGAGCTATTACATAAGCAAGGGATGGCAGCTGTTCAAGGAGATGCACAGCAAAGGGCTTGTCTACAAGGGCATAGAGTCGCTTTCGTACTGCCCGCATGACGAGACTGTGCTCTCGACGCAGGGACCGGAGGTCGAGCACGCCGATGAGACCGACCCGTCGCTGTTCGTGAGGTTCAAGGTAGTGGGAAGCGGTAACGGCCTTGAGAAGAATACTTATCTTGTCATATGGACGACTACCCCGTGGACGTTGCCCTCAAACATGGCCATAGCGGTCAACCCTAACGAGACTTATGTCGTGGCTAAGGCCGGAGATGTTGATTATGTGGTCGCGAAGGCAAGACTGGGCGCATTCCTGTCGAGCACAAAGATAGATGCGAAGGCCGGCAGGGAGATGAAGGGCAGCGGGCTTGTGGGAGTGCGCTACGAAAGCCCGTTGGAGGAGGAGGTTCCGAAGCAGAAGGAGCTTGCGAAGTACCACAAAGTCATAGCGAGCGAGAGCTTCGTAACGGTATCCGAAGGGACTGGATTGCTGCACGTAGCGCCAGGCCACGGTCCGGAGGACTTCAAGCTCGGCAAGGAATACCACATGCCTCTTCTCTCTCCGGTTGACGAGCACGCCACTTACAACGATGACGCGGGCATATTCAAGGGGCTGAAGCTCCCTGAGGACGCGAACAAAGCCGTCCTCAAGGTGCTGAAGGAGAACGGCAGCCTGCTGTACCTGGGGAACATAACGCACAGCTACCCCCACTGCTGGAGATGCCACAGCAAGCTGATATTCAGGGCGACAGACCAGTGGTTCATCAACATAGGCAAGATAAAGAAAAAAATGCTCAAGGAGAACTCGAAGATAACGTGGTATCCTGCCGTTGCCAGGGAGTGGTTCGGCGAGGCTGTCGAGAACTCGCCCGATTGGACAGTGTCAAGGCAGAGGTACTGGGGCACCCCCATACCCATATGGGTGTGCGGCAAGTGCAATGCGGTAGAGGTGATAGGCTCAATAGAGGAGCTGATGCAGAAGGCCGGAATGAAGGAGCAGCCGAAGGACCTGCACAGGCCCCTTGTCGACAACATAACGTTCAGGTGCAGCGGCTGCGACGGCGAGATGCGCAGGATCCCAGACATATTCGACGTATGGTACGATGCCGGCATATCGCACACCGCGAGCCTGAGCGGAGAGCAGTTCAAGAGACTGTTCCCCGCTGATTGGATAACCGAGAGCAGGGACCAGATAAGGGGATGGTTCACTGCACTGCTCAGGACCAGCGTGGCTGTCTACGGCAAGCGCTCCTTCGACAAGGTGAGCATAGGGGGCATGATCAAGGACGAACTCGGCCAGGAGATGCACAGGCACCTCGGCAATACAGTATCCGCAACGGAGCTCCTCCAGATAACCTCTGCAGATGGATTCAGGCTCTGGTGCTCGAGCCATCCGAGATGGCTGGAGCTGAAGCTCAAGAAGGAGGAGCTATCCGAGGCAGACAGCAACATAATAACGATATACAACATTGCGGCGCTTGTCAAAGAGTTCGCAGCGCTCTCAGGCACCGACATCAAGAGGATAAGGAGGCCAAGGGCAGGGGCCCTGGGACTCGAGGAGCGCGCGATACTCTCGAGGTTCAACACGCTTATTGACAACACCACGAAGAACCTTGACGGATACCTGATAGACAAGGCTGTCAACGAGCTCCTCGCTTATGCGCTCGAGGATCTCAGCAGATTCTACCTTAAAACCGCTAAGAAGAAGGTCAACGGCGGAAGGAAGGCAGAGATGAAGGCTATAACGAACCTGCTCAACTACATTGTCCAGGGGCTGCTTGTGATGATGGCCCCGGTAATACCTTTCACATGCGAGAAGCTGCACATGGAGATGTACGGCGAAGGCGAGTCGGTCTTCCTGGAGAGATGGCCGAAGGCCAGGATGAAGGACGTGGACACAGCATTGGAAGGGCAGTTCGAGGTTGCGAAGGAGGCGATAACCGCGATACTGAGCAGCAGGGAGAAGCTCTCGCTGAGGCTTAGACTCCCTATAGAGAAGGCGACTGTAGAGGTGAACAGCGATTCTGCGTACGATTCCCTGCAGAAGCTCGCTGAGGTCGTCGAGGCCTACACCAACATAAAGAAGCTAGAGGTAAGGAGGAACGAGGCATCGCATGTCGAGATAAGGCCGCTCTTCGCCAGGATAGGGCCGGACTTCAAGCAGGATGCCGGAGCCGTTGCAGAGGCGATGAAGAGCGCAGATGCCGGCAGCCTGCTGGAAAGGATCTCGAAGGACGGCTCCTGCGAGCTGAGATCCAATGACGGGAGGACATTCAACGTCAGAAGGGAGCACTTCGAGACTGTTGAGAAGATACTTAGGGATGACGCAATACCATTCAAGTACGGGATCGCATATGCTGACAAGAACATAAGCGAGGAGCTCAAGGAGGAGGGGATGATAAGGGAGTTCGAGAGGAGGATCCAGATCGCGAGGAAGGAGCTCGGGCTCAAGAAGTCGGACAGGATAGAGCTGTATTACGAGGCATCTGACGAGCTTTCCAAGGCGATATCCAAAAATGAGAAAATCGTGAAGAAGGACGTAGGGGCATTGAAATTGGGGAAGGGATCAGGAGAGGGCGAAGCTAAGGAGTTTGAGATAGACGAACAGAAGGTAAGGATAACTGTGAGGATAATCAGACGGTCTCCTTCGTAGTCCTCTTGAACAGCTTCCTCGAAGACATCTTGGACCAGTCGTCCTTGCAGATGAATATCCTCTGGGTCCTGCTAATCCTGCGCGAGCTCTTGACGCAGTCGTTGCATACCTTCCTCTTGCAGTAGTTGCAGGTGTAGAACTTGAATATGTCCTTCCCGCATCTGGCGCACATCATATTAATCACTAAGGATTTAAGCAAAATCATTATGAAGTTGGTATTTTTATTATTATCTATAGGCAAGGCCTGTTAGTGCAATTGGGAGAAATCGTATGATGTGTTCAAGATGTAAGCATTCCATGAAGGAGATGTCGGCGTGCCACAAGCGCTGCTACAGCTGCGGCTCGGAGCTGGGGTGCGACGAAGGCATTGTTGAGGATTAGCCGAAGAAAGGTTTTAAGATTAGAGTGCAGTATCCTTAATCATGTATTCTGATGATATAGAAAGGCTCCTCTCGGCAGGCAAAATAAAGACAGGAGACGGAGTAAGCGTAACCTTTGACGGCCAGATCATAGAAGGGGTGCTGATGCCCAGGCCCGACGTTGGCGACAGCGGCATACTCGTGGTCAAGAGGAAGGACGGGTACAACATGGGGATCAGATACGGAAAGGGCTTTTCGGTGAAGAAGACAGGCGAGCGGAGGGAGCATTTCTCCTTCCCTAAAAGAAGCGCTCCTAAGGGCGCCGGCCTTCCCAGGATATCGATGATATACACAGGAGGGACCATAGGCAGCAAGGTCGACTACGCGTCAGGAGGGGTGTACATGCTAACCAAGCCAGAAGAGCTCCTGCACGACGTCCCCGAGCTTGAGGGCATAGCCAGCATCGACATCCATGACCTCATGAGCATTGCCAGCGAGGACATGACGCACGCAGAATGGGCGAAGATCGCAGATGAGACCGCAAAGGCACTCAACGGAGGGGCAAAAGGAGTCGTGATAACCCACGGCACGGATACGATGCATTACACATCAGCTGCATTGAGCTTCATGCTCAAGGGGCTTAACGCCCCGGTAGTCCTGACAGGGGCGCAGAGGAGCAGCGACAGGGGTTCGAGCGATGCCTTTGTCAACCTCATCTGCTCCGCGCAGATAGCGTCGAAGAGCGACGTCGCTGAAGTGGGCATCTGCATGCACAACACCAGCTCCGACAAGGAGAACGTATTCATAAGGGGGACGAAGGCGAGGAAGATGCACACCTCGGCAAGGGACGCCTTCAAGCCGATAAACAGCCTTCCGATATGCAGGGCAGATGCCAGCGGTACGATAGAGTACATCGGTGAGTACAGGCATGCCGAAGCAGGATCCAAGAAGAAGGTTTCGGCAGAGACAAAGTTCGAGGAGAAGGTCGCGATCGTCAAGACGCATCCGAATTCGGATCCTGGAGTCATTGAATACTACACAGGGAAGGGGTTCAAGGGCCTCATAATAGAGGGCACCGGGCTGGGACACGTGCCCACTACGACATCGAAGAAGGGCATGTCATGGATAGAAGGAATAAAGAGGGCGATAGATGAAGGGGTTGTGGTCGGCATAACCTCGCAGTGCATAAACGGGAGGGTGAACGAGAACGTGTACAGGAACCTGAGGACGCTGAGAGGCGCAGGCGCCATATTCTGCGAGGACATGATGAGCGAGGTAGCGTACGTCAAGCTGGGCTGGCTGCTGGGAAGCATGGGCAAGGCAGAGGCTGCTGGACTGCTTAACAAGAACATTGCAGGAGAGATAAGCGAAAGGAGAGACGCTGACTGGTTCACGGAGTGATTCTTACGAAGGAGAAGGGGCATTATTCAAAGATAGGATTCAAGTGCGGGCTGGAGATACACCAGAGGCTCAGCACAGAGCACAAGCTCTTCTGCTCCTGCAGCGCTAGGCTCACTGACAACATACCTTACACGAGCATAGAGAGGAGCCAGAGGGCGGTTGCCGGGGAGCTCGGGCTTGTTGACAGGTCAACGAGCTTCGAGAGCAGCAGGGACAGGACATTTGTCTACAATGTGTTCAGGGAGAGCAGCTGCCTGGTTGACATAGACGAGGAGCCGCCGCATGACGTCAATCCCGAGGCGGTGGGAATAGCGCTTAGGATTGCAGCTTCCATGGACTGCAGGATCCCGGACGAGATAGAGCCGATGAGGAAGGAGGTGGTCGACGGGAGCGACCCGAGCGCGTTCCAGAGGAGCATGATAGTCGGTTACGGCGGTACCCTTGATGTCGGCGGTAGAGGAATACCGATATCATCGATATTCCTCGAGGAGGAGTCTTCTGGAATCGAGGACACGAAGGGTAACATTGCGGTATACAATGTGGATAGGTTGGGCATACCACTGATAGAGATAGACACCGACCCTGTCATCGCCTCGCCGCAGGAGGCCAAGGAGGTGGCGATGAAGATCGGACTCATGCTCAGGCTTACCGGACGCGCGCAGAGGGGCATAGGGTCGATAAGGCAGGACGTCAACGTGTCAGTATCAGAAGGCACGAGGGTCGAGATAAAGGGCCTCCAAGACCTCTCCATGATGGACGAGGTCATAGAGCACGAGGTCGAGAGGCAGCTCAAGCTGATAGAGATAAAGAAGGAGCTTGCGAAGAGAAAGACGGGCTTCGGGAATGTCGTTAATCTTACGAGTATCTTCAAGGGCAGCAAAGCGAAGATCGTTGGTGACGCGCTGCAGGCTGGAGGCGTTGTCATGGGGATGGCACTCAAGGGCTTCAAGGGAATCCTTGGATACGAGGTGGATGCCAACAGGAGGCTGGGAAGCGAGATAAGCGACTACGCGAAGAAGGCAGGGGTAAAGGGCATCATCCACAGCGACGAGAAGCTGGAAGGATACGGATTCACGGATTCTGAAATAGAGGACGTGTCAAAGGAACTCGGACTGAAGGAAGGTGACGCTTTCATAATGATAGCTGCCAGGAAGGACATCTGCGAGCGCGCAATGGCATTCGCAAGGCAGCGCGCGGAGATCGCGGTCGAAGGAGTGCCTCCGGAAACGAGAGCGGCAAACTCGAAGGACCCTACGACCAGGTTCATGAGGCCGCTGCCTGGAGGTTCGAGAATGTACCCTGAGACGGACTCGAAACCGATACCGGTAGACGCAAAGATGCGCAAGCATGCGGATGCGGGCAGGATCGACATAGAGAGGATAACGAAGGAGCTCGAAGACAGGATAAAGAACAAACAGATATCGGACCAGATGCTGTGGTCTCCGGAGCTGCAGCTGTTCAACATGATATGCGACGCGCACAACGGACTCAACCCGCAGTTCGTGGCGTCTGTGCTCGTGGAGAAGTTCAAGGAGCTCAAGAGGAGCGGCATAGACATAGACGCAATAGACGATGGTGTGATAATCTACATATTCGGAAAGTACGCAGACAAGAGCATAACCAAGAACGCCGTGGAGGAGCTGCTGAAGGCGGTGCCCAGGTCGACTGCGCAGGTTGACAAGCTTATTGGAAGCAGGCTAAGAAGGATGGACTATGAAAGCGTGAAGAGCCTGGTCAAGAAGCTCGGGCTCAAGGACAGGGGCGAGATAACAAGGAGGATAATGTCAGAGTACAGGCTTGTCGTTGACGGGGAGGAGCTCGGAAAGGCTGTTGAGGAGTCCCTTAAATAAACGGCTCCCCGGGCTCAGCGTATATCTAGAATCTCTCCTGATTCGGGTTTCCTGAAATCTATGCCTTTTGCTGCAAGGTACTTCGCTGCCCTGTCGTAGTACATGCGCCTTGTCCCGTCCTTCCATTTCCAGTCGTGTATCGGTATGACGGTTTTCGGCTTCACGGATACGGCCTTGTCCATGGCCTGCGTCATGGACCAGCTGTTGCCAAGCATCGGCAGTGCAAGAACGTCCATGGTGGTGCTGAAGCCTATCGAGTCTCCAGGATGGGCGACCCTGCCGAATATCTCGAACATCAAGTTCTCCGGTGACGGCTCGTCGAACGTCCTCTCGTGAACTACTGGCGTCGTTTTCACTAAATCCTTGTTCCCGGATGCCACAGGTATGCCATCCTTGCCGAGGATTTTGGCAACTGAGCCGTTGCTTATCACCTGCGCCTTCGGGAACCTTTCGAGCAGTTCCTTCACGAACGGCACGTGCATGTGGTCGCTGTGCTCGTGCGTGACCAGTATGGCATCCAGACCTTTGAGGGATCCGATGTCCAGAGCCTTTTCTTCATAGGTGTAGATTCCGGGATCAGTCAGCACTCTTGTGTTCTTGTCCTCGATGTAGAGGCATGAATGCAGGTATTTGGTTATCCTCATGCTGTTGCGCCTCCCACCGGCCTTTCACCGTTGTCATACTTGGAAAGCTCCTTCCTGAGTGCCTTGTAGTCCGGACAGATGGATGCCACTGTCTCCCAGAAATCCTTTGAATGATTCATGTGGATAAGATGCGAAGCCTCGTGCGAAACGACGTAATCCAGGAGGGTCTCAGGGAGCATCGACAGGAATGCATTGAAAGTTATGTCGCCCTTTGAGGAGCACATGCCCCATTTCCTGAGCCTCCTCGCCTTGACCTGCCTTGCTTCCCTGCCGAGGAGCTCGGTCTTCCTCTCGAGGCGGTTTGCCGCGTAGAACAGCGTCTTTGCCCTTATCCACCCTTTCACGATCGCATCGTGCGATCCTCTTGGGCCGCTCACCAGTATCACGTTGTCGTTGAGCTGGACCGACCTTTCCCTTGATTCCCTCAGTGCGACGTAGTACCTTTTCCCAGCGAAGAGCATCGAGTTTGCGTCGAACATCCTTATCGAAGACTTGATCTGGTTGTAGTGCCTGAATATCCACGACTTGTGCTTCTCTATCAGCGTGCCCATCCTTCTCTGCGAGCTGCTGACCACAAGCAACTTGTCATCGACGAACCTCATGTACGAGTTTCTGAGGTTTGGTTTCTCCACGAACTCGTACCTTATCCTCTGCCCGTATATGTCCAGATGACCCTCGTCCATCTGCGTCGCCCAATCCTGATTCGGTGTTCATTTATTTATAGCTTCTAGCTTCCTGAGGATATCCATGTCCTCGTCGCTCAGGAGATGCGCATGCTTGAACTTGAGGGCGCGTATGTCCTCGTTGCTTATGGCCGTATAGAGGATGTCGTTGTCCTTGACCTGCCTGCCGAACGTTATATCGTCCATCGATATGGCGACGTTCGCGCCCTTCTTGGCCTCGTCGAGCTTCAGCGCGTTGTCCTGTATCTCCTTAACCCTCCCGATCGCATCGCCGTTCTCCTTCATCAGGAGATATGAAGGCTTTATCTTTCCTGCTTCAACGCTGACACCGAAGACCGCAGGATGGGACATCCTGAAGCAGTAGTTCGGCAGCACCTTGACGACTCCGGGGAACATCAGACTCTTCTCCAGGTTTGTCTTGTCCTTCTGCCTCTCCTTGTCTGCCCATCCCTTGTAGTCGTCGAGCACCTTGTAGATTATGTTGCCGTTGAGTATGTTGACCCCTGCGGCCTCGCTCTCCATCTTCGCATCGTCCTCGACGGCGACGTTGAACGCAAGCACTATGGAGCCGTACGGGTCCGCGGCCCGCATCGCGAAAGCGTCGAGCACGTCGCGCTTGTTTACATTGCCCAGCCCTTTCTTGCTTATCTTTATGCCTGCGTTTGACAGCAGCTTCGAGAGCGCCTCGAGGCTGCCTATCGTGTCGGTCTTGAGTATCAATCCAGTCTTGTCGACGCTGAACACCTCCTTTATCTCGGTCGCGATCTCCTTCTCGTAGTCCGGGGAGTTGACGGATATTATCAGCGACCCTGGCAGCGCGTCGTCGAAGCCGTTGCCGCTGAGCTTCAGCCCTGCCGCTGCGCTGACCATGTCTATGTATACGAACTTGCCGGCTGATTCCCTCAGCTCCTGCAATGGCCTGGGCTCGAGCAGCGCCCTTATCTTCGCTGTGCTTACGCCGTTGACCGTTGCAAAAGCAACGGTGTCATTGACCCTGAGGGTCCCGTTGTAGAGTATGACGTCGAGGGTCGTTCCCAGCCCTTTCTCCTCCTTCTTCTCTATTATGGAGCCCCTCCCCGGCTCGTCAGGCTCTATGTTCAACCTCTTCTCGAGGAACCTCTGGGACAGGCCTGTGCTGTACATCAGCAGCTCCGCTACACCCTCCCCGGTCTTCGCGCTCAGAGGTATTATCGATATCTCCTTCCTGAAGTCGTTCACCCTGTCGACCCTCTCGCTGCTGAAGCCAAGCTCGCTCAGCCTCCCTATCAGCTTGTACATCTTGTTCTCGAGGTCGCTCTTGACGAACTCCTGCTGCTTGTCCAATGACTCGAGGAATATCTGCGTATCCTGCTGCTTCCATCCGGTTATCAGGTCTACCTTGTTAGCGGCCACAAGGAAAGGGGTCTTGTACTCCTTTAGTATCTCTATGGCCTCTATCGTCTGCGGCTCGAAGCCCTTGGTTATGTCCACCACGAGTATGGCCAGGTCGGACACAGCGCCCCCCCTCTTCCTCAGGTTCGTGAAGACCTCGTGCCCCGGAGTGTCTATGAAAAGCAGTCCAGGTATGGTTATCTCGACGTTGAGCTTCTTGAGAAGAGGCCCGCAGATCTTCCTTATGACGTCTATCGGCACCTCGCTGGCGCCTATGTGCTGCGTTATGCCCCCAGCTTCCCTGTTGGCTATGGTGGTGTTCCTTATCCTGTCTAGCAGCGTGGTGTTGTGAACCACCATATTGTTTGCTATGAAATTATGAGTATCTTCTACAGTGAAGTCGAATACCTGAAACTCACCTTCAATCGTTTTGAGTTCTGTAACTTGGACTGTGCGATATGAGGATATCAAGGAGCTTAAGGATTGTTCGTTGTGGTTCGGAGCTAATCCAAGAAGCCTGGATAATGTATGTGTAGTCAGGCTATTCTTTGATTCGTAATAGTTCAGCTGGAAGCTCCTCTCCCCTATGACACCGTATTTCTGTCTAAACTCTTTGACGAAGCTTCCGTCTAACGGGGTCATATCAAATATGCGGCTTGAAGCAGACTTATCGATATTTCTCTGCAGTTGTCTTGACTTGCTGGGTTCACGGAAACCTATACAGTCACGGAACACAGTAAGGTTTTTAGAACCGCTTATGCGTAACTCCGCCCCAGTCCTATTCTTCCTCTTTACGAAAGATGCAAGGCATCCGAAACGATGTAATAGCGAAGGCATTTGCTTCATTAGGATTTTGCTTTCGCAGCCTACGCCGATGTTTCCATTGCCGTTTGCCGCTTCGGCGAACCCTTCTGCGTCAAAGAAGCCTTGGATAAACTTGCTTACCAGTTTATTTGGAGCTATGCAGATTATATCAGGGGTTGCCAATATACGAGTCTTGTCGGTCTCTGGATAGTCGAATACACAGTTCAAAAACCTCTGAAATGTTTTGCCGCCTTTGTGAGTGACGATGTAGCATGTTCCTCTCCAGTGCGGCGTGGCATCTATCCCGAATGACTCCATTAGGCAGCGCCTGAATTCGCCGATTATAACATCAGACGTATTGCTAAGGTTCGCATTGCCACTGATACCGTCCCCATAAAGCAATCCGACAATATAGTAGAGGGATTCAAATTCAGTTTGTGCGTGCGGAATCTTAAGCCAGAACGATTTGTGCGTCGCCCTAGACTTCGGGCTGGAAAACTTTATCGCTTCAGTATTATCATAAACATAGCTCTCATCGGTATTGTGCATTAGTGAGAGTATTTTTCTGAGTATGGAAGGTCTGTAATATTGCTTCCTAATATGATGCCAAAGTGTTTTGTCACCTAACTTATTGCCAAGTGCATATATTCCTGTGTTTCTGCAGTACACCTCGATTTTGTCGTTGAGCTCCTTTGAGATCTTGACTAGGAACATATCGTCTAGTCTGGCAAATATGTGCTGTTTTATCTCAGATAAGTTGATGGACGCGGTGTTTATCTTATTCGGTATCAATAGCGAATCCCCAAGCTTAAGGTCCCTTGATTCTACATAATCTATAGTGCCTTTCCGCGTTAAGACTAGGAATTTGTGTTCCGGAGTAGCATTGATGGAATATCCTGCCTTTGTTGTTACTTGTATCAGTTTGTTTGAGCTCAATTTCCAGACATGGCTTGCCTTTCTCGGGACAACCTTCCCGTCATGGTCTACAGAAAGTAGCATCAGGTTTTCGCTGGCATGCACTACGCCGTCAGGCTGCAGTATTGGCTCTCCCTGTCTGAATCTCTCAAATGCGTCCTTTGCCGTTATGAACTGCCCATTAGCAAGTTCTAATACAGTGTCACCGCTGACGCATTTGCCATGGTCTACATGGCCCATTACTGTTATTATTGGCTGCCTTATCATCTGAACACACCCAAAGCAGGAGTTAATAAAGATATTACTCTTATTAGATTATAAAGTTTACATGGTGAAGCTATGGAGAGAACGCTTGTGCTGATGAAGCCTGACGGAGTCGAGAGGGCGCTTATCGGGAAGGTAATCTGCAAGTTCGAGGACGCGGGTTTGAAGGTCGTGGCCCTCAAGCTGCTGAAGGCGAAGAAGGAGACCGTGGAGAGGCATTACACTGAGGATGAGGACTGGCTGCTGAGCGTCGGCAGGAAGACCAAGCAGTCGTACATAGAGAAAGGGCAGAAGGTCGACGAGACAGAAAGGGAGATAGGGCTCAAGGTGAGGTCCTTCCTAGTGAAGGAGCTGACAAGAGGGCCGATACTTGCGATGGTGCTCGAGGGCAACTCCGCCGCTGAGATAGCTAGGAAGATCGGAGGAGGGACTGAGCCCAGGAAGGCCGACCCTTCAAGCATAAGGGGCATGTATTCTATTGACAGCTATGAGCTCGCGGACAACAAGAAGAGGTCTGTAAGGAACATAGTGCACATAGCCGAGAACGCCGCGATAGCCGAGAAGGAGATAAAGGTATGGTTCTCCGATTCGGAGATCTGCGACTACAAGAGAACCGATGAAGAGGCAATGTACGGCTAGAGCAGCCTCATAGCGGACAGCCTGCGCCTCAGCTTTCCGTAACCTTCGAACCTTATCGAGGTTATGCGCAGTCTCCTTGCGCCGTCGACGTTGCTCTGCTTGTCGTCTATGAATACGGCCTGCTCAGGTTTCGCCCGCATTGCCTTGAGCACGTGCCTGTAGATCCTTGTATCGGGCTTCGCCATGCCGAGCCTGTAGGAAGCGAATATCCTTGCGTTGGGGACTTTCAGCAGCTCCCTCGGTCTCAGCGCCTCGTACTTGTCCCTGGATATGTTGGTCAGGAATATTATCTTGTTGCGTCTCGAAAGGCGCCTTATCATGGTTAGCATCTTCGGGTCAACAAGCCTAGGGCTGTCCAGCTGCTTTGACCTTGCCTTGAGGAACGGCTCTGCATCAAGCCCCAGCCTCTTGGCCATCAGCCTCGCCATACTGCGGAAAGGCAGTTCCCCGGTCTGCGTCTTCCTGTATATGCCCTTTATCAGCGGCTCCTGCCTGCTGTTAAGGAGGCCCAGCCTCTTGAGGTATTTGAGGTACCCGGTGGCGAAGGTGCCCTTGACCACCACGCCTCCGATGTCGAATATGAAAAGCCTTGTCCTGGGATGCATTCTCAGACCTGCATGTTCATCCTTGCTTCCTCGCTTATCATCTCAGGCGTCCATGCAGGTTCCCATACGAGGTCTATCTCGACCTTGCCGGCATCCTGTATGTGCTCGATCCTGAGCTGCACGTCTGCCAGTATCACGCTGGTCACGGGGCACATCGGGCTTGTCATCGTAAGCCTGACATAGATGTTGTTTGACTCGTCCACCCTGATGTTGTGGAGCAACCCTAGGTCTACTATGTTTATGCCTATCTCTGGGTCGACGCACTTCTTCAGCGCCTCGGTGATCTCGGTCGTGGTTATCCTGTGCATCATACCGTCTCTCGCTTTCAACGTTTATAATCGTTCCTGAATAGGGTTGGTCGGCCTCTTCACTTGCAGCTCTGCGACGTTATCCAAGGGCAACTGAGCTTGCCGTTGCAGAAGTTGCCTCCTATGTCCGAGCCCCCGGAGCTGCTGTTCGACGTTCCGTAGCACGCGACTCCTGACACGCTGGAGCTCGTGAGCCTGCTCTGGCCCATCTGCGTTCCTGTCGAGTTTGACATGACTATCCCGTAGGCGCCGCTCGAGGCCGTGTTGTTGTAGAGCAGCGTGCTCTTGCTATTGGTGACGTTTATCGCGGTTCCGGCCACTGATAGCGTGTTGTTCTGCGCTATATCGTAGTTCTCTTTGGACAGCAGTATGCCCGTTATTGAGCCGTACACCTTGTTCCATGATATGGCCATGAAGCGCGAGTTTGCGAATGATATGGCTGTTGCCGCGTCTGCTATAGTGTTGTTGAGGACCTTTGACGATGAGGACGATGACGACTGCACGACCTTCGTGAAGTTCTTTATGTAGCAGTTCTGGAGCGTGACTCCGCTGCTGTTGACTATGGAGAGCAGGGTTCCGCCGTCCGTGGCGATTATCGTGTGTCCCCTGCAGTCTATGAGGGTGTTGTTCGCGGAGCTGGTCTTGTTGGTGATCGCGGAGAAGCAGGTGGAGCCGTAGGTGTACACCATGTCCCTTGAGAGCGTTATTAGCGATGTCAGGAACACCGCCTGGCACTGCTGCTGTATGCCTGTCAGCGACTCCAGTGCCATCCACGTGCAGCTGTACTTGGTCTCCCCAGAGTTGACGCCGCCGTTCTCGTCGTTTATACCGGTGCTGCCGGGGCCGCAGTAGTAGTCGTACTTGTCGTTGATAGCGCCGATGTTGTCCTGTATGTAGTTGTCCTTCGAGTTGGTTATGTAGTAGCCGTATGCAGACTGGTTGGCGTAGTTGTGCGTGAAGCTGTTCCCGGTCGAGTTCATTATAAGGAACCCTGTGGCGTTTGTCGCGCCGTTCAGGGCGATTGATTGCGATACATTTGACTTCGTGAGCCTGTTGAACGTGAAGCCTGTCCTGGAGAAGACGTCAGCTGCGACGGACGAGAGCTTCGCGAGGCTCGAGTTGGTCAGAAGGACAGCGGTCTGGGTGTTGTTTATGGTCAGCTTGCTCAGGCTCAGGTTCTTGGTGTTGGTCGCGTTTATCCCGTGGGCGTAGTTGAGTATGTTGCAGTTGGATATGCTGACGTTGGACTTGCCTGATACGCTGAACGCGTCGTGCGTGCCAGTTGACGTGAGCACGAGATGGCCGTCGCAGTTTATCGTGACGTTGCTTGCGTCTATCCTGAAGCAGGTTCCCGAAGAGAGCACGTCCTGCGAAAGCGAGTAGTTGCCAGATGCGGATATCGTCATGCATGAAGAGATGGGGAACGTTGCTATAGGAGGCAGGACATACTTGGAGCAGGAGCTTGAGGCCCAGGTGCAATCGGTGCTTCCGCAGCTTGTCCCGACAACCGAATCGGTTGATGAATTGTAGCTGTTAGGGGTGCAGTACAGGTCGGTCTTGCTGTTGGACTTGACAGTGGAGTTTATTATCGACGTGACGTTCGCGTTGTCTATGTATACGCCGTAGGAGCCGTTCAGCGAGCTGACGCCCTTGACGTTAGTTATGAACGATGAGTTGAGGTATGTGCCGTACTTGTTGCCGTGCTGCGTCATCCCTGTCACGTTAACCAGCGACGAGTTGTCTATGTAGACGGAGTACATGTTGCCTGACGCTGTGCCTCCCCTGATGCTGCCGCCGACCACCTGGCTGAACTTTATGCCGGTGGTGCTGTTGTACACCCTGCAGTTCGCCACCACCACGTTGGACGTCAGCAGGGCCAGAATGCCTATGCCCGCGTTCGAGATGCTCATGTTGCTGCAGTTGAGGTAGACGCTTGGCGCGGATATCGTTATGCACGCGAGCGAATTGGATGATGGTCCTGTCCTGTTCACGTAGTCCTTCATGTCAAGGTTCTTTGAGAGCGTGTACGTGCCGGAGCCGCCTATGTCACCGCAGCTGCTGATCGACTGCTGGAGAGGTATGGCGGAGAGGTCCTGGAACAGGTTTGTCTGGCTGCACTGGGCGAAGTTGCAGTAGTCGTTGATATAGCATGATGATCCTGAGAAGCTGCTTGACGATGGGTAGCCCTTGTCTGGAGCGCAGTACAGGTCAGCCTTGTTGTTGGAGAGCGTGTCGTTCAAGAGGGTGCTGGCCGTGCCGTTTATGTATATGCCGTAGTAGGTGTTGTAGTCGACGGTCGTGCCCTGCACCTGGTTGCCCGATCCCCCTTCCATGACCAGGCTTCCCTGGCTGCCTAGTGCGCCAGAGAGCCTCGAATCGGATACGCTGTTGTTGGAGCTCTTGTACATGTAGATGCTCGATACAGTTGAGTTGGTCACGTTTATTCCTGACAGCAGGCTATTGCTCGAATTGAGCAGGTACACTCCGAAGGAGAACTTGGATATGGACAGCTGCGACACGGACACGTTCGTCTGGTTCCTTATGCTTATGCCGTATGAGTACGATGTGCCGTTGACGAAAGGCCCGTTGCCGGTTATCTTGTGGCCGTTGCCCACGAGCTTCACGTTGCCGCTCCTGATGCTTATGCATGACCCGTCCTGTATGCTGGTCTGTATGTCAGAGGTTATGTAATACTGGCCAGGAGCGTCTATGCTCTGGCATGAGTTTATGTTTGCGAGCCTTATCGTCGTGGGGCTCGTGGTGGATCCGGAGGTTGTCGTAGTGCTGTGCTGCGAGCCTGAAAGCTGCGAGTACGCGACTACGCCTATCACGATGGCTGCGACCACGGCTATCAGCGCTATGATTAGGGGTTTGCTTGGCCCGTGCGACGGCATCTTGGGAACTCCAGGTTTCTGCTGTGGTGGGGAAGGTGGCAGAGGCGGCGGCTGTTGCTTTGGAGGAGGTTGCTGCATCTGTTGCGGTTGCGATGGCTGCGGTTGCTGCGGCGGATTCTGCGCTGGAGATGAAGGAGGCGGTGGCGGAAGCTCGAGAGGTTCGCTAGGCGGCTCGGACGGTTGAGGCTGTGCCGGAGGGGCTTCCTGCGCGTAAAAAATGGGGCTGTTGATACGCATATAAACTTCACTTTATATTTTTGATGTATCTATTTATACGTTGTGCCTCGGTAACTCAGTCTGGTTAGAGTGCCAGTTTCGTAAACTGGAAGTCGAGGGTTCGAATCCCTCTCGAGGCTCTGCCGTTTCATACGATCTTATAACTTTAGCATGCCATCTGCAATAATATGGCGAGGCTTTCAGATTCGTGGGGATCCGGAACAGCTTTCATCTTCGCGTCGATAGGCGCTGCGGTAGGCCTCGGGAATATCTGGAGGTTCCCGTATATCGCCACTGAGCACGGGGGCATATGGTTCCTGGTGCCCTATGTCGTCTGCCTGCTGCTGATAGGGATACCGCTCTTCATGCTCGAGGCGGGACAGGGGCTACTATCGAGGAAAGGCTTCGTGCAGTCGATAGAACGCAGCAAGGACGTGCCGTTCGTGAACAGGAGTGCCAGGAAGGCTCTTGGGATAGTGCCGGTCTTCGTGAGCACCGCCATACTGTCCTATTACATGGTGCTCTGCGGCTGGACGCTCTGGCTCGCCCTCTCCTTCGTGGTTGGGCACAGGCCCACATTCGCAGCCCTGCAGTCTGGGTACATGCCGGCGCTTGCCTTTATCGGCATCTTCGCCTTTGGCTATGCTGTCGTGGCGAAGGGCGTGAGGAAGGGCATAGAACCATTCACAGACAAGATAATACCGCTCCTCTTCCTGGCGCTGGCGACGCTCTTCATATACGCGCTCACACTGCCCGGAGCCCTGTCGCACGTAGGGAACCTCTTCTCCGGTAGCCCGTATTCCATACTCGACGGCAAGACGTGGTACTACGCCCTGTCGCAGTCGCTGTTCTCCCTCTCCGTAGGCTACGGCATAATATTCACCACAAGCATCTATCTAAAGAAGGGAAAGGGGATCTTCGGATCGGCCTTCCTGGTTGCCGGGGCCGACACTGCTGCATCGCTCCTGATGTTCGTCGCACTAGCAGCAATCGCAGGATTCATAGGGACCTCCGCTTCAGGATTGCCGCTCTCGTTCGAGGTGCTGCCCGCCTTCTTTGCGGCCAAGGGCATGCTTGACCTGGTTGTGGGGGCGGTGTTCTTCGCGCTCCTCTTCGCGGCAGCATTCACCTCTGTGCTCGCGATGATGGAGCACACCAGGACATCGATAGGGTTCCTCAGCGATGGATGGAAGACGGTCATATGGATCTGCGTGTTCCTTGCGGGGCTGCTCGCAGCGCTCTCGTACACGCCCCTCAGCGTCTCCATATTCGGCAAGCCGGTGCTGGACCAGATGGACTTCGTCTTCGGGACCTTCATGGCCCCGTTCGCCGCGCTGGCAGTCGCGTTCGGATGCGCATACCTTCTGCCGCACGAGCGGGTCGCCAAGGCGATAGGCGTCCCGGAGAACCAGATATCCTTCTTCGTGCTCCTGGTGAAGAAGGTCATCCCGATATCGGTATCGCTGCTTATAATATTCTCGCAGCTCTCGGGCATATACTAGGCCATGGCTGCGGCGCGGAGCCATTGCGCAATATGTAGATACTATTAAAATCCTTCGAACAACCATAATAGCGATGCAGGAGAGGCATCTGCGCACCTTGGAGGAGGTGAGGCAAGTACTCGATGCGAACGAGCATATACTGCTTATCCTCAGGCAGAGCTATCTGTCATCTATATCCCCGGACTCTGTAGTAGTGACTGATGCAAGGGTGATACTGGTGCACCATTCGTTCTGGGGCCTCTACACCAAGATGAACGTCTTCTCGCCGACAAGGATGTCCATAGTCCCATACAAGAACATAATCAGCGTCATGATGACCAAGGGCAGGCTCCTGGCGACCGTGACCATGAGGCTGCACGGGCATGCGGAGGACATCTCTGAAGGAGGCTACGAGTGGAAGCTTAACGGTATCAGGATATCCGGGGCCACGAAACTCACCGGAGAGGTTGGGAGGATAGTCCAGGGGTACGAGCGCGCAAAGGCCGAGGAGAAAGGATCCGGAGACACGACAGTGGTGAGCATGAAGGGGAAAGAGACGAAGGTGGAGCATGCGACTGTGCCGCTGGCAAAATCGAAGCTTTATGGAAGGGCCGTTGGAGCTGCGCTGGTGATACTGGGCATTGCGAACATACTCGGAGGCATTGGGATAGGGCCTTTCGTGTCGCTGAGGGAGAGCCTCGAGCTCAGGTTCGCAGATTCCCTCATGTTCATATTGATAGGGCTTGTGCTTGTGAAGCTGGCGTGAGTGGCGTCAGACGCCGAACTTCTTCCTGACCTTGGCTATCTTGGGGCCTATGACAAGCATGCAGTAGGGATTGAGCCTGTTCTTGTCGTAGTACCTCTTGTGGTAGTCCTCCGCAGGATAGAACGCGTCGAGCTTCCTTATTTCGGTGACGATAGGATTGCTGAAGTCCTTCTGGTGCGCGGACAGGAATCCCTTAACTATCCCCTTCTGCTTCTCATCGGTGTACAGGACGATGGAACGGTACTGCGACCCTACGTCGGCTCCCTGCCTGTTCATAGATGTGGGGTCGTGCATGGTTATGAATATGTCGAGGAGCTTTTCGAGCGGTGCTATGCCCGGATCGTACTCTATCTCCAGCACCTCGGCATGCCCAGTTGTCCCGGTGCACACCTCCTCGTACGTAGGGTTCGGCTTGGTGCCACCCGCATATCCAGGAGTCGTCTTCAGCACGCCCTTGAACATCGAGAATACGGCTTCAGTGCACCAGAAGCACCCTCCGCCGAAAATTATCCTCTCGGACTTACTTGCCATCGTCATACGCCTTTTTCTGCTCGTCGTTGAGCTTCTCCTTGGGAACGAAACGCATCGATATGGAGTTGACGCAGTGCCTGGTGTCCGTCTTCGTGAATCCTTCGCCTATGAAGACGTGCCCCAGATGCGCTCCGCATCTTGCGCACTGTATCTCTGTCCTGCTGCCGTCCTTGTCCGGCACCTTTTTCACAGCTCCCTTTACCTCCTGGTCGAATGCGGGCCAGCCGCAGTGGGCGTCGAACTTGTCCTTCGACCTGTACAGCGGAGCCTCGCACCTCCTGCAGACGTATATGCCGTCCTTGTAGAAGTTGTCGTACTCTCCAGTGAATGGAAACTCGGTGCCCTTGTCGACTATTACCCTCTCCTCTTCCTTGGTCAGCCTGTTGAGCTTCATGCAATTATCATGCATGCCTGTAATAATATATCCATCCGGCCGGTATAGATACCTATAAAAAAGTTGGTTGGGATAGTAGTTATAACTGAGTTATATCGTGGGAAAATGGCGAACGGATACGAGATTGCTGCGAAGGAGGTCATACCTGCCGTCAGGGCGCTGATAGCGAAGGAGCTCAAGGAGAAGTACGGGATGAAGGAGGTGGACATAGCGCAGAGGCTGTCCGTGGCCCAGGCGGCTGTGAGCAAGTACCTCGCCGGCAGGTACTCCGCGAAGGTGAAGGCGCTCAGGGACAGGATAGACATGAAGTACATTGACGCTTACATAAGCAAGATTGCGGAAGGCAAGGAGAATTACGCGAACATGTGCATATGCACCGTGTGCAAGCACCTGAACGACTTCGGGTGCAAGTTCTCCTCCGTATAAGGCACGGGTAATTGCGATGGTGAATGAAGGACTACAAGAGCTAGTAGAGAAGAACGATTACAAGGAGCTGTACGGATTCAGCAAGGACGTGGAGTACGAGCAGTTCAACAAGGGACTTTCAGAGGCTGTCGTCAGGGAGATATCCAGGCTCAAGGAGGAGCCAGAGTGGATGCTCAACAAGAGGCTCACCGCGCTGAAGATATTCTATGGCAAGCCCACGCCTACGTGGGGCGCGGATCTGAGCAAGATAGACTACGACGACTTCTACTACTACCTCAAGCCCAAGGGCAAGGAGGTGAAGGACTGGAAGGACCTTCCAGACGACATCAAGAACACGTTCGACAAGCTAGGGGTCCCTGAAGCGGAGAGGAAGTTCTTCGCAGGGGCCGAGGCGCAGTTCGACAGCACAGTCGTATACTCGCACATAAAGGAGGAGCTTGAGAAGATAGGAGTCATATTCACGGACACGGACAACGCCGTCAAGAAGTATCCAGATCTCATGAAGAAATACTTCGGAACGGTGATACCGCCAACGGACAACAAGTTCGCGGCGCTGAATACTGCAGTATGGTCTGGAGGCTCGTTCATATATGTTCCAAAGGGAGTGAAGGTCCCGATGCCGCTCAACGCGTATTTCAGGATAAACGCAAAGAACGCGGGCCAGTTCGAAAGGACGCTGATAATAGCAGACGAGGGCGCTGATGTGACCTACATCGAGGGATGCACCGCGCCGGTTTATGCCACTGACGCGCTGCATTCCGCGGTTGTGGAGCTGATCGCGATGGAGGGCGCTCACATAAGGTACGTGACGATCCAGAACTGGTCGAAGAACGTCTACAACCTCGTGACGCAGAGGGCGCATGCGGCGAAGAACGCGAGGGTCGAATGGATCGACGCCAACATAGGCAGCAAGATAAACATGAAGTACCCTTCGATATTCCTGATGGGGGAAGGCGCCAAGGGAGAGGTGCTCTCCATAGCGCTTGCCGGAAGCGGCCAGGTGCAGGACTCTGGAGGCAAGATATACCACCTTGCGCCTAATACGCAGTCCAAGATAATATCGAAGAGCGTGTCAAAGGGCACAGGAGTGACGACCTTCAGGGGGCTGATGCACATAGCCAAGAACGCGGCGAACGTCAAGGCGCACGTGTCGTGCGACGCACTGCTTCTCGACAGCTCGGCAAAGACCAACACATACCCGTACAACCAGATAAACAGGAGCGACGCGATGATAAGCCACGAGGCAAAGGTCGGGAAGATAAGCCAGGACGAGATATTCTACCTGATGTCGAGGGGCATATCCGAGGACGACGCCACTGCCATGATAGTGCTCGGATTCATAGACGACCTTACGAAGGTCCTTCCGCTTGAGTATTCCATAGAGCTCAAGAGGCTCGTTAAGCTGGATACCAGCAAGGGAGTAGGCTAGGTGCATTGCTTGCAGTACTACAAGGAATTTGTCGAGGATGCCATTAGGAACTACAACTCGCTGGACTACGAGCACATAGATCTCTACAAAAAATACAGCGTGAGCATTCCTACTGACATAGGGATGAAAGGCACGCAGGACATCTCCGCTGAGGACGAGGTCAACGACTTCGTGGAGAAGCTGGGCGTGAGGTTCGACGCAATAATCTCAGATGCATTCTGCAGGAGCGGCAGCGAGAGCGTCAGGATCCTGAAGGCCGAAGAGGTGGGAAAGGATATAATAGAGGGCAAGATATTCAAGAGCAGCGAGGACAAGCTCGCGGCTTTCATAAATGCCACTGCATCGCGCTTTGTCGTCATCGACGCGAAGAGCGGTGAGAAGAGTCTCAACATACTAGTCTACACCAAGAGCACAATGCCAGTGCAATTCATCGTTAACGTTGGGGAGGGGGCGAAGCTGGAGCTGTTCGAGTTCCACGCATCCAAGGCAGAGAGCCAGATAGTATCTCCGACTCTCCACGAGATAGTCCTTGGCAAGGAGGCGCGCGCGGAGATAGACATAGTGCACGACGAGGATGAGAGGACCAGCGCCATAGGCATGCTCAAGTCGGTGGCCGCTGAGCGCTCGAGGCTGAAGGTGAACTTCGTGTACAACGGAGGAGCTGCGACCAAGGCGAGGAGCCTGATGCTTGCGGACGGCCTGAGCAGCGAGATAACAGTCAACGAGATAGCGTTCGGCAACAAGGAGCAGAAGTTCGATTTGTACAACTACATGATTAACTCCAAGCCATATACAACCGCGCTGCTCGAATCAGGAGCGGTACTGGACGGCAGCGCGCAGTGCATGCTCAAGGGATACGCCAAGGTGGCCAACGGCACCAAGGCAGCCAACTCGAGGATAACCGAGAGGGGAATACTCCTCAGCCCTGACGCGCACATAGACGCGCTGCCTGACATGTCGATAGACTACAGCGACGAGGTCAAGGCCACGCACTCGGCAGCAACAGCGCCTATAGACAGCGAGGCGATATTCTACCTGACGTCGAGGGGCATCAGCGAGGAGAGCGCGAGAAAGCTATTTATAACTGCATTCATAGCAAAATATTTGTCCAACATGGACAACGGCATCGCGAAGGAGGTGGCGATGTCGCTGATGCTGAACAAGCTCGAGAACGGAACCTTCGGGAACGCCCACGAGATATCCGCAAAGGGTATCTGGGCGGTGCCCGGAAAGAAGAGGAGATGATACGATGATATTGGAGGTCAAGGAACTGCACGCGGAGATGGAAGGGAAGGAGGTGCTTAAGGGAGTGAACATGACGCTGAAGGACAGCGAGTTCCACGTGATCATGGGCCCCAACGGCTCCGGCAAGACGACGCTTGCGAAGACGATAATGGGCCATCCTGGAGTGAAGATAACGAAAGGGGACATACTCGTGGACGGGAACAGCATAAAGGAGATGCTGCCCAACGAGAGAGCCAAGCTGGGCATATTCCTGCAGTTCCAGAACCCGATAGAGATAGAGGGGCTGGGGATAGTCAACTTCCTCAACACCGCGAAGGGCTCGCTCAGCCAGCAGAAGCCTTCGTACAAGGAGTTCATGGGCGACATAAAGTCCAATGCCGAGAAGCTCAAGATAAGGGAGGACCTCATAGGCAGGTCGCTGAACTACGGCTTCTCCGGAGGGGAGAAGAAGAAGATGGAGATACTCCAGATGTCTATACTCAAGCCCAAGCTCGCGATACTTGACGAGCCAGATTCGGGGCTCGACATAGACGCCGTGAAGGTGGTTGCCGAGAACATCAACGACTTCAAGAAGAAGAACGATTCTGGGGTATTGCTCATAACTCACTACAGCAGGATACTGAACTACATGGAGCCGCAGTTCATCCATGTCATGAAGGACGGTAAGGTAGTCAAGGAAGGGGGCAAGGATCTCATACACGAGATCGAGAAGGAAGGATACAAGTTCGACAGATGATTGCATGGCCCTTGACGCGGAGAGGATAAGGAAGGACTTCCCGATTCTCGAATCGGTCTACAACGGCAAGAAGCTGGTATACCTTGACAATGCGGCGACCACGCAGAAGCCTAGGCAGGTCATAGACAGGATATCGGAATACTACAGGACCTACAACGCGAACATACACCGGGGCATGTACGCGATATCTGTAAAGGCCACAGAGGAGTACGTCCGCAGCAAGGAGATGGCTGCCAAGTTCATCAATGCCGGTTCCTACAGGGAGATAATATACACGAGGAATACCACCGAGTCGCTCAACGTGCTTGCGTTGGCCCTTGGCGAGAAGCTCAGTAGGGGGGACACAGTGCTCATAAGCACTATGGAGCACCACAGCAACATAGTGCCATGGCAGATGCTCGCGAGGAGGAAGGGCATTGCGCTTGAGTACGTCGACGTCGCCGAGGACAAGTCCTCGCTGGACATGGAGGGCCTGAAGGCAAAGCTGGAGAGGAAGCCGAAGATAGTGTCGATGACGATGGCGTCAAACGTGCTCGGAACTGTCAACGACGCGAAGGCGATAACAAGGCTTGCCCACGGGGCCGGGGCAACCGTCATCCTCGATGGCGCGCAGCACGTGCCGCACATGAGGACCGACGTCAAGGAACTAGGATGCGACTTCCTCGCTTTCTCGAGCCACAAGATGCTCGGCCCTTCAGGAATCGGGGTGCTGTACGGAAAGGAGGAGCTGCTGGAGAGCATGGAGCCTGTGCTTGGAGGAGGGGACATGATAAGGAGCGTCGACTTCCAGAGCTCCACCTGGAACGAGCTTCCGTGGAAGTTCGAGGCAGGCACATCAAACATAGAAGGGGGCATCGGATTCGGAGCAGCGATAGAATATCTCAACGGCATAGGGATGGACAACGTGAAGGCGCACGAGGACGAGCTGACAGCCTATGCGCTCAAGAGATTCTCGGAGATAAAGGGCATGAAGGTGCACGGCCTCAAGGGCGACAGGTTCGGCGAGAGGATAGGCGTAATGTCGTTCAGCATCGATGGCGCGCATCCGCACGACATAGCGCAGGTATTCGACAGCGAGGGCATAGCGATACGCGCAGGGCATCACTGCGCCATGCCGCTTGTGACCTCGGTGCTCAACGAGGATTCGGTCGCAAGGATGAGCTTCTACGTCTACAACGGCAAGGAGGACATAGACAAGGTAGTAGATGCTGTACGCAAGGTAAAGGCCGTGCTCAAGATCAAAGACTAGTCATCTTCTCTTCCTTATCACCAATGCGAAGATGTCCTCGAAGAAGTAGTGCTCCTTGATGGATCTCTCGATTTCGAGCCCCATTCTTTCAATCTCTTCCGTCAATCTTTCCATGTTCCCTAGCGAGCTGGCCACCAGCAGTATCCTTCCGTCATCTTCAAGACGTTCCAGCGACCCTTTCAGGAACCTTATGGATAGTTCCACGCCCTGGGCGCCTCCGTCCCACGCCCCGGACTCAGTGCCCTTGTCGTTTGCGGAATGCGGAAGATACGGAGCGTTGAAGACCATGACGTCGAAATTTCCGTTTATGCTGGAGAATATGTCACTCCTTACAAAAGAGCACCTCGCGCTGATCCTTTGCCTGTTCCTTTCAATGTTCCCTCTCGCAGCCGACAAGGCCCTCTCGTCGATATCCGAGAAGACGACATCGCCCACTTTGTCCTCTGATGCGGCTGAGAGGCCGAGGATTCCGCTGCCCGTGCCCATGTCGAGGACACGCAGCCCTTTTTTGCCTGCGCTTTCGATAACCGCCTTCAGCGCCCTTCTCGCGAGCGCAGAGTCCTCACGAGGCTCGTACACCCCTTCTGGTACCTCGATCTCAAGGCCGTCGTAGTCCATATAATGCATTAAAACCTTTCCCGGTTAACTATATTGTTGTTTCCATGCTCTTCTCCGAACTCTCCAAGTATTACGAGAAGCTCGAGGGCACGTCGTCTAGGCTGTCGATGATAGACATACTCACGGAGATGTTCAAGATGGCGAAGGAGGGAGAGGTCACGCCCATAGTATACATGACGCAGGGATCGCTCGCTCCTTCCTTCAAGTCGCTGCAGATGGGATTAGCTGAGAAGTTCGCGGCAGAGGCCATAGGAATGTCGGCAGGGCGCTCCAAGGAGGAGGTGCTGAAGGAGTACAAGAAGAGCGGCGACATGGGCCTTACAGCCGAGGAGTTCGCCAAGAAGGCAAGGATAAAGCGCATGAAGAGCGAGCACTTCTCCGTCAGCGACGTATTCGAGAGGATGCTGAAGATAGCCAAGACTTCGGGGCAGGGGAGCCAGGACACCAAGATAAAGCACCTCGTGGTGCTGCTGTCGTCTTCGGAGCCGCTTGACAACAAGTACCTGATAAGGTTCGCGCTCGGCCAGCTGAGGCTTGGAGTTGGCGATGCGACGATACTCGAGGCGCTGTCCAGCGCCTTCACAGGATCTAGGGATTTCAAGGCAGAGCTCGAGGACGCGTACAACAAGTGCGGCGACCTGGGCAAGGTGGGAGACCTGATCGCAAGGAAGGGCGAGAGAGGGGTAAAAGGCCTCAAGGTTGAGCTCTTCAGCCCCGTCAGACCCGCACTCGCAGAAAGGCTGCCGACGTCGGAGCAGATACTGGAGAAGATGCACGGGAGATGCGCCGTGGAGAGCAAGTACGATGGCCTGCGCGCGCAGCTGCACATAGACAGGAAGAACAGGAGAGTCGAGATATTCTCGAGGAACCTAGAGGTCCTGACGCCGATGCTCCCCGAGATAGCGCGCGCGGCGCTTCATGAGGTGAAGGCTGATGAGGCGATAATAGAGGGGGAAGCTATTGCTTACAACGACTCCACCGGGGAGTTCAGGCCCTTCCAGGAGACCATACAGAGGAAGAGGAAGCACGGGATAGAGGAGATGAGCGAGACTATGCCGCTTACGCTCTTCGCGTTCGACATCATGTACCTTGACGGCGAGGACTACCTCGACAGGAGCTACGAGGAGAGAAGGAGGAAGCTTGAGAGCATAATAACCCCGAAGGGCAGGATAAGGCCCTCGGACAAGATAGTCGCCACTACGGCGAAGGAGATAGACACTTATTTCGAGAACATGGTCGGCGACGGGCTTGAGGGGATAGTGGCGAAGGACCTTGGGGCAAGATACGTAGCAGGTGCGAGGAAGTTCAGCTGGATAAAGCTCAAGAGGAGCTACAGGGGGGAGCTGTCAGATACCCTTGACCTCGTCATAGTAGGCTACTACCTTGGTAGAGGGCAGAGAGCCGAGTTCAGGTTCGGCGGATTGCTTACCGCTGTCTACAACGAGAAGCGGGACATGTTCGAGACAATAACAAGGATAGGCACCGGGTTCAGCGAGAAGATGATGACGGAGCTGGAGCAGCGGCTCAGCAGGATAAAGGTAAAGAACAGGCCTGCAAGGGTCGACGCGGTCGTTGATGCCGACTTCTGGGTCGAACCTAGGTTCGTCATCACGGTGCGTGCTGACGAAATCACAAAATCGCCCATGCATACCTGTGGAAAAGATTCGACCGATACCGGCTACGCGCTCCGTTTTCCGAGAATAATCAGCGACGGAGTGAGGGACGACAAGAGCCCAGAGGACGCAACGACAACGAAGGAGGTAATTGAGATGTACGGCATGCAGAAAAGGACAAGGCTTGGAGAAAAATGACCAAAAACCATGGAAGATTCCGCTAATTCTTCGTGTATCCCGATATTTCATCATTTATTTCAGTAAACAAAAAACTACTGGAATAATCGGCGAGGAACTCCTCTCCAGTTTACAAAAGGTATTTAAACATATTTACTATCATTAACATTACAGGCGATCAAATGGTAGAGTTCACGAATGAACTTCTGGGTAGAAGCGAGGATAGCAGCGGAGCATCTCCGATGATAAAGATAGTTACCATCGGAGTTGGAGGCGGAGGGAACAACACGGTAAACAGGCTGGTCAAGGTTGGAGTCAAGGGAACGGACCTTGTCGCGGTAAACACCGATGTCCAGCACTTCAAGATCGTGGACGACAGGATAAAGAAGATACTTATCGGAAAGAACATGACAAGAGGTCTTGGCGCAGGAGGAGACCCGGAGATGGGAGCCAAGGCAGCCGAGATGGACAGGCAGTCCATAGAGGAGGTTCTTTCCGGAGCGCAGCTCGTATTCCTGTGCGCAGGCATGGGAGGAGGAACGGGAACCGGAGCGATACCTGTGATAGCGCAGGTCGCGAAGGAGCAGGGCGCCATAGTGGTCGCAATGGTAACGTACCCGTTCGACCTTGAGCGTGTAAGGAAGGTCAAGGCCGAGGAGGGAATACAGAGGCTCAGGAAGAACTGCGACAGCGTCATAATACTGGACAACAACAGGCTGGTCAAGCTCGTGCCTAACCTGCCAATGAACGAGGCGTTCGCCGTAGCGGACGACATACTCGCCAAGGCGATAGGCGGACTTGTCTGGACCATAACGCAGCCTAGCCTGATAAACATCGACTTCGCGGACGTAAGGAGCATAATGGGAAGCGGAGACGTTGGATTCATATCTGTGGGAACAGGCAAGGGCAACGACAAGGTCGGCTCTGCCGCAGAGGCTGTCCTCAAGAACAGGCTTCTTGACGTGGACTTCGAGAATGCGAAGGGAGCGCTGGTGCACATATCAGGAGCTTCTGACCTGACCCTCGGAGACGCGATAAAGGCCGGAGAGATAATAACCGAGAGGATGGACCCCAAGGCGAACATCAAGTGGGGCGCGAGGATCATACCTGGATATGAAGGCCAGATAGAGATAGTCGCGATAGTCACTGGCGTCAAGGGATCGAGCATCGTCGGGAAGTTCGAGGAGAAGAAGGCCGCGTCTTACAACGACGTGGACTTCATCTGAGCTCGAGATTGGGTGACCTTGGATGGTGGACCAATTCGACTACGATGCATTCTCCCCTAAGATCGCCGTTGTGGGAGTAGGAGGGCAGGGAAGCAACCTTGTTAACAGGCTGTTCGGGTACGGCATAAAGAGCGCCGATACCATAGCGGTCAACACCGACCTAGGCCACCTCAACATGATAAAGGCCAATAAGAAGATACTCATTGGCAAGGAGATAACCAACGGACTGGGTGCCGGAGGATTCCCCGAGGTAGCTGCGAAATGCGCAGATGTCAGCAGGGGGGAGCTCGAGAAGGCCCTGGAAGGTTACAATCTGGTGTTCGTAGCCGCTGGAATGGGCGGAGGGACAGGGACCGGAGCCGCTCCTGTAGTGGCGAAGGTCGCGAGGGAGATGGGAGCCACGGTCGTTGGGACCGTGACATTCCCGTTCGCCCTTGAGAGGAGCAGGAAGCAGAAGGCCGAATGGGGGCTCGAGAAACTGACCAAGGAAGCCGACAGCGTCATAGTCATAGAGAACGACAAGCTGCTCTCATATGTCCCTAACCTGCCGATAGAGCGCGCGTTCGAATTGGTTGACAACGTAACTGGCAATGCGGTCAAGGGCATATCCGACTGCATAACGCTGCCTAGCCTGATAAACCTCGACTTCGCCGACCTCAGGAACGTGGTCAGGAATACGGGCACTGCTGTAATAAGCATAGGCACCGGCCATGGAACCGACAGGGTAGAGAAGGCGATAAAGTCGACAAGGAGCCATCCGCTGCTCGGAGTCGAGTACGAAGGGTCCAAGGGAGCGCTGATACACGTAGTAGGGGGCACGAACCTCACGATAAGCGAGGCTACCAAGATAGGAGAGGGAGTCACAGAGGGGCTCGCTAGCAACGCGAACGTGATATTCGGCGCAAGGATGATGCCTGAGCTGCGCGACGAGATAAGGGTGATGTCCATAGTCACTGGAGTCAAGGCGAAGTTCGGCATGAAGCCGGAGACAGCGTCGGCACCTGCCCTGAACGTTGAGAGCATAAGCAGGATATACTGATATCCTGCTTCCTTTCTTTTTTTCCAAGCGCGTGCAGCGCGAGCAACGTACGCCGCACGAAGCAATATTATGCTTATAGTAGCATCTTATAGCGAACTGACTGGTGAAAATGGCTGAATTCCTTGGACTTGCGATAGCGCTCTTCTTCCTGGGCTTCGGTAGCATACTGGCGCTGAGGCTCAAGATACCTCCGATAATAATCTTCCTTCTGATGGGGGTCCTGATAGGCTCCTCGAACCTCATAGGCCAGTCAACGATACTAAGCTTCGTCGGGGACCTCGGCAGCATACTCCTGCTGTTCGCAATCGGCACCGAGTTCTCGATCTACCAGCTGCTCAAGAGCGACTTCAAGAAGGCAACAATGATAGCGCTGATACAGCTGGTGTCGACCTTCCTTATACTCTTCCTTGTCTTCTCGCACTGGTTCGCGACGGAGATAGCGCTGCTGCTCGGGCTGGCCTTCTCGATATCCAGCACCGCGATAACGCTCAAGCTCCTCCAGGAGCTGGGCCTCAACCTCAAGTTCAACATACCGCTGATAGTCAACATCAACGTGGTCGAGGACCTTGTCGCAGTCTTCATGTTCACCATCATAAGCTCCTTCACCTCCAACCATTCGCTTGCCGTAGACGCGATAATCATCGAGTTCATATTCTCGATACTGCTGTTCGTGGTAGCTTACATAGCATTCTACGAGATATTCACGAGGATAATATACAAGTACACGATACACGAGGAGGACCTGCTGATACTCGCGCTTGGTGTCCTCCTGCTCTTCGTGACGATAGCGACAGGCCTCAACCTGTCAAGCGCCTTCGGCGCATACATCGCCGGGAGCATAGTCAGCATATGGAAGGGGAGATGGAGGAGCCTGGAGAAGGACCTCCACGTCTTCTCCTATGTCTTCATAGCGTTCTTCTTCTTCACGATAGGCCTGAAGGTGAACATCGGGCTTGTCAACTTCTGGCTACTGCTGCTGCTCTTCCCGCTGATATTCATCGTCAAGCTGGTAACCTCTTTCTTCGGCAACCTGAGCGTCCTCAGGTCATTGAGGATGTCCATATTCAACTCGATGACCGCCGTGTCGAGAGGGGAGCTCTCGCTCGTCATAGTCAGCGCAGCGGTCGGGTCGCAGCTGCTACCCGAGTCTTTCCTCGGCCTGACCTCGTTCATAGTCTTCTTCTCAGCCATAGTCGCGTTCCTGCTCCTGGGCAGGGCTGAGAAGATATACAACTTCCTCAGGTGAATGGCTCTATTCCGGAAGAAGGAGCCTCTCTATCTGGCCCCAGCTGTCAACGACGGTTATGTTAGGGTCAGAGTTCCGCGCTATCAGCTCCTCGTTCCACGGCTGCCTGAAGAGTATTGACCTTTTCCCTACGGAAGCAACATTCTCAGCCACGTCCGGATGGTCGTCTATGTATATGTCCACGCCCTCGGCGAGGTGCTTCTCGGACGCGGTATTGAATAGCACAAGCCTGTCGTAAGCTATCCCGTTCTGCTCCATCCATGCAGTGGCATCCTTGAGATTCGCGCTAGTCGCAGTAGTTATGGCTATGTCGTAACTGCCCTTCAGTTTTCCGACTATCCCAGGTATGCCGGGATCAAGCATCGGCATCCTCCTGTAGTCGCTCCACAACGCCCTGAACATCTCGCGCACCTGCATGGTAGTCAGCGAGCTGAATATCTCGGTAAGGTGGTACCTGGTGATAGCCCCCTTATGAGACTTTATGCCGAGGGTCTCCTCGGCCATCCTGAGCCATACCCCCATGCTGTCGGACAGCACGTCGTCAAGGTCTAGGCCTATGGTCTTCCTATCCGGCAATTATCCACCACCTACCATGGAATTTGCCTCCATTTTATATCTTTCCCTGGACCGGGACTTGCAGTCAGGATAATTGGGGAGGTAACAGATCAGAAGCTTGGCATATTGAGGTATGCTGATGCGATAGTCACTGAAGGGATGGAGAGAGGGCTGGAAGAGAGGCCGTGGCAGTACTTTACGGTCTTGACCGGCTCCAAGAGCACAGGCGTTAAGGGAGATGGCAGGTCCTACGGCCACGTAGTCGCCATAAGGGCAGTGGAGAGCAAGGAGGCCATGACTGCGGGGTTCTCAAGACTCCCGTATGTGCTGCTGGAGAGCATATCCACGAGGATTACAAACGAGGTTCCGGGAGTTGTCAGGGTTGTGTATGACATAACGAACAAGCCACCTGCAACCATAGAATGGGAATGATTCCCTATGGCCAGGAAATGGCATTAGTGGGGAATGTTCATAGTTTATTGTGAGGTTTGTTGTGCTGGTTATAAGTTTTCCTTTAGAAACATCTTTACCTGTTTATAGTACTGCCCAAGCGAGAAATCAACAAATAATTGTGGTCTATCAGTTTCTACAGCAGAGGCTAACGCGTCGAAATACAGTTCCTTTTCTACAGAGAGATTAATTAGGGGAAAGTCGTTATCTATCAAGGTTTTGTTGAATACCAAACGGCAGATTCGCTTGTTTCCGTCAAGGAAGGGATGTATCTTATATAGTTTGTAATGTGCCGTAGATGCTTTCTCAATGGGATTAAGGCCGCTTCTATCATACCAATCTAGAAAATCATCAATCATGTTATTTATCTCAGAATAACCTGGAGGCCGGTATTTGAGTTCTGTATTTTGTATCGGTTCGTGCTCGCCCTTTCTATATAGGTACACCTGTCTGTCCCTAAGTTTGCCAGGCGTTTTTGTCTTGAAGCTGGCCATTATAGTCTTATGAAGACTGAGAAGATATTTTTTATCAAGTTTATGACGATGTTTTATAGATTCTACGGCATTCAGCATGTTTCTGCTTATGCGTTCCCTTTCGGTAAGCTTGGAGGTTTTAACTAATGCGTTCTTTACATCATTCAGATCCACGTCAACTTCTTCTGTAGTGAGCGTTGTAAGGATGAAGGAGACAGTACTATCCACATCATACTTTCTTCTTTTTAATTCGGTCAGTTTCTGGTATTTTTGATTGAAATGCTTGGCGAATAGCAAAGTCTTGATTATCTCATCCTTATCCAGAGAGCCGGCGGAATATTCTTTGCCAGATAGCTTCTTGATTAACTCTTCTTTGAATGAATCTTCAAGAAGTGCCAATTTCTGTTTGGTTGGTTTGGCTATACCTATATATTTGCTGAAACCTTTAGGCTTATTTAACACCCGATAAATCAGAAAAGAATAGTAGTAATTTTTACCGCTAATCCTCTTTATTACCAATGCCATAGTATATAATTAGGTATACAGATATATTAAAGTTTGTATACCTAAATTAGGTATACATAAAAGTGCATGTAAGTATACCTAAATGATTCCCTATAGCCAGGAGAGGGAATTGAACCCCCCTTTTCCGCTCTGCAGGCGGACGCATAGCCGATCTGCCATCCTGGCGAATGCTATAAACGATTTATAAATGCAGTTATATATAATAAATCATCAAGTAGGTTGTTAGGGGTTGACCATGAAGCCTGCATTCCAGATACTGCCTGAAGAGTTCGTTTCGAAGGCCCAGTTCTTTGACTACAAGATACCGATAAGCGAGGCGTTCGAGAGCATAAAGAGGGACGGAGCCGTAGTCGTGATGAAGGACAAGGGGTACTATGGCATAGTCGACGACAGGGCGATAGCCAGGAACAGCATGCTGAAGCTGCCGTACGGGTACGCCCTTGGGAAGGTAGCCAGGCCCCTCAGGTACATGGATTCCAGCTACGACATAGAGAAGGCCGCTACCCTGTTCTACAAGTCAGCAACAAAGGTGCTGCCTTTCGCCGAGAAGGGCAGGGTAACAGGCATAGTCCACAGAATGGACGTTCTGAAGGCGCTCCTGTCATTGCACTCCCTATCGCAGTTCAAGGTCAGCGAGGGCATGTCAGCGCCTGTTGAGACTATCGAGGCCGATGCGACAGTCACGCAGGCCAATGCGGCGATGAGGAGGAAGAAGGTCAGCAGGCTGATAGTCATGGACAACGGCAAGGTCTACGGGATACTCACCTCAAGGGGCATGATGCTCTACGGCATGGTCGGGAGGGAGAGGCAGGAGAAGAGCAGGAAGTCGCTCAATCCTGACGTGATAAATGTCAGGGAGGTCTGCGACAGGAACGTCAATTCCATAGAGTACGATGAGGGCATAGAAGGGGCCATGAGGGGCATGATATCCAAATCGGTATCCGCTTTCCTGGTCACCAGGGGCGGCAAGCCGGTAGGCATAATAACTGCCAGGGACGTGCTGGAGCTGTTCGTAAGGAACGCGCAGGAGAGGAAGAGCAGGATAGTCATATCTGGGCTTGATGATTACACGAAGGAGTACGAGGATGAACTGTACACGTATTTCGGGGAGCTTGCGGAGAGGATAGACAAGTTCCACGCGATAAGGGTGGGGTTCATAGCCGCAAACGTCAAGAGGCTCAAGGGAAGGCTGTACGAGGTGCGGATAAGGATAGGGCTGCCAAAGATAGGCGCCATATCGGCGCACACGACCGGCTTCAGCCTGGAGAGCACCGTCAACGACGCGATAGCAAAGGCCTACAAAGAGGTCAAGGGCAAGAAGGAGATGATGCTGAACACCAGGAAGGTTTGACATGGAAAACCCGCAGCAACAAAAGGCACAGTCAAGTTTCGAGCTCTTGATTACCCTATCATTCGGCCTGGCGATACTGCTTCCGCTTGTGGTCATAGCCTTTCTGCAGATAGCCAACGCCAATACCGCGCTCACATCGGCTGAGGCGCAGCAGGCCGCTAGCAAGATAGCCAGCGTCGCCACTCTCGTTGGCAGCGAGGGGCCCCCTGCGAAGCAGGTGGCGCAGATAAACGTTCCAAAGGGAGTCAACACGATATACGTCGGCAACACGATAAACGGCATAGGCCACGAGATAATCTTCGTCATAGTGTCACCGCAGGGGCTGAGCTACGTCACGGCGTACACACCGATAAACGTGAGCGGCAACCTCTCTACATTCTCGAACCCAGGGACGTACCTGGTGAACGTGAGCGCGCAGCCCAGATGCCCCAGCAGGACGTCGCTGCCTTGCGTGTACATAAAGACCGTGGTGTAGAATGCGCCTCCAGATAAGCTTGGACTACGTCATCGTGCTTTCCTTCGTCCTCGTAGTGTTCATCCTCGTCTTCGGCTCCATAGCTACGCAGAGATCCTTATCCGCGACGCAGCAGGTGTTCGCGCAGCTGCAGCTCATAGCACAGACCGTTGCGTCGCAGATGACCACCGCCTCGCAGAGCGGCAACGGCTACAGCTCAACATTCTCGCTGACCAGCGCGCTGAACCTGCCAGCATACAACGTCACTATAACGAAGACAGGCACTGTCATAGCAAGCGCTAACATAAGCGGCAGGATTGTGCAGGCTGTCGCGTACGGGGCGGCTAAGAGCGTGATATCCTCTGATTCATACCTGGTGAGCGGCAACAAGGCATATGTGCTGCCGACGCTCCAGGGCAGCATATCAATCAAGAACTCGTACGGCAACATATGCATAGACGTGCAGTGCCCAACGACAAGCTTCCAGGCGCAGAACATAGCGCTTAGCCAGCAGGCGAGGCTTGCGGCCAATTTCAACGGGCAGAGCAGCTATATCTCGGTAAACGCGCTGAAGGTATCGACGGGCGCGACTGCGAACAACACAGTCACCTTCTGGATGAGATGGGACGGCCAGAACAACGTGATGCCATTCGGGTTCGCCGGCTACGACCTTGACCTGTACACCCCGTCGTGCTTCGGATTCAACACGAACAACGCAGACGTATACGGATTCAACGTCTCGAGATACAAGGGGGCATGGGTGTTCGTCGCTGCCGTGTTCTACAATGGGGCTTATACCGGCAAGAGCGCGATATACATGAACGGCGTCAGCCAGTCGCTGAGCCAGTGCCTTGGAAACGCGCAGAGCGGGACCGCGGCGACGAACTTGCAGATATCTGGTTTTCCCATAGTGGCAAACTACTATTTCAACGGCAGCATAGCCAACGTGCAGCTGTACAACACATCCCTTTCCGCAAACTCCGTGAACGCGATATACTATAGGGGGATCGGGGGCGCGCCGTTGTCGTCCAATACGCTGGTCGGATGGTGGCCGCTGAACGGAGATGCCAATGACTACAGCGGCTACGGGTACAACGGCAATCCAAAAGCTGTGTCGTACAGCTCTGTGAGCCAGCTCATCGCTAAGGTGACCAACTCTACAGGCGCTGTCGTGTCGAACACACTGGTGGGATTCACGACAAACATAGGCGGATTCTACAACAACAGCAGGTCCATATCCAACTTCACCAACAGCAGCGGAGTTGCTACCGCATTCTTGAATCAAGGCAGCTACACAGGCAGTGCGTTGGTCAAGGCAATGGCATTCCAGGGCAATGTGGTGACTGTAAAGAACCTTACTTGGTGGTGGTCGATGGGAGAAGGCTACGGCGCCAACGCACTAAACATAGGTATGAAGAATATGCTAACCAACAACGCCATGTATAACGCAAATATTATACTCAACGCTGGAGCCATGGTGAACACATCTTGGGCGAATCCCAACTACGTCGCAAGCTTCAATGGGCAGAACAGTTATGTGAGCGTATCCCATTCGTATGGGCTGGATTCCTCAATCCAGTATACCGTGTCATCGTGGGTCAAGACCTCAAACTCAATAGGGAGCATATACTCAGCAGCTGTTGGGATAGGCGGCTATGTGCTGTGGATCTACCAAGGGAATGCGTGCGTGTGGGCAGGCACAAGCAGCACCTACTGCTCGAATACAATAGTGAATAACGGAAACTGGCACAATATAGTTGCCGTATTCCAGTCATCCTCGAGGAGGATATACGTGGACGGCAGGCTCGCCGGAAGCAGCTCCCTCTCAAACAATCTTACAAGCAAGGCTGGCAGCCAGATAGGCAGTCAATGCAATCCGAAATGCCAGCTCTTTCTGCCAGGGCAGATAGCGAACGTGCAGATATACAATGTCACGCTGTCTGCGAACCAGATAGCGCAGTTGTACGGTCGAGGACTGTCTGCCCCGTCTGTTTTCCAGGGAGGACTGACGGGATGGTGGCCGCTGAACGGAGATACTGTTGACTATTCATCACAACATAACAACGGCAGCATAGGCGGAAATCTCGCATTCGTCTCCATACCTACGCAACTGCAGACATCGATAATCAACAACACACAGGCTGCGAGCCTCATAGGCACGAACAGCTACGTGCAGATTCCATCTTCCAACAGCTTGAACCCTAGTAACTCCCTTACAGTGCTCGCGTGGGTCAACCCAGCAGCTTATAGTCCTTCCGACACTGAGGTCGTAGTCAACAAGTGGGGGCAGGCAATATCAACGGACCAGTATAGCGTAGGTATAGCGGCCAGTACGGGAAATGTCCTCGTATCGCTTGGAAACAGCGTGGAGGAGAACGGCCATAGCACCGTGAAGACGGTGCCTTTGGGCGCATGGTCGCAGGTGGGGCTTGTCTATAATGGAACTGCTGAATCTGCAGTGCTTAACGGCAAGACGTACGTGCTGGCCACGGGCCTTAGCGGCAGCACCGTGCCGAGCTCGCCTGTTGCCCTGGGCCTTGGGGCAGAGCTAGGGACAGGAACCCCGTACAGGTTCCTTAACGGATCGCTAGCCAATGTCCAGATATACAATTCATCATTATCGCAGTCCCAGATAAATCAGGCTTACCTCAATGGCGTGGAAGGCTTCCCCGTCTCGAATACGGTCGTGGGGTGGTGGCCGCTGAACGGGGATTCGTATGACTACAGCGGCAATGGCAACGATGGTACCGCTGCCGACGTGGTATACGGTTCCTCGAACCAGACTTTGCTTTACTCTAAGAACGGTTTCGGCATTAACTTCAACAGCTGCAGCAGGATAGTCCTACCGAGCGCCGCAAGACCCACGGGCGCGCACACCATAGAGTTCTGGGTATACCCGAAGGTGTGGTCCCTATATAGAGTAATGCTGGGAGGCGAGATAGGCTCCGTTGCAAACGGAGGAGTCTCAATGTTCAGCGTCAGCAACAACTCTATCGAGTACAAGATTTGGAACTCAGTTACTTCAGCTGGCCTGGAACATACGGCGCCGCCGCTGAACACTTGGACATTTGTCACTGCTTCGTGGAACGGGACATCCACTGCGAACGCGCTGAAGCTGTACTACAACGGCCAGCTTGTAAAAAGCACCACTGGATTGACAGGACCGATAACATGGGATTCGAGCAGTTTCTACGTTGGAGAATGGGCCAACAGCGGAAATCCCGCAGGCTACTGCTTCAACGGCACAATCGCAAACCTGCAGATATACAATACAAGCCTTACAGCCAACCAGATATACCAAGACTACAACAATGGCCTTCCTAGGATGGCTTCGGTGACTGTGCCTCTGGGTGTTAGCACATGAAGGCGCAATTCTGGTCACTTGACGCGATATTCGGGATAACGATATTCCTTGCAGCGGTAGTGGTGCTACTTGCAGTATGGTACAACGTCGTCCAGGAGTTCTCGCTATCGTACGGGTACGGCTCCGGAGGATTGCAGGACCAGCTGCAGGGACTGCAGGCGAGGATGGTTTATTCAGGCATACCTGCGTCATGGAACGCGCAGGTCACGCCTTCCAACACTGCCACATGGAACAATGTGAGCGTAGGCCTCGGGACGGGGGACAACACCACAGTATCCGTAGCCAAGGTGCTTGAGTTGGCATCAATGGCAAGGAACAACTACCAGGCTACGAAGGCGCCACTCGGAGTCGGTTATGAATACTACGTTGTCATAAGCTCGCAGTACTTCACGAACGTCAGCATAGGGCTCAATCCGGCAACTTACAACGCGACATCGATACAGGTATCCAACAGGCAGGTCGTACTCAACAATGGCCTTCCTGCGAACATAAGGATGATGGTCTGGACAAATAGGACTTATGGTGTAAGCTGAATGAAGGGAGTAGCGTTCACACTTGACGGCATATTCGCTTTGGTGATAGCCGGAGCCGGAGTGTCCGTATTGGTCTACTTCTTCTATGCGGGCCAGACCCCATACCTTCTCCAGACCTCGCAGGCGGGATCTGTTATGAGCATACTCTCAAGCGCGAAGATAGGGACTTTCACGGCGGTCCCGTTCCTGAGCTACATCTCAAAACAGGGCGCTGCATCGAACCAGACGTGGCCGCAGTACCTTAAGGACGCGTATGGAAGCGGATCCAACGCCTACGGACCGCAGAAGCCGTCAGTCGCATTTGTGATAGACGTATCGAACGCGATACTGAACAACTCCATAGTCGCGGACTACGGCAACGTATATTTCTCCGACGGCGGCGTGATATACTGCTACAGCAACTATGGAACCCAGCTCTGGAGCAAGAAGGCTACAATACCTACGGTTGCATCGCTCGCGCTCTACAACGGCATGCTCCTTTACCTTGATTCTGGGAACCTGACTGCGCTGAACGCCTACAACGGCACCCAGATATGGAAGAGCAGCATAAACACAGGAGGAACTGTGACCACGCCGCTGAAGATATACCAGGGGATTGCGCTGTTCGGCGCTGCGCACAACAACATTCTTTGGGGCATATACGCCAACAACGGCACCACAGCGTGGAGCCTTTCGACCGGCAGCACCGTGCTCAACATCACCGCGGCGCAGGGCTCGATTGTCTACGTTGACGGAGCCAACCTGAACCTCATATCGATGCCCGGATCCGGATCGCCTGTTGCCGTATGGAACTATACCGTCTCAGGGACAGTATTGCATTCTGGTGTCTCATCTTCAGGCAACAGCATAGCTTTTGCCCCAGGTGATACCAACTCCGCAAACGCCATAAGCATCAGCAACACGATAGTGGGCAACTACCTCATAGGCTCAAATGTCAGGGGCATATCACTTTACAAGGGAACTGCATACTACCATGCGGTAAGCAACGTCACTGCGATGAGCGTCGGCGGCACCAAGGCATGGGACAAGGGAATCCCTTCTGCGTACGGCAGCGCGCTGCAGGGCTCATACCCGGTAGAGTCTGGGACATTGGTCTATACACTGGGATGGACAGGCTCCAACATGAACCTGACAGCAGAGAACCTGACTAATGGCACCGTGATGTGGAGCATGAAGATGCCGTACAGCACAAGATCCAATCCAGGCATGGTCCTCGCATACGGAAGGTTGTACCTGAGCGTCGGTAGCAAGATCATAGCGGTAGGTACATGCAGAGGCAGCCCCGGAACGTCGCTCCTCGCCAGCGCCGCCACAGCATACGCCAACGGATATACCGGATGCGCGTCTGCGATGCTCAACAGCATCAGGAGCGAAATCAACTACACAATGCAGATAGACAGGATAAGCTCGGTCAACGCGGCCACGTTCGACGGAGCGAGCAGTTATGTCGAGATGAAGAATCCGTTCCAGAAGGCATCGATGACGCAGGGTACCATAGATGTGTGGGTCAAGTTCAATACGTACGGTTCCAACAGCAATATAGTCTTCGACGTGTGGGGCCAGAACCTGTACCCAAGGATAACATATACGACATCGAACAATGACATAAACCTAGAGTACTGGATAGATGGTGCGTACCATAACCTTGCGTACTCGGGTTTCTCCTCGAAGTGCCCCGTCAACACGTGGTGCAACATAGTCGTTACCCTAAACACAGGCACTGGAGCGAAATCATATCTCAACGGCAAGCTAATCGCCAACGATTCGTACACAGGCACATCGTATAACGCGGGGCTCAAGGACATGATCATAGGGTACGATAGCAACCTCAACTACTACATGCACGGATACATATCCAACGTGCAGGTCTACAACGTATCTGAGAACAGCAGCGCGGTGCAGCTCATGTATAGGGAAGGTCAGAACGGGGCTCCAGTAGACCAGTTACATATCGTGGGATGGTGGCCGCTTGGGGGAGACACCAATGACTACAGCGGAGCCAATGATACAGGATTCCCGTTCAACATCGCCTACACCAATTCCAATTATTCAATAACCTCCATACAGAACGCATACCAGGTGAGCAGTTCCACGATAGCGTTGCCTCTGCTGAACTACACTGGCGGAAAGTACATAACGCACAACGTGAGCATAGTCTCGTGGAGCTGATAGTATGTTTATGATATTTAGCAGCCCAATGAATCGATGGTGCAAATGAAAGCGCAATTCATGTCAATAGCAGTGCTTGTCATATTCATATTGATGCTAGCGGAGGTCATCCTCCTTATAACTTTGCAGGTAGGTTACGACAAGCTTCAGCAGTCCAATTCCTTCACATCGACATCCAACAATTATGCGTCCTTGATAACAAGGAATGCGAATGATTTCGGGAAGGCGAGCCTCAGCAGTGCGCTTAACACGCTGTTCAAGTACGAGTACAATAGCACAATGCGAAAAGGGAACTTCATATCCAGCTTCAGCGTGTACATGGCAAGCCTCATGGTGAACGGAACGCTTCCCAACGTCATCCCGGGAAGTGCGACAGCGAACACGATAAAGTCGTACATGGGCAACGCGATGTTCCTGACGTACAATTCCAACCTTGCAGCGTCGCTGGGAATCGCAGTCACTAACATAAACGTGACGCAGACAAAACCGGTGATAACGCAGTTCGGCCCGTATACATTGTCGGCAACGTACACTGAAACGGTAAGGATAAACAACAGCGGAACATACCTGACATACAAGGTACCGGTAAACGCAACGATACCGCTGAACAACACGCCCGATCTATTCTACGCGCAGCAGGGCATACTGAGGTACATCAGGTTCAGCAACATGTCGAACCTCAGCAGTGTGACAGGAAACGCCTATGCAACCAATGGCAGTTACTCGTTCGCATACGGCACATTGTACAAGCTAGCAGCGGGAGCGAGCTCCTGTCCCAGCACCGCCAGCAACTCCATAATACTCTTTACAGTCAACGCAATGAAACTAAACAAGTGCGAGAACAATTTCGGTGGACTGATAACGTACGGAGGTGCGAATATGATAACTGAGACGCCTACTGTTCCGTATCTTTTCTACAACCCATCGAGCAACGCACTCAACAGCTTCCAGAACGGCCAGGGCGTGCTGCTTTACGGCCCCTCATTGGCGACGTACAACATAGACAACCTAAGAAGCAACATAAGCAACGGGTACTACTTTGCCAGCCCTTATGCGCCTTCTTACTCGGACAGGGTAAGTAGTGTCTTCGTGAATCAGTCCAGTAACGGAATGTTCAACTTCATGGGGTACAATAAGCAGGTCAGCAGCTTCAACAGCATGAACAGCAACATCATAATCCCGCATTCCGTAGGTATAGATTCCTCATCGCAATATACCATATCTTCATGGGTCAGAACGACAAATACCATAGGCATGATATTCTCAGCATGGTCAGGAAGCACGGGCAGCTACCAGCTTTACCTGGCAGGAACCGGAGGCAAGCCAGGTTCCGTGTGCGTCTGGGCAGGAGGCAGCGGGGCTTATTGCACAAACACAATCGTCAATGATGGGAGCTGGCACAACATCGCGGCGGTCTTCCAATCATCTTACAGGGGCGTCTATGTTGACGGAAGACTGGTTGGGGCTAGCACTCTGGGAAACAACATCAGCAATTCTGGCAACAACCAGGTAGGTGCGCAGTGCAGCGGCAGCGGCTGCACGTTATATGCACCAATGCAGATAGCGAACATGCAAGTCTACAACGCATCACTTAACTCTTCGCAGATGCAGAACATATACCAGCGGGGCATAGAAGGATTGCCAGTATCGAATTCCATAGCGGGGTGGTGGCCGCTGAACGGCAACGCGAACGACTATTCTGGATACAACAGCAGCGGAGTTGCGACCAATGTGATATACACGGGGCTTACGAACTACAACAGGGACAGCGCCCTTGTCAGGACAGTTCCTGGTTCCCTTTCGCCTCTTCCAGGGGTCGGAGCCTGCACAAGCACTAAGGCGTGCCTAGGGTACAACGTTTCAAGGCTTTATCTGGGCAGCAGTCCTTTGCTTATAGGCAACGGGCAGCAGACTGCAGCTGGATTCAACAGGCAGAGCAGCTACATCAGTGTAGGAAATATGCCACAGATAGGCAGCACAACCGCGTGGACTGTTTCTTTCTGGATGGACTCCGCAGTTGTTGCATCGAACGATAACCCACTTGATGCAAACTTTGCCCCAGATGGCAACAATGCAGGTCCAAGATTTGAGGAGACTGCCCCATCCACATTAAACGCGGTCGTAGGCACAAGTCCAAATTCTTATACTTACAACACTATTTCTTCCTCATTGTTACCGAATACATGGTACCACATTGTCTTAGTAAGAAACGGCGATAATCTAATCGGCTACTTTGACGGTGTGCAAGTCTTCAACTATCCAAATACGTTATGGCCTTCGGGCTTTGCAAACCTCATGATAGGCCGAGGATTCTCGACCTCTAGATGGTTTAATGGTAGTATATCCAACGTTCAAATCTACGGAACTGCCTTATCAGCCGGACAGACAAACATGCTTTACAACAGAGGCATCTTTGGCCTTCCTTTGACAAATACAAAACTCGTGGGATGGTGGCCGCTGAACGGGAATGCGAATGACTACTCGGGCAACGGATACAACGGCACAGCATACCAGATAGCATGGCAGAAAGCGTCGACGTTGACGAACTCTTCAGGTACTCGTGTGCCTCTGCCCAGTGGCGGACTCGTAAGCGGCTCTACGACCGAATGGCAGGCTCTTGGACTTGGGAGCAGTTATTCGGTACCAAGCATTTACTGCATAGGTGGCTACAACAGCATCGCGGCCAAGGATTTTAACGCCAGTTATGGTGCCCAGTTGTTATCGAATGTGGGCACAGGCGTATGGAGACCTGTAACTCCCTATCCTATAAATGTGTATGATCATGCTTGCACGTCATACAATAATGAGATATACTGTGTAACTGGCTATAACTCTGGGTTCATTACGAACACATATTATGCCCCAGTATCATCTACAGGGATAGGTGCATGGACTGCTGGAAGCGCGTATCCTCTTGCTGCCGAGCATCCGACTTGTGTAGCATATAATGGCTATATTTACTGCGTGGGCGGGGATACCGCAACGGGAATCATCAACCAGATCTATTATGCCCCAATAAGCAGTACAGGGATAGGAACATGGACATCTACGACGAACTCATATCCGATTTCAATAACTATCTCACAATGCATGACAGCGAACGGTTACATATACTGCGTTGCCGGGGAGACCACTGGAGGTTCAATGACTAGTTTGACCTATTACGCCCCGATATCCAGTACTGGAGTTGGTACCTGGGCCAGCACCACAGCATATCCATCAAGTGTTGGCTATCATGGATGTGTGAACTACAACAACTATATTTATTGCGTTGGAGGCGATACCACAGGATCTGCAAGCAATGGTGTAAGCTCCACGTACTACGCACCGATATCCGCGACAGGTATAGGCGCTTGGAACGCCGGAATGAGCTATCCGTTCACAGTATGGGGGCATAGGTGCTCCACCTCAAACGGCTATCTGTACTGTGTTGGTGGCTATGCATCATCCACGCAAGATAGCGCAGCCGTTTATTATGCGCCATTGTCCACTACAGGAATTGGCCCATGGAACTATTCTACTAGTTATCCTAAGAATGTAGAAACGACATCCTGTTCTCTTACCGCAACTTAACTATGGCTCATACGGTAGATAATGATTGTCAATGCATGTTTCATATTCCGCCGATGCTTGTGAAGAAGCCTGCCATCGTGCTCGAGACGATGTAGTATACCCCGAATCCCACGAGAACGAATATGGGCAGGTACTTGATCCCGTTCTGGAGCACCCCTGTTGATATCGCTGCGACTATGAATGCTCCGAATCCGGTTATTATCAGTATCGCGGCCAAGGCGAAGTAGCCGTACGCCTGCGCGGTTATCTGCGGCTTGCTGAAGTGGATGAAGGAGACGCCAACGCTGGGCACGCTTCCTAATGCACCTATCGATATCTTGCTCCATACCTGTGTCGTGATCGTGATCATCTCGTTCGTTATCCCGTATAGCGCGGGAGCTCCTATCAGCGCGGCAAATGCTATGAATATCGTGTACATGAATAATTGGCCGGACACCTCCTTCTGGATTATCTGCTGGTTCCTCAGGTCCCTTGATATCTGGTTCAGAAGGTCCATCATGCCCCCTCCGTACTGCACTGTCTCGTTTATCATGCGCATGCTCCTTCTCAAGGTGTTTGACCTGTACCTGTTCGCGAAGTCGGTCAGCGCGTTCTGCATCGTCTCCCCTGAATAGAGCTGCTTCGAGAGTAGTTCCAAATCGTCGTTGAAGAACTTGAATTCCGGCCTTCCGGAGGCTGTCAACGCCTTCGATATAGACATTCCTCCCCTTACCTCAGCTGCTGTGAGCTGCAGGTAGTCCGGCAGTATCGATTCCATGAAGTCCTTCCTCTGCTCTATCCTGAACTCGAGCAGCGCATATATTATGAACTCGAATACGAGGCTCGCGGCGATGCCGCCGATGATTGCCAGGAACGGGTTCAGCTTGAAGGCTATAGCGGTATAGAACGATACGAGTATCAGCACCGCGATCCAACTGACTATGCCGAAGGTGATGAACGTGTTGACAGTTGTCTTGATGCCTGCGAGGTCGAGCTCGCTGGAGAGATACCTCACCAGCTGCCTCCCTATAAGCCTCTCGAAGACTATTGCCATATCATCACGTCACGAATATCGGCCTTGATGCCTTTATCAGGTTCAGGAATATGAACTGCAGGAAGAATATCCCCACTAGCACGAAGATGAGTGTGGTGTTGTTTATTGTGAATATGGCTATGAATGTCGTGAGGATGGATGCGACTGCGATGCCCATGCTAGGGAATATGACTCCGAAAAGCATGTAGAACATTGCCAATGCGTTGAGCCTCTGCCCGTACCTCCTCAGCTCTATCGTGCGCTCCTGGCTTGCCTCGTTTATCTCCTCCTGCAGCGTGCTTACTATGTCGACTCCCGCCTTTATGGACATGCTGGCCTGCAGCATGAGCCTCTTGAAGGTCTTGGAGCCTGATCGCTGGCTTACGGTGTCGATGGCTTCCTCTATGGGCATGCCCAGCTGCGCGTACTCGATGACCTTCGCAAACTCCGCCGATGCTGCCCCGTATCCCTGGCTTACCGTCGCTATGGCGTTGTAAAGCGGAAGGCCTGACCTCATGCTAATTATCATGTCCCTTGCAGCGTACAGCACGTCCCTCTCTATGTCCTTGCCCTTGTTGGCCGTCTGCATCTTGGTGTAGTTAAGCAACGTGTTGAACACAGGCGTGAATATGACTGCTCCGAGCACGGGCCCGACTATTATCAACGGCGTGAGCCCCTTGGCAAGGTATATGACAAGCGTGAGGAGGATCCCCATCGCTATGCATGTAAGGACTGCGAATATGAACATCCTTCTAGCGAAAGCGAGAGGTGTGGCCTTTATCCCCTGGTCCTTGAGCATTATCTCGAAGTTCTTCTGCTTTGATATGACCTTTGTGAGATAGTTGTCAAGGCCGCTGAGCTGGTTCGTTGCCTTGTGCTGGGCAGACTGAGGACTTCCTGAATAGTCTATGTGAGGGACCTGCTTCTGCTGCGGGACCTGCTGTTGCTGCTTCTGCGAGGGCTTGGTGCCGAACGGGAGCTTGAAGCCAGGATGCTGCGGCTTCTGCTGCGCCTGGCTGGGCTGCTGAGTTGGCTGTTGCTGCTGAGCGGCCTTCTGCCCGCGTTTCCCATATATGGGCCTTGAAGGTATCTTGAAAAAGAGGAATTTCTTTGGCTTTGTGAACCCGATTATTTCTTTGTCCATTATGTCCTTGTCGTCAGCCATTGAACATCAACTGCTCGCCTTCAGCATCTGCATAACCTCTATCAACCTTTTGTTTCTTATATCCGTAAGGTTTCTCTGGAACTCGTCCTTCGGCTCCTCCTTTACGACGCTCCTTGAGAGCGCGTCGAGCTCCTGCCGTATTATGCCGATCTCGTCCTTGGTGAAGGAGTTGCTGCCCATGCCCATGCCTATCTTCTCCAGCTCGCTCACCTGGTCCTGCAGCGAGAGGCTGACCATGATGCTCTTCTGCGCCTGCTGCGGGCTCTTTGGCATCTTGACCTGCGAGACGCCCTTGCCCAGCCCTGAGAGCGCTCCCTTGAGCTCGCTTGCCGCCATGTTCAGGTCCTTCTTGGCGTTCGCTGTCAGAGCCTCCGTCGGGAAGGCGATGTGCGGCATGCCCAAGCCCCTGTGCCTCTTCTCCTCATGCTCAGGCTCCTCCTGCGCGACTCCTGTAGTCAGCTCGTCCAGCTTCCTGAGCAGCCTGCCTATCTCATCGGCCGTGTACTGCCTGGGCATCTTTGTCTTGGATACCGCCTGGTCCATGTCCAGCTCTATCATGGCCCCTTGCGCCGCACCCATGCCCTCGATCATCCTGACGGCCTCGTCGTAGTCCATCAGCCCACCTTGAAGACATCCCTTGAGTATGGAAGGCCCTTCCTTGCGATGTCCAACACGTAGTTAGGGTCCTTGTAGTAGTTTGCGACGACGGTGCCTGCGGAATCGACGTCGAACACGTTGTTCTTAGTCATCCAGCTGAGTATCTCTACCTTCTCCTTTATGTTCTCGTCTATCTCCTGCTTGGTGTATCCGCCATACAGCGTCAGCAGCTCCGCAAGCCTGGACATCCCAGACACCTGGACGAACGAGTCCGCGCGCATGTTCCACCTGTATATGACGCTGGCGTCGCCGCTCCTCTGTATCTCACCGAACTCGAAGACCCTCCTTATTCCCAGGCGCCTGTGCCTGAAAAGGGATATTATGCCGCCTATCGAGTTCATCATTATCTTTGGTATGTCCATCGGCGGGTTGACCATCCTTATTATCGTATCCTGCGCGTTGTCCGCGTGTATGGTGCCGTACACTGCGTGCCCGGTATGGATCGCCTCGAACAGCGTCTCGGCGTCCGGCTTGGTCCTGATCTCCCCGACGAGCATTATGTCAGGCCTCTGCCTGAGGGCGTTGATCATCAGGTGGTAGAGAGTTATCTCTCCCTTGCCCTCGGGATTAGGCTGCCTCGTGAGCATCGGCACCCACTGCAGGAACTCCGGCAGCGTCAGTTCCCTAGTCTCTTCCACGGATATGACTCGCCTTGCCGCAGGCATGAAGATCGATATCGCGTTGAGGAACGAGGTCTTTCCGCTGGCAGTCCCTCCAGATATCAGCATGCTGATCTCGTTCTGTATGCAGAGCCATATCATGGATGCGAGCTCCGGAGATACAGTCTTGTTGGCTATGAGCGCAGGTATGGTCCACGGGTTCTTCGAGAATTTTCTTATGGTTATCGTGTTGCCGTGCTGCGAGACCGGGAACAGCGTGGCGTTGACTCTTGAGCCGTCCGTCAGCTCGGCGTCCATGAGCGGCGTCAGGTTGCTTATCTGCCTTCCTACCCTCCTCCCTATCTGCTCGGCGTCGTTGTAGATGGTATCCTCGTCGAAGAACTTGAGGTTGGTCTTGCACCACCCGTACAGCTTGTGGAAGACCCAGATGTAGTCCCTTGAGCCATTGACCGCGATCTCTTCCAGGTTGTCGTCCGCAAGCAAGACTTCAAGGTCCCCAAGACCAAGTATCACGTTGGTGATGTATGCTATGAGAACCCGCTTGACGTCCTCCTTTGTCCCTGGAAGGTACTTGTCTATTATTATGTTCGATGCGCTGAGGTACTTCTTGTTGACCTCGGCGATGTATGCTGGGTCGTTGATCCTTGAGGGGTCTATCGGCACCAGCGTCAGCAGCTCGTGCCTTAGCGACAGCAGCAGTATCTTGGTCGCGTCCCCCAGCCCTGGCACTGTAACGTCATATCTCGGTATGAACCCCCCGGCCTCGTACACCTTGACCTCTGCGACTATGCCGTGGGCGTCGAGCTTGTAGGTCGCGTAGGTCTTTGGTTGCGTCTCTGCCTCCATCAAGCATCACTTTCCTATGTCCTTTGCCTCGCCGCTGGCCTTGTCGGCGGCGCCCTTGAGCTCGTTGGTGCTGCCCGCGAGGTCCTTGGTCTTCTTCTCGAGGATGTCCAGCTTCTGGCTCTTGTCCATTAGCCTTGGCCCTGAGAGCGCGTCGAGCGCCTTGAGCTCGTTCGATATCTGCGCCAGGTTCTTGGTTATCGACTCCTTGTCCTTGGCTATCTCGTCCATCTCCTTCCTTATGCCGTTTATCTTGTCGTTGACCTCGGCAGCTGCGCCGAACTGCTTCTTTATGTCGGCCATCTTGGCCTTGAATGCCGCAAGACTGCTGTCCGCGGTGTCTGTGTACCTGCCTATCTCCTCCTTGCCCTTCGAGGCGTCGTCCAGCATGCGCGCAGTCTCACGGTTTATCCTCTCTATGGATTTCTTGGCATTGAGCCTGTAGCTCTTCGCGAGCCTCTCATACTCCTCCACCTGCCTCTCCTCTACCCTGACTATCTCGCCCAGTTGCCTGGTCTCCTCGGTTATGCTGCTCCTCAGCCCTATGACATAATCGCGGTGCCTGCCTATTATCTGCCTTATCTCCTCGTTAGCGTCGCCGAGCGACTTCGAGTATGCTGACACCTTCGCCTTTATGTCCTCTATTATCCTCCTCGCGTTGTTCGTGTCAAGGGAGAAGGTCTCGAGCCTGGTGGCGTGCTGCTGCATAGTCTGTATCTCCTTCTGCAGCTCCGCCTGCATCATGTCCGCCTCCTTCTTCTTCGTCTTCATCTTCACGTATGAATTGTCTATCGCGTTCTCCACGCTGTTGAGGCTGTCGAGCATCCCCTTGAGGTCCTTGTACTTCTCCTTGAAGAGCTTCTCTATCGAGTCGATGGACTTGCTCATCGCATCCATCTGCAGCGATACCTGGTTCACTATAGCCATCTGCGACTGCACCTCGGTGCTTATGTCAGACTTCTTCGCATCGGTCGTCTGCTTCAGTGTGTCGAACTGCTCGCTGGTTATCGTAAGAGGAGAAAGATACATCTTGCCAGCCTTGTAGGATATCTTCAGCGCGTTAGCCCTTTCGAGTATGTTGGCCCATTCTATGATTGTAGGCTCCCCGACCCCCAGCGCAGCGGACAACGAAGTGACGTTCGTCTCCCCATGCTCGCGCAGGAACGCGACTAGAGCGTCTATGCTTGTCTTGATTTCCTGGTCAGCCATGGGCCCACAACCATAAACATAGACAACTTTAAGTTTAATAATTTAACTAGGAATTGCGATGCCGTCTCTTTCTGCGCCGTTTTTCCAGACGACAAGCCGTTGAGATATAGACGTAGTGGCATACGACAGTTGCTTTCCAGCCTTGCGTGAGGCGCGAATGGCGCATCAGGAGCATTGCGGGCAGCGTCCTGTAGCGGCGAACGGCATGAACATGCAGGCATGGAACGCGTGCCAGATTCCGCTCGCGCATCGTGCCGCTCCCAACGAAAGGTATTTAAATCACCTATTCAACATACTTTCTGGTGTTCAATGTGGACATGATAGCATTAAGGAAGTACATGAATTACATATTCCTGCTGGTCACAGCCGGAAGCATGTTTGCAGGATTGGCCTCGGCAGCTGCGTCTACAAGCATAAGCCAGCAGCTCTGCGGCATAGTAGATACTATTAGAAGCATCATAGGGATCCTTGCGCTGCTGCTCTTCATAGCAGGGGGCGCCCTCTATGCAGTGGCCCACGTGATGCCTGCTGCAGGAAACCTGAAGGGAAACCTGCAGGGATGGTCCGTAGGCATGATAGTCGGAGGAGTTGTAGGGCTCATAATAGTGCTCACTGCACCTTGGGTCCTCAGCAGCATAATAGGCTTCGCAGGAGGAAAGGTCTCGGTCCCGAAGTGCTGATGCGCTTCGGAGGCCTCTAGGCCCCAATGTTTTTTAGCCCAGGGAGAGTATGTGGAAGGTCTCTCTTTCAGGCATCTCTCTCGCTGAGCTCCTTATCCTTCTTTTTGCCACAGTCCTGCTTTCCGGCACCTTCGGCACCATCGGCACCCTCAACAGGGAGTTCTCTGCAATAACATCGGCTTTCGCTCTCTTCACCGTGCTTGCGATAGCCTGCCATTTCGCGTTCCGCATCACCAAGAATAAGAGATACCTTCTCGCGCTCAACGCCTCCTTCGCGATGGCTCTTGCATGTATCGCATACTATTTCTTGCAGTCAGGAGCCATGAATCTGTTCTACCTTGTCAATCTGATAGATTACGCTACAAAGTACATCCTGCAGTTCCTCATGCTCGTCCCGCTTTTCGTATTCGCAATAATCGGAGCGCATCTCATTGGCGGAAAGAAAGACATGAAGAGGATGTACATCGGCATTGCGATGCTGGCGCTCGTGCTCTTTGTCCTTTGCATATATTTCCTCAGCGGAAGGATATTCACAGGATACAGGATAGGTGACGAGAACTACCTATCGGTGCTGAGCGTCAATGCCACCCTCCATGGCCTGAACCCCTATGCCCTCTCCTTCGAGAGGCAGCTTTACAGCGCGGCATCCTCGGACCGCATACTCGCCAACACCATAACCACGAACAACTCCATAATAGGCAGGTTCGACTATCCGGCGCTCTTCTTCCTGGTCCAGGCCCCTTTCTACATCGTTTCTGGGTTTGGCATAGGGAGTGTTTCTGGCATAGGGTCGCTGCTGCAGGCCGCGGTCTTCATGTTCATCGCGATCGTGTGCATCGTGTTCAGCATCGACAGGAAGGGCCTCCTCAAGCCCAAGTATACCCTTATAATATTCGCTGTCCTGGGCCTTTTCTCGATAAACTCCTTTGTCAACCTCCTAATGATAGCGCTGATGGTAATCGCGTACAGGAACATCGATAGCAGGCACGTGTGGTTGGCGCTGGGCCTAGCGGCATCCATCCAGGAGGAGATGTGGCTGCCGTGCCTGCTGATGATAGCCTATGTCTTCAACAACCACGGCGCAAAGAGGGGCATTTACGCTCTCGCAGGCACTATTGCAGTGTTCTTCGCGATAAACGCCTATTTCATTCTCCAAGGGCCAGCGGTGTTCTTTGGCAACGTGTTCCTTCCAGCGTCATCGAGCATACTCCCCAACGGACCTGCGTTCTTCAGCTCTTTCCTGCTGACCAACTATGGCATGCTGCTGGGATCCTTCCCCCAAATCACCGCCATCGTGGCGCTGCTGCTGCTCGTCCTGTTCCTCTACTTCAACAGGAAGGAGATGATATTCCTGTTCTCGGTGATACCTTGGATGTTCTTCGGCCACGCGCTTGCTGCATACTATGCCATGTTCTTCTTCCTGTTCGTGGCGTCGCTCCACATAAGCACTAAGGAGAGGCAGGGACGCCTGGCAACAGTGATGAGAAAGAGCGTGATGGCCAGGTACGTGACTGCCGGTGCCTTTTCGGCACTTCTTGTGTCTGTCCTCCTTGTGGCTTACTCGTCACATGCGGCATACGTCAGCGGTTTCCAGATGAGCATAACGAACCAGAGCCTCAGCCACCAGGGCAACATGAGCGTCTACGATGCAGACATCGGATACTGGCATCTCTCTAACAATACAATGCATCTCGTTATATACGGATACGGCAATTACACCGATGGCCAGTACGGGTTCTACAACCAGAGCATGATACCTGAGAGCGCGCAATGCACCAGCCACAGGTGCCTGGTAAACCCGAACATCATACTCCTCAATGGCAGCGATTCGTCTTACCATATCCGCGCGGTCATAACCTCGAACTCGCTTACGCCCATAACGTACGCGTCGGCAGAGCTGTACAACGGCCAGTACGTCTACGTTGCCCATGGCGTCTGGTACCATTGATAGGTTTTTATTCTTATGTTGGTGAATAGATTTGGTGCCTGATTGGGAAACATCGTCAGCGATTCGTTCGAGCTATACAAGAAGAACCTCAAGCTCGTGCTCTTCTTCTCAATACCGTTCATAATAGCTTTTGCCATACCTCTGCTGGCTCCGTTCCCGACATACGTCAGCATAGGCGCGATATTCCTCAGGAGCGCGAGCATATTCGTCAACATGAACCCGATAAGCCTTGCCGTCATAGCGATATCCACATTCTTCAGCCTGCTCTTCCTTAGCTTCGCCTTCGTTGCGATAAGCCTGATAGTAAAGTCAGAGAAGACGCACGTCAAGATAGGAATCAGGGTAATCAACGACATAGAGAGGCACATAGGCAGTGTCTTCATCGTCCTTCTTGGATACACCATCTTCTTGATGGCAGTGAACATATTGAGCTATTACGCAGGATTGGAGGGCGTGGCGACGCCGTTGCTCGGCTTCGTAGCCTTCCTGCTGATATTCTATGCCCCTAGCGCGATAGTCGTTGACAACAAGCACGCGTTCAGGGCCATATGGGACAGCGCGAAGCTCGTGATAAGGGAGCCGCAGTACTTCTTGATATGGCTGCTGCTCATTACGCTGGTAGGGTCGGTGCTCGACCTGCTGACCATAGGCATATTCGGCACCTTCTGGTCAAGGTACGTCATGCTGGTGCTCAATTCTGTTTTCGTGCTCCCGTACTTTGTCATATTCATGGCAGAGGCGTACATGAGGAGGTTCAAGCTGCTGAAGCACTGAATCCGCAGTCCGTGTTTGCGTTTTTGCCCTCATTATTTTGTGAACAGTATATAAACTTGACTAGCAGAGTATATCTATGCGAGCACTCCCCATGCTGTTGCTCATTTTAGTCCTAGCGATGCTTGTTTCGGGAAGGGCCTCTGCTGCTTTTTACCAGGACAAGGCGTACTGCAACACCCAGGTGGCGACGGGCGCGTACGCGATACCTGTCGCGGGCATAGAGCTCTCCCTGCTGGCGATAAGCCTCTCTTTCAGCGTGGTCGCGATAGCGGTTATGATAAATAGGCTTGTCCCGAGCTCAGGAGTCAGCGGCTGGATAAACAACGAGTACTGGGAGCTCGCCAAGTCGGTCATGCTGATAGCGGCAATCTATGGACTCCTGACGTTCATGAGCAACATCGCTCTCTGGATAAACCCCTCCCCGGGGATAAACCCAGGCACAGGTTCCTATACCGGCTTCGCATCCGGCACGACCTACAGCCAGAACATAGGAGGGCCTGGAGGGCTGCTGGTAGGGGCTGAGGGCTACATGTGCAAGGTCAGCCACGAGCTGCTGAGCGCTACGCTTGCCATGGGCCAGATGTCGCTGGGAGTAAAGCTGCTGCAGCATTCGCTCTCATCGCAAAGCGGCCTGCAGATTGGTGCATACACGCCCATACCGATCCCGTTGCCCCCAGGGTTCTGGCTCAAATTCGGCTTCACCGCCTATCCATACGCGAGCCTGCTCCTTGACAGCGGGAGCATCATCATAGGCGCGTTTGCGTCGCCAGTAAGGGACGCGGTCGTCTTCCTGTTATTTCCCATGACCTCGTTGGTAGTGGTGGTGGAGCAGCTGCTCCCAGCGCTGGCCAGCATAGGCCTTGAGGTGCTGATACCTCTGGGGCTGGTGCTTAGGGCATTTCCGTTCGCTAGGGGTGTTGGCGGCACAGCGGTAGCGATAGGCATCGGAGCTGCTGTAGTGTATCCGGCACTGCTGGTTCTGTTCAACCAGCCGATAGACTATTACATAACCAGTGCGTATCCAATCAGTACCGTACATCCGCCTTATACATGCGCAGACGCGGTCTCAGGAATAGGTGGCGTGGGGGGCACAGTGCTCAGCGTATTATGCGGAGGGGTTGACCTTACTGTGGGCCAGATAGCGGATAGCGTGTATGGGTTGGCCGAGGCGCTACCGTGGACATGGCATGTCTTCGGCCCGGCCACGCCTTACCTCAATTTCCTGATAGACAATCTTTTTTACATAGTGCTTAACTTCCTCCTGTTCGCACTTGACCTGATACTGATGTATCCGATAGTCGATTCCATAGCCAGGTCGCTTGGAGGAACGATAAGATTCGAGCTTGGAGGCAAGCTGAGGCTGGCATGATGTTCGGGTTGTTATTGCAGAGCAGCACCGTGTACCAGAACTACTGCACATTCGGAGGCATCAACACGAATGACTGGGTGGGCATATGCACGCTTGTCATAATGGTGCTTCTGATGATAGGAGGCGCAATCTACGCGATCAGCAGCATATTGCCTGCTGCGATGCGGGAGAGGCTCAAGGGCGGCGCGAAGACCGAGATATTCCAGGCGTTGCTGGGCGCGATCATAGTGGCTGTTGTGGTCGCATTTGCCATGACGGCGTGCAGCATAGCGCAGACGATAACCTCCAGCACCACGACGCACATATTCAGCGGCGTCCAGTACAGCGATCCCATAGTCTTCGCACTGGCATATATGCGCGACCTAGTCTTCACCAAGGCGCTGGCGCTGTTCAGCCAGATATACTCGGAGACCATATCCCTTGTCTTATGGGGCAATGTACTAGGAGCGATAGCCGAGTTTACCTTCGGCACGGCGCAGTTCGCTACGGGAAACATCCAGATATCGCTGAGTGAGGATATCGTAGGGGTCTTCTTCGGGTTCTCCGGAGTCATGTCAGGGGCATACACGACCCTGCTGATCGTGACCTTCGGCATACTGTACATACTCTACATATTCCTCGTCATAATACAGCAGACGGCGCTGACGGTCCTGCTGCCGCTTGCCATAGTCATGAGAAGCCTTCCGTTCATGGGGCCGAGGCTTAGGGAGACCGCAGATTCCTTCCTTGCGATAGCGATAGCCTTCTACTACATATTCCCGATGGCGATAATACTGAACAACTTCATAGTCTCGTGGCTGTACACCTCCTGCAGCACGGGAGCCGAGCTGTGCAACCCCTACGTGCAGTATGCAGAGCCGTACAACCTTGGCAACATAGACATAACGAACCTCTTCAAGTCCGATTCCGTGGTGCATCTGGGCACGCTAGGCATCAACCTTCCGTTCACGTATTTCGGGCAGGGTCTGACGGGTCTTGGAGGCTTCGGCAATGAGTTCACCTCCGGGTTCACAGCGATGGTTGCATTGCCTAACCTGATATTCCAGTACGGGTACCTTACTGCAGAGTACATATTCGAGGGCATAGTGTTGATGGGACTTGCGATACTCATAACGGTAGGCTTTGCGCAGGGGCTCAGCAAGGCGCTTGGTTCCGCATCGAGGATAATCGGCTCAGGACCGATATGGGGAGGAGGTGGCAGCTGAATGAACTACAAGCTCGCAATTCTCGCTGTCGCGGCACTGGCCGCATGCTTTGCGACGTACGCGTACGCAGCAACATCCACAGCGTCAGTGGCAAAGAGCAGCATTACCGATTTCTCGGCGTTCGACAGCTGGCTTGCCGTCATAATAATAGCCATAATCCTGAGCTTCTCCCTGGCAGGGGCGCAGTACCTGATAGGGGTGATGCTCAGCAACCAGGGAGTCAGGGCGAGAGCGCTCTCGGAGTTCGGGCAGGCTTTCGGCAGCGTTGCGCTCGTAGTAATCGTGCTCATAGTGATCAACTTCTTCGGAACCACGCTGACTGCAGCGAACCTCATAGGGCCCGGCAAGATCGCGCCGATATGCAATACGCTGCAGGGCAGCGGCATCGACTTCCTCAACTCCAACCCGTCGAACGGCGGACTGATAAAGGGGCCCAGCCCGACAGCTGTAATCTGCGATAACATAATAATGGGCAAGAGCACGCACACCGTCACGCGGGGCATCGATTACGGTCTGGGAGCGATTTACGTCATAGACGCGAACATGACGAACCAGACGCTGAGGGACTTCAGCGAGATATACAGCTGGGACAACTTTCTCCTGTTCCTGAGGCAGGCTAAGGAGTACGAGAGCCTCTGCTTCCCCGAGTGGTGCGCCGATCCTATCGCGCCGCCCAGCGCAAGCATAAAGGTGTCGTACGACTACTTTGCAGGGTACGTCCTGCACAGGGGCATCACGCCGATCATGGCCGGTGAGAACACTCTGGGGTTCTACGTCTTCTTCGTGCAGCTCATAGTCATACTCATGTTCCTGCTTGTGTGGCCATACATGCTAGCCGCAGGATTGATACTCAGGTCTGTGAACTTCACCAGGAGGTTAGGCGGCTTCCTGATAGCGTTGACGATAGTCATACTCTTGGTATATCCGTTCCTTAACCTCATGGAGTATTCGGCGCTCAGCAACATGCAGAAGCTGGATCCTGCAGGTGCAAGCAGCATGCCCAACCTGGCGCTCTGCGCCAGGGCGAGCCAGACCGTAGTGCCGTACTGCGCTGCGGGAAGCGGATGCGCGGCACCCAAGCAGATAGACACCAGCGGACTTGATGGTGTGTACTGCTACACGACGGCAGACAAGCTGCCGGCTAGTTACATTTTCAAGGGTATACCTCCTGATAACATGAAGAACAGCGACATGGTAAGCGCATGCCCGAGCGGGTCCAGCGTTAAGCAGTCGCAGGACTGCTACGTCAGGAAGGACATCAATCTGTATGTGTTGCCGGACATAAAGGACGTCACGCGCCTGTACAGCTGGTGGCCCGGAGGAGGGAACATACTGGAGGGGGAGACAGAATTCTACCTGTGGGCGCTCGCGCCGGGCAACAGCGGGCCGGTAAGCCTATCCAGCGTGATCTCGCTCTTCAGCAACGGCTTCACGAACCTTGACAGCTTCCCCGAATGCTTCAGCATATATGGAGTGCCGCTGCACCTGTGCATGGGCCCGAAGCACCTGGCGACGACGCTCAGCGCGCTGTTCAACCTGTATGCGCTGTTCGCATTGTCCGCATTCGTCATCCCGATAATAAACACGTTACTGGTGCTCTCGGCCACGCTCGGGCTGTCGTCGCTGCTAGGCGGTGAGACGACGCTACTCGGGCTCACGAGGTTCGTATGATGAGAGTAGGATTCTCGATCTTCATGGCCGCGCTGTTTGCGCTTACTGCCCTTGCGGCCATCGCGCAGGCCGCGAACCAGCCTCCTGGAACCGTGACCAACAAGTACGACATAATAGACTGCAATGCGTTCATTGGCAAAGGGCAGGTGGGAGGGGGAAGCCCTTTCCTGGCGCCGACGCAGCTGATCAACCCCAACCTCCTGGGCTATGTCAAGAACGGAACCTACAACTCCCTGCTTGAGATATCGGTCATCATCGTCCTGCTGATGTTCATGGTGCTTGGCATAGTCTACGCGGTGGGATTCGCATTCCACATAGATAGGCTTGTCGCGTTCGCCAAGACCGAGGCGCTCGAGAGCGTGTTCAACCTCGTGATAGTTGTAGTGGTGGCTGGAGGGATAGGTGCGGTTGACAGCTCCATAGCTTTCGTGTCAGGCCTTGGCACGCTGGGGAATCTCGGGGGCAGCCAGATAAGCAACGCGCAGGGGCTGTACGTCTCCCTCTGCAGCGCCGTACAGCATACAGTGATGATAAACGGGATGGAGAACTGGCTGGGCGCGACCTTCGGTCTCTTCTCCAACCAGTTGATAGCCTCGATAACGCTGAATGCGATGCCAGGCGGCTTCGGCATAAACTTCTCGCCGTTCGGGGTCATGACGACGCTGACGCAGGTGTTCTGGCTCGAGCAGGACGTGTTCGTCTTCATGGTGGAGATGGGGGCAGGCCTCATCATGCTTCTCGCGTTCATATACTTCCTCTTCCCGCTGTTCCTCTACCTAGGCATAGTGCTGAGGGCGTTCCCATGGACCAGGGCGGCAGGAGCGGCCTTCATATCCATGTTCATATCGTTCTACATAATCTTCCCGGCCCTCATGTACCCGTTCTCTGTCACCGCTAGCAGCGCCGGGAGCTCCGTGCTGTGCGACCAGAGCAATGTGGACGCCAATCCCAACCTCGCCACAATCTGCGACACATCCAGCCTGATGAGCATGCAGCTCTTCAACCAGATCCTGCAGACGCTGCATTTCGACATAGGCGGGGTGCTTTACGAGACAATAGTAAGCTTTGGGCTGGCGATGGTGCAGGTTGGAGTCCAGATGATGGGGCTGCTGTTCGCACTGCTCATTTCTTATGATCTTATGGACCATATTGCTGATATCATAGGCGCGCCTTCGCTTGACAGCAGGAAGACGCTTAGCAGGTTGTTGTGATGCTTGGGTATTACCTCATATTGCTCGGAAGCTGCCTTAGCAGCGCAACCAACTTCATCACGAACCCGTCGAACATATGGGCCCCCATAGTCGTGCTTGGCGTACTGATGGTCAGCATGATACTAGGCATGCTGTACATCCTTAGCCCGTTGATCGGCAGGAATGACATAAGGACATGGGTGAGGGCGAAGCTCTACGACCAGATGTTCACGGTCGTGCTGCTCCTGATATTCCTGTCGTTCTCGACGGCGCTATGCTCATACCGGCCTGGCGGCAGCCTCGACGGATTAGGGTTGCTGCCTGCCGCCTGCAGCGGCTCCTCGATAGACAGCATATACGGCATAGCAGCATGCGACATATACACCTTCAACGGCAACATACAGGGCATGAGCGAGTCCGCTTACCTGCTTGCGATGGTCGTTTCCCTGAACCCGAACGTGGGCATATCTACAGGATATGGAGGCATCGGCGTAAGCATCGGCTTCAATCTGATCCCCGTAGAGCCTGTGCACCATTACCTGATACCTTTCATGAGCCTCTTCTACGGCCTCATAATGATATCGCAGATGCAGCAGCTGTTGGTCGGGGCGTCGATGTTCCTGTTCCCAGTGCTCATGGCGATAGGGCTCCTGGCTAGGGCCTTCGGCGTGACAAGGACCTTTGGAGGATCCATGATAGCGCTGGCGCTCGGCCTGGGTTTCGTCTATCCGATGCTCGTGAGCGTGACCTACGGCTTCCTCGACTACATGCTTGGGAACATCGGAGGGCCGACGGATACGATACTCACAATGACGGTGAACTGGCTGAGCTCCACATACGTCCTGAAATTCATAGAGTCAATATTCACCTTCAACCTGGGCAACGTAATCGCGGCTGCGCTGACGATTGCGCAGCCGCTGATCATATACAGCGGCATAATAGTGCTGGGCATCGGCTTCGTGCCTCTCATGGTCATAACAGTGCTCGACGCGTTCGTGGTGGACGTCTCGAGAGTCATAGGAGAGAGGGTTGACGTGATATCCCTGCTGACAAGGATAATATGAGTGTTGCAATGAGGCTGAGGTACGTTGCATTCATGCTTCTCGCGCTGTTAGTTTCATCTTCGACCATGGCTGCGAGCGCGCAGGACATATCGGCAACCAGCTACTGCAGCAAGGAGGGCGTAGCCAACATATTGGCTCCATGGTACTGCAACGCGAAGACAGGCATAGACCACGCGATACAGTCGACATGGATAGGCACGTCCGGAAATCCAGGATATGTAGCCATCGGCTTCCTAGCCGTGATGCTGTCATTCTCCTTCGCTGCGCTGATAATAATGTTCGGCATAGTCCTGAAGAACGAGAGGCTCAGGACTTTCGGGATAGGGGAGCTGTACGAGGCGCTTGCGACCGCATTCATGGTTGGTATGTTCGGTTTCGTCGCAGCCGTGCTGTTCGGAATCCTCCCGTCTCTCGTGACGGGCACCATAAACCCGTACGATGCTACATTGACATACCTTTCTCAGACGATAAATGCCACCAGTACGCTGCACACCAAGCTCGCGGAGATAGCCCTTGTGGATGGGTATTACGCAAGCATACAGCTCCAGATATGCAATTCCATCTCTGGTGGCGGTGGAATAGTTGGGTCCTTGCTTTGCCACGCTCCGGTAGCAAAGATCGGCAGCGAAGCGCTGTGGTTCGGCTTCTTCTGGCCTGCATGGACAATAATAGAGTTCCTCACAGGCGCAATCATATCGCTCTGGCTGCAGTACTGGCTCCTCATCTTCTTCCTTTATGCGGCAGTCCCAGTATTCCTGATACCTGGAGTCATACTCAGGGCCTTCATACCGACAAGGTCCTTCGGAGGCATGCTGATGGCGATAGCGATAGGCTTCTACTTCCTGCTGCCAATGCTCTTCTCCATAGCATACTATCTCACGAACCAGAGCCTCACCTTCCAGCTGAACAGCGCGATAACGAACCTGGACAAGTATGGGAGTGGAACAGGAGCAGAGCAGAATGCGCTTACTCCGTTCTCGCCGCTTGTCACTGAGCTGTCGAACATCCAGGACACGTTCAGCTCCTTCTGGCTCGAGATCGCCTTCTTCCCGGCAGTCAACCTCAGCATAACCTATGCGTTCATAGTCCAGATAGCCGAGATACTGGGAGGCAGGGGCAGGACATCCAGCAAGCTCAGGACAATAGCATAGTTAGACAGGCGTGCGTATGCATGTAAGCATATAAATATCAAAAATGCGTACAAATATCTTGATAAATATGCTGCTGTTGGTTGCGGTATTGACCCTCGGTGCGATAAATGCGCTAATACCGGTACTGATAATCATAATACTTCTGGTAGCAGCGGCCGGTACAACGAGGGGCTACAGCATATTCAACCTCTTCGGGATAGCGACGCTTGCAGGCGCGGTCAGCGCGTCAGGAAAGGGAGGGCTTGGAGGCAGGACCGCATTGACTCTTGGAGTTTACTTCCACAGGATAGTAGGCAAGAATACATTCACTAAAAACACAGGCCTTAAGAGCGTTCTGGCCAAGGCCGGGAAGGGAGTAGGCGCTGCAGTTGGTGCCGCTCGAGGAGGAAGAGGAGGCGGCGGAGGGGGTGCTGGTGGAGCCGGAGCTGGAGGCGGCGGTGGTGCTGGAGGAGGAGGAGGAGCAGGCGGAGGAGGCAGAGGCGGACGTGCGTTCCAGCTTCCTGTAGCAGGCAGAGGAGCTAGGGCGGTTGCAGGCGTAAAGAAAGGGGCTGGGAGAGCCGCAAATCTGGCCGGCAAGGGCATCGGAGCCGGTTTCGCGCTGACGATGCCGACAGCATGGCTCATATCGAGAGTGCCAAAAGCAGCGAAGGTGATGGAAAGAGGCACGGATAAGCCGCTGAGCGGGCTAAAGGCAAAGATCATACCTAACAGGTTTCATGGTGCGATAGAAGGAGGCTTTGCAAAGCTCCCTACCGACTTTCCTTCAACTGTCCTTGGCAGTGTTAAGGGCGGAAAATACGTCAACCTGCACAGTAGCACCATAAATGCAGAGGGCGAGTTCGCAGGGACCAAGTTCCATAAAGCAGTGAAAATAGTCTCTTTAGGTAGACTTGATTCTACAAAACCATTAAATATAGGGAAAGTGCAGGCTTGGCGCGAAAGGGAAGGACCGTATAGGGAGGATTCCAAGCTTAATTATATAACCTCTGAGGACCTCAAAGCAGGCGGCAGGATGCTTGGGACTGTCGCATTTACAGCGATGAATCCTGTTACTGGGGCCGCGTGGGCAGGATACCACCGCAGGAACAGGATAAAGAAGGAACGCGGAAAGGTAGAGAAGGGTGCAGAGGGTGGAAGCGATACCGGCTAATGTCGGCAGATAAGAGAACCCAACCAATTTATCTCTCGATAATTTCCTTCGGCAAATCCATGACCAAATTTATAAGTCTTGCAGTGCATAGTTTGGTTAGTGGTCTTCCGTGGCTAGAGACATCCAGATATTGACTCTTGTATTGCTTCTGAGCGTCGTCTTCGCCCTCGGGGTCTTCATATCCCTTATCCCTGCGCAGCTCTGGCCCGTCTCGGTAGTCCTTGCAATAATAGCGCTTGCGCTTGACGTGATCGCGTTCGCCAACAAGTTCTACTTCTACCTTGCGGAGCCTCTCAGGAAGATGAAGAACAGGGTGATAACGATACAGCAGGAGGATTCCTTCTACATGTACCCTTCGGGCTCCGCGATAGCCATCAGGAACGGCAGCGAGGTGACGGCCAGCGCATTCGTCAAGATACCTGTTTACAGGTCGGCGACCGAGATGACAGATGAGGAGAAGATGAACTTCGCAAGGCTCTTCGCAAGGGTGGTCACGATGAGCAAGTACCCGATCAGGATATCTGCTGAGCAGTATGTCATTAACAAGGACGAGTTCATAGACAAGATATCCAAGAAGCTTTCGGACGCGCAGCAGAAGTACACCTCGATAACCTCGAACAAGGACGCCCCCAGGAACGAGGTCGACAGGATAGAGGGCGAGCTGACAATGTGGCACAACCTGTTCGCCAACGTGACAAAGGCAAGGTCGCAGGGCCAGATGGCGTTCGCGATGGTGAGCGCTGTCGGGGCAAGCGAGGAGGAGGCGGTGAACCTTGCCACGCAGAAGGCCGAGGAGATAGCTGCAGGAATAAGCGCAACGCTGGGGATAACCGCGGCGGTGGCGCACGGCGAAGAGATACTGGCGTTCCTTGAGCCGGAGTACATGATACCGCCTACCACAGTGACTGAGATGATGAAGAAGCAGGAGCAGGGGGCGCAGGTGTGAGCATGGACCAGAACACTATGATATACCTGACAGTAACAGGCCTTATGGCCGTATTCATATTTCTCGGTCCGAGCTATGGGCCCTTCGCGATGCCTGTGAGGGTGCTGGCGGTGCTGGCGATAATACTAATACTCATAATAAACTACGCTGACTTCATGGTCTTCCCGATATTCACGAAGCTGTTGGGGATAAGCATAGTTCCGGCAAGAGGCTATGTCATACCCAAAACCCAGGATTCCGTAATAAAGAATGTCAGCGGCCTATTCTACGCCACAGGCTACCTGACCGCGAACATCTACAACTACGTCTTCACCGCGGAGCAGATGGTGCAGGGCGAGGACGAGGACATGGCCAGGGGGCCTGACAAGTGGGAGAAGGCGGTGATGTCGATAGACTTCCCGTTCAAGTTCAACGTCATGACGGTTGCGCATGACATACAGAAGTTCAGGGAGGATCTGGAGGGCAAGCGCTCCTTCCTCGAGTTCCAGTACTCCAAGGAGATGGGATCAGGCAATCCCAGCCCGTCCTTCATAGACGAGCTGCAGAGGAAGATGCGGGTCATAGAGACGAGGATGGACAGGCTCGGGCAGGGAGAGAGGCCTGTGGACAGCATCATGTACATAGAGACGACTTCGGTAGGCGTAAGCGAGAAGGAGGCCGCTGACAAGCTCACAGAGCAGCTGAACCACCTCCAGACCGTATTCAACGTGTTCGACCTGAGCATAACCAGGATAGTAGGAAGGGAGCTCTATCTGCTCCACAAGTACAATTATATAGTTCCGGACCTAAAGGAGCTTAGCGCCAACTTCACAGAGCAATCATGATGATCTGAATGGGACTTGTGCACGTGCAGAACGTAATGTCGAACGAGCTCGCGAAGAGGGTATTCTTCACGAGGCCCCCCGAGCCTCCGCACGAATTCCTCCTCAACGACCCCACGAACTCGATATTCATAGGCATAACCAAGAGGTTCAGCGTGCCCTTCACGTGGACCTTCGCTAACCTCACCAACCCGCACCTTGCAGTGGTCGGAATAACAGGGTCGGGAAAGTCCTTCTTCGTCAAGACGTTCCTGCTCAGGGCCAACTACATATGGGGCACTAACGCGATAATAGTAGACTGGGCAGGGGAGTACAAGTCGTGGGTGAAGCAGAGCGGCGGCACCATAGTCTCTCTGGGCAAAGGGGATTACATAAACCTGATGGACCTCTCGGGCATGAAGCCGCTTGACAGGAGCAAGCAGATAATGAACTCGCTCGACATACTCACCGATCTGCAGGGCTTCCCTGAGCAGAGGAGGCTGACAGCAGAGGCGATAGAGCAGTCGTACGTAAACGCAGGCTTCGCCCTTGCCGCAGTGCCCGATCCAAACAAGGATGCGCCTACGCTCAAGGACGTCAGCAGGCTGCTGGAGGAGAAGCTGCAGGAGGGCACATACGAGTACCCTGCGGAGCTGGAGAACGCGGTATACAGGCTCAGGCAGTTCTCAAGAGAGGGCCAGGACTACTTCGCCAGGAAGAGCACGATAGACCTAGCGAAATTGTCGAGCTCGGGGCTGGTCGACATCGACCTGTCCGGATTGCCAGACGAGAAGTTCAGGGCCCTTGCCGCATTCTTCATATTGCAGACGTTGAAGGAGAAGATGAGAGCAGAAGGGTGGAGCTCCGCAAAAGGCCTCAAGGCGATAATAGTGCTGGACGAGGCGTGGAAGGTCGCAAGCGACGACAGGAGCGACGCGATAACGATAATACGAGAGGGGAGGAAGTACCAGTTCGGCCTGATAGTCGCGTCGCAGAACCCTACCGACGTCAACGAGGCGATATTCTCCAACGTAGGCACGACTGTCATGCTCAGGATAAGGTTCGAGAAGTTCATGGACTACCTGCAGGGATCGCTTAACTTCTCCAACTTCATAAGGGGGGAGATAGGAAAGTTCGGTGTGGGGCAGGCAGCGGTGGACCTCTCGTTCCAGACTAGCATACAGTTCCCAAGTGTTTTCGTCATAGACAGGGTGGTAGGGGAGGTACCGCTTGACGTGTACACGATAACGCTGATAAACGTCCTCAATGAGGACGAGTTCGGGGACAAGGAGCTGCAGAAGGAGTACTACTTCGAGAAGATATCGCTGAGCTCGAAGTTCGCTGAGAACAACCTCGACGTCGAGGTCGCGGACAGAATATTCAAGGCGATGGAGGAGAAGAACAGGAGCATAGACATAAGGAGCCTCGCTGAGACAATGAGGGCGCTGAACATAAGCAAGGACATAGTAATAAAGTTCTTCAGGAGCCTTGGAATACCTGAGAAGATAATATCCAGGATATTCGCAAGCATAAGCTGATGGCATGGCCGCAACATTCACCGTGAGCAGGGTCGAGATCAAGAGGATGCTAGCGTCGCTCGGCATAGCGGACAAGAGGATAGACCAGCTCCTCAGCGACATGGACAAGAGCCGCAGGCACGTGAACGTGATCATGCTTGTGAGGATGCTCCAGAACACGGGCATAAGGCAGAGGGATGTCGCGAACATACTCAGGAGGATAGGGATAGACGACGTATCCATAGCCAAGGTCTTCGACGTCATAGACGAGACCAGGATAAACGAGGCGTTCGGAAGGGTAGTTGAGATAAACGTTGTATAGTGGTTTGATTGGAGGGCAAGAGCTACTGCGTGATATGCGGGGAGCAGAAGAGAGGGCTACATGTAAAGATAGACAGGGTCATAGACGCTATACGCTGGTTCAAGACGAATGTCACGAAGAACGAGAGGAACAACACCTTGGTGGTATGCAAGGGGTGCTACCCGGAATACAGCAAGATGAGGAAGAAGTACGTGGCCAGGATGTACCTGTACGTGGGGCTTGGAGTGCTCTTCACAATACTTGTGCTCCTGATGAGCCTATCGATACTCTCGCTCCTGATAGGCGCGCTGCTGACCGGAGCGCTGTTCCTGTTCTCGCTGCTGAACTACATACCAGACCTTGAGATCGACGAGAAAAAGCATGCCAAGTGAGGCTGGTATGGGCGCACGACTCCAGTCAGCGATGGAATACCTGATGACATACGGATGGGCCATACTCGCCATTGCGATCGTCATGGTGTCGCTCTATTCGCTGGGCATATTCAATTCCGGGAGCCTGCAGCCTGTCGCTACTCCGGGGTCGTGCGAGGTTGTAAGGACCGTTGCTCAGACCAGCCTCGCAGGGCAGTGCAGCGGGCTCATCCCAAAATATGTAGGCGTATTCGGCGGTTCGGGCAGCTACATAAGGATTCCCAGCAACCTGGCCGTGGACGCAGGGGCGCATGATCTCACCGTATCGTTGTGGTTTTACGCACAGTCGAACGACGCAGGTTCCACTTACATTGGCCTTCTTGGAAAAGGGGGCCAGGATAATTCGGCAGGAGGATACGAGTTCTTCCAGCACCAGTCGTCAAGCATCTCCTTCAGGGTAACGCAGACCGGGAACGGAGCGCAGTACGGCGTGACGGTTTCCCTAACCAGCGCATTTCTAAACAACACCTGGTACCACGTTGTCGGAATTGTAAACAGGACCAGGAACACGGCCCAGGTGTGCGTAGATGCGGTGTGCGGAAGTACGGCGAACATATCCACGCAGACTACGCTATCCTCTTCTGCCGATCTTAAGATCGGGAATGACGGAGCCGGTCCTCTGAACGGCAGCATGGCAAACGTCCAGATGTACAATGTTTCATTAGACAACGCCACAATAAAGGGGCTCTACAAGGAGGGGATAGGAGGAGTGCCAATAGACGTGAAGCATCTCACGGGCTGGTGGCCCCTGAACGGCAACGGAAATGACTATTCAGGCAACAACAACCATGGAGCGTTAGTAAACGTCAAATGGAACGCCAATTGGCAATCCAGCTATTCTCCGCCTTCTTCATAGCCGGATGGCGCGCATATACAGATATGAATAAAAGCTAATATACTCAAGAGTTAATATACGACTGGTGGAATCTTGCCTGAAGACGAGGCTATTGCAATAAAGGTTGAGGAGATAGGGTTCGAGGGTAAGGTAATAGGCACGATGGAGGGCATAAGGGGCAAGGTGGCCCAGATACCCTTCTACACGGCGAGGAACGAAGGGGACGGGCTCGTCATAGCAAAGGTCGAGAGCAGGAACATACAGAAGATGCCCTACCTGTTCCACATGATAGTCATCAAGGACAACTCGGTGAAGCTGGTATACTCGACGCCGCAGGACTCGAGCGTGAACATGAGGAGGGCGCACGTGCTGAAGAACCTCGCTTCCATACTCTCGATGATAAGCACTGATTATCAGATAAACCAGGCCGAGTTCTTCCAGTACATAGACTCGGTAATGGACAGCGTCCTCGGGGGATTGTCGCAGAACTACACGCAGCTGTACAACAAGTACGATTCGTTGCTCGTCGAATACAGGGAGCTCAAGAGGCTGAACCTTGAGCTGAGCGCGTCTAACAGGAACCTCTCGATACAGACGGCGCAGCTCAGCGAGGAAGAGAAGACCATGAAGGAGCAGCTCGACTCGCTGCAGAAGTACTCCGACGAGGCGCTCATGGCCCTTGTCGAGGAGTGGCTTGAGGTGCACGGCAACGCGATAGACCTTGATGAGTTCTCCAAGACCTACAGCATAAGCATACCGAGGGTGGAGCAGATACTCAACAAGATGGTCTCGATGGGATACATCGAGCTGAAGAGCTGAATCCATGAAGTACTACGCGTTCATCAACAGGAAGTTCAACTATACCAGGGTGTACGAGATAAAGAGGAAACTGAAGGGCAACACGAACGCCTTCACAAGGGCTGTCATATCCTTCCTGAACAGGAACGTGTACAAGAAGAAGGAGGAGCAGGCAGTTTGATCCATGGATCATGGTAATTTGATGAATAGGAGGAACAGGACGCTGATAACCATATTCGCTGCCCTGCTCTTCGCGGGTCTACTGATGCTTTACATTTACAGCCTTGTGTCGGCAGTCACCTTCACGGCTCCAGAGCATCCTTTGGGCGTGGCGACTGCGAACTTCAGCATTCTCTCGAGCGGCATGCTGACGCACAACAACGGAAGCGAGTACGCCGCGTACTCGGTGCTGCATTACAGCATGCAGAACGTTACGGCTGTCAACGCCTCGCTGTCGCTGTACAGCGCCAACCCCGTGCAGAGGATATTCGTGGTGGATCCCGCGAACTACTGCGTCAACTGCGGAGTCGGGATAGGGCTCACGCTCTACAACAACCTCAAGGCCGAGCTCGGCAACGGCTTCCTGGCCAACCAGACGAGCCTGAACTACATAAGCATCAACAACCTGAGCGGCGTGCCTCCCAGGTCCATAGTGATACTGCCGACAGGGCTCATGCCGGATATACTGCTCCCGTACACGAACTCGACAGGCACATGCAAGAGCTACAAGAACTTCACGATAGTCAACCTGCTCAACAGAGGCGATACCGTTATGTACATCGGCAGGAACTTCTCAACGGTGGTCACATGCGGGCCCCAGATAGCCAAGACGCCTAAGAGGACGCTCAGCGCGCTGAGCAACATGTCGATAAACACCACGATTAGCCCCTATTACGTAGCCAACAGCAGCTACACCTTCGCAGGCAGTCCGTTGTACTTCAGGACACCGGGCTTCGGCATATCCGGAGGGGACTACCTCTACGGCGTAGTGTCGGTCGGGTCGCTGAACGGCACCTTCATGGCGCTCAGCGACTATCCTACCAATGGATGGAACAACAGCGCCGCCCTCCTTGCCAAGGACATCGCGTTCGTCATAGATTCGAGGTACTGGATGGATAGGATAGCATATGGCTCCTACAATGTAAGCATCGCGGCGAAGTACAACGCGACGGATAGCGGGAACCTGACGCTGCTAACGCTGGACTCGATGATAAGGAACATGCCGAACGTGTCCAGTTCGGTGAATTCGTCATATCCCCTCATTGTTCTGAAGTTCTCTAACGGCAGCAACACCACGTACGAGAAGGACATACCGCTTAAGATCAGACTGCCTACGAACGGCTACATCTACACCGCGAGCCCATCGATAGGGGAGAACCAGACGCTGACGATAACGCTGCAGGCGAGGAACATAACGGGACCAGACGCCTTCCACATACTGCTTTACAACACCAGCATGCGCGTGCCCATATACGGATACACGATAGCTGCAGGCAACCTGCGCAACAACGCAGTCTTCTACGAGTACGCGTCGTACAGGCTGCCTAGCGGCTACTACATACTCTCGCTGGTCGACCAGAGCAACAGGACCTATTCGAAGGCGCTGTTCTACCTGCAGAATGTGACGCTCGATCCGCAGCTCGTGGACTTCAAGAACGGCACCTTCATCTTCAGCGCTTACAGCGCAGGAAGGCCGGTGAGCGGCGAGCCCTTCTCCGCAGACGTGGGGGGAGCCTACCCTTATACTGGCGTCGTCAGGAACGGAGTCCTCAACTACTCGCTGCCGAAAGGCTCAGTAATATCGTACGGCAACCAGACGTTCAACATCAGGATGTTCGGCGACCTCTACAGCATAACCGAGAATAACGCGAACAACGGCATACAAATACCTGCATTCTACATAGAGTTCGGCATAGCGGCCCTCTTCGTGCTTGTGCTCAACGTCGTGCTCAAGGCGCCGACAACGGACGAGTACTATGTCGATGTCCCGGACTTCCCTCCCTCGAAGAAGACGAAGATCAAGGAGAATCCCGAGGCTATACTCAATGTCTTCGAAGCGGTCAATTACTACTACCACTGGAAGCACATGCCGCTGAGCCCCGAGGAAGTAAAGGCAGGCATAAGCAGCAACATCCGCTACCAGAACATGCCGATATCGATAACGCTGCAGAACACGCTCGCGGTGCTCAACAGGATGTCAGACAGAGGCCTCATCATGGAAGCGGATGGCTTCTACGCGCCGAAGAGCTGGGCGCAGGAATCCGGACATGGCATCGAGTACCTCACAATATTCAGGAGGATAAGGGACTACTGCGTCGCGAATGGCCTGCTCTTCTCAGACCTGAACGGCAGCGAGATAGCGGACATGGTCATAAGCAACAAGGGCACCCAGAGCTACCTGATGATACACTCGGATGAGAGGATGAAGAGGATAGGCATAGATCACGGCGCCAAGGTCTTCGTGGTCTTCCTTAACGATGACAGGAGGAACGACTTCCTGGACAAGCTGTACAACTCATATGGGACTGAGGCTGAGCTGCTAAAGATGGCGATAGACTATTCGTCGGTCAGGCTCATAGACATAGGGGACCTTGGCCAGCTCAGCATAGCCTGAGCCGTCATTCCTCTGCGGTCTCCTCCTGCGCTTCCTCGGATGCCGAGGCAGCAGCATCCTCCTGGCTCTTCTGCTCCTCCTCGACCAGCTTCCTGTACCTCTTCTCGACAACCTCCTTGAGCCCCTTCTCTATGCTGTCCTTCTTCTCCCCAGTTATCTCGCTCAGGTTGAGGGCGAGCTGGCTCACGTACCTCATTATCGTGTTGTACTTGGTTGCCTGCATGTTCATGTTCTTCTGGTTGCTGATGTGTCTCTGCAGGCTCCTCGCGCAGTCCTGCACCGCGAGCTTTATCTCCTCTATTATCTCAGGTTCCTGCGCTATCGCCTGCTTCCCCACCCCGGAATAGGGTATGTATACGCTTGACACGTTTACCATTACGCTTATCGGCTCCTGGTCGAAGTCCTTGATCCCATATCTCTTCCAGTCTATGCCGTTGACAGCCTGGCTGATTGCGCAGACGGAACCGTCGAACAGGAGCGGGACCTTGTTGGCGAACCTTAGTATCGTGCCCTTGACCCCCTCCCCGGTCTCCCTTCCTGCGCTCCCTCCATACGCTATTCCAGCCTCGATCACGAAAGGTATGCCTCCCCTGAAGACCTTTGGCTTCCTCTCTACTACACTCATGAAATTGGGGTTGAGTATGTTCTTGATCGTCGCCTTTATCTGCTCCTCCCCTATCTCCGACAGCGTGTCCAAGTCAGGGGCTATCCACTTCAGCTGCTTGAAGCCGTTGACAAGCTTCTCTGCCTCCGGCCAGGTCAGCTGCCTCGGTTCCTTGTCGAAATCCACGTCCTTGACTATGGACCTGAGCTCGTCTACCTTGTTCTGGCTGACCCTCGTGAAGGTGTCCACGAGGAACGATGACACCTTCCTGCTGACAGAGGAATGCGCGAAGTCGAGGAGGTCGCTGGTCCCTATTCCCAGAGGGTGGGGCTTCGTAAGCTTCGCCTTCTTCGGTATCTCGTTGACAGATCTCGGGAACGTGACCTCCTTTCCGTCAGGCTCCTTCAGCCTTATGCTGCAGTGCGGATTTGATAGGACTGTCCTTCTCAGGTACTCGTAGACGCCGTGGTCGCTGTTCTCGTACTTGACCTCGCCGAACTCGCCATATACAGACAGGCCGTTGAAGCTGCTGCCGGGAAGCTCCTTCTGGTTCGTTATCAATGGCTTGTTGGACTTGATGTCGATCGTGAGATCGCATTCGAAGGTCTGCTTGCCTGTTCCGGACTTGACGTGTATCGGCTTTCCTGATGTTATCTGCGCGAACATGGTGCAGCCTGCAGCTCCTATTCCCTGCTGCCCCCTCTGCTGCATGTACCTGTGGAACTTGGTTCCTGCAAGAACAGTGGCGAGCGCCTTGCCTACCAGCTTAGACGGTATTCCGGGGCCGTTGTCCGTATTCCTGACGGAGTACTTGCCCTCGGATATCTCGCCTATCTCGACGTATATCTCAGGAAGTATGCCAGCCTCTTCGCATGCGTCCAATGAGTTTGTCACCCATTCATGGACGACGGTTGTAAGGGACCTGACCCTGCCCGAGTATCCGAGCATCTGGCTGTTCTTCCTGAAGAATTGCGAGATGGAATGCTCCTTGAACTCCTTGAATATGTCCTCTGCAGTCGTCTGCGTAGCCATGATCATCTCTCCATAAGCTTCTGCTTCTCCTTCTCCATAACCATGTAAGCCGTCTTGTGCGTGCCTCCGTTAATCAGCACAGCTATGGCCGCCTTTGCCACATTAATCTCGTCTATCGTTCCTATAAGGCTTACTGTGGATCCGAAGACGCAGATGCTCGCGTTGCTCACGCTCTCCATGTAGCTCTTCGCTTTCCCTTCCTCTCCTATTATCCTCGCCTTTATCCTCTGCAATTGCTCCCTGTTCCTGAACGAGTCCCTGAGGTTTATGTACTCGAAGAAGTAGTCCTCGTTCAGCAGCTTGAATGCTGTGTTTAGGTCGAATCCTCTTCCGAACGCCTGTATGACGTTCTTCGCGTTGTACTCCGTATAAGGCTCGCCCTCTATGCTGACCTTGTTCTCCTCGGTTATGCTGAGCTTGCATTCGAGCCTCTTTGCAAGCGATTTCAGCTCCTTCTCCTTGAGAAGAGCAACTCTCTTGTTCGGTATCAGTATCTGCTCCATTAGTAGCACTTAGGATTTGACTGCATTATGTTGCGATGCCTATTTTAATATTGACCCAGAAAGTCTTCCCTTGAATCATGCATGTTGTAGCATGATTAATGGAACAGTAAGGTCACGTAAAACCTCCGGTATTCAAGTTCTCCGAGGACAAATCCGTGCAGGTGTTTTGCCTGTTTCCCTTCCGCTATTATGCTATATAGGGCCGGTTCTCCGCAAGCTTTAAATAGGTGATGCATATACATACATGAATGGTTCATGATTGTTTCACGAAACATGCGTGATGCAATCTCAATGGGTTCATGTAAAAATCATGATTGTGGTTGGATATGGCATCGGATGACAAGAATCAGCTAGAACAGGAGATCACAAAGCTCAAGGAGGAGGTCAAGGAGCTCACAGAGAAGAGGGACGATGAGGATGCTGACAAGTACATAGTAAGCCTCATGAACACGATTATAGAGGAGAGGGAGAAGACAAACAGGATGCTCGCAGGGATAATGGACAAGGTCAGGACCCTTGAGCACAAGGTCAACAGCGTCAAGGAAATACCTCAGGAATACACAGTGCAGAGGCCGTTGGGAAGCGAGGGGAGGGAGGAGATGCCGCTGTCAGCCATAGATGTGAAGATCATAGGATTCGTACAGACCAAGGACCTGGCCTGCGCGGACGACGTCAAGAATTTCATGAATTACAAGGGAAAGAATGCCGCTTGTGCAAGGCTCAACATGCTCTGCAAGTATGGATTCCTTAACAGATACCAGATGGGCCACAAGGTTTACTACAGGTTTGATGCTGGCAAGGCGACCAAAAAACTTATTATATCACCTCCACAGTAAGGGAACTTGGGCCTGCTCTCCCCAAAGCAGGCCTTTATGATCATAATAAGTTTTATTCTCTTTTTCTTGCCAGGCTTTTGTTTTCCCCTGCGTTAGCCGGAGAAGGTTTTTATAACAATGGCAATATAGTCAAGTGTTGGGATGACGAGCTACCATACAGCAAGGTTCAAGCGCTTCAACTGCTTCGAGGGACAGGACAGGAAGGATGTGGCGCGCGTGCTCAGCCTCATGGCGCTCGCTAGGGCCGAGAGGATAAAGGCCACAAGGGCCGTCCGCAGGGTCGAAGGATTGGAGAAAGAGAGAAGGAACAAGGACCTGCCGGCATACAATCGTAGCATAGAGAGAGCAGCAAAGCTGCGCGAAAAGACGGTGGAGCTGTTGGAGAAGGCTGAGGATGGAATAGACGCGATACTCAAGAGGGGAAAGGTAAGCGTCGGGGAGAAGGCCGCGCTGGTCAAGGCGATCGATCTTATTGACATGGATGCCACACTGCAGCAGTCTAAGGCCATAGGCCTTAGGGGCCTTCTTAGAAGTTCGTGGTAGGCTCTGGCTTCATCTCTTTTGCCACTTGCCCATTATCTGCGAGAAGTACCTTGTGCCCTTCTCGAGGTTGCCAATGCTTATGTACTCGTTTGGCGCGTGTATGTTTGTCTTGGTCCCTGGGCCGAAAACCACGCACTCCATGTTCGCCATTCGCGCGTAGAGCTCAGCCTCCGTGTATCCGTTGGCGATCGTAACATCTCCCTTGACAAGCGATCTCAGCATCTTGACAACCTTGGAATCCTGATCGACCTTGTAGGGCATCTGCGCATGCAAGACCTTTATCGCGTAGTCTATGCCAAGCCTGTCCAGTCTTTTCCTTATCTCAGACACTGCCGTATCAGGAGTCTCTCCGTTGACCAGCCTCCTGTTGACCTCTATCTCGCACGACTCAGGCACTACATTGGAAGCTGTGCCGCCTTTTATCGTGCCCACGTTTATGGTGCCTTTTCCTAACAGAGGATCGTTTATCTTCATCTCCTTTGAAAGCTTCTGCAGCTCCACTATCGCTCTAGCCATGCCGTCTATCGCGTTGATGCCCAGCCACGGTCTTGACGAGTGTGCGCTCTTGCCGTTGACCCTTATCGCTAGCTCCATGACCCCTTTTTGCGCGACCTGCACCTTCAGCGCAGTCGGTTCCGCAACTATCCCGTACCTTACTCCCTTGAAGGCCTCCTTCCTGTTCTTCAGCAGCCATGTTGAGCCTTTGAGAGTGCGCTCCTCGTCTGCCACGAATGTCAGCAATATCCTCTTACCACTGTTCGCCTTAACACCGGCCAGGGCCGAAAGTATCGTCCCTATGCCGCCTTTCATGTCGGATGCCCCTCTTCCGTACAGCTTGCCGTTGACAACCTTTGCATCGGTCCCATACCTCCATTTGCTTGCATCCCCTATCGGCACCGTGTCCATGTGCCCGTTGAGCATCAGCCCTTCTCCTGAACCTATCGATGCGACAACATCGCACCTGTTCCTCTCGAACTCGAATACCTTGTGGCTTATCCCAAGGCTTCCTAGGTATTCGCTTATGTACTTGGATACCTCCTTCTCGCCGTTCGTGTACGGATCCGAGTCTATGTCTATGAGCTCCTTCGTTAAACTCACAGGGTCTGTTTTCATAGGATCACTTATCCATTGGCCATCCTAATCTTTAAGCTTTATCTACAGTCAGTCATGCCTTTTCATTCCTCTCAGGTCTATGAGGTAGTACCTCCTGTCAGGCTGCATGTCCTCGGGGTTGCTGTACGCCTCCTTCATGTTCTCCTTCCCAAAGACACTTGAGAGATTGCCTACCTGCACTGGATTTATCGTTCTTACTATCGCATACTCGAATCCTGATTCGATGGCCTGGGAGCCTCTTATCTCGACCAATGCCTTCCCAATTCCTTCACCCCTGTATTCTATGTCAACAAAGGTCTCGTCGAGGTAGAAGGTTTTCTGCGCAGGAAGGGAATATGAGTCAATCACTGCGGTTATTCCCTTCAGTTTCTCCTTCGAGGGCACGCTGGTTGCTGCCATGCCCCACGATGCTCCTATGATTCTTCTTTCAGGTCTTTCTCCCATCGCCGCTCCTGATGCTCCAGGCGTATACCAGCTAGGGACATCTGCCAGCGATATGATGAAGCCATCAGCCGCTGATGCAGCTGTCATGCTTGCCTTGACCCCTTCCACAGTATAGAAAGGTTCCACATCCTTTTCTGCTATTCTCCCTTCCAGTTGCAGCTGCTTGAGAGCGGCAAGCTCTTCAGGACTGCCCATCCGCGTCCATTCACCGTTAACCCTCACGCGGTATTTTTCGTACCATGGGGGCCCTGAAAAGGCATCTATGTACAGCCTTGCAACCTTGTCGCCTTCAACCTTTATGAGACCTGCGTTGGATCTTTGTATCTCCAGCATGCATGTCTTCCCTGATGGGTTGCGCACGGTTCTTCTCTCGTATGTTTTCGTTGTTTTTTGCATTCTATCGCCTAACCATGATCCATGTAACAAAAGTGCCCGTTTCTGTAAGCCTGGCAGAGTACGAGCTTCCGAAGGTGATAAGCCCCATCCTCTTCAGCACCTTTGCGCTGCTCTTGAGCGTGGAGATGGGTATATTCTCCCTTCTTGAGATGGTATACAGTAGTGGAGTTATTGAAGATTGCCCATTTGCAGTCTCTGAGAGGATTAGAAGCTGGTTCCTAGTGATTATCCTGGATAGGATTAAGCCTAGCCGTGCACGCTGCACGCCGCTGATCTGGGAAGCACTAACTCTAGTCTTCCCATACTGTGTTGGACAGGCATCACCATGAACCTTACCTATGGAGATATTCCATAAGTATTCTGGTATATAAGACGCATGGGCGAAGCACATCGCCCGTTTATATTACTTAGCAGGGAGCATGCGCAAATAAGCTTTATATTGGATAGTGAGAGATAATGTAATGCAAAACGTATTCGTCATATCGCACTCGAGCGACATAGACGGCGTAGGGAGCGCCGCGCTGGTCGGTGCGAAGTACAACGTGCCCTCAAGGAACATGCTCTTCACGAACTACTCTAAGGAGAGCGTGGAATATGTCGAGAAGGAGATGGAGAAAAGATATGTCGAGGGCATGACGCTCTTCCTGGCTGACCTCGGGGTCAACGAGAGGATAATAGGTAACTTTCTAAGGATAGTAAACAACGTCAAGAAAAGGCATGGCACTGTAATCTGGTTCGACCACCACCCGTGGACAAAGGAGTCGGTAAGGAAACTAGCTGGCAGGTGCGACGTCGCGATAGTCGGCGAGAACAAGGATTACTGCGCCACGGAGATAACGTACAAGGAGCTTGGAGTGAGGAACTGGTTCCTTGACAAGTTCGTCAGGCTTGTGCATTACTCTGACTTCAACCTCAAGCCGAAGGAAGTCAAGACAAGAAAACTCATCGGCATATACGCGCTGAGCATTGCCTCATACGAGATGAACGGCTCAAGGGAGTACGCAAACAGGATGCTCAGGCACATCGTTGATGTGATAAGCGGCTCGAAGTTCATCGACAGTAAGATAGAGGCAGATGCAAGAAGGTTCGATATGCTGAACAGGAAGAGGATAAACGATATGCTGAAGGAGCTTTACATAAGGAGGGATTTCGCTCTCGGGTTTTCCGATGACGTACAGACCACTGCCGCGTGCATGAGGATATTAGAGAAGAGCGGAAAGAACATGGGCATGTACATAAACCTGAGGACCGGGACTGGACACCTGAGAGCACTCAAGGGAGACTTCTCAGAGCTGGCAAGGAAGCTTGGCGGAGGAGGGCATCCGAAAGCTGCAGGATTCTACTTCGGACTCAAGACATACAACGGTTTCAAGAAAAAGGCAGATAGGGAGAAGGTTGCAGATTTCATCCAGAGCAGGATAAACGAATTATACGATTAGGATATCATTCCGTATCCGGAGAGCCTCCATCTCTGGGCGAAGTTCCTGAGAACAGATATCTTCGACTTCTTGTCTATGCATATCATGTGCTTGAGCTCCATCTCCAGCTTGTTCTTCCTCGCCCTCTTGACGTATCCTACCGTTGTTCCCGTCCCTATTCCCAATAGAACTGGCTCATTCTCCCTGAATCCCTGCTTGGGGAGGTCGTCCCTGTTGAGCGATGTGTACTCCAATGTTATCTGGTTGTAAGACTCAGGCAGCTTCCCCGCCTTTCCTACTATCTGACCTACCAGTCCGTCCGCCTTCGTGAACGACGGGTCAAGATCTGTGCCTATCGCAATGAGGCCTCCCGCAATCGCCTCATCGAGGTGCTCCTTTCCTGCTGAGAGCGCCTCTATCTTTGTTATTATCGGCACGTATGATTCCTTCTTGGTCTTGTCCTTTGCAGTGTTTATCCCTGGCCTTATCTCTATCTCGTCGCCGACCTTGAACTTGCCCCTTATTATCGACCCTCCGATCACCCCTCCTGAGATGTTCTTTATCGCAGTCCCAGGCCTGTTGACGTCGAAAGACCTTGCCACGTACATGACGGGATCTGATGTAGTGTCCCTTTCCGGCAGCTTCATGTTTGCTATCTCCTCCAGGAGTATGTCGACGTTGACGTTCTTGTTCGCCATAACAGGCACGATAGGTGCGCTCTCTATGGGGCTTCCCTTCACGAACTTCCTTATCTGGTCATAGTTTGCCTTCGCCCTCTCCCTGCCCACTATGTCTATCTTTGTCTGGACTATTATGACGTTCTTTATCCCGAGCGCGCTTATCACCATGAGGTGCTCCTTTGTCTGCGGCATCGGAACGTTCTCTGTTGAGGATATCACGAACAGCGCCGCGTCTATGATGTTTGAGCCTGCAATGGTCGTCGCCATGAGCGTCTCGTGTCCAGGAGAATCGAGCAGCGATATCCTTCTTATGTCAGTTGACTTTGAGCCGTCGGGGCATGTGTCTGTCGTGTATGTTGTGCCTTCCTTGCCCTCGCACTTCTTTATGACAGCGTCAGCGTATCCCAGCTTTATCGTCATGCTCCTCTTGACGGATTCGCTGTGGACATCGGTCCAGGTATGCGTCAGCGCAGACGTAAGCGTAGTCTTCCCGTGGTCTACGTGCCCCAGCGTTCCTATGTTCAGTTCACTTTGCTTCAGCATGATACCATCTCTTTTGATTTCCGTCGACCAGCTGCCTCAGCGCAGTCCTCGTGTACTTGTTCATCCTGAGCTTGAGGGCTGCCTTAGGCTTGATCCATCTATATGATTGTATCTCCCTGTTATCTATCTTTACCTTTTCGGTCAGGGCCCTGCACAGCACGTCAACGAATAGGAAATGGGCCTTCCTGTAGAATCCCTTGGGGAATATGGCCTCCTGGACGTTTATCACCCTGTCGAAACTTATCCTCATGTTGAGCTCCTCCTTCATCTCGCGCCTTGCCGTGTCTGCGACGCTCTCCCCCAGTTCTATGTGCCCTCCAGGTATCGCGTACATCTTTGGCCATTTGTGCGTCGTTACCATCAGCAGCTCTCCTTTCCTGTTGATGGCAAACACACCGACTATCGCCTCGGGGTAGTTCCAGTCGCTCATTGCTCCGCCTTGGCCTTCGGCTTGAACAGCTCCTCCAAAGGCTTGCTCCCGTATTCTGTTATCACTGTGTTGATCTGCACTGTGTCAGAGCTTATGGTGTTGCCCCTTAGCATCCTCCTTCTCCTGTATCCTGACTCTCCCTTCCTTATGCCAGGACCCGAGCTGAGGAGCGGCCTTGCCTTCCTTGTACCCTCTATCTCGAACCTCGATGGCGCACCGGTGTTGTCGCTGAGCCCGGTTATCTGCAGCTTGAAGCCTTCCAGGCCTATAGCGAAGCCGTCTATGACCTCGCCTATCTTCTTGCCTATCAGCGCCCCTTCAGCCTCCTTCGCAACGTCCTGCTGCGCTGTCTTCCCGCTCTTCTTGTCAGAGTATACAATCTTCATTGAAACCACTTATCGCCATCCTGTTGTCATCTGTACATGCTCTCGGGCTCGTCCTTGAACCGCTTTATCCTCTCGCTGACCTCCTTTGGTATGGACGGCTTTATCTCCTTGAGCGCCTTCTCGAAGTCCTTGATCGTGACGATGTCGCGCTTGTTCCTTATCGCGTTCATCCCTGCCTCCCTGCATATGTTCTCTATCTCTGCGCTGGTGTAGTTCTCGGTCTCGTCCGCAAGGTCCTCGAGCTTGACGTCCTTGTCAAGAGGCATCTTCTTCGTGTGTATCTTGAATATCTCAAGCCTTGCGTCCCCGTCAGGCATGGGTATCTCTATTATCTTGTCGAACCTTCCTGCGCGCAGCAGCGCGGGCTCTATCTTCTCCGGGCTGTTCGTCGCAGCGAGCACAAAGACGTTCTTCGACTCCTCGAGGCCGTCCATCTCGGTCAGCAGCGTCGCGACGACGCGCTCCGCAACAGGCACCCCTCCTTCTCCCCCTGGATAGTCCACAGTGTTTGTTATCGAGTCTATCTCGTCTATGAATATGATGCACGGCGCAGCGAGCCTCGCCTTCCTGAAGATCTCCCTGATCGTCCTCTCGCTCTCGCCGACGAACTTGTTGAGGACCTCAGGGCCGTTTATTGCTATGAAGTTTGTCTCTCGCTCAGTCGCTATCGCCTTCGCTAGCAGTGTCTTCCCGGTTCCTGGCGGCCCTACCAGCAGTATGCCCTTTATCGGCCTTATCCCCATCTTCGCGAAGCTGTCAGCGTACCTGAGCGGCATGTCTATCGCCTCCTTCAGGTCGTCCTTGGCCTTGTTCAGCCCCCCTACGTCGTTCCAGTGGACATTGGGCCTCTCTATGAAGACCTCTCTCAATGCGCTTGGCTGTATGCCCTTGAGCGCATAGACGAAGTCGTCCCTTGTAAGGTACAGCTTCTCGAGTATCTCAGCCGGTATTGACTGCTTGTCGAGTATCTGCGGCAGGAACCTCCTGAGCGTCGACATCGCGGCTTCCCTTACCAATGCCGTTATATCGGCTCCGGTGTATCCGTGCGTCATGTTCGCTAGCTCGTCTATGTTGACATCCTTTGCTATCGGCATGTGCCTTGTATGCACCTGGAGTATCTGCTTCCTGGCGTCGCGGTTCGGCACCCCTATCTCGATCTCACGGTCGAACCTTCCGGGCCTTCTGAGCGCAGGGTCTATCGCGTCAGGCCTGTTGGTAGCTGCAAGGACTATCACCTGCCCCCTCTGGGCCATTCCGTCCATGAGAGTAAGCAATTGCGAGACCATCCTCCTTTCAACCTCGTTGGTCGATTCCTCCCTCTTGGGCGCTATCGCATCGATCTCGTCCATGAAGAGGATTGTCGGTGCTTTCTCGTTAGCGTTCTTGAATATCTCCCTGAGCTTCTCCTCGCTCTCGCCGACGAACTTGCTGACCAGCTCGGGTCCTGAAATGGATATGAAGTTGACGTCGCTCTCGTTCGCGACGGCCTTCGCCAGCAGCGTCTTGCCTGTTCCAGGAGGGCCGTACAGGAGCACCCCTTTTGGAGGCTCTATGCCGAGCCTCTCGAACAGCTCGGGATACCTTATCGGCAGCTCTACCATCTCCCTTATCTTCTGCTTGACGTCGTCGAGGCCGCCGATGTCCTCGTAGTGGACCTCAGCGACTTTGACCTGTGATTCCGATACTGGCTCTTCCTTGACCACGACCTTGGTATCCCTTGAGACCTTGGTTATGCCGTGAGGGAGCACCTGTATGACTAGGAAGTTGAATATCAGCCCGAACATAGGTATGGGTATTGAATCGCCCTTGACTATGGGCCTGTTCTCGAGCCTTCTCTTCGCGTACTCGGCAAAATCAGGGGAGAGCGGAGGCTTCTGCCCTGGAGGAGGCGCAAGCACTACCCTCTCGGCATCCTTTATCGTCGCCTTTGACACGAATATCTTGTCCCCTATCCCGACTCCGAGGTTCTGCCTCAAGTAGCCGTCGATCCTTATGAATCCGAGCCCTTCGTCGCTGGGGTGCGCCTGCCATACGACAGCAGCTGTGGCCTTGCCCTTGCGCTTCAGCTCTACGATGTCGCCAGTGAGAAGGTCAAGGTCCTGCCTTGACTTAGTGTCTATCCTAGCGATGGACCTTCCAGAATCGGTCACAAGTGCGTCTGCGACTGTAAGCTCAATCTCGCTAGCCATAAATATTCCAAAAATATGAGAATTGCTTCCCCCTAGAACGACGTAATATCTTTAAGAAGAAAAAGGATATAAAGCCTTTTGATATCCGCAGGCTCGCGTTCATGGGGCTTTGGGCAAGGGGCACTGCATGCCGTACACGGCCCCGTATAGCCTGTCGCCTATCAGGACCATACGGATCCCGTTTATCGATGAGAGATAGCCCGCGTACGCCTGGTCGGCATTCTGTTGCTGCATCGCCGCGTTCTCGGCCGCGATGAAAGCCGCTGCGGAAGCCGAGTAATAGGAGCCCGTGATGCCGCACGATGCATAGAGGATCGGGATCAGGTAATGGAGGTATACTACGACCGCGGCTGAAACGGATAGTATCAACAGGCCATACAATCCCATTCACGCACCTATGCAAAAGTCGCGCAGACCGTCCGAAGCGTTGAACGGGAAGCACCTGAACCGTTGCGCGCTGTCAGGCGCTTGCGAATATGGAGGGTATATCGAGATGTTGATCCCGTATACGTAGCGGTAGTAGGGCAGGTAGCCGTACATGCAATCCGAGCCATTGTCCAGGTATGCGGCAATGCATGAATGGAGGCCGCTGTCGCGAATCATCTGGTTGATGAAGTCGTATGCTGCGACGTTGCCCAGAAGCTCCTCCTTTGCAGCGTATGCGTTGGCAGCGGACCTGCCAGCAGAGGCATATGTGTATGACAGGACCGAGAATACGAGGAATCCGGATATCGCTATTTCAAGAGGCGCGAATTGGGCTTTCATTCATACACCCTCTATGCTTACGGCCGAGTTGAGGTAGTGCAGTGTCATGTTCCCGATACCTAGGCCTCTCTTGAGCTTGACACCTATTGAATACGAGAAAGGGACCTTTGAACCGCATACGTACTCGGGCCCGTCTATTTCGCATCCTTGTCGTATGCCCGCAGTGCTGTTAAGCATGCGGTTCTCCGCTGCCATTGCTGAGCTTATCGCCTGCCCTATCTGCGACTGTATGTCGGCATCGACCTCGGTAGAGTTGTAGTAGCCGAGCGTGCCGTACATGCTGTTGAGGTACTGCCTGTAGGTGCCGTAGCTGCCTGCGTTGACGACGGAATAGGACTGTCCGTCTGTAAGCAGCGTCTCCTGTGCCGGAGTCTCGGACGAGTATACGGAATCCACTGTGGCATTGCCCACTGCCAAAGGCCCGAGATACAGCACCGCACTGGCATTCCTGTCTGACAGCGTGCCGTTGATGGTACCGTAAGGCGTCTGTATCCCAAGGTCGAAGGCGAACCTGTATTCCATGTCAGTCTGGTTGGCGAAGGTGATGTTGTACCCGGTGTGGGACGGCTTTACGCAGTAGGTGGCTGTCGGCCCGAGGTTGTTGGTGTAGCAGTTCCCAGAGAATACCCTGTAGTCCCACGCGTTGCCAGAGCCGCATTGCGACGAGACGCTCAGGGGGTTTCCCCAGAAATTGAGGTACGTGCAGTGGTTATTCTGCCTGTACGAATCCACGGCGCTGGAAGCGCTGATGTTGTACGCGATGGACTCGTTTCTCATTGTTATCTGGAACCCGTAGTTGCTGGAGTTGTATGCTGACGGCGCGGACCTTGCGTAGATGAGGAACGATGCCGTGCCGTTCGTTGTCTGATTGCCGCACGTGAGAAGGTAGCTGAGGTCCATGGACTCGATTCCTGGAAGGACCGGCACGAAAGCAAGGCTGTGAAGATAAAGGCCGGAGAAGTTCAGCTGCAATGTGCTATCGATCGGCAGCGCTGAAGATGAGTTGGCGTGTATCGTGGCCGTGCCGTCATTGCAGCCGTATAGCGATAGCTCCCCGTAGCTTTCGTATCCTACAGTAGCATTGGGTGGAAAGTATGCATAGAACCGCGGATCCTCGTGCTGCTGCGCGCCATTCACGTGCGCGGGCGCCGTCATGTTGCCGTCAAGGTAGGAGATGGATTTGCCGTAGTTTGAGGCTCCGCTGCCGTATGCGGCCAGCACGCTGACCATAAGCAGGCCTATGGCGCCCGTAATTAGAAGGAATTCCAAGCTTGACTGGAGCCTCACATCACCACCATCACGTAAGCTCTGCCGTCTATCTCCACAATCCTGCAGAAGCGTCCAGGGCTGCAATTCCCGTACCAATCCATCGGAACGATCGATGCCTCAAGCCCGGTATTATTGGAAAGTGCCGAGATGAGTGCGATCGAGGACGAGTAATTCAGGTCGAGGCCGTAGATGGATGAGACGGCCTGCTGCGAGAGGGCATATTCTGACATAAGCGTGCCCTGTTCGCTTGAGACCCTGGCAAGGTGCGACACCTGCGAGTATGTGGCTGCGATGAATACGCTGAACAGGAGCATGCCGAATTCGGCTCCCAGCAGGGCCTCGAAAGATATCATCATCGCTTTCATTGGTTCACGCCCAGCATGCAGCCGCATAGGGATTCGATGCTGTCCAGGTGCCCGGTCGCATATGTTGAAATTGAATTGATGACCGACAGCTCGTTGCCGTACCATTTACCGGCGAGCGCAACAGCCGAGAGCATGGAGATGGCCATCAGCGACGCTACGGTGATGCCCATCATGATCTCGATGCTCAGTTGGACCTTAATCTGCTCACCCTGTAGGTGCCGTTCGTCTGGTCGTAATATCCAGAGAACGTCGCGTACACGCCGTCAGGACAGAAAGAGCCGTTGGCAATCTGCATGGCGTATAGGAAATCCGTTCCTGCAGGGGCTCCCGAAGAGCATGTGCCCGTTGGCACATATTCCTGGAATGTGGCGTATCCGGAGACGAGCTTCTCGTAGATGCCGGACTCCATTGCAGATACCGAATAGGACAGCATTGCGCCGCCCAGCTTCGGGGCTATCGCTGCCATATTGGCCACGAAATAGAGCATGGAGAGCCCTGCCAAAGAAAGGTAAAGCAGGAGCTCGAAGGACATCTGCGCCTTCATGCTCTCAGCCAGAAAGGCTGTTTGCCGCAAGGCTCGCCAGCTTGTCCGATATGACGCTGGCTATGCTCATGTTGGTGCCATTCACTGCGACGGAGCTTATCGCCGACCCTTTGAGCCGCAGCACCATCGCCAGGGCTATCAGGATGACTATGCTCGCCGCCGAGAGCATCATTATGTACTCCAGCGAACCCTGCCCTTTCCTGGCCCTCGCGCTCAGCAGCAGTGCCTGGGCCTCGAGGGGCAGCATGCTGCACATCGTGTTCTTGTATTCCATTGCATCACTCAAACAACATAACTCAGGTATTGGGACGACAGCTGTATCATCGCCGATCCGAACACAGCCAGCGGAAGGACGTGGCCCGCTATCGAGGCGAGGCTCTCCGTTGCCTTGCTGAAGTATCTTGTTATGAACAGCATGATTAGCACGTATCCTTGCATGGTCAAGGAGAACCCGTAGGTCATGGGCCTCGCGCTCTGCCCAAGCAGCTCGGACGACGAATGAAGTATGTTGACGACTATTCCCGAGAATATCGGGACGAAAACGACGAGCCCCACGTAGATCAGGGCCTCTATGCCGCCTATGCTGGACCTTATCCTGTTGTTGCGCCTCATCTCCTTGGAGAGCCTCCGCTCGAACAGCTCCAGGTCGTTGCCGATGTCCTTCCCCGACTTCAGGCCGAACCAGAGCAGCTCCAGCATCTCTGACAGGTTCTTGTTTCCAGGCTCCCGGCCTGCCATGCGCTCTGTGTTCCCGAGCCTTGCCGAATCGGACATGCGTTTGACGGCTTTTGGAAGAGGACGCTGCGCTCCTGAATTTCTCAGGACGGAGAGCAGGTTGGAGCCGTTGTACGCCCTCCTTATCTCGCTGGCATAGGCGAGCACCTCGGCATCCTTTATCGTCTTCCTGCCAAGATGCCTTGCAGCGATCATGGCGATTGAGATCGCAGCGAAGAGCAAGGCATACCTGCCGTAGAGAAGCGTGGCTGCGAACAGCGCCATTCCAAGCAAAAGAAGCATCAAGTCTGCATTACGCATGGATTCTCCCTCCCATGAGCATCCTGCCTAAAGCGTATGCCAGCGGGAGAAAGACCAGCATCACTACAGAGAACAGGAATATGTTTGCGTCGCGCTGCGAAAGGATGGTGTTCCCTACGAAGGCGAAGACAAGAAAAGACGGAAGGACAGCTGATATGAACATGGCAACCAGCGCATTGCGGTTTATCGAGCCTTCGTACTGCGCGGCAGTTTCCTCCGCGGCGTACTCCTCGTTGTCGAGGAACTTCCCGATGGTGCCCTGCGCAGGCACGTCCAGCGCTATCCCCATGCCAGCTGCGCCTGCCGCAAGGGATCTGTTGAAATCGCAGCCCATCATTACCATGTTCCTGATTCGCAGGAAGAGCCTTTCTACGGCAGCGTCGTCGGAACCAGAAGCCAGTCTTTCCAGGGAGCTGCAGAGCCCTACGCCCTTGTTCGTATAATATGACAGGATCCTAAGCCTCTTTATGACGGCAGACCTGAGATTTGTTGAGATTTCGCTGTGTCTTGCCCTTGTCGCCATGAATCCGAGCAGCGCTGAGAATCCCAATGACAAGGCCTCGAACGCGGCAAACCACGATACGCTGATCCTGCCGTTCACGTAGCACAGGAACAATGCCATGGCAAGCGACAGCTCCATGACTGCGATCACGGTCATTGAATTTTTGCGCATGGGATCACCGCCTGTACATATTCAGCGCCTCAGCGACCCCCATCTTTTGGCCCTTGACGTGCCTCTCCAGGAACTTGAGGCGCTTCATGAACTCCCTATGCGGCTGCTTTGCGTACATGTCGTTCCTCTTCCCGAATATCTCGATTATCTTGGATGATTCGAGCTTTTCCATGTTGAACATGCCGTTTTCGCACACCTTGGTTATGGCCACCAAATCGCTCTTCTCTATCTCCGTCCCGCTTTCCGTCTCCGCCCTGCTGAGCCACCTGTATTCGTATATGTCAGTGAGCCTCCTATCGTTTATCCCGCTCTGCTTCATGTAAAGGCATACGTCCAGCATGGCTATGGCCTGCAGGTCAACAGCCATTGGCTTCAGCATCAGCCTCCTTACTATGGCGTTCGCGTCGTCGTTGCTGTGCATTGTAGTTATGAAGGGTATGCCTATGTTGGCGCCCATGAACATGTTGCCCGTCTCCTCTCCCCTTATCTCGCCGACCACTATCCTGTCGGGCCTTATCCTGAGGGCGTTGATTACCTGGTCCTTGGGGGTTACCGAACCGTGCCTTGCGCCGTAAAGCGCCGCTATGTGGTTCGGGTATCCGTCAAGGCCTATCTCGCCGACATCCTCCTCTATCGTCACTGTCTTGACGTACGCAGGTATGAGCGAAAGCATGTTCCTCAGCAGCGTCGTCTTGCCGCTCGCCGGAGCTCCGGCGATCACTATGTTCGCCCTGGAGTCGAGGGCCATCCACAGGTACACGAGCGATTCCAGGGAGAGCGCGTTCGCGCCCAGCATCTGCTCGAACCCCACCCCCTTCCTGTTTGCGAGCCTTATCGATGCGAGGGCTCCGCCGGTTGCATAGGGCCATGTCTGGGCATGTATCCTTGACCCGGCCACCTGCACGTCTATTACGGGGCTTTTCTCGCCGAGCTCCCTCTCGCTGCTGGCGATCAGCCTGTTTATGTCGTTCCTGAAAGAGTCATCGTCCCTGAAGTGGATGTTGGTCCTGCACCTTCCATGATCCGCATCGTATATGCAGATCGGATCTGACAGCGAGTTGAGCTCCACCTCTTCGATGCCTTCCTTGTTCTCGAGAAGCATGCTGAAAGGCCCGAAGCGGACAGTGTCATGCGCGATCAGGTACGACAGCAGCTCCTTCCTTGCAGATACATCTTCAGCAAGCATGGACCTCGCCATGCCCATCGCGGCCTCGATACCCATCTTTCCCGGGTCGGAATCGGACAGCTGAGCTATCATGCGTCCCTTGACCTCGGCGATGCTTCTCGTTTCAGCCCCGCTCAGCCTTGTCCCGTCCCCAATGACATACGCGAAGCCTTTGCCCGATCTCGCTATCTTTATGAAGCCGTTGACTTCCCGGACAACCTCGCCGTGGTCCATGTCTGACAGCTCGAACGTAAGCCTGGAGGGATCGTATGGCGCCTCCTTGGGTCTCCACAGCCGTTCGGCGGTATGCAGCAGCTTGGCAATCATCCAATCATTTACTTTGGTATATTAGCTTATACTTAGGTATAAAGAAAAAGATATTTATACCTTTCTGGGAGCCCCATTCAAAGGCATGGAGTTTGGCGCGCTCTGTTTTCCGCTTGATGATTGTATAAGTTTATAAAAACTAACCTCAACATATAATCGGATATTTATGTCAAGGAGAGAGAAGGATAATGACGAGATATGGTTGATAAGGAAGCTTCTGAGCAAGCCCAACTACGCGGTCCTGAAGCTGCTGATGATAAAGTCGCCTAGGACGACAAGGGAGCTCTACACCCTACTCGGCAAGAAGTTCACAAGGAAGACGCTCATCATAACGCTGAGGAACCTCTCGATGAACCTGAGCGTCCTGCAGCCGACGCACATAAGGACCGAGCGCGGCTACGACTTGGGGTACAACATAAACCCGAGGCTCAAGGAGGTCATAAAGTCAGTGGAGAAGTTCGAGAAGGTAGTCGACAGCATAACCAACGCCAAGGGCAGCTAGCCCTTCTCGACGCTGGCCCCCTGCGATTCCTTCATGGTCCTGGAGATTATCTCGACCTTTACCTCGCCTACGGGCAGCCTGCCCATCTCGTCCTTGACGAAAGCGCTCAGCTGCTCCAGGTTCTGGTGCCCCGTCTTGGCTATGAAGCTCCAGCCACCTATCGGCACGTACAGCGACTCTATGCTCCTCGCCTTGTATAGCGATTCCGCTATCCTGTCGTGCTCCTCCTTCGAGACGTTCCTCTGCAGCTTCAGGTATATGAGCGCTTCAAGCCTCCCGGATATGAGGCTCGAGTCTATCCTGGTGGTATGGCCGACTATGATGCCCTCCTTCCGCATGGCCTCTATCCTCCTGTATACGGTGGCATTGGTCGTGCCCGCCTCGTCGGCTATCTTCGAGAGCCTGGGCGACAGCATCGATGATTCCTGGAGAAGTCCAAGTATGCGCATGTCGAGCTTGTCGAGCTTCATGAACACCAATAGAGATTTAATATGTTCCTATCTTTATATAATCGACTAATGTGGTTGGAGCATTAGCCTGCGGATTGCGTTTTCAATGGTTTATACGATGGCCGAATCGATGCAAGTGTCTGAAAAGCTGTACAGGCTCGCTGAGAAGGTGGATGAGACCCCTGAGGTGCTGACGGTGAGATTCGCGCCAGAGGACGGTGTTGAGATGAACTTCGATCCGGGCATGTTCGTGAACATAACAGGCGTCGACAGGGAGAACAAGCGCTACTTGCAGAAGGCCTTCTCCATAGCGTCGGACCCCGCTGCGCCCGTAATGGAGTTCTACATAGTCAAGAGGCCGCATGTCGGGACATCTCTCGAGCATACATCGCACTTCGTGGAGGCCACCATAGGCGACGGATACTACATCAAAGGACCGTACGGGCAGTTCAGGTTCAGGCCCAGCGAGAACAAGAAGGTACTGTTCGTCGCAGGGGGCACAGGATTGGCTCCGTTCGTATCGATGCTCAGGCAGATAGACAGGCTCAAGTCCGGAAACGACGTGGACCTGCTGTACAGCGTCAAGTACCCAACTGAGATTATAAGGAAGCAGGAGCTGGAGCAGACAGCGAAGAGCATCAACCTCAAGACCACTGTCACTGTGACAAGGCCGCAGCCCGGAGACGGCTGGAGCGGCGAGATAGGGCATGTCAATGCCGACATGATAAAGAGGCACTCTCCTGACGTTGTTGAGAGGACATGCTACATATGCGGGCCTCCCGCATTCGTCAAGGCTGTGAAGGACGCTCTGACATCGCTTGGAGTCAAGCCTGAGAGGATATCTGCAGACGTCTGGGACACTGGAGCCTGAAGGGCACGGGCGAGTATATAAGCTTTGGTCGTGCAGTAGATTAGTTCATGCGATTTTTGGGGTAACAATGGCAGCGGTCGTTTCATCGGAGGAGGTTGCGGAAACCGGGAAGAGGAAGAAGGAGGATGCCTCGGACCGGGAGAGCACGATAGAGCGCTGGAACAGGCTGAGGAACAACGTTGACTGCGCGGCATGCGGCGTAGACCCCAAGACAGGACTGAAGATGACTGAGGAGCAGCGAAGGAGGACAGGAAAGCAGCTCAGGGAGGAGCTCAAGGAGTTCGTCGAGATGCATGCGGAGGAGATAGTGCAGGCTGCGGCAGCGGGCATATCGCAGAAGGAGGCCCTGGGCATCAAGGATGCGCTGAAAAACCTCGATTCGTTCGTGACAGGAGAGCTGCTCTTCGCTATACAGGAGACCAAGGAGGTGCACGCGCTTACCAACGGCGACTTCCTTGGCAGGATGAAGGCGTTGGACGACGACATAGCGGGATCGCTGCTGTTCGAGGTCAGGGCCACAGGCAACGTCGCAGCGCTGACAGACGAGAGGCTGTTCCAGGGGCATGCTGCCAGCTTCTTCAACAGGCTCGGGACCGAGGCCGCAAGCGAGTGGTTCTATTCGATAGGTGACACGGGCAACGTCGCAGCGCTGACAAGCAGGGAGGCGCTCAGCGACAAGGTCCTGGGTGTGATAAGGCAGGACGGCAAGGTGTCGAGCGAGCTGTCCAAGGCGATAGGCGAGACGGACAGGGTAGATGCGCTTACGAGCGACAGGTTCCTGGGTTTCATGAAGTCGGTTGATACCGCCTTCGCTTCGGAATACATGTCAGCGATATGGTGCACGGGGAAGGTGGATGAGTTGACGAACGGATCGACGTTCGGCTCCTTCAGGAACGGCGCAACGGGCCTGTGGAAGGATGTTGCAAGGATGTTCGAAGGCAGCAGGAAGGGCATCGAGAGGGTCATCATGGCCAAGCCAGGAGACCGGCAGCACGACAGAGGAGCGAAGCTTGCCATGCAGGCGCTCTTCGCTTCTGGGCACAGCGTGGTATACATAGGGGATGTGCAGACGCACGCGCAGGTCCTCGCGGCTGCGCGAAGGGAGGGCGCTACCGCCATAGGGTTCAGCATGGCCAGCAACCTCGACAAAAAGATAGCGCTAGAGACGGTTAAGGCGGTGAGCGTGCAGGGCCTCTCAGGCATAAGGATATTCGGGGGAGGGATGCTTGCGCAGGAGGCGACGAAGGAATTGGAGCAGAGCGGGATAAGGCTTTTCAACGGCAGCGCGGGAATGCTGGAGTTCCTGAATGGAAGGAGGGTTCAGCGGGCAGATCCTGTCGCAGTCATTCACGGGAACGGATACGGCATGATGCAAAGGGCAGTGCTTGCAGCGAACAGCAGCCAGGTGCAGAACTTGGCTGTAATAAGGTCGATGACCAAAACAAACGGCACAGTGCATATGGCGCAGCTCTCAGTCTCAGTTCCGATACATATGGTAAAGGACATTCGCAAGGCTGTACACCATGAACAGCATGAATCTGTGACGCTCAATGGAGTCGCAAAGACCGTGGCAAAGATACGCGCAGAACTGGTAATGGAAAAGAACGCGGTCAAAGGAATGGCGATGCATGCGAACGCAAGGCAGGTTGTTGCTGTCTCTGCGCTGCTTGCAAACGCAAGCCTGCATCGCAACATGATGCAGATGAACGCCGAAGCGTTGCTGGTCGTTGGCATGGCAAGGCAGGGCAGCAAAGCAGTTGCAAATGCCGAGAGGCTGGCTGCCCGCATGCACGCTGGCAATGCTTACATGAGGTTCGGAGGGGTTTCGGGATTTCAGAGAAGGGCAGCGGCAGGCACGCAGACCGGGAATACTGCTGCAATGCGGCATGATGCTGTTGTGACAGTAGGCGGCAAGGCGCAGGCACGCAAGGCAGACATGCCAAAAACTCCAGCAACAACGAGGGTGAGTACAAGAAAGGGGAGCGTTTCGATGACTGCGGCATACGAAGTCCCGAGCGCGGTGTCGCTTGGCGCAATAAGGAGCCTTTCAACTTCTACAAACAGCAGACTAGTTTCATATTATACAATATCAAGGCAGAAGGCTGGAAAGGTTAATGCCCCTGCGGCTGTTCAGGCGAAGAAGGCCATATCTGTAGACAGCGTTGCATCAGTGTCTGCAGCATCGTCGCAGAGGGAGGGGATTGTTGCGCGGCAGATCCTTCGCCAGCAGCTTAGCATGGTGCACAGGATAGAGAAGCCAGTAGTCTCTGGCAGGGCAAGAACGCTTGCGGCCTATATCCAGAGCCAGGCACAGGTACGGATGGAAGGCATGCCTGCGCGGAAGGGGATGCCGGTGATTTCCTCACGTGACAGTAGAAAAGGACTCCTCAAACGGACAATGGCGACCATTCTTAGGCTCATCTTAGGAAGCGAGATTGTAGTGGTTAAAGAGCGCAAGCAGAAAGGTATGATAGTTGCAAACAGAAGCAACCCTTCTGATCAGGATGATCCCGAATCATCTTTTGTATGAATAGTGACAGATCGCCTTTCTAAACCTTCCCTTGAAGTTCTTTGAGAGGTAATCGTGCAGCTCTCCGTTTCCATCGTTCTGGCATGCATTAACTATCAACCCGTAATCACCCTCAGATACTAGCACCTCCTTTATCTCCTCCAGCTTTAGGAGTTTCAATATTGTCCTGTTTAGATTAGCGTTGTCTGTAGGTCTTATGAAGAAGAGCCTGTGCAAGCTTGCCTTCCTCACAGTAGCTCTATTGTTGCTCTTTCTCTCCATCCCCATCCCATATTAATGCGCTTCCTTATTCATTTCCTTTGCATGCCTGTATGTGCCAGAGGAAATCTGCCGGCTCCTCGTAGATATCGTTGCACATGAAGCAAGCATAAGATTGCGCATTATCGTTTGGCTCTGGATTCGCCATGTCCTTATCTGTCTTCTGTATTAACCTAGAAAATGAGTACATCAAAGCATTTGTGATGGTTTTAAACATAGGAGCGTTATGGGGGATGCGGGTATAAGGTATTGGGTTGGTAATCGGGTTGCCCAGTGCGTCGACCACAGTCGATGCTGAAGGGTCCATATAATCAGTTTCCTTTCCCATCGCATTCCCCAAGAAGTATTATGGCAGCGCTGGTTAATATAGGGTTTGTATTTTGTCAAATATATTTGCTAAAAGTTGACATTTTGTAAAGCTATTTATTCCACCTAAACCTGCGATAGTTACTCATCATGTCCAGGTTCCTGAAAGGGTATGATCCCTTGATCACGCCTGTGATCTCGGCAGATTTCATGTGCACGCGCTCCTGATTGAATATACTCTTATGGGCGACAATGCCACCTTTGATTGCCGCCTTTTTGTCATCGAAGAGTGCAATCCCTAGGAACCTATAGCTGCCACTCATTGGAGCCAGCAATTGGAATGTGTTGAATAGGGGCATATCTTGGTCATATTGCCTGTAATATTCCATCATCTGGACAGACCTGAAATGGGAAGTCTTATTGAAATGGTAGTTTGTTGTATACGCCAACACATACTTTAATGGGGACTTTGCGAGAGATATCGTAAACCTCTTGATTAGGCCATTCCTCAGAAGAGAGAATATTCGGTAATGGACGGTAGTTCTTCCTATTCCCAGCTTTGATGATATCTCGCTGATTCCGATTCTACTATCATCGTTCAGGAGTGCCATTATCGCTTTGTCTTTATCATTAACGTTTTGGGCCATAGAATTGAGGGTACCGGAGTTGATAGGCATATAACCGAAGTTTGTGAGCATCAGTTGGCTTGGGTATATGTCAACACCGTAATCTGCGAGCTTGCCTGGTAGAAGGCTCTCCCACACAATGTAATCCATGGGATTTGTCGCTACTGCATGGATGATAAGGTCAAAATCTCCATTGCACAAAAAGGCGCAGTTTATATGGTCGTCTCCGGCAAACAGTTCTCTCAGTTCTCCTAACGAGGGTTTTTTCTCGAGTCTTATTAGAAGCAGATGCCTTTGCGTTATCCCGAGCTTGTCTTCATCGAACTCCAAACCGAATTTCACACCGTAGCTGCTTGAAACATCTGCAAGAACCTTCGCCGCAGTTATTCTTGAGCACTTCAACTTTTTTGCCAAGTCAGTTATTGATATCCTGGAGTTGGTACTCAGTTCTCTCAGAATGCTCTTTGTTCTGAAACCGTATATTGGCATATGCTATAACTTTGCAGCAAGACTAATATACATTTTGACAAATTAAGTCAAATTTCCGCTAATATTTGTATACCATTTATAAGGCAAGGAATTGATGTAGATTTATGTTGCAGAGACACAAAGGATACATTTTCATAGCACTGGCAGTTATAGAGCTGTCCTTTCTGCCGATTCTTTCCTCTATTGGAGCCTCTAAGCTCGGCACTATACCGCTACTATTCCTCACGTTCCTCACCGCATCCGCAGTCTCTTTTGCTTTACTATATGCTAAAAAGAGGATTGGGGCCCTACTTAACATCTTGGCAGATAAGGAAGCGATGGTGGTGATAATTGCTGCAGGATTGCTAAATTACGCAGCTTCGCAGCTTTTCTTGACCATGGGCACGCTTGGAACAGGGCCCATAGTCACAAGCCTTATCCTTAAGCTATGGCCCATATTCATGGCCTTGATGCTGCCCTTCACTTTGAGGACGAGGGTAAGAAAGACGCAACTTACAGCATTAGCGCTAGGGTTCCTCGGAATATATATACTTGTTACCCAAGGCACGCTATCTCTGCCAGGCAATCTTGGCATCACTATATTCATTGTATTCACGGTGATATCGACTATGGCAACGGCCATGTCAAATGTGATCATAAGATCCCATAACTACGATATTTATGCGCAGGTTTTCCTATTCAACGCTTCGTCGCTTGCTTTATTCGCCGGTCTTGCCATGCCTGGAATCTGGGCCGGGCAGTTTACGCATATCGATACAAGCAGCATAATCTCCTTCCTGTTTTTGGGGAGCATAACCTACAGCATAGGCGCGATTATGTTCTTTTATGCGCTTAAGACCCTAAACCCAGTTTTTGTAGGCAACGCTACTTATGCGACCCCCTTCCTTACGATATTATTCTCAGTGATACTTGTAGGCTCACAGGTGCATGGCTACTATTTTGTAGCATTGGCATTCATATTTGCGGCGCTTTTCGTCCAGCAGCGCAGCTCGAACAAAGCCCTGAAGTATATACCTAGCAAGGGACAGAAATGGCCTTACGCGCTGTTCGACATAACAGGCGTATTCGTCTCCAATAAAGGCACATACATCCCCAATAGCATACGTGGAAAGGGTCGCGCTTTGGCCACAATAGTCGATAAGGATGCTTACAAAAGCATCTATGCAAAATCGCTATCAGGTGCTGATATCATAATGTTTACAAATAATAAACTGCACCCCGACGTATCATCAGAAGAGCTTGAATTCATGGAGAGCATAATGGCCCCGAAAGGAAACGAGCTGATATTGGTAGGCATAGGAAATCCTGAAAAAATAGAGGACACTTTCAGCCGCATGTATTATGCGTCTGGCAGCGCTCCTCAGATGCCGAGATGATCGACTTGACTAAAGTCTTAAGAAGGCAACCAGCCGTTCCGAAAGATATTAAAGATTGACAGTCCATACATATCTGTCAAACGGCCATAGGAACGGGGAAACGCCCAAACACATACCGAACTTGGAAGCTAAGCCTGTTCACGATATGCAATACTGCCCTAACGGGCGGGAAAACATATTGCTGTTTGGCACTATATTTAGACCCTTAGCCCTGGCTTTGGCTACTCCCTCCTTGCCCGCTTTGCGTGACCTGCCGTTATCTGCTCTTCGGAGAGTATGACAGCCAGGTGCGCGCCGCCGCTGTGGTTGACCAAAGACTCGTACCTGTCTATCTGCTGCGTATTTACCACGCTCCTGGATAGCCTATTGCAGAGGCATGCGGCCAATGGCTTGCCTGCCTGCGGGTCCTCGGTCCAATAGATGCCGCCTTTCAGCGCTCCATCGCGCACAAGCTGCAGGAGCTCGTTGACAGTGGGGAGCCTGCCACAGTGGGTTTTGACGATGCCAGGCACCTCTTCCGCCGGATGCCTTCCAAGGACCAGTACCTTCAGATCATGGCTTTCCCCGTTGCGCCCACTTCTTGCCGTAACCACATGCCCAGGCATCCTACCAACATCCGTATGCCATATGAATTATATAAACAGCCTACTTGTGCCTTATGGAGAGCTCGCCCATCGCGGACATCATTATAGGGGTGAACTCGTTCTCCGGCAATTCCTTGGCCCTATGCCCTATAGCCTTCTGCGCCTGCTCCCTGTACTTCGCCGCTTCAGCCTGGGCATAATCGATGCTCTTGTACTTTTCTATCATGCCGACTATGTAGTCTATCTCCTCCTTCGTCTTCTGCGCCCTGAGCTTGTTGTATATCCTGTTGATCTCCTGCTTCTCCTTCCCATCCGCGTGAGAATACGCGTGCAGCAGCATCAGCGTCACCTTGCCCTCGTACAAGTCCCCATACCTCTTCTTGCCGAATGTCTTCTCGTCAGCGGTCATGTCCAGTATGTCATCGACTATCTGGAATGCCCTCCCTGCTGGCATGGTTATCTCCTTGATCGCGTCAAGGACCGAATCGGGCTGGCCCGCGACTATGGCGCCAAGCTGCATCGGGCCGTAGACGGTGTAGCAGCATGTCTTCGAGTCGATTATCTTGTAATAAAGCCCCTCGGAGGCCTTGGAGATGTCCCTGACGTTGTATATGAAGTTGTCCTCAAGGTACTGCCCTTCGACAGTGTGCTCCAGTATCGTGTAGAACTTGTCGAAGTACCTCTTGCCCTTCTCGACGCCGACCTTTGCCACGTAGTCGTTCGCCATCTTCCACATGGCCATGTGCGCCGCATCGCCTGCGTTGATCGATATCTCTTCGCCGTACATCTTGTGGAGCGTGGGCTTGCCCCTCCTCATCTCCGAATGGTCCTCTATGTCATCGTGTATCAGTATCCAGTCCTCGGACAGCTGCATCGCGGCCGCAGGCAGCACCAGCTCCTCCTGCTTGGCGCCGAACAGCTGGCCGGCAAGCATCAGCAGCGCAGGTCTCCTGTACGACCCCTGCCTGTCGCTGTATTCCCTTACAATCTTGTAGTGGTCCACAGGCTCCTTCAAAGGCAGGTACTCGCATATCTTGTCGTACACAGCCTTCCTGTGAATCTCTATGTATTCCTTGAAGTTCATGGGTTTGTCATCCTGTTGTATCTGCAGATCCCTGCAGCTGGGCAGTTCCCGCAAATGGGCCTTGTCCTGCAGTGCCTCTTCCCCAGTTCCACGAACTGGGCATGAAAGTCGCTATATAGCTCAATATCATGCTTTATATTAGCTGTTATCAGGGTTTTCAGATTGTCGTAGTCCATATCGGGCTCGGTCCCGTATATCCTGCTTATTATCCTCCGGGTGTAGGCGTCCACGACGAATGTGGGATTGCCTGCTGCATACAGTATTATGGAATCGGCCGTCTCCGGGCCTATGCCGTCAAGGGAGAGGAGCTCCTCCCTGAGCGAATCCGCGTCCTTACGGAACATGGCAACTGTGCTGCCGTAATTCCCGCATACGTACGATGCGAACGCCTTCAGCCTTCTTGCTTTCTGCCTGTAGAAGCCGCTGGGCCTTATCAGCCTTTCAAGCCTCTTCAGATTCATGGAGCTTATCTTCCCAAAATCCAGGCTGTCCGCTTCCTTCAGGCTGGCTATGGCCTTCTCGACGTTTGACCAGGAGGTCTGCTGCGTGAGCATCGCCCCTATGACTATCTCATCCCTCGTCTCGCCTGGCCACCAATCCAGGTATCCGAACCTTTTCCTGAGCCTGCCGTATAGACCTTCAAGCCGCATTCTCCTTATTTGATCATCTCTATGTAGACTCCGTCCGCATGCCTCTGCTTCTCCTCCTCGATTATCCTTGCATAATCGACGTCTGCATCGCTCAGCCTCTCGACCTTCCCGCTGTCGATGAACTTGGGGTCGACGTACCTGAGCTTGTACCTCAGGAAGACGCCTTTGCCGTCCGATACCGTGAACCTCAGCCTCTCAAGCGACTCGTCAAGCAGCTCCTTCGCGGTCGTGTTGCCTGATTCCCTTATCTTCGCCATGACCCGCTTTTCGTCTGTGTGCATGTCGGCTATGCTTATGACCTTGTTGTCTATCGCGTACTTGAGCGCGCCCCCCAGAAGATGGTATCTCAACAGGTTCTCCGGAGCGGCATAGTTCTCGCGTATGTCAGTGACATAGCAATCCGCGAAGGCGCGCGCAGATTCCCTTGAGTCGAACATCAGCTCGCCGTCGCGGTTGACGAGCCCCTTGATTGCCTTCTCGACGTTGCCCCTTTCTATGTTGTACGAGTCCCTGAGCGCGTAATCGACCCTGTCAGCGCATATGTCTGGGGCGTTCCTCTCCAGGAGGCCGAACCTGCCCTCCGTCTCCATGTTGGATATGCTCTCCAGATCATGCCCGTATTTTGTTATTATAGCGGCTGCATCCGATTCCGTAACGTACCTGCTCAGTATGCTGTCCTGGTAGTCCTCCTTCAACGGGTCGCCTATCGCCCAGTCTGCCACGTGAGAAAAAGCGGTATGTGATATGTCGTGCAGGAGCCCAGCTATCTGCTCGTCTATTTCCGCACCCATCCTCATGAGAAGCAGCATGCATCCTATGCTGTGCTCGTACCTCGTATAGTATGGGGGATTGCCGGTGCTCATCTTGGTCGATTCCGGATACCCCCTCTGCGAAACCCCCTTGAGCCGCTGCACGGCATTTGAGTTTATCAGCTCTACGAGTACAGGTTCTTTGATTTCTTCATTTCCGTAAATCTTGTCGGTTAACAGCATCCGACCACGAGATGCCCTTATTGAAGCTTTATCTCCCCGCTTGCGACCTTCTTGAGGTACTCCTTTGCGTCGATTCCCTCAACGGTTATGTTCATGCTCTTGCACGTCCCGAGGACCTGCTTGACCTTGTCAGCCATCGAGTTGCCGTATATAGAGAGCTCCTTGGCCTTTGCAACCTTCTTGACCTGGTCGAGCGTTATGTTGCCCACCACCTCCTCCTTGCCCTTCGCACCCTTCTGTATGCCGAGCTCCTTCAGTATCAGCGCGCTTGTCGGAGGAGACCCAACCTCTATCCTGTAGGTCTTCGTCGCGCCGTCGACTATGACCTTTACGGGCACCTTTATCCCCTCGAACGCCCCCGTCTTCTGGTTTATCTCCTCTATTATCTTCTGCACGTTGACTCCGAGAGGGCCCAGTGCAGGTCCGAACGGCGCTCCGCCGGTAGCCTTGCCCCCTTCTATAAGACCGTTTATAGTTACTTCAGCCATATCAAGCACTCTCAGCCTTTTGTATTATCTTGGCCATGTTGGCCTTGGTGGTCACCGGGATCTGCACCGGGACGTCCATGAGCAGCACTGTCATCTCCTCCTTTGCGCTGTTCACCTTAATTACCTTTGCCTTGTAGCCCTTGTACGGACCGGAGAAGAACTCCACGACGTCATTGACGCCTATCTCCTGGATCTCCTTCTTCTGCGCAAGCATCTTGTCGAGGTCAGCCTCTGAAAGCGAAGACGGAAGCATGCCCTTCACATGGGGCTCGTTCATTATCAGCTCCCTGCAGGCTATCTCGTCCTTCGCCTCGACTATTATGTAGCCCCGCATGCCATAGGGCATCACTATCGAGTATATGTCCTGGTTTGCGTTGCCGATCTTGTTCTGCAGTATGTCTGAGGTTATCTTCTCCTGGCTTGCCGTTACTCTTACTATGAAGTACAATATGTTCACCCAAATTCGCGGATTTACACCTACCCTCAGGTAGGGGTGTAAATAGGCAATATTTAATAGAAAGAAAGGAATTTATAACGTTCGCTGATGGTCTTGGAGAAGGTAAGCTACAGGGAGGAGCTGAAAAGGGCATTCGGGAGCAGGTACGACGACATAACAAAGAGCTATGACATACTCGGCAACATCGCGATAGTCGAGGGCACGAGAACAGACGCGAGGAAGAAGGCGAGGATAATAATGGGCATAAACAGGAACGTCAGGACAGTCGTCAGGAAGATGGGGGCCGTATCCGGGAAGTACAGGACGAGAGGATACGAGTATGTCGCTGGGGAGAAGAGCTTCGTCGCCACATACAGGGAGAACAACTGCGTCTTCAGGTTCGACATAAGGAAGACCTTCTTCTCTTCCAGACTCTCATTCGAGCGCGACAGGATAACGAGGCTGTCGAGGGACGGAGAGAGGGTCATAGTCATGTTCGCGGGGATGGGGCCGTTCGCGATAGAGCTTGCGAGGAAGAACAGGGGATCGAAAATCGTTGCGATGGAGCTGAACAGGGACTCGTACAGATACATGCTGGACAACATAGCCCTCAACAAGGTGCAGAACGTGGTCCCGGAGCTTGGCGACGTCAAGGAGCTGGTGGAGAAGCACAGGAGGTTCGCCGACAGGATAATAATGCCGCTGCCAATGGAGTCGCACAAGTACTTAGGCGCAGTGAACAGCGCAGCGGCCAAGGGCTGCGTGGTCCATTACTACGCGTTCGGAGACATAGACAGCCCCTACAAGAAACCTGAAGAGGCTTTGAAGAGCTTCTTCGCCAAAAAGAGGAGGAGGTTTAAGGTTGTGGGAAGAAGGGTTGTGAGGCCATATTCCGCCATGGAATCCGAGGTAGTGATAGATTTCGAGCTCGACGGCAAAAGACCGAGAAATGTATCAAAATAACAGATACTTCCGCTTATTCTTGAAATATAGCTACGCTTAAATATCATGCTTTTCATGCTATCCTGGAATAAGATGTCATACTACCAGCAGGTGGCAACGAAGCTGACGCCTAACCAGGCATTCATGATAGCCAACAGGCTTACCGTCAGGCTCCAAGGAGAGTTCACGGATCCGAGAGTAAAGACGGAGCTTGCGCTCAGGCTCAGGGATGCGATATGGCCGCTCAAGGAGGTATCCGAGAGGCATCAGGAATTGAAGGGCGTCGCAAGGCTCGATGCAGTTGTAGAGGGAATACTGGAGGAGCATCCTGACGCAGTTAGAAACAAAGGCGTTCAGAAACTTACAAGAGATCCCGATGAGACGAAGGCGCTCTACGACGCGGCCATCCTCGCAAAGAGGACCGAAAGGCTTCTCCTGTATTACGACAATTTCTGAACTTCGTCATTAGACTGACGGTTTTGGCGTCTTTAAATACCAGTAAATTTCACCATAGGAATCGATAGAAATGAGTATGTACAGAGAACCGAAGAACGCCAATGCACGCCTGCTGGATATGCTCAACATGGCTACGGGATACACCAGAAGGATGGGGCATTCGGACAACGCCATTGCAAAGGCGCAGTTCTGCATGCACATGGGCAAGGCGCTCAACGGCGCAGGAGCTCTCCTCGGCATAGAGAGCAGCACCAGAAAGGAGGAGCTGAAGAGGCTGCTAAGGATAGGAGCTGTTGAGGAAGTGGAGTTCGGGCCTTTCGAGACACAGCACATAGAATACGCAAGGCGGATAGCAACGCACGTGCAGGCGCTCGCAGGCGATGCGGCTAGCGGAAGAATAAACCCTACGAACGAACTGATATACGCTTACGCAGGCGCCAGGAAGGAATATGAAGACCTTGTCGGTAGCATAGGCTCCTGAAACCTACTCCTTAATCACTTGTATACTGAACGGTAGACGTTGTTCGTGTCATCGGTGATGACGATGCACTCCCCTTCGCACTCTATCAGGCATGCCTGGCAGAGTATGCATGCTGATCCCTGCACTGCAACGGACAGTCCGCCGCTCCCTCCCTCGTACTTCTCGTGGAAGTGGTTGTGCCCGTCCTGGACGTTCTCCCATTTCGCCTTGACGTCGGGAAGGGTCTGTCCCTTCCACTTCTCATTGTCAGGAGCGACGTCGTTGTTAGCGTCTGGGGAGCTCCTGTCCTTCATCTCGAATACCGCTACTGGGCAGACATCGAAGCAGTGAGCGCATCCAGTGCATTTGGGCTTTTCAACGTAGACTTGCATTCATCACACCGTGCTTGGTAATGGAATACTAATGCTATAAAACACTATCGCGCCCTTTCGGGAATGCGATGCGCAAGGCTGACGCTCGGCACCGTAAGGCATTTCGTGGCAGATGCCTTCCATGCTTTAGCCGAATAGGCTTGCCAATCCGCCTGCAGCTTCCTCCTCGCTGACTGCCTTCTCCTCCTTCTCCTCCTTCTTCGCTGGGGCTGCCCCTGCGGCTGGTGCTGCGGCTGCCGGCGCTGCGGCCTGCACTGTCTGCGCGTTCTTTATGACGTCCTTGATGTTTACTCCCTTGAGAGAGCTAGCCACGGACTTCGCCATGGCCTCATCAGGAGTCACTCCTGCGGCCTTTACCACTTCGACGAGATGCTTCTCGTCAACCTCCTTTCCTGCTGCATCAAGCAATAGTGCAGCATAGATGTATTCCATTTCCATTTCACCTAAGTATCATTGCGAAGGGGCAGGAGTCTCTTCCTTCTTCTCCTCTGCCTTCTCGGCCTTTTCCTCCTTCTTCTCCTCCTTTGCCTCCTCCTTTATCAGCGGCTTTATGCTGAGGGCCTCTCTTACAGCGTTTGCAAGCAGCTTGTCTGTTATCCCTGGCTCGTATATCTTTGCTGTGAGCCCGAGCCCGAGCGCAGACAGGTATCCCTTCCTTATGAGCATGTCGGCGTTGTAAGGGGTCACGAAGCCTATCGATAGAGAGAGCGCGTTGGCCTCCCCGAAGCTCCTTGTTATCTCGTTTGTCACGAAGACTACATCTATCCCTAGGGCCTTGCTCGTGAATAGCAGGTTGTCGTTAAGCACAACTCTCAGGCTTGTTCCTGTCTCGAAAGGCATTATGTCGAGCATCTTGAGCGCCTTGGCCACAGCCGTGCTTATCTTCGCGCCCTTTGTAACGAGCACCTTGCTCTTCGATATGACCACCTTGCCCTTGTCTATCTTGACGTCTATGCCTGCGGACTTGAGGTCCGTGACCGCCTGGCCCGGAGGTATGGTGGTCTCGCCGCCCTCTATCCTTATGTCGTCAGGGGATATCTGGTTCGGCTTCGCGCCGAGCTTCATCCTGTTCCTCTTGACTATAGCGTTGAGCTCGGTAGGGCCCATGTCGGTGAACATCAGTGCGAAGTTGCCATCCGTGTACTCCTTGAGCTGCGCGAGCCTCTCGTCGCCTTCCAAGGTCCTCATTATCAGGCTCTTCCTGGCAACCATGAACCTGACCTTGGGCTTGAGCTCGTTCCTGAGCCTCTGGACGAGCCTGTCAGGGACTGCATCGATCGGCATTATGCCTATCGTCTTGCTCTCCTTGGCCTCTTTCTTGAGCCTCTTTACGAATTCAACCTTCTGCGCTTTCAACATCATAAATATCACACGAACCTGAACGGCTTGCTCATCGTGAGCTTTACGTAGGCGCTCTTGATGTGGCTGCTGCCCACCTTCCTCGTAATCGACCCGACGACCTCGTTGACGTTCTCGTATATCTGCTTGGGATCCATGTCCTCCGTCCCAACAACGCAGTGTATCGTAGGCAGGTTCTTGCCCCTGTTCCTTACCGATATCCTCTTGTTGAGCTCGTTGGCCAGCGCAGAGAGCGTTACACCTATCAATGGCTTGGGCATCTTGTTCCTTGGTCCGAGGAACTGACCGAGGCTCTTCGCGATCGAGGGCATCAGGTTGGGCTGCGCCACCAGGTCGTATTCGAGCAATGAGTTGAGCCTCTTCTGGTCAGCAGCGATCGCAGCAAGTTCGTTGCCGTCTATGACTGCTATCCCGTTCTTCGCAGCCTCGTCCGCGACGTTCTTGTCGGTGGCGAATACTGCCACCTTCTTGACCTTGCCCTTCGAGTATGGAAGCGCTACCTCTACGTTGAGCTTGTTGTCCTGCTTCGTGAAGTCGATGCCCTTGAAGTTCACAGCTAGCTCTACAGTCTGCTTGAATTTCCTCTGCCCTTTGTTCTCAGCGATGAAGCTGCTGAACTTCTCTAAGTCTCCTGCCATGATGAATCCCTCCTGCAATATTGCAGTGATTACGGGAAAATCAGATGCTAGACATATCTCATGAAAATATAAAAAGCTTTCCAGTGCCGTCTGGATTATTCTTATATATCAGGATATGCCGCTATGGTACCATGCAGCTGCGCCGCAACCCGATGTCATGCCTGGAGAACCAGTTCAGGGTATACAGCGGCAGCAGGGAGATAGACGAGTGCACCCCAGAGATGCTGCTGGAAGCCTTCAGGAAGCTTCCGCCTGACGAGCAGAGGGTGCTCTCAGCGAGATGGGATGTCGATAGAATAGGTATGGAAGGGCTGCTCAAGAATCCGGTGATGAGCCAGAAGCAGGCATCGGAGGCGCTGGGTATGCCGTTAACAAAGTCAGGCTGCTGGAAGGGACGGGCACCGCGAAGATGGCGCACGAGCTCTCCAGGATGCTAAGGGAAAAGTAGCTCAATTAAGGGAATAGCAGCTGTCTGTAGACCATTCCCGAATAGTTGAAGACAAGGAGTCTGGGATAGCCTGACTTGAATGAGACTATCGTTATGGCTGCATACTGCGGATACATGCTGAACCTGTGATGCCCGTTCGGTTTGTAGTCTATGAAGTGGTATACAAGGGACATTAGAGGGTCGCCGTGGCTCACGATCATGACGTTTCCCTTGCCCTTCTCTATTATCCTCTCTATAGCCGGCACCGTCCTTCTCTTCAGGTCGTTGAACTGCTCCCCGTAACCAGGATTGTTCATCTTCCATTTCTTCGCTGCTTTAGGGAGCACCTTGCCTACGAAAGGGCCTACGTCGGTCTCGGTGAACGCTTCCTCTACGTCGACTCTGATGTGCTTTGCCTTTGCCACGGCACTTGCCGTGTCATACGCCCTCCTGACTGGACTGCTGTATATCTTCGAGAGCTTCACATTCTTGAGCAGTTGCGCAAGGTGCCGTGCCTGCCTCCTGCCGAGTGCGGTCAACGGATATGGGAGCCTGCCCCCCAGGATACGCTTTGCGTTAGCCTCAGATTCGCCGTGCCTTACAAGGATAAGGTTGTCTATCATCGGATCACAGGAGCTTCAGTCCAGAAGTCAGCATGTCTATCTCAGTGCTGTTCCATGGTCCAGCACCGAGCGCAGTTATCGTTCCTGGAGGGAGCTCCGTCAGTCCCGCATCGGTGACAAGAGCATGCGGTATCTTCTTGTACTTGAATCCCTCAGCGAGCCTCTTCAGCTCCTTGTCGGACTGCACCTTCAGCACTATCTTCTTCTCGCCTGCGTCGAGCCACTGCTGTGCAATCTTCTTGTCGATCTTCTCGACATTGAAGTAGCTCATGAGTGAGGCATGCGCGCCCTGCGCGATAGTCTTGCCCTTGCTCATGTGTATGTCATTCCTTATGATTATGACCTGCTTTATCTCATCCATGCTTAGTAGTGGTGCGCAGAACGATTTAAAGCTTGCTGGGCTTCAGACAGAATCTTTTTAGCCTTGCGCGATGATAGGGAATCGTGGGTGTTTGGGATAGAGGCTTCGGCAGTACTCGACAGAAGAAGGATGCAGATTCCTAAAAGGCTAGAGCCATTCATGCATCTTCCATCGCTCTTCAGGAAGGATGCGGCAGTTGCTGAAACAGAGAGATACGAGACCATCAACGGCAGGGGCGTGCATTACTATGACATAGGAGGACAGCATTCCAAGGTCATGCTGCTCATACACGGAGCAGCTTCGACCGCCGAGCGCTCTTGGAGCCCGCACATGCAGCATTTCGAGCGTGCAGGCTTCAGGGTCATTGCGCCTGACCTTCCTGGATTCGGAAGGAGCGAGCGCATGGCGAAAAGGCACAGCATGGAGACATATTCTGAATTCATCGACGGGTTCATAAAGCACCTTGGCATCAAGAGCATGGTGCTGATGGGAAGTTCCCTTGGCGGAGGGGTTGCTGTGAGATACTCATTGGAGAATCCCGGGAACGTCTCAAGGCTCATACTGGTCGACAGTTATGGCTTCTACAGCAATCCGCTGGGCAGGGCAGCGCACCTAGGCCTGCAGCTCTTCTCGCCGAAAGGGATGAAGCTCGTAGTGGAGCAGCTGTACAGGGTTCCGCCGCGCTTCGTGAGCATGGCGATCAACATTGGAATAAAGGACAGAAAAATAACCAAGGAAGAAGCACACAGCGTCAGCATCTTCTTCCACGAGGACAAGGTGAACGAGTCAACATTCGAGTTCGTGAAGGACGATATTTCCCATCCTGGCACTATCAGGATGCACGGCAAGGATATAACAGTACCCTCGCTGAAACCTGTTGACAAGGTAAAGTCCGATTACAGGGACCGGATAGCAGAGCTAAACAGGAGTGGCATACGCATTCTTGTCATACACGGGATAGACGATAGGCTGATACCCCATGAGAAGGCGAGGGAGGCCTATGCACTGCTTGAGAACGCTACGATAGCGCCGATGCCTGGAGGGCACATGGCGCACAAGGACAATCCGCATATCTTCAACCAGATCGTCGTTGAGTTCCTCCTTGAAGGCGAAGCGCGTGGGCATGACATGCTGCACAAGGTCATGCATGGATTGAGGAGGACGGCATAACAGTTTTATTAGCGAGCAGTCATAGAATAGCGTGCCTGAGTTTGTGAACAGGGAAGGGCTACCAATGGTCCTGAACCTCATCAAGGAGTACTACAAAGGAGTAGAGGATATAGCACCCAGAAAGACTGAGAGCCGCGAATTCGGGTTCGGCAACTGGGACGTAAAGATCGCGTACAGGCACTTCTCTTTCTCCGGCAAGGAGGCCCTTAAGAATTACCTTGTCGCCAATCCCCCGCCATATGTCTCGTACTCTGCGGCGTACTACAAGGAGCCCGCAGGAAGGCCGATGGAGGCGAAGGGATGGGAGGGCTCAGAACTCGTCTTCGACCTCGACGTCACGGACATGAACCTCAGCTGCCATCTCGTGCATGAGAAGTCATGGGTGTGCGACAACTGCCTTGAGAGCGTGAAGCAGGAGACCATAAAGCTGATAGAGGATTTCCTGATCCCTGATTTCGGCTTCTCAGACAAGGACCTTGAGATAAACTTCAGCGGAAACAGGGGCTACCACGTCCACGTCAACCGCGACGACGTCCTGAAGCTCGACTCATATGCGAGGAACCAGATAACCGAGTACATCGCAGGAACAGGGATAGAGGTATCTGATCTCTTCCCCACATCTGGAAAGAAAAGCACCGCACTGATAGGGCCTAAGCCGACAGACGCAGGATGGGGAGGGAAGATCGCGAGGAACTTCCTAAAGAAATTGAACGATTCTACCGACGCGCTCGCCGAGCTCGGCATAGACAGGACGATGGCGAAGAGGCTCTACGAAAAAAGGGCGCTCATAGAGATGGGCATCAACAGGGGCAACTGGGACATGGTGTACATAAAGAACAAGGCGGAGTTCTGGCAGAAGATAAGCCACGTGCAGGCGATAATGCAGAGCGACAAAATCGACAGGAACGTGACAAAGGACCCGAGCCACCTGATAAGACTGCCGAATTCCATACACGGAGAGACCGGGCTTATCGCGAAGAAGGTGAAGAGCCTTGCCGATCTTGGCTCCTTTGACCCGATGAAGGACGCAATAGCCTTTAGGAAGAGGCAGATGACGGTGTTCGCTAACTCGAAGTACAGGATAATCATGAACGGGCAGCAGTTCGGGCCTTACAAGGAAAAGGAGACAACTGTGCCGATATACGCTGCCCTTTACCTCTATTTGAAGGGGTTGGCTAGGTTCGTCTTCTAGGCATGGCTAGCGCCGCAGCGCCTATTATGCCTGCATCCGCGCCAAGCTTTGAATGGACGAGGTTTATTCCCTTCGGGAACTGGACCATGTAGTTGCCCATCATCTTCTCAGCCTTGGCCTTCGCCTCGGAGATGAACCTATGCTGGTTGTTCGCCACTGATCCGCCGACGACTATCAATTCGGGATCCACTGTCGACTGGATTATGGCGATGGCCGCTGCAGCGCTGTGCACCGCGTCCTCTATTATTTTTGAATATCGGTTACGACTGCCGTAGCCTCGCTTGAAGACGTCCTTGGTCTCTATGGAGGCGCTGCGTCCCCTGCTGGCCATGTCGCGTATGCCCATACCGCTGAATCTTGACTCTATCCTGGAGCCGTCCTCATGCACCATCATGGGGCCGAGCTGGCCGGCGATGAGATGCGAGCCGTTGATTATCCTGCCGTCCTCTATCGTGCAGAAGGCAACGCCGCTCGATATGGTTAGATATACGGAGAGCCTGCATCCTCTGCTCGCGCCGAAGAGGTGCTCGCCAAGCGCGGCAGCCCTGACGTCGTTGGCCGCGAACGTCCTGATCCCGAGCTTGTTCCTGAAGAAAGAGGAGATGTTGAAGCCGCGCCATACGGAGCTGTACAATATGCTGCCTGAGAACGGGTCTACTATGCCCAGCGTTCCTATGCCTATGCCCTTGGGTCTCGAACTTGAATGATGGATCATCTCGCTGGCCGCATCGACGCAGTGGGCAAGAACATCTTGCGAGTCCTTCATCTCCTTCCTGAGGTGCACGCTCCTGCGCAAGACCTTGCCCTTCGGCGATACGAGGCCTGCCGCGACCTTCGTCTTCCCGACGTCTATGCCTATGTACGTGTCCATGGTCACAGCTTCATGTTCAGCCTGCTTACATCGGTGTAGAAAGGGACTCCCTTGTAGTGCCACACGTCAAGGTTTACGTTGTTTGACCTGTTCGCCCTCACTATGTCGTAGAAGTATTCCGTGTCCAGCCTACCCTTGTTTGTCGCGGCCATCCCGTGGAGCGCCGCTATCCTGCCCATGCTGTAGTCGAACGAGAGCACCTCAGGCCTTCCGCTGACAGTGCTCCTTATGTAGCCCCTGTTCTGCTTCAGGTTCCAGAAATCTGTCTTTGTCCTCGCGTCATGAAAGGCGCTGTACCTTATGACCGAGCGCTTCGTCCAGTCCTTGACCTTCTTCAGCCCCTTACTCGTGGTGTATAGTCGCACCGCCTCCTCAAACGTTTGAGTAGGGTATGATGTGAAAGGAGTATAGAACATGCTCTCGAAGTTCTTGACCTTCCTGAGTTCGTCCCAGTGCCTCGTCCAGTGGTCGACGTACTCCCCGAACGCCTTCTTGTAGGCCTTCCCGCCTATCACGCTGCTGAGAGGCACGCACTCGACGTTCTTCAGCCCGAACTCGCTTGCGAACTTCCTCGTGCCGTCCATCATGCGCCTGGTATGGCTGGGCTTTACCCCTATGAATATGCTGCTGTCGAAGACGTCGTTCTCCATCGCCAGCCTTATCCTTGTCCTCCTGCCCGTGAATCCCTGCAGCGCCTTTGCGAAGCTGTCCAGCCTGTTGAGGTATGCAAGCGTCGAAAGGTCGGGGTTCTTGAACTCGACCTTGAGGTTGTTCTGTATCTTGCCAATGTACGTGACTACGAGGAAATCGTTCCTGGGCATCGATTCGAGGTATTCGGCGTACCTTTTCACGTCGCCGTCGTAGCGCGCGAAGCCGTTGCCCTTTATGAACTGTTCCGTACTCTTGAAGTCCGTCCTTATCCTTGACTTCGCGTCCTTGGCTATCATCCTCTTCAGCGCGTCCTTTGAGACGCTCCTCCTCTTGAATGATATGCGCTTCGAGAGCACTGCGTCTGACCAGCCGAACCTGAACGGCATGCTAGATGCCTTAGGCATTATCCCGGTTTTCATTTATGCACCCAGCTAGATATTGCCGCATAGCTTTAAATTGCAGCGCTACCTTCGGAGGATCATGCGTCCTGGAAGGCGGGCTCCTCCGGCTGCCTCAGCAGGCCGTGGACCGCTTCTATCAGCGGCTTCATGTGCTGCGCGGCAAGACCCTTGTGCTCCTCGGCGCCAGTCTTCACGGTCTCGAGATGGCCGTCTATGACCTCGGCGCTGACTCCCATCTGCCTCAGCCTCTCGACGACGTCGCGCACGACCACAGGCGACTGACTAGGGATGCCTATGCGCTCGAAGGAGCGCTCGACGGTCTTCGCGGATATGCCGTCCATGTGGAGTATGACGTCCATCATGCCCATGCATATCCCCTGGTCGGTCGCCTTCTCCCGCATGCCGCTGTTGACAGCTTCCAGGAATTCCTTCTCGGTGAATGTGAAGCCCTTTGGCACCAGCGCATATGCCAGGAAGGCCTCGCCCCTCTGCAGCCTGTCAAGCGTGTGCATGTGGTGCTCGCCTTCCCTTCTGTAATGCACCGCATGCAGTTTCATGCCGGAGCGCTCCAGCTCATCCTTTGTTGCAGATACCTCAGCCTCTGGCACGACAGTGACCTTGAGGCTGCTGCTGCCGTTCTTGCCGTGCAGGTATATCATCGCGACTCCGTGGCCAGGCAGCGTGTCCGCTATGAAGCCCACGTTGTGCCTGCCGTCCTTCTTTGTCACAGAAGAGTAGAATGCGTCGCCGTAGTACCCCTCCTTCCCAGGATACCTCTTCGACTTGTGGAACGCGTTCATCCTAGCCGAGGCCTCTATCGCCATCTCCCTGCTGACGCCTTCGTATCTCCTGATGGCCCTGTATGTCATTATGAACTCGGCAGCGAGCCTGGATACCGACTCGTCGCTTATGTCGAGCCCGTAGTCGGAAGCCTTGCCCGTGTACCTGTCCTTCCCGATGTCCTTCAGCAGCTTTGTGTACTTTCCGAAAAGCCCCTCGTCCACGATGACGTTCGTGTCCGCCTTCACGTCTATTATGCCGGACATGAGCTGCGCCAGCGTGCGCTTGTAGATCCTGTCGCCGTGCGGCATCATGCCGGATATGATCGGCGTCTCGTCTATAAGTATGACCCTGCTGAAGCCCGCTGCCGCTATCCTCCCGTGCATCATCATCTCAGCAAGGTCTGGCATGTTCACGGAGCTGGCCTCGTAGCCGAGCTTGGACAGCGTCAGGAACATCGCGGTTTGCATCGCGTCCTGGTGAGTGGCTATGTAGTCGGCTATCTCCTGCTCCACGCTATCCGCGGTGCCGCCCTTGAGCTGCTTCTCCCTGGAGGCGCTGTACCAGTTGCCGAGCATGATGGCACCTGCCTGCCTTGCGCTCTCTTCGACATAGGAGCCCTGTATCTTATCGATTACAGCGCCTATGCTGCCCAGAAGCTCCCTGGCCCGCGGATCAGTGCAGTCAGCAAAGCCCTTCTGCAGGAAGGAGAACGTTGTCCCCATGTCCTTCAGCTTCCTGAATGCGATATCGTAGTCCTGCGTGCTCATCGTCGTCTTTCCGGGCTGGCCGTACTGGGCGAAGACCTTCCTGTCCATAGCCGTTATGCTCCTCCACATGTCCCTAGAGGTCCTTGTGCCCTCCTCAAGGCCGTTGCTTGCCGCGATCTGCCCTAACTCCTTCAGCACGCCGAGCATGCCTTCCCTGTTGCCTTCCCACAGGTCAAGAGTTCCGCCGAAGTACGCCCTTGTTATCTTCCTGATCTTCTCCTCAGACACAGGTGGCTTGAATGCGCGTATCGTATCCTTTACCTTACCTATGTCCACTACCAGTCTCTGCGACTCAGTCCTTGCGGGTGCGGGAACAGACCTTTCAGTAGCGACAACTCTGGAAGAACCGTTTTTCTGGTGTGTTAACTCCATATCAAAATCACTTCTTGCAGAAGGCCGAGCGACGATGCAGGCCTTATGCGACAGTTGAGACCGTCCACAAGGCAGATGAGACGGAGACGACACTAAGCATGTCGTCGTAGAACAAGTATGCCATTGCCTTTTGTAGCGCGGTCATGTATCTTACACTTGCTAAACTTGTAGATTGACTCGTATATAAACGTTTTGTGCAGCGGCTGGCGATTCACGTAAGGATGAGGAACGCTATCCCTGCCAGCACCAGCAGCGTCGCTATCGCCTTCTTCAGCAGATCGTCGCGCTCTCTCAGGAATATCGCAGCCAGTATGACAGTTATGATGACGTAGGATTGGCTTATCGGATAGACCTGGTCTGCGAGGCCGCCGAAGTGGTAAGCGTAGAACAGAAGCAGCGCGGCTCCAGAATAGAAGGCGGAGGTGACCGTCATCTTCAGGATCCTCTCCCTGTTCGCGAAGAGCCTCAGCGAGCTGGGCTTGAACAGCAGCATCAGTATCCCTGGGAGCAGGAACGCAAGCATCTCGTACGACGCCACATCTACTCTAGTGAGTATGAATGTGTCATTGATGAAGCCAAGGCCCAGCAGAGCTGAGCCGATTATCGCATAGATGTGCCCTCTGTTGACCTTCATGCTCTTCGGGCTGAAGAACACGACGAACACGCTCGCGATGATGAGAAGCGTGCCAATCATCATCGCTGTTGATAGCCTCTCGCTCAGAAGCAGGGTCGATCCCACCGCCACCAGAAGGCTCCTGAAAGACCCAATCAGCGTAACCTCCGAAGCCTCGGACAGCTTCAGCGCCTTGAAGAAGAAGTAGTTGACACCTGCATATATGAACGGCATGACTACGAGGTTCGGTACGAAGTTCTGGAGGCCCGAGAAATCAAGTCCGTGGATGATGGCGAAAGCGGCTATGAAGACTGTCGCAAGTATCTGGAAGAAGGTGGCACTCTCTATCGGATCGCTCTTCATCACGAAGCTCTTCTGCAGCAGGACTGCCATCGCAGAGCAGAACGCGCTTACAAGAACGAGGGGGACCCAGTACATCGAATCAGCTTCTATTAGTATTGTTATAAAGGCTTGTCATGTTGAAGGGGCGCTATATCCCGACTGCCAGTTGGCGTTCCATGTTACTTTTACCGGAGTGCCCTGGTTGCTGTTGCCTGAGTAGTCGTTCGCGTTGCCGTTGAGGGGCCACCATGCTATGACATGCTGCAGGTCTATCGGCGCTCCTCCTATACCTTCCTGATAGAGCGCCTTTATCGAACCAGAATCGAGCGATGTGTTGTACATTTGGACATTCGCAATATTGTTGTCTCCGCCAGCGTCTCCGCTGCCTATAGATAGCGAACTATTGTCTGTGTTAGTATCGTATGTGACTGAGACGTTAGAGGATAGAGTATTCTCGTAGAGGACCAGTTTGGACGAACCGTCATAAGTTAGGGCATAGAAGTACCATGTATTTACTGCAGGTATACTGCCGGGCATGTTGAATTGTTGGTTATTCCTTTTGAACGGAGGTATGGTAATGGAGCCTAGTCCGCCGTAGAAAAAAAGGTAGCCCCCGTTGGAAACTGCAGAGTTTCCCTTTTTGATGAATCCGGGATATCCGCCGCTAGGCAATGCGTCGTTGATGTTTCCCCAGAGCGTTATCGTGAATGGCCCGTTGAGCCTAAGGCTTGACCTGTCTGGGACTTGCACGTACGAAGCTGCTCCCCCTCCGCCAGAGAATCTGGCCACGTATTTAGGAACCAGATTGTTGCATTGCCCAGCGAGCGAGACTTGGGCAGCTGTTCTTATGACTTGGCAGGATCCTGGAGTCGCAGTCGGTTGAAGGTTGCCTGAATTGAATATCCCCAACGAATAGAGCGACACCATGACGATGGCGATGGCGAGGATCGCCCATCCGTAGGTCATCAGGTACTCCATCGCTGACTGCAGCTTCGTGGCCTTTTTCGGCATGAATTATTCTTCCAGACTCGCTAATAAAAAGATATATATAGTTTCCATGCTCATCCTTCCTTACTGCTTATTCATTCGATAAGTGCAGTTTTTGTGGTCCCTATGGGAGCTTACAAGTACATAAGAGAGAGCCTTCAGAACAGGTACAGCGAGCGAGACCAGGTCTTCAAGCAGCGCGCCGCGCAATGGAGGGAGGAGCCTTCGGTGGTGAGGATCGAGAGGCCTACGAACCTGTCGAGGGCAAGGGAGCTCGGCTACAAGGCAAAGCAGGGAGTTGTAGTCGCAAGAGTCAGGATAAAGAAGGGACTGAGAAAAAGGGAGAAGGCGAGGGGAGGTAGGAAGCCATCCAAGTCAGGAAGATTTTTCGCTTATGACAAGTCGATGCAGTCCATCGCGGAGGAGAGAGCCGCAAGGAAGTTCCTCAACTGCGAAGTGGTCAATTCCTATTATGCTGGAGAGGACGGCAAGTTCAAGTTCTTCGAGACAATACTCGTTGACAGGACCAACCCCGCAACTGCATCGGACGATTTCTACAGGCAGGTCGCAAGCAGAAGGGGAAGGAGCTTCAGGGGCCTTACAAGCTCAGGAAGGAAGCACCGCGGCATCTGAGGGTGCTTCGCGTGCCCAAGGCTACGCTCAGGATTGAGTTGGGAGATAATTCTAAGGATTACGCTGCGGTTCTTGACAAGCCAAAGCTGAAGGGCGTTAATGTGAGAACAATTGGAAAGGGCAATTTCATAGAGATAGAGGTAGAGGCCGATAATCCTGCTAGCCTTATATCCGCTGTCGGCATACTGATGAAGCAGTTGAGAACTGTTGAGAGCGTGGGCTCGCTCGTAGGCAAGAGGAGATAGCCTTTTCCTTCCTTAATCCGCATTCCTGATATCTTTAAATACCAGGACAAGTCCACGAAATGCCTATGTCATTGCAAGGCCCCACGAGGACGAAGTTGGTCACCGGGTCAAAGGCCGGTTCTTCCTCTATTGCCTACGTTCCAGATGAGCGGCGCATAGAAGTCATGAACGGTGACAGGGAAAGGGTGGATGTCGGCGGGGTACACGTAGTAAGGCCGATAAAGCGAAAGACCATGAAGCACTTCTGGCTGATGCAAGGATGGTACGTGGTCAAGGACGGCACCGTAGCGCTTAGGTCAGCTGACTGGAGAAATCCGGAAGCGAGGAGGGAGGCGGTGCGATTTCTCGTTGACGAGGTTCTAGAGGTAGAACCCAGGATGATCAAGACCGGCGACTTCGGCAACAACATGCTGCGGCAACTCCTCAACAAATATTTCGGGCACAGCGCATACAAGGCGATAGACTTCGCTTTCCCAGAGCTCGGTATAAAACCTTGGGAGATGCCGTACGTTCGCGCGCCTGCGAATACGTTTGCAGATCAAGAAGCAAGGAGGGATGCATACGTGTGGCTTGAAAGGATGGCTGGAAAGGACTGGAGCCGGATAACTGCAAAGGACTTCCAGGAATGGGGGTTGTGGGGGCCTTTCGTGCGCTATTGGGGTTCAAGCCCCTTCAAAGCAGCATGCGAGGCGCATCCGGAGCTTGACGTGCAGAGGGACAAGATGGAAAGGCAACCGAGGGGCTACAGAGCCGATGCAGAGGGCAACAGGGAAAAGATAAGGAGGATGGTTGAGAGAAGCGGGAAGGACCCTAGGCTTATAACCAAGTACGACTTCCACAGCTACGGCGAGGGGCTCGGGACCATCTTTGTCCACGATTACAATGGCAGTGCCTTCAGGGCCCTCCTAGACGCTGGACTTGTCAGCGAAAGCGACAGGAGCATAATGAGCATCCCTGGGCCAGCATCGAGGAGGCTCGCTGCCCTGAAAAGAGCGGCCTGAGGGTGTTGATTTGCAGGAAACCTCCCCAGCGATAAGATTATAAATATATCAAAGATAATAGTAGTGCTTTCTGGTTCCTTTAAAGTGAAGAGGCATGAGAAAAGGCTCTCTAGAGTATTGGCCCCATAGACGGGCAAAAGCGCAGATGCCCAGGATAAGAACCTGGCAGGAGGTAGCAGAGCCAGGTTTCCTCGGCTTCGTCGGGTTCAAGGCAGGCATGACGCACGTGGCCATGACGGACGACACGGAGTCCCCTTCGAAGGGCAGCGAGGTCACGAAGCCAGTGACCATCCTTGAGATGCCAAAAGTCTACATCTACGGGATAAGGTCTTACAAGAAGAAGTACGAGTACGTTGAGCCGGATGCAGTGGCATACGACAAGGAGCTCGCGAAGAAGGTCGGCATAAAGGAGACCAAGAATGCGGACATAGCAAAGATGAAGGAGCAGAAGGGCATAGTCAATGTTCGGGCGATGGCCTTCATCGATCCCGCTGACATAGGGATCGCGAACAAGAGGGTCATGAGGTTCGAGATGGGCGTAGGCGGCAAGGACGTCCAGGAGAAGATAGCATTCATAGAGAAGTGGATGGGCAAGGAGCTCAAGATAAGCGACGTCATAGGCACGGGAGAGTACATCGACGTCAAGGCGATAACGAAAGGAAAGGGCTGGGCGGGAGTAATCAAGAGGTTCGGAGTTGCGAGAGGGTACAGGAAGGCGACGGGGAAGATAAGGCACCTCGGAGTGCTTGGAGCATGGCATCCTGCCAAGGTCCTCTATACAGTACCGCACTCAGGACACATGGGATACAACTACAGGTTGGAGAGGAACAAGAGAGTCCTCAAGATGGGCACTGCGAAGGATGCGGCCTCAATCAACGTAAGCGGCGGCTTCGTGAACTACGGAGTTGTCAAGAACGACTTCATAATGCTTCAGGGCTCGATACCGGGACCTTCAAAGAGGCTCATAAGGATAAGGAAGGCTATGAGGAACAGGAAGCCGAAGAAGGAACCGCAGATAAGCTACATATCAATAGCGTCGAAGCAGGGTGCATGAAATGAACGTTTACGATCTTGATGGAAAGGTTGAGAAGAGCATAGAATTGCCAGAGGCATTCTCCTCAGGATACAGGGAAGACCTGGTAAGAAGGGCATTGCTCGCTGAGCAGAGCCTCGAGTACCAGCCTCAAGGACATGACGTCATGGCGGGATTGAGGACCACTGCAGTATACGTAGGCAATTACAAATCATACAGGACAGGGAGGCACATGGGAATCGCGATAAGGCCGAGGCAGAAGCTCGGAGGGGGAGCCCAGGGAGACGTGCGAAGGATTCCTTCGGCTACGAAGGGAAGGAGGGCCCATCCGCACAAGATCGAGAAGACCATCGTCGAGAGGATAAACAACAGGGAGTACGTAAGGGCGGTCTTCGCTGCGATATCAGGATGCAGGGAGTCCGAGGCGATAAAGGAGAGGCACAGGTTCAAGGGCGATGCCCCGATAATAATAGACCAGAAGATAGAAGGGGTATCGAAGACAAAGCAGCTTATGCAGATACTTGAGAAGCTCGGGGTTTCGGATGACTTGGACGCTTCGCACAAGCCGAGGCTGGCGAATGGCATGAGGAGGAAGGCGCAGCTGAGGCACTTCAGGAGGAGCGTGCTCATAGTGGCAAAGGATGCGAGCAAGATATCCAAGGCTGGAAGGAACATACCAGGAGTGGAGGTATGCAGCGTCAGTGAGCTCACGATACAGAAGCTTGCGCCTGGGGGCATGCCCAGATTGTCAGTATGGTCTGAGAACTCCCTTGCAGACGTGAAGGCTTCAGTCGAGAAGATGAGGCTAAGATGATATCATGAGAACTCTCCTTTACCCGCTTGCAACAGAAAAGGCCCTCAACGTAGTGGACAGGGAGAACATAATATCTTACATAGTGGACATTAGGAGCAACAAGGAGCAGATAAAGAAGGAGTTCGAGGCAACCTTCAACGTCAAGGTGGTAAGGGTCAGGACTGCGATCAGCATCAGGAACGTCAAGCGCGCTTACATAAAGCTTAATAAGGATTACAAGGCAAGCGACATAGCCAGACGGCTGAAGCTTGTGTAGATGGTGAAGCTATGGGAAAGAGACTAAGGATGCAAAGGAGAGGAAAGGGCGGCAACGCCTTTACAAAGCCACCCATTAGCTTCAAGGCCGACGTCAACTTCGGAAGCAAGCTCGTCCCCAACAGGCTTGTCGGCGAGGTCATGGAGTTCATCGACGACCCGGGACATACAGCGCCTCTCATGAGGATAAGGTACGAGGACGACACGGAGAACATACTCATAGCGCCAGAGGGCATAAAGATAGGGGACAGGATACAGGAAGGGAGAGGAGCGGACATACTTCTCGGCAGCATACTCCCTCTCGAGAAGATACCTGACGGAATGCCGATATACAACATAGAGGTAAAGCCGGGCGACGGGGGCAAGATGGCGAGGAGCGCGGGCAGCTACGCGACGATACTTGCGCACCTCTCAGGCAAGGTCAGCGTAATGATGCCTTCGAAGCATGCGCTCGAGATACCGCAGGAGTGCAGGGCGGAGATAGGCGCAGTAGCTGGAGGAGGGATCTACGCGCAGCCGATAATGAAGGCAGGAAAGGCGCATTACATGCATCACGCTACAAATGACGGATGGCCAGTGCATAGGGGAGTCAAGATGAACCCTGTAGACCACCCGTTCGGAGGAAAGCAGCACCACAAGGGAGCATCAAGCATGGTCTCGAGGCACGCGCCTCCTGGAGCCAAGGTGGGGCACATAGCCGCAAGAAGGGTAGGGAGGAAGAAGAGAGGTTGATGATACATGGCCAGGGCATTTAGTTTCAGGGGCAAGAGCGCCGAGGAGCTGCAGCAGATGGACATGGCGCAGTTCTCCAAGCTGCTCAAGAGCAGGCAGAGAAGGGCCATCAAGCGCATGGGAGTGCAGTACAAGTCACTGATAGTCAAGGTCGAGAGGGCGAAGAAGAAGGGCACCGGGAAGACCATAAGGACGCACATAAGAGAAGCGGTCATACTTCCGCAGTGGATAGGGATGAGGTTCGCGGTCTACAACGGCAAGAGCTTCGACGAGATAAGCATAGGGCCTGAGATGATGGGCCACAGGCTCGGCGAGTACGCGTACACTGTAAAGCACGTGCAGCACTCGGCTCCTGGAATCAGGGCAACCAGAGGAAGCAAGTTCCTCGCGGTGAAGTAAATGAGATACTCAATGGATACGAAGAAGGAAGGCCTTGCCAAGGCATACAGCAAGGACGTCAACGCGAGCTACAAGGACCTTGGGGCGGTATGCGACGCGATAAGGTACACTAGGGCTGACATGGCGCTGCGGCTGCTCGAGAAGGTGATAGCGATGCAGATGCCTGTCCCTTACAAGAGGCACAACAAGCACATGGGTTCAAGGCATGAGTTGGGAGGCGCAAAGGGAGGATACCCGAAGAAGGCAGCGGCTGAGATAAAGCACACGCTGGTCAACGCGATGGCCAACGCTGACAACCTGGGCCTTGACGGCCAGTCGCTTTTCGTGATCCACGCGGTTGCGAACAAGACAAGGATAGAGAGGAGGTACCCTTCAAAGGGATCGCTCGCGTGGGGAAGGGGCATGTACGGCAGGTCATCGCTCAACCACAGCGACATAGAGTACGCGAAGATAGAGATCGGGCTGTCGGAACCTGATGCACAGTTCCTGACGAAGAACATGAGATACTTCATAAGGGCCAATTCGAAGGACCTCAAGACCCCTGAGAAGAACGCCAAGGAGAGGAAGGCGCCCAAGAAGGCCAAGGACGAGAAGAAGGCCGAGGCGAAGGCAGCCCCTGCGAAGAGGGAGGAGCCGAAAGCGGTAGAGCACAAGGAGCACCACGAGCATGCGCAGGCAAAGGGCGATGGCAGCGAGGAGAAGAAGGAGGAAAAGAAGTGATAGGATGGTAGTCGAGAGAAAATTCATAGAAGATCTGATGATAAAGCACAACATATCAAAGTACCTCGAGAGGAGGCTCTCGAAAGCCGGATATTCAAGAGTGGACATACAGAAGACGCCGATCATAACCAGGATAACTACGTACGTGACAAACCCCGGCAGGGTCATAGGAAGGGGAGGGGAGACGATCGACGCCCTTACCGAGGACATGAAGAAGAAGTTCAACATAGACAACCCGCAGATCAGCGTCACCGAGGTCAAGAACCAGAAGCTTGAGCCCAGGCTGGTCGCGAAGTACGTCGCGAACTCGCTGGAGAGGGGGGTCAACGCGAGGAGGCTGCTCCATTCGGTCATAAGGGACATAATGAGCAACGGGGCCCTTGGAGCCGAGATAATAGCCCAGGGCAAGCTCGCAGCTAAGGGAGCGAAGGCCAAGTCCATAAAGGTAAGGCTTGGATACCTGCCAAAGGCCGGAGACGTGGTGAAGCTTATTGATGAGGCGAAGGTTGCATCGTATCCTAAGTACGGCGCGATAGGCATACAGGTAAGGATAGTGCAGCCGGGAACGAAGTTCCCGGACAGGGAGATAGGCAAGATAGAGCTGCCGAAGAGCATCGCGGCCGCGGGCATGGGCCCTCGCCACCAATAGCTATATTAACCAGAAAAGCCACAACATGGTGTAGATATGAGGATAAAGGATCTAAGGTCGCTTTCCACGGAGGCATTGCAGGCTAAGCTCGGAGAACTCAGGCTCGAGACGGGAATTGAAAAAAGGCGCATAGCGAGCACAGGTGTCGCGAGCAAGAAGATAAAGATGAAGGAGATGCGCAGGACCGTGGCCCAGATACTCACAATCCTCAAGGAGAAGGGTGCCAAGGCTTAATGCCAGAGATTTGTCCTAAATGCGGCCTGCCGAAGGAGATATGCGTATGCGATATCCTCGACAGGGAGACGAACAGGAGGATAAAGGTATACATTGAGAGGAAGAAGTTCAGGAAGTACATGACCGTTGTAGAGGGGCTTACTGGCGAGGAGCTCGAGAAGACAGCCAAGGAGCTCAAGAGGGTTCTCGCCTGCGGAGGGACTTACAAGAACGGTATAATAGAGCTCCAGGGGGAGCACAAGGATAACGTAAAGAAAGCGCTGTTGCAGATGGGATACCCCGAAGAGAGCATTGACGTGGCATGAGCCACGCTGCTTCCCTTCAAACTGTTTCTTCAGGCCCTTCTGAATGCCAGCCTCAGAGGGCCGGCTCTCCGAGACACTCCGTTTAGGGCTTCGCGCTGCGCCGCATGGGCTGCGAGCCTTTCCGCGACCTCTCCTGAAGAGGGTACGTGCCTTTGATGCACAGTCGGGGCTTTCGCTGGTTCCCCGTTTCCGTCCTGTTTCTCTTTTTCTCTATGTGTCATTCATTCACCTAGCAGTAAGGATTTCGCTTTCAGTTAACTTGGTCGCAAGATACGGTTGCCATATGCCACATGGATATATTAATATGTTTTGGTCACGAATGAGACTATTGGTTTGATGAAGGCGTTCCTCGCAGTCGCGATAGCTGCATTATTGCTCTCCGGAATCTCGTTCGCCAAGTACCTCGACATACAGGGGCCGGTATCAGGCACCCTTTACGACAACGGCACAATAGCCTTGGGCAGCGTCGGACCCGGGGAGAGCTTCTACGTCTCCGCCAGCGCGACGACCACCAACGCGAGCGGCGCCACTGTGAACATAGGATGGGACACCTTGGAAGCGCTGAACTCGAGCCTGCCTGCTGGCTGGACTGCGCAGGCGAGCCCGCTTTACGAAAATCCTATGAAGATGAAGATTACAACAGCCCCGGACACGCCAAACGGGGTCTATACCATAGCGATAAGGGCGATCAACGTCCAGAACTACTCGAAGCTTGGTAACCTGACGATAAACGCCAAGGTCAACGTGACGCAGAAGGTGGTCAACTTCAGCGCCGAGCCCACAAGGATATCCGTAGGGACAGGCCAGCCTATCAGCATCAAGGTTACGATAAACAACACTGGAATATCCGATGACCCGTTCTACATAGCTGCAGTAGGGCTTCCAGCATGGAACGTCTCGGACCAGGTAATAGCGCTCCATTCGACGAAGGGCACGTACGTGTACCCAGTATACGTCAACGAGCCTGGGACATACGACTTCAACATGACCGTCAGCTCCTCGACGAGCCCGTTGATACGCAGCTCCTTCCCGATACGCATGGTTGCGCAGGCGAGCCTGCTGAACGACTACAGCGCGGTTGGCCAGGGAGTCGTACTCTCGCCCGTCATCTTCCAGCCCTCGTATTCGCTGATGCTGCTCATCTCTGACGTCTACAAGGCACTCACGAATCATTAAGGGTCTTCGGAATGGCATCGAAAACGCCGCACGGAAAGAGCATGCTCTACGTAAAGGCAGCGTCGATGATGGACCTCTGCAGGTACTGCTGCGGATACGACTTCAACACGGACATGCTGCTCAGGACAAAGGAGGGCAAGGAGACAAGGATAATGGCCCTGGGAGAGCAGATCGGGGACGTGACATTGGGGTATTACGTCGAATCCGAAGGCAAGGGTTCGATAATAAGCTACAAGTTCCCCGAGTACGGGAAGGGGCCTGAAAGCATGGAGTTCGTAAACAGCATCGAGCAGCAGCCTGGCAACTACATAAGCGTCATAGACCTGGACCTGAAGGGCATGAAGAAGGCGAAGGAGGCAAGCAGCAAGGACATCATGCTGATGAGGATGGAGAAACCGGAGAGCATGATCAACGCGGCGATAAGGAAGGGGTTGAGGGGCGAGGCGCTGCCTTATCTCTATTCGTTCGCAGTCAAGGGATATACGGTGCTGTGCGGCTTCGACCTGATAGACGGACTGAACGATGAGAAGAGGATGCTTTATTACACGGTAATGGGCAAGAAAAAGGATGAAGGGTTCCTGAGATGGAGCTATACCGCCAACAGGTTCGACTTCGTAGATGTCATAGGCGAATACTCTTATATCTATGTTAAGATAATAAATCTTGCAGGCCCATTCTCATTCTTCAAAATGCCCGATTAGCTCAGTGGTAGAGCGCCTGGCTGTTAACCAGGATGTCGCAGGTTCAATCCCTGCATCGGGCGATGGCATTCAAGTACGACCACAATGCTCGACAGTCCAATATCCGTGGATAGATAATTACATAGATAGTAAGGCAAAGGAGGGGGCACTATCAAGGATGGTATAATTTCCACTCTATGTCGCATTCCCACTTTTCCTGCCGATTATCGTACGCCATATGTTAACTGCATGCAACAAAACGGCCACAATCATCACTATCAACCCACCCAGGATCACTGCTACTTCCTTATGGCCTGTAAGTGCAACACCCTCGAATGCAATTATCCCTGCATTTAGGAGGACGTATTCTGCAATTATGACCTTATAATTTGCTCCGCTATGGCGTGAGACCCCAGGCACAAAGATGTAAGAGACGCCAAAAATCAGCTGCGTGACAAAACCGTACAATAGCAGTATGAATATCGGATCTCTATCTACGCCAGCTGTGCCTGATAGGTTAAAGGCAAGAAGTATCGTACCGATTACAAAATACAAGAACCCCGTAGCTATGTAAAGCCTTACCATCTTGCTCGTTGCAGCAACATTATCCATAAACGCACCAAGTACCTCTTGCAGATCAGTTATTTATACAATATATTCATCCCGTTCGCCCTTGCGCTTTTTGTTAGCTTATGGGGTTTTGAATTGGTCGGGCTGAAGATGTGCCTGACATCCATGCCTCTGACCAGAAGCGCATCCGCTATCAGCGATCTGTGGCATCTCCATGGTACTACTCGAGGTAGACCCTCTGCAGGACAATAGACTGAGTTAGCCAAATAGAAAGAAATGTGAATGCTTCAGGTCGCAAACTTATAAATAAATCGAAAATAACAGACTAACATGGAGGAGTACGATAAGGAGTTTCTGGAGTACATGGAAAAGAAGTATAAGATAACGCCTAAAAAGGCTACTACGGGGAGGGAGATCAAGATAATAACTTTTGCAGTAGCTTGGAATGTGTGGAAACAAGCGAAAAAAGTTTATCTTAAACCTAAGTCAGGCTCTTGAAAGAGGATAAGCAAGAGGGGCCATATTTTTGAATCTAATAGGGGCTCTCCCAATCAAGTTGGCATGAGGGATAACGCCAATTTTGCCATATTCTAAACCTTAACTGCCTCGATCCGGGTTTGATTGTCGCAGTTTTTCCCATGATTTATACATATCCTCTGTGGCTTTGTTCGCCTTTTTGCGCATAGTGAATTCCCTCCTTCCCAGTTGTTTGATCTTATTTAAATCCTTTCCATGTTCGGCTGTGTCTAGCCATTCATTAAGCGATTTTCTCCAGATATCACTTAGTTTTTTTGCTTTTCTTGCCCTCATCCTAAATGCTTCTTGCAGATTTTTCTTGGACACGTCAACATCCCCATACCTTAAAGTTAGTTACCAGCCGAACTATTTATTTCTTTTGATTGATCTTTGGTTGGTGGATCTTAATTTTACTCCAATCCCCCATCTTTTGACCAGTGAGTAGGTAAATGTGAGAAAACATTAAGTGTATGTGTCTGGCGATGACCTTCGAGTACGATTCCTGCTCCGCGAACGGCATCCACTGTAAGGAATTCGATTATCCTGCAAGATTGGACAACATAACATTTAAATATTTAATTAATAATTAATATGTATTAGCTCTGCAGCTAGATTTATGTTGAAACGTGATGGCATGGTAAACCCCCTGTATTTCAAAGGAGTTGGAGTTGGACTTGCAATTGCCTGGGTGACTGGCGCATTGGCCTATTGGCTGCAAAGGAAAGGGATCAAGCATACGAAATTCCCCACGCCGATAGCGCTGATACTGCTTGAGTTTGTGCTTAGTGCGATATTCTTGGCGATATCCTACCTGATATGAGCTTGAATTGGTATCATGGGAACCCTGTGGAAAGCTTTGGCGGACGACAGTCGCAGGCAGGTCCTGCTCATGCTGATAGACGGCGAGATGACCCCGGGTGGGATGGCAGCAAAGTTCGATTTCACCCTGCCAGCCCTGTCCACCCACCTGCGGATCCTCAAGGACGCAGGGCTGGTCGTAGAGCGTAGGGAAGGAAAGCGCAGGATTTACTCGCTCAACGCCAACGGCATGGATGAGCTGTTCAGGTTCGTGGACGCATTCTGGGCATACCCGCTGCACAACCTGAAGCATTACTTCAAGGGCAAGGGAAATGCTGGGATTAGAAAGAGCAAGTCCTGAGAGATTGAAGGCCTATGCTTTGTGCGTGACCTATTTGTGCCGCGGGGCGATGTTTTTGCCTTTAAATACTTTGCCGGAGGAGTAATGTTGATTAAATGGGAATTTCAGGCATATTTGGGAGGGCGTTAGACATCTTGAAGGCGAATCCTAAGATAATCCTGCCTTATTTCGTATTCACGGCATTGGTCGGCATGCTTTCGATATATTTCAGCCTCTCGCTCGCCGGATCGGTGAAAGGCGCAGGGGTGAACACGATAGCGTCATTCGTCAGCGTGCTGCTCGTAATGTTGGTGAGGCTGGCGCCTTTGCTGATATCTGTAACCATACTGGGGATATTGGTGACCCCGCTCATCGTCGGCATGTACATTGACATCGCGGACCAGGGCTGCCAAAAGAAAACGGTATCGCTTAGGAAGGCATTTGAAGTTGCGAAAAGCAATTATTCGAACATGTTTTTGCTGTCGATCCTAGTGACAATCATATGGATTGTAGTATTTGCCGTCCTTGGGGTGGTATTCGCCCTTCCGGCGCTCATGATGGGGGCAGGCACAGGCGGTATACTGTTGCTCATCGTAGGGGCGATAGTCTCGATAGTGGTCCTGGCAGTCTTGAGCATATACCTCTATGAAGCGTATGCCGTCGTGGTCCTTGAGAGGCTTGGCCCGATCAGGGCAGTCAGAAGGAGCCTTCAGATAGGCAGGCAGAAGCTAGGTCTGCTTTTCAAGGTCCTCGTGCTTACGGTTCTTGTGGCGATAGGATTCGTTATCGCGGATGGCATCCTGGTAGGCGTGGTTGAGGTCGTGCTGGGGCTTTCAGGGCATTCCTGGCTCGGACTTGGGATCGGGCAAACGTTGAACTTTTTGTTCAGCAGCGCATTTAGCGCGTGGATCATCATGATCCCTGTAGTATTCTACAAGGAATACGTAGGGAAAGGAAAGGCAGCAAAGGGAAGAAGGAAATAGGAATTGCACAAGGCCTGCCCTAAGGGATGCCTTAATCAGCCTCTTTCCCGTTTGGGAGTCATGCTTGCAGCAGTGGTTATAGGACTACGTCCAGGTTGAGCTCCTTCTTGAGTTCCCTGTACCTGTTCCTTACAGTGACTTCGGTGACTCCTGATACGTCGGCGATCTCCTTCTGCGTCCTCCTCTCGCCTGCCTGGGCTCCGCCTATGTAGACAGCCGCTGCCGAGACTCCCGTAGGGCTCCTTCCGCTCAAGAGGCCCTTCTTCGTGGCCTGCTTCAGCAGGACCATCGCCTTCTCCTGGGCCTCAAGGCTGAGCTTCAGCGCCGAGATATATCTTGGAACGTAGCTTGACGGGTCTGGAAGCGGCACCTTCAGTTTTAATGCGTGCGCCATCATCCTGAATGACCTCCCTATCTCCTTCTTTGAGACTCCGGAAGCATTAGATATCTCATTGAGCGTCCTCGGTATGCCTGCTGTCCTGCATGTAGCGTACAGGGCGGCGTTGACAACGGTCTCTATCGGCCTTCCACGTATCAGGTTGCCCTTTACGCAATGCCTGTAAAGGAGGGCAGACTGCTCCTTTATGCTGTCCGGGAGCCCTAGATAGCTCGCTATCCTGTTGAGCTCCGGCAGCGCGATGAGGTAGTTCCTCTCGCTTGAGCTGGATATGCTGGCCCTCTTGTGCCATTTCCTCATCCTGTAGAGCTGCGCGTTCCTGTTGGACGGTAACTTGGAGCCGCGTATATCCCTATTATACATGTCTATTTCAGTCACAAGGCCCTTGTTCGGCTTCATGTACCTAATCGGCGCACCGGTCCTTGTCCTTGCATTCCTCTGGTCCGCGTCGAAAGCCCTCCACTCAGGGCCCGTGTCAGCGACGCTGTCCTCCAGTATGAATCCGCACCCGTTGCATATGTACTCCCCCTTTTCGTTGTCGAAGATTATGTCGGCGCTGTCGCAGCTTGTGCATTTCCGTATGCCTGTTGTCCCTTCCTTTCCATTGTCGCTGGGTGCGGCCTTACCCCATCCCACCAACGCGGGAGCCGGAATGGCTGCCTTTTCCATGGCACGGGCATTGATCCGCCTGGAAGCTGCCTTTGCATTCTCCTTTGTCGCGCTTATGATAGCATGCTCTTTTGTAATGGACGTTTTTATCACTTATTTCCCTATCGGCTGATTACTGCAAAACACTGGCGGCCGCTTTCGGCGGTGAAAACCACCGCCGCATAACCCATTGTTATTGGCCAGCCCACACTTTCTGTCGCTTGATCAAAGGATATAGTGTCAAAGCTGCTGTTCCCGGTATGCCTCCCCGTATGAGCGCAGCACGCCCATGCCAGCACCAAAATTAGTTGTTTTACCGCATTCCATGGCCATACCTAATCTACATTTGGTCGTTCTGATATATAAAGCTTTACTTATTTAAACAAAAGTTTACCTGATGATAAGTCTTATACTTTTGTAAAATCGACATGCACGGACGGCGATCTTGCCTTGCCTGTTTCTGCCACGGGAAAATACCTTTGCGGCAGGAGCTTCTCCCTTTTAATCAGCTTCTCAGAGTAGAGCAAGGTTGCGAACGCCGATGCCATGACCGCCAGGGCCCTGGCAAGGTCCACTACCAGGTTTATGCCGTTGGCGAACGCGGTAACTATCAGGGATAGAATTGTCATTCCTTTCTATTATTGCCGCAACCAAAACCCAATAGACCGTGCCGGTCCCGTTGCACTATTGCCTATCCTGGAATTGTCTGGTAGAGGCATCCTGGCATGACCTCCTTTGATTGGTCGTATATGCTGCTGTCTCCCCTGAAGGACATCCAGTCGCCCTCTAGCCTGCTCACGTCCCTCTCCGTCTGATTTAGAAGGCTTGGAGCCATGAGCGCGATAGGGCAATAGGTCGTTATGCTGCTGTTGGTGCTCGATGCCTTGAATATCATGAGTTCGGTTGTGCCTGCATCGCCTGCGATGACGCTGCCCGCATTCATCCTTACGCTGACCTGCTGGAACTGCATCGCCCCGGAACTGGTGCTATGCGAATTCCCTTCGCTGATAGATTGGTTGTACGCTGACATGAGGCTGCTGTTGAGGTTTATGACATGATCGTAGTCGATCCTCCAGTTTGGTATCACCGTGCCGTTGGGCGTCAGGAACGAACCCTGTATCTCATAGTCATTGGTATCTGATTGCCAGGATATGAAGTCTATGAGGACGTTGGCCGCGGTGTAGATAGGGGCGCCCTTTGTGAGCAGGTAGGTGTAGTGCGGCAGCAGCTTCGGTGTGCCGTTGGCCTGGAGCACGCTCTCCCCGAAGTCCATGAATATCTTGTCTACCCTGGGGAATGCGAGCGAATCGTCGAAGTAGAAGCTGCCCGCGTAGTTCGTCGTCCTGTTCCAAGGGGCGAACACCACCCCGAGGTTCTGCAGCTGCGGCGTCATGTTCAGCAGGTTTCCATTTCCAGAAGAGGCATTGCTAGTGTTTGTATAGTTGCCTGCACTGCTGCCTCCCGATCCGTTTCCGGATGCGCTGCTGAATCCTGACGGCAAGGTGCTTGATATGTTTATGGAAGCCCAGTTCTGCGTATCATATGTGCTGTTGGAGTGCACGCTGTATACGAGCAGGTATGATGATGTACCGTTCTGCTTCAGCGGCGTGAACTGCATCTCGCCCACTGAAAGGTCGGTTATCCTGTATGTGCCCATGCTGACGTTCAGGACTGCCCTTGCAGGGGTTCCAGGCATGCCCACGCCTAGCAAGGTAACGTTGTAGCCATCGATTAAGGCGCTCTGGCCGACATGCACAGTCTTGTAGTACTGGGACTGGCTTGCCTGGGCGATTGTTGTCGCAGTTGTAATTGTCGTGTTCTGCGGCGTTGTCTGCGGGGTCGTTGATGATATTGCAGGCGGCTGGCCCGAACCCAGGTGCTGCATTGCGAGGTACAGAATTGATAATGCAACAGCTGCGACCACGACTACAGCTGAGGCAGCCCTTATCCCGTTCACCCTAGGTTAACGGTGTTCCTTATATTAAATGTTTCCGAGCCCTTGCGGCAGGTCGGTTTGCGCAGCATCACGACGGAGGGCTCTTGTCGACATATCTCTTCTTTTTCTGCTCCTGCTGCGGCTGCTGTTGCTGCTGAGATGGCTGCGCAGCCGCAGGCTGCGAGCCCTCCTTTGGAGGCTCCTTGACCTCCTCCGGTGCCTTGTAAGATATGAATATGCCGATCGTGGAGACTATGTTCGTGAAAAGGATTATGAGGAATATCTGGTTCAGGAATCCAGGTATCGTTATGCCAAGCGTGAGCGGTATCGTGGCGATTATCGCGGATGACAGGCCCCTTGAGATGTTGAAGGTCGCGAGCCTGCCAGTGACCTTGGCCGATGCGCCCTCCTGTATGAAGTTCTTGAGCATGTTGACGAAGACGAACCTGAGGAAGAGTATGGCCGCGGTTGCTATCAGCGCTGTCCCTAGACTCGTTATGCTGATGTTTGAGATGCTGAACAGAAGGCCTATGTAAACGAAGAAGAACGTGCTGGTGAAGAACTCTATCTCCCTTTGGTATACAATCACGTAATGGACCTCGGGGAAGTAGAAGTACTTCCTTATCGTCGCGTCTATCAGGTCCTTGAACTTGGCGTATATCGTCTCCTTCTTGTGGTGCGATTCTGGAGGGTTCTCCATCCCCAGGTTCGCGAATACGATGCTGAACACGAAGATGGTGAGCGGAGCGCTGAAGTTCAGCAGCACCGCTATCCCGTACGTGGCTATGACAGTAGATATGGTTAGCATCCAGCTGTAGGCCTTGCTGTAGTCCTTGAACCTCTTCAGTATGTAGAGCCATATAAGCGCAAGGAAGAAACCCAACGCTATCGACCCGACGAGAACGTCGGCGACAAGCGATGTGACGTATCCTGCGGTTATGCCTGCGTGAAGGAGCAGGTTGAAGAGCAGCAGGGGTATCACCAGCTGTATCGAGTCCGTGACAACGCTCTCGTATATCAGCGCGGTCTTGAGGTCCTCGCCCGCCTTTGCCGCCTTCATAAGGGTAGGCACTATCGCGCTGCTCGGCCCTGCAAGCGCGAAGCCGAATATCAAAGACTCGATAGGGCCCCAGTGGAGCAGGTACGATGCTATGCCAGCAAGTATTATTCCAGTGACAACTGCGAGGAGGATAGTGAATTCGGTCGCCTTGGCGAGAACCCTGCGCAGCTTGCGCACGTTTATGTTCAGCCCTACGTCGAAAAGTATGAACGCTATGGCGAAAGCCGTTATGTACGGCGTCAATGTCTCGAGGGTGCTGTTGGCGCCGCTGCTGACCAGCCCGAACACCGGGCCTATGAGAAGCCCTATGATCATGAGCGGCAGCGTCTTCGTTATCCTTATCCTGTCGAACAGCGCGTTTATTATGAACCCTAGGAACGCTATCCCTGCAAGGAATATGAACAGTATGGCAGCCCCGAACATGTTGAACAGTACGCATTTGCATAGCATTATTAAATAAATTTCTCCGGAGTTCGGGAGACACGCTTGCTTATTAATCCTATCCTGAGACATATATCCGATCCCATGGAGGTTAGCAAGCAGGACGATTCTGCCAATCCGGCGCAGCAACAGACGGCGCAGGCAGCGCCATCTGCCCCAGCGGCCGGCCAGCCGCAACAGAAGGCAGGCAGGGGCATCAAGCCAGCTTACCTCGCCGCTGCGGTCGTCATCGCGGTAGCTGTCATAGGGGTAGCCTACTGGGTATTGTTCGCTTCCGTGCCGACAGTGGTCAGCGGCGATACAGTATCTGTGTATTACGTCGGCTCCTTCACCAACGGCACTGTCTTCAACTCGAATGTGGGAGGGCAGCCGCTGCAGTTCACCGTGGGGTCCGGACAGGTCATATCCGGATTCGACAGCGCGGTGCTGGGCATGAAGCTGAACGAGGAGAAGAACATAACCCTTGCCCCTGACCAGGCCTATGGCCAGGTCAACCCGCAGCTTGTCATGAGCATGCCGCTGAGCAGCTTCCCGAGCAAGAACGTCAGCGTCGGCATGAGCGTTCAGGGCAGCGCCAACGGCCAGCAGGAGGTGGGATATGTCATCGCTGTGAACTCGACCAATGTCACGGTCGACTTCAACCCTCCGCTTGCGGGCAAGACGCTTGCCTTCAGCATAAAAGTGGTAGGCATACAGGGCAAATAGAGGAACAGTTCTGCTCTTCAGCAGCATCTTAAAAAATGCGAGCCAAGGCTCGGTCTTGGACCGGTCTTTCAGTGGCGCCTTGGCTTAAGGAAAAGCCTTAGGCGGCGCTTACTTGCCGCCTATCTTGAACATCTTTGTGCCGCACACAGGGCATGAGCCCGTCATGGCAGACTTCCCATTCTTCATGGTGACCTGCTTGGCATCCTTCATCTCGCGCTTTTGCTTGCACTTTACACAATATGCTTCCATGTCATCGCCTAGTATAATGGCATTGCAAGGTTTTATTAAAAGATAGGTTATGCCTGCGCTGCTGCATGATGGCGTCGACCAAGGAGCCTGTGCAGTGCATAGGCCGCGTTGCCCGAGAGCAGCGCTATGAGGAGCGAATACGGCACGGCGGATATCGCAAGTGCGGAATACAGGACAGCGACAAGCGAACCGTAGGCCAGTTGCATGCCCATCGGATGCGGCGATGTCTTTGGGTCTGCCAGCATCACGAATGCGAACAGGTAGTTTACGCTGAACAGAAGTGGGTCGAGCGCCTGCAGCGATCCTATGCCGTGCCCGTATGCCACATATACAACAAGCGATACCGCTATGAACGCGAGGGAAGCGGTGAGCCTTTTCGCCTCGTAAGAAGCCACTACCAGCAGCGGCGTCGCCGAAAGGACAAGGCCGAAGACGTTGTAGCTTCCGGCGCCCCACCATTCGTCTCCGATGCCGAAGAGCGCCAAGGCAAGCAGCAGCCCCAGAGCCGCAGGGTTGAATATGTTGGTGTGCCTCGCCTTGATGAAGTGCTTGGACAGCACGGCCGCAAGGTCAGCCAGCACTATCGCCGCAAGCGGCGAGCCTATCGGAGCCACCATGCCTATTATCAGACCGGTTATGATGCCTGACAGTGGTATCCTTGGCCTGTGCTTGTGCACTAGCATGGGAATTGCCGCGTCTGCCGCTGATGCGATTGCCACAGAGGCTATTAGCGATACCGGAAGGCGCTGCAGTTCATATGCTGACAAGACTGCCAGGAGAGAGAGCAGCGCTATGGCCCAGACATACGCTGCGCCAATGCTCTGGTTCAGCAACCTCATCTTATCATGCTACCCTACGACATATCCGCTGCTGTCGACCATGACGAACGCGTCATCGCCAAGCGATGAGTCGGTATCGAAGGAGTCGTCAGACAGGGTTCCTTCCACGAAGTAGATCTTGTATCCAGGTGCGATTACCACCGTGTCGTTGGCTCCGGTCTGGTTGAAGGTCATTGTGACCTCTGCTGATCCGTTGGCCAGTTGGGTAGCGGATATTCCGAATCCCGCCATGGCGGCCCTTGCCTGCTGCGACGGAATTCCTGGATATGCCAGGTATGAGGATCTGGCGTAAGGCGTGTCGTTGAAGAGCACCTTTGACGAGTTCTGGCCCTGGTTCGCAGGGATCGTCGTCGTTGCTGTGGGGCCTTTTGAGCTTCCCCCTTGCAGCGCCAGCGCGGCCGCTGCGATTATTACAACAACAGCTATCAGCGCTATCGCGTACATTGTTCTATTCTCCATATTAGATCAGCGCAATCGTCTTTTTGGAGCGGAGTAACGCTCGCTGAATATGTCTCCGAAGGACCTGCATAGGTACATGATCCCTTTCCTGAGCTCGGATCTTCCGTCAGCTGTCAGCGAGTAGGTTATCGTCTTGCCCTTCCTGTTCCCTTTTATCAGCCTGTTCTCCTTCAGCTCCTTCAGCGCGGGATATATCGTGCCTGCCTTGGGCTTCTCGCCCCTCCTTCTGCCTATCTCCCCGGCTATTTCGTCGCCGTGCATGGGCCTCTTCGAGAGCAGCCACAGCACCTGGAAAGAGAGCAGGCCGCGCATGTCGCACTTTGAGCTTACGTGCATGTAGAAACGTTCCAATATAGGACGACCTATATATTTAAATATATTGCAGCGCAATATATATGATGTCCTATATATGGTGAGATACATGTGTGGAATGGAAAATGGAATGAGGAGCTTCCTGACGAAGGAGGAGAAGATAGACATTCTGAAGGAGTACAAGAAGAACCTCGAGAACGAGGCGAAGGGAGTCGCGGAAAGGATAAAGGAGCTTGAGAAGAACAACTGAATCCTTTCCTGTTGTTTTTCTTTTTTTCTTTTCGATATATTTTAGATGTTTGTAAAGTTTAGAGGCGTGGATCATGGAATGGAACGAGATGGCTGACGATGAGAGGATAGAGAGGACCGCGGCGGCGCTCAGGAAGCGCGGGATAGAGACATCCATTGCAGGTACTGGAGATGAGGCAAGGGAGAAGGTGCTTGGAATGATACCTGAAGGCGCTGAGGTCATGAACCTGACGTCGATAACGCTGGAGCAGACCGGCATAGCGAAGGAGATAATGGAGAGCGGAAGGTACAAGTCGCTCAGGAAGATGATAATGTCTGTGAGCGACGACAGTGAGAGGCACGCGCTCAGGAAGAGCTCTACCAATCCCGAATACGGGATAGGAAGCGCCAACGCGGTCACAGAGGACGGACAGGTGGTCTTCGCGTCTGCGAGCGGCAGCCAGATACCGGTATATTCCTACGGTGCGACGAACGTGATATGGGTCGTAGGGACGCAGAAGATAGTCAAGGACCTTGACGAAGCGATGAAAAGGATAAACGAGTACGTGCTGCCTCTCGAGAGCGAGAGGGTGAAGAAGGCTTACGGACTCCCGGGAAGCAGCGTCAATAAAGTGCTGATAATCGAGAAGGAGAAGCCGGGAAGGCTCAGGATGGTGCTGGTTAAGGAGAAGCTTGGCTTCTGATGCTCACTGGCTGGCGCCCTTGGCGGCCTCGGCGAACTCCGAGCTCGCCTCCTTGACCAGCTCGTCAAGCCTCTTCTTCGTTCGCGCCTCGGCCCTCATCTTGACCTTAGGGGTCGTGTTCGATACCCTCAGTATGAACCATCCGTCGCCGGTCACAACCTTCGCCCCGTCTATCGTTATTATCTTGTAGCCCTTGCCCGCAAGCCTCTTCTTGAGTATCTCGACTATCTTTGCCTTGACGCTGTCGTCGGCGTCGAACTCCATGTACGTCCTCTCGTACCTGGGCAGCTCTGAGACCAGCTTCGACAGCGTGTCCTTTCCGTTAGAGAGTATCTCCACCATCTTCATGGTTGCGAAGAAGGCGTCGTCCATTCCGTACACCTCCTTGAAGTACATGTGCCCTGATATCTCCCCTCCGATGACAGCCTTGCTCGCGACCATGTTCTCCTTTATGAACGAGTGGCCGACCTTCGAAAGGACGGGCTTGCCCCCTTTCTCCGCTATGACCTCAGGGACTGCATCAGAGCAGCTGACTTCGTATACTACGGCTTCGCCCTTCTTCAGCGAGCCCTTTATCATTAGCGAGAGCGCGACGTCGCCGTCAAGCACCTCCCCGTTCTCGTCGACGAAGACCGCGCGGTCGCCGTCTGCGTCGAACGCCACCCCGAAATCGAGCTGGTTGTGCGTCACCAGGTTCCTGAGCTCGGTCAGAGAATCAGGTTTCGGCTCAGGGTTCCTCCCTGGAAAGTTGCCGTCCGGAAGGTCGTTTATGGCGCTCACCGCCATGCCCGCATCCTTGAGCATCTCCCCGGCTATGCCAGACCATGCGCCATTGCCTGGGTCCACGCCTATCCTGAGCTCCCTGCCTACCTTGACCTTTCCGAGCACGAATGACTCGTAGTCCTTGCGCGCCTTCTGCGCCATGTCCTCGATGCCTACCAGGCCCGCATAGGGAGCTGGATCCGCCTTGGATTGCTCCTGGAGCATCAGCCTCTTTATCTCAAGCAATCCAGACTCCAGGCCTATGACCTTGCCCCCCTTGGCGCAGAGCTTGAAGCCGTTCCATTCCGGGGGATTGTGGCTTGCAGTGACCCCTAAGCCCCCGTCGAACCCGTAATGTGCAACTGTGAAGTAGAGCATGGGGCTTGATGCCATGCCTATGTACATAACCTTGACCCCAGACCTCAGGAGGCCCTTGACAGCCGCATCCCTCAGCTTGTCAGCGCTCAGCCTGCTGTCGTTGCTTAGCGCTATCCTCTTGCCGGCACCGATGTACGTGCCGAACGCGAACCCCACGTTCTCGGCCACCTTCTCGTCTATGTCCTTCGGGTATATCCCCCTTATGTCATAGCTCCTGAATATCTTGTCGTTCATGAGTCGCCACCGCTAAACAGTCAGCCTGAATACTCTTCAGCATATCCTTTTATGAAGGGCATGTCGACGTCCCTGCCGTGCGCGGCCTCCCAGCCGACGTATATGCCGGCTAACCACAGCATTATCGCTATGAGGTTGAAGACCGAGAGGAAAGGAAGATGGGCAAGGAGCCATAGCACGAATATGACGGAACCGAGGAGCATCGACTGGACAGCGTGGAACCTTAGTTTCTTGTCCTTCTGCGCGAGCGTGAGGTAGACCGCGAATCCGGATATGAAAGTGGCGATGTAGCACAGGAGATATGCGAGCGCATAGTCGTAGTGCCTTTTCGAGACCGCCATGGAACCGCTAAATCGCTCTCAGGGAAATGCTTTAAACATTCCCCTGCGCAATGCCATGCACGTCCCTAAACGAAGGTATAAATACCTGATCAATCAACATCATATCGTTGAAAGAAGGGATGAAAAGCTTTGCTTTAGCCTTCGTGGCTATATCTGCTTCTTTTGTTTCAGCCAGGTGCAGACTTGAAGAATTTCTCAGAGATGAACCTAGACCCAGCGCTAGTGGAAGCGCTGAGAAGGGTCAATTTCATAACGGCCACTGAAGTGCAGGATCATGTGATACCTGTGGCCATACACGGCACCGACGTGATAGTCAGGGCCAAGACAGGGACAGGCAAGACAGCGGCGTTCCTGATACCGATAATACAGAGCAAGCCCATGGGGAGCGGCACAGAGGCGATAATAATAGTGCCGACGAGGGAGCTGGCGCTGCAGATACATGAGTTCGCCTCGAAGCTCCTTCCGAGGAGGGACGGCATAGCCGTCGTCTACGGAGGCGCATCCATAAACGTCCAGATGAGCGCGCTCAGGCACAGGCCAAGGATAGTGGTCGGCACGCCTGGAAGGATAATAGACCTTATCGAGAGGGGTGCATTGCACCTCGAAGGCATACGCTTCCTAGTCCTTGACGAGGCCGACACCATGCTTGACATGGGATTCATAGAGGACGTGGAGTTCATAATGTCGAAGACCCCTCACAACAAGCAGACGCTGCTGTTCTCGGCGACGATGCCAGAGAGGATAAGGAACGTCGCAAGGAGCCACATGAAGAGCCCGTCGTTCATAAGCGTCGGGGCAGAGGAGGAGATGGTGGTCACTAAGATAAAGCATTACTTCGCTTCATGCGACAACTTCATGAAGTTCGCAACGCTTCTCGCATACATAAAGCAGAACAACCCCAAGAAGGCGATAGTCTTCGTGCAGACGCAGTATGCAGCTGACGCGATACACCAGGCGCTGAGGGAGCAGGGGATACACGCGATACTCATGCACGGCGGACTGACCCAGGCAAAGAGGGAGCATTCGCTTCGCGAGTTCAAGAAAGGGGCCAGCCTGCTCATCGCGACGAACGTAGCTGCAAGGGGGATAGACATAAGCGGCATATCCGATGTGATAAACTTCGACTGTCCTGAAGACCCGCATGTGTACGTGCACAGGGTCGGAAGGTCGGCGAGGATGAATGCTGACGGAAGGGCGTTCACTATTGTAAGCAACAACGAGCGGGGGCTGATACGCGACATAGAGGACGTCACCAACATAAAGATGGAGCAGATGAGGCTGGATATTTCAAAGTACGCGCACATACGCGCTTTCAAGAGACAGGGAGCAGGCGGTGGAGGAGGAGGGAGAGGAAGGGACGGCTTCAGGGGAAGAGACAGAGGGGGCGGAGGCTTCAGAGGAGGAGGATACAGGGGCAGCTCCGACAGGAGAGACTACGGAGGCCATCCGGGAAGGAAGCGATGGGACCACGGCAACAGGTAGCGCATTCATCCTTTCTTTGGACTCTTGCTTCGCCTTGCGTTGATTATCTCGCCATCATGGCTTGATATCAGCTTCACTGCTCCGCGCGGCACTAGAGGCTGCCATCTCAACCCTTTCTTTATCATCTCCCTTATCCTTGTAGCTACAAGCATCCTTCTTTCGTGCCACGGTGGCATTGCAGCCTTTATTTGATGCTCCTTGAATATCCTGAGCACCAGCCTGTTCCTGGAGAAGACCACGTCTATACCTTTGTGCCTTCTGGTTATGTATCTGAACCACCTGTCGTTGTCGTTGAAGTCTGGAATCTTTAGGAAGGAGATCCTCTTCAGGTCGATGCCTGATGACGAAAGGCCCGCTTTCAATATACGTATCCTGTCTGTTGATGTGAGGGGATTGTTGCCCGTGCCACTCTCCTGCGAGCTCCCTATTCCTATGACGAGCCTGTCGCACCTCTCAAGGCAGAACCTTATGGCGTGCATGTGCCCCTTGTGCAGCGGTTGGAACCTTCCGATGAAAAGGCCTGTACGCGAAAGTGCCATAGCAATAACATATGATGCAGCGTTATTTAACCAGAGCTGGTATCACGGCCAAACGATTGGAGTAGGTTTAAAATGATTGCCAATCATGATATATTGATACAATGAACAAGGCCTTGTACATATTGGTTGCCGTGATAGTGATAGGGATAGCCGCATATTCGCTTTACAGACCCGTCCAAGCGACAGGCCTGGTCACCCTTCAGCTGACTGACCCCCCACATGTGCCGGACGGCACCTCAAGCCTTGTCATAAACTATTCTTCGGTACAGGTTCACTTTGAAGGAAGCGGATGGACGAGCCTCAGCGCCAGCGGGAGCATGAACCTCATGTCTCTGGTCAACTTCAGCAGGATCATGGCAACGCTGAATGCGCCGCTTAACTCGACAATAGACAATGTCAGGTTCAACATAACCGGGGCAAGCATAACAATAGGCAATGCCACATATCCCGTGACGCTGCCCAGCAGGCAGGTCAACGTTAGCGTGCATGCCGAGACAAGGAGCAATGCCACGACCAACCTGCTCATGGACATGTCCCCTACAGTGGCGACAGTTGTGACAAACACGTCAACCGTGTTCGTCATGGTACCGTCGCTTAGAGCTGTGATCGTCTACGGGAACACATCCTCAAGGGCCAATGCAACGGCGTCTGTAGGGAAAACCGAGGCGCTAAACCATACCGTCAGGAGGGCGCTTGACGATGCCAGACCCAACATAACGATAACCGGAGCCGAGATCGTCTCGTCGGGCAACAGCACCCGCATATCGGTAACTGTGAAGGACAACTCGAACAGCAGCGTGCAGCTCAAGCACGTGCTCGTGTTCGGCAACGAGTCGATATCCGCGATGCTCAACTTCAGCGCGATGGCCAGGGCGCAGCAGAATACGCAGGACAGGTCAGGAGACTCAGGCAGCTCTGACTCGACCAATGCGAGCCTGGGAATAGGGGCCAATGCGAATGCTTCGGAATCCGGGAACGGCCTTTCAAGGGCCAATGCATCGGCATCCGAGGGTGAGAACGCGAACGTAAGCGGTTCAGGAAACGCAGAGGCCTCGGGGAGCAGGGAAAACGGATCTGCCAGGATAACAGCCGCATTCAACTCCACTGAGATCAGCGACCTTGCCGCAAGGATCAACAACTCCGGCAATTCCACTGAGCTTGAGAACGAGATAAGGAACACTGTGCGCAATGAGAGCGAACTGCACAACATCAGCATAAACCAGAGCGATTTCAACGAGACCGTTGGAAGGATAAGGAACGTCAGCGGGGTGGTCGCGACGCAGCAGCGCATCGGAGTGCTCAACTTCCTGATAAGCAACAGCACGCTTTACCTTCCGGCGTCAGAGCACGAGTTCGAGAATGACGGCTACACACTTGCGCCGAACCAGTCAGTGACACTGACATTCGACGGCCAGATTGCGCTGGGCTCAGGAGTGATGACTGTCAGCCTCGTGCAGGGCTCGGCATACAAGATAGAGGCGATAGGAGAGGAAGGGGCAAGCGCTACGATGCTCAACGTGACTGCTACGTAGCCGCGCTTATCTCGAATACCTTGTCCCTTGATGAGACGCCCTTGACTATTGCGATGCTGGACTTCCTGACTTTGAGATGGAGCGACAGCATCGCAATCGCTGCCTTATTGGCCTTGCCTCCGATAGCCTTTTCCAATACCTTGATCCTGTAGGACCCGTCGCCCATCCTCTGGATGTTGCCGATCCTCGAATTCGGGATTACCCTTGCCCTTATCAGCATGGCAGATCAGCGAGCTGCTATCTCCTTCTCCTCTTGCGCTGCGCGGCCTTCTTGCCGACTCCGTGGCCGTGCCTCACGTAAGACGAGAGGAAGAGCACAAGCCACACGACTATGAACCAGAAGGCCAGGTCTACTACCAGCCCCGTCCAGTTCACGAAGTATGGGAAGTACTGAGGCGCTATTATCCTCTTTGTCAGCCAGAACCATGGATAGCCGTACCATAGCGCGCCGACCAGGTTGCTGGGCGTGCTGTTTATAGCTCCGGTAACCAGCGTTATGACAACGCTTCCAACAACAGATTCCACAGGTAGTTTCCAGTTCCTCATAATCCAACCTAATCCAACATGCCTAAGCAATAATAAAAGCCTTTTGAATGGTATCACCGCTTGGCCCTTGCGCCGTTGTACTTGAGTATGGTCGATATGATACCGAGATGCTGAGGGCCTGCGGATAGTTGCCAAGGTACTCGTGCGTACCGAACGCTATCTCATTGAGGTTCGTTCCCGCCTTCCCAGGCATTACCGTTATCGCCTTCATGTGCCGCCGCGCCCTCATTCGTCCTCAGGTATTATCGGGTTCCTCTCGTCCGTGAGCAGGCTGAGGTACGCCCTGTACTTCGTGGAGTAGTAGAAATAGGCCCTGACGACGTTGTTGAGAGTCTTGCTCCTTTTTCCGAGTATGAGTATGTATATCCAGTGCACCATGAGGCATATCCCCGCTATTATGGAGAACACCCACAGGACTATCCCGCTGACTATGCCCCACAGGATCCTGACGAAGAGTTCCAGCCTCGACGCCTTCGGATCACTTTTCACTTCAACCTTTACCGTTTTCAAGTTCGCACCCATTATAGTTCACCAAACGCTTTAATATATGCTGCAAGAAGCCCTCGCATTACTCCTCCCTTAAGGGATTTGATCGTGATGCGCTGGAATCAGCAGAAAATGGACTCGGCGGGATTTGAACCCGCGACCTCATCGTTGCGAACGATGCGCGCTACCGCTGCGCTACGAGCCCGTAGGATATGCTATTTTATCTATCTTTTGCATATTAATGTCTTATGATGGGCGCTTCTAAAGATAAAAAGGCCACTGCCTTGTTCAAGGGAATACTCAAGGACATAAAGCCATCAAAGGTCGAGATAGAGGCGACTACGGCCAACGTCAACAGGCTCACTACGGCGCTAAAAGCCATAGTCCCGAAGGATGTCGAGATACGGGTTGCAGGTTCCGTCGCGCGCGGCACCAACCTGAAGGGCGACGCGGACATAGACTTCTTCCTACTTTTCGAGAAGGGCACATCGAGGGAGAAGCTAGTGGAGCACGGGCTTTCCTACGGCAAGGCGCTTGCGAAGGCCGAGAAGAGCAGGTTCGAGATAAAGTACGCCGAACATCCTTATGTAAGGGTATACGTGGAGAGGATGGGCATAAAGGCAGATGTGGTCCCCGCGTGGAAGATAAGGAGCGCTGACGAGATGGGCACCATGGTCGACAGGACCCCGCTCCACACGGAATTCATCAACGGCAGGCTCGCCGAGAGGCAGAGGGACGAGGTCCGCCTGCTGAAGTTCCTGCTGAAGAAGCACAACATATACGGGGCGGAGGTGAAGGTCGGCGGCTTCCCTGGATACCTCTGCGAGCTGTTGATATACCATTACGGGTCATTGATGAAGATGCTCGAGGCAGCTGCTGCATACAGGTTGCCGCTGGTGATCAGCCCAGACGTAAGGAAGGAGATAAATGACATAGGGATAAACAAGAGGTTCGGCTCCGATTTCGTGGTCATAGACCCCGTGGACAGCGACAGGAACGTTGCCGCAGGGCTTTCGGTGGAGTCTCTTGCAAGGTTCGTCGTGCTTGCTAGGGAGTTCGTGAGGAATCCGGATAAGAGGCTCTTCTACGGGGAGAAGTTCTCGCACGCGGAGATGCCCAGGTATTTGTCTGCATTCATGAAGGAGTGCGGTCTCAACCTGCATCTTATGGTAACGAAGGTTCCTGATGAGAGCGAGGACACCGTATGGCCGCAGCTGAGGAAGCTCTCCGAGATACTCGATGACCAGGTATCCAGGTACGGCTTTGAGACGTACATGTCGATACCGTACCTGAGCGGCAGGAATGGCGTAATAGCGGTAATCGCGCCCAAGTCCGTGAAGAGCTCGAGGCTGTTGAAAGGCCCAGACATATTCATCAGAAATGCTGCGGACAGCTTCATGTCAAAGCACAAAGATGCGATGGGTTTCGTTGTTAGGGGGAGGACGATCCTTGCGCTTGAGAGGGGCAAGTACCAGACAATAGAAGACATGCTCGATGGATTCTCAAGCGGAAAGCTGCAGCTCAGGAGCAAGCACATAAGCTTCAAGGGCTCTAAGGTATACTCGAACAGGGTTCCGAAGGAACTGGAGCACAGCACATACTACGAGCTCAAGAAGAGGCTTTCGCTCCCTTGATCACAGCACGTACCTGCTTCCCTTCTTCGCAAGAGCCGCTAACTCCTCAAGCAGGTCTATGCTTCCTGTCCTTGCATTGCCGCCTTCTGCTATCCTGACCATCCTTGGCAAGGCCTTTCTGTCGTTCATCAGCTCGAATACTCGCCCGTAGTTTGCCGAGGCGTTCACGCCGCAGTAATCAGTGGCTTCTGAGACTATGTTGTCCCTTATCTTGTCCTTGCTGTAGCCCCTCTTCTCCATCCTTGCGATGAGCTTGCCTAGGTGCTCCCTTATGACTATGGCAGTCGCTCCCTTTATCCTGATGTCGCAGAGCAGGTGGCCTTCAAGTATAACGTAACCTGCCTTGGATTTCCTGATGCGCCTTTCCAGCTCCCTCTTCAGCGCATTCATCCTTACGATCTTGGCTCCGTCCTTGTCAATCCTGGAGAAGAGCCTCTTGCCGTTGACTATGTCGTTTGCCCTTATGAGTTCGGCGCTCTTGAGCTTTTTCGTCAGCATGCCGGCCATCCTTGTCTTTCCAGTGGCAGGAGTGCCGGTTATGACTATCGTTCTCATGGATTCTACTTCTTTGAGGACAAGGAATCCAATGCCGCGTCTATCTCTCTCTGGCTCCTTTCTATCGCCACGATGGGGCTTGACGGTGGCGTGATCGTCAATACATAGGCCTTCTGCCCTGAGAAGACCCATGACCCGAGCGTGTACTTGTCATATATGCCAGAGGTATCAGCGACGTAATTTGACACGCTTACCAGCTTCGTTATGAGTAAGTCTATCGCACCGCTGTACCCTTCTATGGTTATCTCCTCCTGCCCCTGCGAATCTGCATCGACGAATGTTGGCTTTATGTATGGGACCCTTGCTGTCACCGCCTTGTTCCTTATGACCTCGTCCATCTTCCTGTACTCTGCATCGGCCTTCTGCAGCTCAGTCTCGAACCTTGCCTGCTCGCCTACCAGCGACTTCTTCGCATCGGAGAAGTAGGCATCGACAGCGTCCCTTACCATCTTTACCTGCTGCTGCGTCGCTTTGGTGCTACCCTCAATTATGCCGCTTATGCTGAATTCGTACTTGCCCTTGTTTTCCCTCTCTATCTCGCCTATCACGGTCCTTGTCTGTTCGCTGAAGGCTGGATTTCCATCGGCCATGTTCACACGGTATTACATCTCTGGAACAAATTAAAAACCTTGCATGGGAGATAGCTTCATGGCAGGTTCAGAGTCGCTTGACTTCGCTTACAGGTATCCGTTCTCAAATGAGGCAAAGGCGATACTGGGCAGCATGGACCAGCAGATAAGCGAGAGGCACCTTGAGGGAGGAAGGCTCAGGCTGGAGCAGGACCTGAAGAGCCAGAGGGTGCAGTTCACCAACATAATGCTGGATGACATCAAGAAGGCCTCGATACTGAGCTATGTCTATTCGAGGATGCTTGTCAGCGCGCTGAACAACAGGTACCACCTCAGCAGGTACGTGAAGGCAGAGGCGATGCGCTTCGGCTCCGCGCTGGAGCAGGACACTGTCGAGAACATGCTAAGGGTGGCCAAGGAGATGCCGCTCGAGCTGGGGTATTCTGATGGCACGTTCTCGTTCAACTTCGCGGATTTCCTGATGTATGCTCCCAAGACCCCGGAATTCTCGCTGATAAGGAAGGGCATGGGAAAGGGGCGCGTGAAGCTGTCGAAGGAGGGGGCTTGCAGGGTCATGGAAGGGGCATTGGCAGAGCTGGTCTCGAGGAACCTTCCGATAAAGCTCAAGGAGCTGCCAAAGAAGGTCGTTGATTACTCGAAGACGGTGAAGGTGCCTGTCGAGAAGGCGGCTGCGCCTCGAAGGATGAAGGGCAATTACTTGTGGATAGAGACCGTGCTGCAGAACCCCATAGGAGATGTCAGGCACCGCGCGGTCAACCTCGTGCTGGCGCCCTACCTTGTGAACGTGAGGGGATTGGATGAGGAGAGCGCGACAAGGATAATAGTCGAGTACATAGAGAAGTGCAAGACGCTGAACCCCGATACGAGGGTGAACCAGACCTACATAAGGTACCAGTGCAAGTACGCGAAGGAGAAGAAGATGCGGCCATTGTCGCTGGACAAGGCGAGGGAGCTGTTCAAGGGAGTGCTGGAGCTGGAGAGGTGATGCTTATGGCGGACATACACACAATGTGCCACATATGCGGCAGGAAGGCGGAGAGGATATGCGCTCTATGCGGCAGAGGAGCGTGCAAGGAGCACATCGACGAAAAATCAGGAGCCTGCATTGCATGCAGGAGAGGCAAGCGCTGACTACAGCCCCTGGAAGTCCTTAGTTGAGGTTCCTTCTGGGAATGCCCTTCCGTTCTTCGCCTCTACAGGCAGCCCTATCTCGTTGGCTATCCTGGACAGCTCGCTGACGTCTATTATCCTGTCCGTGAAAAGCTCCGCGTACTCGAAGTTGCCCATCTTTATCTTCTTTATTGCGAAGGTAAGCTGCTGGAACATGCCGTCCCTCTTCAGCCTTATCTTCACCGACCCTGCTGACAATGCAGATCTTGCGCTCGCGCTCAGCTCCATGGCATCATATCGAAATCGCCATACATGAATATTAAGCTTTAATCCCCTAAGCAATCATGAGCCTGACGTATATCGCCATAGCAGTATTCATAGCACTCTCGCTCTTCATGCCCCTTTCGATGATACTTACTTCAAGGATGATCAGGCCGTTCATAAGGAGCAACCCTGTGGAGAGCGCACCTTACGAGAGCGCCGAGGAGAGCAGGGGGAGCAGGATAAGCATCATGAACGAGTACATACACTATTTCCCCATGTTCATAGCGTTTGAGGTCGTGGTCGCGATAATGGCGATATGGGCACCGATAGGCAGGCAGCTCAGCCTGAGGCTCGACGTCTTCATGCTCGGGCTTGTGTTGGCCGCGTTCGCGATGGAGCTTCTGACGGTCATGGTGGCCAGGTCGAGGGATTGATGCTATGGCAGACTACGACGGTGAGGAGTTCGAGAATGCAAGGAAGGAGATGGAAGGGCTCGTGGAGAGATCGCTGCAGGGAAGGGAGGTAAAGCCAAACGTGCTGTTCGCGAAGCTCTCCGAGATAACCAAGTCTGCCCCTGTTACAAAGGACCTGATAAGGTGGTCGAGGCAGAACTCGGTGTGGCCCATGCAGTTCGGGCTCGCTTGCTGCGCGATGGAGCTGATGGACTTCGGGAGCGCGAGGGTAGACGCTGAAAGGAAAGGGTATCTGCTGTTCAGGGGAACCCCTAGGCAATGCGACGTGATGGTGGTCGCAGGGTGGGTCACTAAGTCGATGATACCTGAGATAAAGAGGCTCTACGAGCAGATGTCCTCCCCGAAGTATGTGATATCGTACGGCGAATGCGCAACCTGCGGAGGGCCGTGGTTCGAGAGCTACAACATAATCAAGGGCATTGACCAGGTGCTTCCCGTAGATGTCTACGTGGGAGGGTGCCCGCCGAGGCCGGAGAGCCTCTTCGCTGCGCTGATGAAGCTTCAGAAGAAGATAGGTGGTGGCATTGAAGATTGACAGGGACCAGCTGACTGCGCAGGTCGAGCGCATGATAAAGAACGGCTATGACTACCTCGTCAAGATAACAGCTGTCGACTACAACGACCATGTCGAAGCGATATACACGCTCAGGAACATGGATGCGAACAAGGACGACACCCTTGAGGTGGAGATGAGCAGCGCGGATCTCTGGGTCCCGTCAGTCATGAAGTACTTCAAGGCCGCTGACTGGTACGAGCGCGAATTGTATGAAATGTTCGGGATAGCGATAAAGGGCAGGGCTGTTGACAGGCTCCTCCTGGAGAAATGGGACGGCGAGAATCCTCCTTTGAGGAAAGACTTCGTCTGGGGAGTGCAGTACAAGACAAAGGATTAGTGGTATCTTGGCGATTACGAGGATAAACATAGGGCCTGTGCATCCGAGCACCCACGGAGTCCTAAGGCTGGTGGTGGACCTTGACGGCGATACAATAGAGAGGGTGGAGCCGCACGTGGGCTTCCTGCACCGCGGGGTCGAGAAGCTGGTGGAGACGAGGATGTACATGCAGAGCCCGCCGTACATGGAGAAGCTCGACTACATAGCGCCGCTGTCGTACGACGAAGCGTATGTATCGGCAGTGGAGAAGGCGCTCGGCGTCGAGGTCAAGGAGAGGGCGCAGTACGCCAGGGTGATACTGCTTGAGCTGCAGAGGATAGCGAGCCACCTGCTCGCGGTAGGCACGATGTGCAACGACCTGGGGCAGATGTTCACCGTGTTCATGTGGGCGTTCAAGGACAGGGACATGGTGCTGAAGCTGCTTGAGGAGGCGGCGGGCAACAGGATGTTCTACGTGAACATGAGGCTGGGGGGGTTGCTGAGGGAGCTGCCTCCTGACTTCGAGATGCAGACGCTCGATGTCATAGACTACATGGAGAGGAGGATACCTGAATACGAGAGGTACATAGAGGGCAATCCCGTGTTCATGGAGAGGATGAAGGGGGTCGGGGTGCTCAGCCAGAAGGACGCGAGGAACCTGGGGGTGACAGGGCCTGTGCTGAGGGCCTCTGGAATCGAATACGACGTCAGGAAGAACAATCCTTATTATGTTTATGACAAGCTCCACTTCAGCGTCAAGAGCCTGGAGAAGGGCGACAACTTCTCCAGGTACAGGATAAGGATGATGGAGATGAGGGAGAGCATACGGCTCATAAGGGATGCTTTCGACAAGATGCCTGCAGCAGGAGACATGCTGGGCATGCCGGTGAAGCTGAGGAGCCCTGCGCCAGTTAACAAGGAGGTGAGAGTGAGCAGGGAGCTGCCGAGAGGCGAGGCCTTGATGCACATGGTTGCGGACCAGCAGAAGCCGTACAGGCTATCGATAAGGTCGCCGAGCTTCATCAACCTCGCGGCGCTTCCGGACATAGCGAAAGGTTACAGGCTAGCAGACCTCTTCTCCATACTAGGCAGCCTTGACCTGGTGATGGGCTGCGTGGACAGGTGACGATATGCAGATAAACGCGAACAGCATAGCAAACGTGAATTCGCTGGTCGGCTCAGGCAATCTCCTGTACGGCATAGTTGGAATAGTGGTCTATGCGATAATAGTTGCGCTGATGCTGTCGGTTTTCGGGTATTCGTTCGGATGGATAGAGAGGAAGATAATCGCTAGGGCGCAGTACAGGCACGGCCCCACATACGTCGGCAAGTATGGCTTCCTCCAGAACATGGCGGACCTCGTGAAGCTGCTATCGAAGCGCGAGATCGCGCTCTCCAAGGGGGACAACTTCATGGTCAGGGTGTCGGTGCCGCTGATGCTCTCGCTCTCAGTGTTCATAATACTGCTGCTGCCGTTCTCGCCGTGGCTGCAGGCAACGAACATAGGCTTCGGGCTGCTGCTGATATTCGTCGCGATCGCCTTCTTCCCGATGCTCGTCTTCCTTACGGGGTTCTCCACTGGGAACAAGTTCGGGGACATAAGCGCGCAAAGGTCGGTGCTCATGCTCCTCAGCTACGAGCTCCCGATGATCGTGGTGGTGATAACCATAGCGCTTGTGACAGGCAGCTACAATCTACAGGGAATAATAGCGGCGCAGTCAAGCCACTGGTTCGTCATCCTTATGCCGATAGGGTTCATCGTCATGTTCATAGCGATGCTTGCCGAGTTCGAGAGGCCTCCTTTCGACCTCAGGGAGGCGGATTCGGAGCTGATAGCGGGATGGCTGACAGACATAAGCGCCCCGTACTACGCCCTTGTCCTGTTCCTCGACTACACGCGAATGTTCATGGGCAGCCTCATAATAGCCATACTGTTCCTCGGCGGATGGATGGGACCGTCGTTCCTTCCTGGCATAGTCTGGATGATAGCTAAGGCTGTGGTAGTCGCGCTGTTCGTGATAGTCGTGAGGGCGACAACGTTCAGGATGAGGATCGACAGGGTATTGCACCTCGGATGGCTCGTCCTGATACCCCTTTCATTAATAAATCTTCTAATTACGTATATTGTATTGTTGTGGATTGCATGATAGGGCCCCTCGCAAAAACGATCAAGACAGTAGGCGAGAAGCGGTTCACCGTGGAGTTTCCCGAGGAGAAAGAGGCGCTTCCGGACAACGCCAAGGGCTCGTTGAGGCTTGACATGAGCACGTGCATAAGCTGCTCGGCGTGCGCGCTCATCTGCCCCAACAAGACAATAACCATGGTCAACGTGCTTACGGACAAGGGGACCAAGGCCATGCCGCAGGTCGGCCTTGAACGGTGCCTCTTCTGCGCGCTCTGCGAGGAGGTCTGCCCCCCGAAGTGCCTGACGCTTAGCAAGAGCTTCGATTTCGAGGTCTACGACAAGAGAGAACTGCAGAAGAGACCCGAGGAGCTGGAATAGACATGTACCCCACAAGCGTCGAGTTCTACGCGTATGCCGCTATAACCGTAATTATGGTCGTGTCCGCAGCCCTCATGTTCCTGCAGAAGAGGCTTCTTTACTCGGCGATAGCGCTTGCCTTCGTGTTCGCCGGCAGCGCGCTTATGTTCCTACTGCTGGGACAGGCGATGCTTGCGCTGATACAGCTGCTCGTGTTCGTAGGCGGCCTCTCCACGTATCTCATAGTCGCGATAGCCACGGAGGAGAAGGTCACGAAGCTGGTTAGCCCGTACCTTTTCGTGATAGCCGCCGTTGTGATATCCCTGGGCCTATCGCTGTTCATAGGAGACATAGGCGGGACCGTCGCGTCGGGTGGCGGGACCGACGTGATGGGAATGGCTGCGCTGGCCTTCAAGGCCTATTGGCCGCTTTTCTACGCGATGATGTTCCTGCTGTTCGCTGCGACGATAGGCACCGTGGTAGTGGTAAAGAAGTTCGTTAAGCTGGTGGTCTGATGCTGGACATAGTATACATAATGGGGGCTTGCATCGCGCTGCTGGGCGTCGCGCTAGCAGGTATAATAACCGATAGGCACTTCGTCATCATAATGCTCGCCGTAGAGGTCATGCTGGTCGCGAGCATGGTAGCTACTGTCGCGTTCATATCGTATGCCAGCGACGCTGATCCGATGGGATTCGTGCTGCTCGCGGCGCTCTGGGCTGTCGCAGCGACTGAGACCATAGCGCTTGTGACATTCTACGTTTACATGAAGTACAGGGGAGTTGACTTCGACGTCACGAAGCTCTCCAGGATGAGGTGGTAGCGTGGACCCGCTGCTGCTCCTACTGCCGTTCCTCGCGGCGATGGCGTACATAGCCATATCGAGGAATGGGAAGTACGCGAAGTACGTGGCCATTGCGGGCTCCCTTGCCAGCCTCGCGATGCTGCCGCTGGTGTCGAGCGGCGCCTATGACATAAAGTGGTTCAGCGTAGGGGGCTATGCGTTCAGCATATCGGTCGTCGTTGCGCAGCTGAACTACATGCTCCTTGCGGTCATACTCGCGATAACCCCGTTGATACTGCTGTTCTCCTCTGGCTTCATGGACATAATGACTGAGCAGAGGCGCTTCTACGTGGAGATGCTCGCCTTCAGCATGGCGATGATCACCTTCTCGGTCAGCGGCAGCCTCCTGACGATGTTCATAGCGTGGGAGTTCCTGAGCGTCACCAGCTACCTCCTCATAGGCTTCTGGCAGTCGAAGGAGAGGGCTAACAGGGCTGCCAGGAAGGCGATAACTGTGGTGCTGATGGGAGACCTTGCGCTCATAGGCGCGATGGCGATATTCTGGAACGCGGCAGGTTCGCTCCAGTTCTCGGCGATAACCGCAGCAGCGCATTCAGGGAACGCCCTCGTGTATGCGGGCACGCTGGTGCTGATGGTGGCCGTGCTTACAAAGTCGGCCCAGTTCCCGTTCTACGACTGGCTGCCTGACGCCATGGAAGGCCCTACTCCCGTATCGGCTTACCTTCATTCGACCACGATGGTCAAGGCAGGGGTTTTTGCCGTGGCGATACTGCTTCCTCTGTTCACCTCTACTGGCGCTGGCACCATACTGCTCGTTCTGGCAGCCATTACTGTTGCGATATCGACGTATTATGCGATGACGGAGACGCAGGTCAAGCGCATAATAGCGTACTCCACGGTCCAGGAGCTGTCCCTGATGATAATAGCCCTATGCGCCAACGCGGTCCTAGCTGGAATCTACTTCTTCTTCGCCCAGAGCTTCTACAAGGCGCTCCTATTCTTCGCTGCGGGATCAGCGATGAAGGCGACTGGCAAGGAGCACATAAATGAGATATCGGGGATGAGATACAGCAAGATCGTATACATAACTACAGCGGTAGGTGTTGCCTCGCTCGCAGGCTTCTTCCCGTTCAGCGGCTTCTTCGCAGGCGCGGGGATCGCTTCTTCGCTCAGGGCAAACCTTCCAGTCTACATATTCATATCGCTGGTGTCGATAGCGACGAGCTTCTATATATTCAGGTGGCTGTTCAGCATCTCCAAGCCCGCAAGGAACAGGTCATTGGGCATAGCATATGCTGCGCTGCCGAGGCAGATGAAATGGAGCATGGCTGTGCTCGCCGCGATGGCGCTTGGCTCGTCGGTCTTCTTCTTCTACGCCGACGGCTTCTTCAAGGGCACTGCTTATTACGGTAACGGCATGGGGATAGGCTTGCTCGATGGCATGCTCATGGTCGTGCTGGCAGCGGCAGGGCTCGGCGCAAGCTACTATCTCAACGTGATGAAGGCAGGAAAGGCAGCTGCGCAGGAGGCATCCGTAAGGAAAGGGACCGTCGCAGACTCCTTCTACGTGAAGTTCTCCAACTTCGCCTACCATCTCTCCGAGGGAGCGGGGCTTTTCGACACGCACATCAGCGATCTTTTCGACCATCTGGGCAAGATCGCTGTGGACCTCGGGATCGGCTTCAGGAGGTTCTCGGTCGGTGAGATAAACGCTTACGCGCTCATATTCGTGGCAGGGCTGCTGCTGCTGTTCGCGTACGCATACGTGGTGCTTAGATGATATTCGGCATTGTCCACATACAGATGGCGCTGATCGCGCTGCTGGTGATAGGGAACATCGCGATAAGGATAAGGAACCTCAAAAGCCTGCATCTCGCATTCAACGTGGTGCTGCTCGCAGTGATAGCGCTCCTGTTCCTTGCGATGGGCCTGCTTCCGGTTTCCGGCACCTATCTCAACGTGATCTCGGCAAACCAGTTCTCATCGTTCATGGGGTTCCTCTTCGCAATAGGCATGCTCCTCTTCAACCTGGTAGCGTACGGCCATTCGGAGAACTATGGCGACATATCGATGCTGGCCGGATTCTCGTTCGCTGGAATGTACCTCATAGCCACATCGGTCTCGCTTGTCACGATATTCATAGGGATGGAGCTGTCTGCCATACCTTCGGTCTTCATGATACTGCTTTCCAAGAGGAGCATAGAGGCCGCTGCGAAGTTCTTCATAATGGCGTCGATATCCATAGCGATACTCTCTTTTGCCATCGTCATGCTCTACGGGACATCTAACACGCTTGCCCTCCAGGAGTACACGCATTGGAACCTATTGGCGTTCGTCGCCTTCCTGTTCATCGCGGGCCTTAGCTTCGACGCGTCCATATTCCCCTTCAATGCGCTGATCCCGGACGTATTCCAAGGTGCGGGAGCATACATAGCGGGCATGCTGGGAGGGGTCAGCAAGAAGGCGGGATTCGCTGCATTCATCCAGGTGATGATACTCGTATTCATAGCCTACAAGCCTGCATTCGCGGTGATTGCGGTCCTGTCGCTGCTCACGATGCTCTACGGTAACGTTGTCGCGCTGCTGCAGAACAACATCAAGAGGCTTATGGCCTACTCCTCGATATCGCAGGCAGGGTACATACTGATAGGGATAGCGACCGCATCCGTCTCCGGGATAGGCGCCAGCCTTTTCCAGATATTCGCGCACCTCTTCCTTTTCATGGGGGCCATGGCCCTGGTCTCTTGGCTGGAGTCCAGGAACAGGACGCAGATTGACGACATGATAGGTCTCAACAGCGAGAACAGGCTTGCCGCGTTCGCCATGAGCGTCTTCCTGCTGTCGATGGTAGGGCTTCCTTTCACGACGGGATTCGTGGGCAAGTTTCTGTTGTTTGTCGGCGCGATAAATTCGGGGCTGCTGTGGCTGGCGATTGCAGGCATAATCAACAGCGCGATCAGCCTCTTCTATTATGCCAAGATAATAATGGCGATGTACGCTGACAAGGCGCACGCAAAGCACCTCCCTATAGACGCCACGACATTGGCCGCAGTGGCGATATGCCTTGCGGTCACGATCATCTTTGGACTATACCCTGGGCCGATAATATCGCTGGCGAACGGCGCTGCGCTGTACCTTCTCCATTGACATGCGGCAGGATTCGCAAGAAGGTTTGTCTTGTAGATTAGACCCTTCTTCCCCTTCTTCCGCCGGGCCTCTTCGTGGTGTCCGTAGGTATAGGGGTCACGTCCTCGATTGATCCTATCCTGAAGCCTGACCTTGCAAGAGCCCTGACTACTGCCTGCGCTCCCGGCCCAGGGATCTTCGAGCTGTGCCCTCCTGGGGCCCTTATCTTTATGTTAATGTGGGTTATCTGCTTCTCGATCGCTGTGGCAGCGACCTTGTAAGCTGCGTGCATCGCTGCGTAAGGAGATCCCTCCTCGTGGTCCGCATCGACCACCATCCCTCCGCTTCCTGTTGCTATTGTCTCAGACCCTGAAAGGTCCGTGAGGGTTATTATCGTGTTGTTCTTCGAAGAATAGATATGCGCAACTCCCCATCTTGTCGCCTTGGGTTTTGCTTTCTGGAGTGCCTCCTGGACTGCCCCTTCGTATGATATCGCTCCCTTCTTCTTTGCTTCCTGCTGCTGTTCAGGCTTCTTTGCCTTCGTATCTACTTTCTTCTTCTTGTCAGGCATGATCATTCACCTTTTGGCTCAGCGGCCGCTGCGGCTTCGACCGCAGGCGCTGTAGTTGGGGCCATCTCCCCAGGAGCCGCATTGAAGTCGAGGTTTATCGGCTTGTAATATCCTATGTGGCCCTCCTGGTCTATGCTTACCATGAATCCCGGCGACTTGACCTTCTGGCCGTTGACCGATATGAACCCGTGGGTTATCAGCTGCCTCGCCTGCTTGGGCGTCCTTGCAAGTCCTTTCTTGAACACCAATGACTGGAGCCTTCTGTCGAGCAAAGCCTCTGGAGTTATGTTGAGCATGTCGTCTATCGTTGCGTCCTTGCTGATAACGTTGTACCTTGCGAGCCTGTCCCTTATGCTGAATCCTACCTTCTCCGTAGACCTTCCTGAAAGGACCTCTCGCACATTCCTCCTTATCCTGCTTACCTCAGTAGAAACCTTCCACAGCTCCCTCAGGTTCTTGAGCCCGTACCTGTCCCTCAGGCCGTGGTCGTGGTCGATCCTCTCCTTGTTCCACATCAGCTTGGGCCTTTCGAACTTCTTCCTTATCTTCTTCGGGTCTCCCATGGCATCACTTCTTCTCCTCTGCCGGGGCTGCGGCAGGCGCTGCAGCAGCGCCTCCTCCGGCAGACTTCTTCTCAGATGTGGTGGCTGCCTTTGCCGCTGCTTCAACGGTCTTCTTCATGACTCCGATGGTTGCACCGGTTCTGCCTGTGCTCCTTGTCCTCTGTCCCCTTGCCTTCTGGCCGTACCTGTGCCTGGAGCCCCTCCATGTGAGCGTCTTTATGTCGTTCTCTATGTCGTTCCTTACCTTGACTATCAGGTCGGTGCCTACCAGGTGCATGTCTGCCCCTGTGTCTCTCTCCTTGTTCCTGTTGAACATGAAACTTGGTATCGCTGCCGCCTTCGGGTCCCTTATCACCGACTCTATCTTCGCAAGCTGCTCCTCGCTCAGCGCCCCTATCTTCATGTCCTGGGTTATGCCGTGCGTCCTCGCTATCGAGAGCGCCAGCGCGTTTGCGAGGTTCTTGCCTATGCCCTTGATCTGGTTCAGCGCCTTAGGTATCCTGAAGGATCCGTTGATGTCCTTGCCCGACATCCTGACTATGCTCTCCTCTCTGCGAGGCTCCTTCTGCTGCTTCTCCTCCTTTTGTTCCTTCTCCTTGTCAGCCAATAAACCACTGGATGTAATGCTCTAAGATTTACAAAAAGCTATTAACAATGGCAAAATAGCTTAAAATAGCTTTCTATAGCCCAAAAAGGGCTGTGATAATTGGCTTTTGAATTGAAAGGTATTTTAAGCTTTCCAGGGCTCCTCGCTGCACAGATGGCTGCGTAATGCTTATAAGCTCTTTTTCCTACTCTTGCCTTGTGAATTGATGGCCAAGTTCAACCCCCTGGAACCGTTCAGATCCGAAAAACTGTTCAGGGAGCTTCTTAGAAGTATAGAAAATTTCGACTTCAAGCTTTATGGGAAGAGGAGGATGAAGTTCTACAGGGGTTACAAGAGCAAGTACGAGTTCGACCTCAATCTTGGGGTCATGCACTTCACCGCTGTTGACTTTGAGGGCATTGATGAGATATTCAAGAGGACAAATGCGAAGTGGGGCACGGAGATAACCTTCTGCATATATCCGGCAAAGGAGAGGAACAGGAACATGATAATGAATGTGAGGTCTCCCAAGGCGCCGTTCGAGATAGGCTGACTAAAGGCACAGCACAGTGAAAATCATAATAGAACGCCAAGGTTGGGATTTTCCAGACCCCTTTCTAGAGGGCCTATTTGAACCCAAAAGACTCTTGCGAGTCATGCGCTTCCAGGTAATCGTTTCCAGGCGCACGCGTTACCGGATTCTGCCACCTTGGCATTTGATGGATAGATAGGTGTGGATGATTTTAAGCCTTCCTCTTTTCGACCTTCTTCTGCTCGGGCCTTACTGAAGGGAAGAGCAGAACCTCCTTTATCGAGACATTGTCGGTGAGCAGCATCACCAGCCTGTCTATGCCCATGCCGAAACCGGCTGTTGGAGGCATTCCGTATTCGATGGCCTCGAGGAAGTCCTCGTCCACAGGGGGCATCTCCTCGTCCCCTCTCTTCTTCTCCATTGCCTGCGCCTCGAACTTCCTCCTCTGCTCTATTGGGTCAGTGAGCTCCGAGTATACATTGACAAGCTCCTTGCCGCAGGCGAACAGCTCGAACCTCTCGCTGAGCCTCTTGTCCTTCCTGTTGTCCTTTGTGAGCGGGCACATGTAAGCAGGATAGTCGACTGCGAATGTCGGGTCCTTTATGTTGGGCAGAACGTACTTGTCGAACAGCGCATCTGCGACATGGTAGTTGTTCTTCACCTTGACCTTCAGCCCCTCCTTCTCGGCAATCTTCGCCGCTTCCTTGTCGTCCATCTCCCTTATGTCTATCCCAGAGAGCTTCTTTATCTCCTCGGTGTAGTAGATCCTCTTGAACGGGGCCTTGAACAATATCCTCTCCCCTTGGTACGTGACATCAAATGAGCCGAACAGGCTCTTGACCAGGCCGCTGAGCATCTCCTCGGTCATGTCCATGAAGGTGTTGTAGTCGCCGTACGCCTGGTAGAACTCGAGCATCGTGAATTCCGGGTTATGGGTTGAGTCTATGTCCTCGTTCCTGAAGTCCTTGCAGAATTCGTAGACACGCTCCATGCCCCCTATTATCAGCCTCTTCAGGTACAGCTCGTCCGCTATCCTGAGGTAGAGGTCCGTATCAAGCGCATTGTGGTGCGTGATGAACGGCTTCGCGTTGGCTCCCCCGTACACTGACTGCAGTATCGGAGTCTCGACTTCGAGGTAGCCCTTTGCGTCAAGGAAGTCCCTTATGTACTTTATGACTTTTGCCCTTGTCCTGAAGACCTTCCTCACATCCGGATTCATCATCAGGTCTAGGTACCTCTTCCTGTACCTCACCTCTGTGTCTGAAAGTCCGTGGAACTTCTCGGGCAGGAAGAGCAATGACTTTGCAAGCATCGTTATCTCCTTCGCTTCTATGCTCTTCTCGCCCCTGTCGCTCTTGATGACCTTGCCCTTTATGCCCAGTATGTCGCCTATGTCAGTGAGCTTGAGTATGTCGATTGCCCTGTCGGATGCGGTTCCGCTCCTTGCGAGTACCTGTATCTTGCCTGAGCCGTCAAGTATGTCGAAGAAGAAGAGCTTCCCCATGCCCCTGAAGCGCATCACCCTGCCTGCGATGCTCGCCTCCTTTCCCTCGAGCTTCTCGAAATTGTCTGCTATCTCAGACGCGTGGTGCGACTGCCCGTAGGAGTACGGGTAAGGGTCCGAGCCCATCTCCTTGAGCTTCCTCATCTTCTCGAGCTTTGTCTCGTCGGCCATTGAAAGCACCATGCGGGCCCGGAGGGATTTGAACCCTCGACTTGGAGGTTAAAAGCCTCTCACTCTAGCCAAACTGAGTTACGGACCCACTGCGATCTTGGTGATTAAAGGTATACGCACACAATTTAATTAATGGCACCTATATTTGTATGCTGATTGTTCATGCCGACAAAGGAGCTCGCACTGAAGGGAAGGCTGGTATCGTTCGTGACCGATGATGGGGTAAGGCTCAACGGCTTCGTGCACGGCGGAAGAAAGGGCGGAGACTGCGTGATAAACGTCCACGGCATGACCGGCAACTTCTACGGGATAAGGCAGATGCTGCTCGCCGAGATGCTCGCCAGGAAGGGCATAGCGTTCTTCTCTATCAATACAAGGGGGCACGATGCCGTCTCCAGCTACAGGACAGAGGGTGGAAGGGTAAAGGGGAAAAGAGTAAAGGCAGGCACCAACTTCGAGAGGTTCGAGGAGTGCGTGCCGGACATAAAGGCCGCGATAGGCGCCGCAAGGAGGATGGGGTTCAGGGGCATAACTCTGTGCGGGCACAGCACAGGCTGCCAGAAGGTGATATACTATCAGTACAGGAGCGGGGACAAGCGTGTGAAGTCATTGATACTGCTCGGCCCTGCCGACGACTACAACATCGCGAAGGCTGATCTTGGTAAGGATTTCGCAAGAATAGCAAAGCTGGCTGAGGGATTGGTTGCAAGAGGCAAAGGGGACGAGACCCACGAGCTCATACCCTCAGGCTTCTCCGCCCAGCGCTTCGACTCCACTGTCAATCTCGACAGGATAGAGGCGAGGATCCTGAACTACGACGGCGAGCTGAAGGAATTCTCGAGGATAAGGATACCGATACTGGCTATGTTCGGGACAAGGGAGGAGTTCGCGGTCAAGCGCGTAGGCACATGCCTCAGGATACTGGAAGGCAGGACAAGGTCAAGCAACTACAGATGGCACGTAGTCAAGGGAGCGGACCATTCGTTCAAGGGGCACGAGAGGGAGCTGGCAGGCCGCATGGTAGACTGGGTAAGGTCGCTGTGAGCCCATCAGGTGACGCATATCCAGTCCTGCGGAAGCAGTATCGATATGTTGGCATCGGAATAGACAGTGGTTGAGCCTTGCAGGTTCTGTATGTCGCTTATCGGAACGCCAGAGCCCTGACTGAGCGCTGCTATAGGGTACCTGGGCTCTGTTGCGTTGTCATTGTAGAACGGGTTGTACGCCTTCACGCCGTCGTACAGGAGGTATACCCACGAGTTGGACACGACCCTGCAGTTGCCGTATCCCGAGCTGTTCAGGGAATCCACGGCGCTGCCCATTGCAGATCCCTTAAGATCGACGTTGTGCTGCAGAATATTCGTGCTGTATGCGAAGGCCGCGTACCCTACGATGAAGACTGCAAGCAGGACAATTGATATCGAAGCGATAGCCATCCGCATCCTTCTTATCGAAGACCCTTTCAACGACAGCGCCACGAGCAGCAGCATGGATGCGGTCACTGCGTATCCGTACCTGGCCTGGTCCGGGGCGCCGTGTCCGAAGGCGACATAGGCATAGCCAGCGATCGACAGCAACGTCAAGAGAATCGCGACAAGCGTTTGGTGGTCAACCGATCTTGCCTTCTTGGCAAGGGCCTTCAGCGTCTTGCCTTTGGAAAGCCATCCTGAAGCCACCATGAATATAGCTGGGACCGACAGCACAGTTGCAATCGACAACGGGTATACCGTGAAGGGCATGGCCCCGTATATGTTGAGGCTTATCGACTGCTCGTAGCTCTGGAGCGGGTTGCCGAAGAAGTAGTAGTTGAAGAGAAGCCACGGAGAGAGCGCGACTGCGAAAAGGAGAAAGCCGTATGCTATCCTCCTGGGCCTTCCCAGGGCGAGCAGCAGCGGCACGAATGCCAGAGCGGTATACTTTGACAGGCTCGAAAAGCCGATGAAAAGCCCAGCGAGAGGGCTCCTCCTTGCGAGCATGCCGATTGCGAAGAGCATGAATGCGAGCGAGAGTATCTCCTCGCTGCTGAAGACGAATGACGTGTAGATGAAGTACGGGTTCAGGAATAGCGCGTACATGATGAGCCTGTCCATTTCCAGCGCCCTTGCAATGTATGATATAGAAGCGATGTACAGCAGGTAAAGCGCAATCACGTAAGGCAGGAGAGACCGTCCGAAGGCCGCTACGAGCGGCATCAGGAGTACGTTCTGCATGCCCGCCCTAAGGGTCTCGATGTAGAAGGTGTTGTCCTGTATTATGTATCCCCAGACAGCGTAATGCCTGGAGAGGAACTGCCCGGACATCATGCTCCTGGCGTTAAGGTAGTGCACTATCAGGTCCCACGAAGGCCCGTTGACAATGTATACCAGGAGCAGGGCTGCGAGAGCGATGGAAATGACAAGGATCTGGAGAAAGAATGGTCTGTCCATGATGTCAGTACATCTTCTCCAGCTTGTCTATCCTCTCCTGCAGCGGCGGATGCGTTGAGAATAGGTTCATTATGTTGCCCTTCTTGAAAGGGCTGGAGAAGTACAGCGATGCAGTCATCTCGTTGGCGTGCGCCATGGGAACTGACTTTGGGTCCTTCTCGTACAGCAGCAGCCTCTTCAGTGCGCTCGATAGCGCCGAAGGGTTCCTTATCAGCCTCGCTCCGTTGGCGTCGGCCATGTATTCCCTTCTCCTTGATATGGCGAGCCTTATCAGCAGCGCGAATATCGGCGCAAGTATGCCGACCGCTATTGCTATGAGTATTATCCATCCGCTGTTTCCCCTCCTGTTGCCGCCGAAGCCGAACCACAGCATGTTCCTTATGAATGCGGCAACCAGCCCTATGACCCCAGCATAGACTATCGCTATCATCATGAACTTCATGTCGTTGTCCTGCACGTGCGACATCTCATGGGCGAGCACTCCTTCGAGCTCGGTTCTGTTCATCATCGATAGCAGGCCGGTCGTGACAGCGACAGACGCCTTCTTCTTGCTGGCACCGGTGGCGAAGGCGTTGGGATTCGGGTCGTTTATTATGTAGACCTTCGGCATGGGGACCTGTATTGCAGCTGCAAGCCCCTCGATTACATCGTACAGCTGCGGGTACTTGCTCCTGTCGGTCTCCTGCGCCCTGGACACTGCAAGCACAACCCTGTCCCCGGCAAAGTAGGCGAACATTGCATAGCATATTACGAATACCATGCCTAGGATGAAGGCGAGCAGCCCTCCGCCCATGAATATGACGAAAAGGTAGATGACAAGCGCGAAGAAGAGCGAGAAGAGCAGCATGAGGAGTATGGACTTGAGGTTGTTTCTAGCTATCTCATCGAAGAAACTTGCCATCTCGAACCACTATTCACTTCTTCGGCTTCTTCTGCTGCTGAGGGCCCTGCTGCGAGCCCCCCATGTCGCTGAAATCAACCTTTACTGGCTCCTTCGCCTCATCAGGCGCCTGGAAGAAGTCCTTCTTTGTGAAGCCGAACATGCCAGCGAACACGTTTCCTGGGAACTGCTGTATCGCGTTGTTGTAGTCAAGCACGTAATCGTTGTACGAGGTCCTGACGAATGAGATCTTGTTCTCCGTGTTCTCAAGCTCCTGCTGCAGGTTCTGCATTGTGTCCGATGCCTTGAGGTTCGGATAGTTCTCAACATTGGCGAAGAGGGTCTTCAGCGCCTGGCTTATCATGTTGTTCGCCTGCGCCTTGTCCTGCACGCTCCCCGATATGAGCTGGCTCCTGAGCTGCGTTATCTGCGTGAGCGTATTCTTCTCGTACTTCATGTAGCCCTTTACAGTCTCGATCAGGTTAGGTATCAGGTCATACCTCCTCTTGAGCTGCACGTCTATCTGCGCCCATGCGTCCTGGACACGGTTGCGCTTCGCGACGAAGCCGTTGAACAGGAGCATTACGCTGACCAGTATCAGTGCGACAATGCCAACTATAGCATAAAGGAGAATCGACATTTATAGCCCCGTTATCATATGGCTGAGAAGGCTTAAGAACATTCTTTTTCAATACGGAGTCATGAAGCTTGACAAGGGGACTGCCGCTGGGCTGCTGCTTGCGGCCGGAGCGGCGCAGTTCATGCTGCTCATGGTCATCTCTGAGGCCCTCTACAAGGGATACAGCGTAGCGAACAACTTCATAAGCGACCTTGGCGTTGGGACCACTGCCCCGATATTCAACTCGTCTATAGTGCTCATGGGCATGATGATTGTTGCTGCTGCATACCTGCTTGCAAAGGCAAAGAAGGAGATCTACATGTGCGCGCTGCTGGCGATAGTAGGCATTGCGGCTGCGTGCGTAGGCATCTTCCCGGAGACGACCGGGCTTCCGCACATAGCTGCCGCATCGTGCGCCTTCATGCTTGGCGGAGTCTTCGGCCTGCTCTCCTACAGGATAGTGAAGCTGCCGCTGGGGTACGTGACAGGCGCGCTGGGAATCGTGACCCTCTTTGCTGTCGTATCCTACCTTTTCCTGCACAGCGACTACGGGCTGGGGCATGGCGGCCTTGAGAGGATGATTGCCTACCCGCTCATCATGGTAGTCCTGCTTGTAGGGTCCGCTTTGATCAAGAGCAAGTAATGATTAATGTTTCTTCAGCTTCCTTGCCATGTCGACGAGCGCGGAAAGGAGCTTGCCCATCCTGTCCCTAACCTTCTCGTCGGTAAGCTTGCCGTTCACGTCCATCTTGTCCTGAGCGAAAGGGACATAGACCTCAGGCTTGTTGATCGGCACCATGTTAAGGTCGACGAAGACGTGCCTGAGCTGGTCCTGCGACCTTATGCCTCCAAGGTATCCGTCGGACGCGCTCATGAGCGCGACCGGCTTCCCATACCAGGTGTGGCTTCCAGGCGGCCTTGTCGCCCAGTCCAGCGCGTTCTTTATCACCGGGGTCATTGAATGGTTGTATTCGGGGCTCGCTATGAGCACCGCATCGGCATCCTTTATCCTTTCCTTGAACTGCGCGACCCTCTCCGGAAGAGGGTCCTCGTCGTCCTGGTTGTACAGAGGTATGCCTGCAAGGTCGAATACCTCGAGCTCGACTCCGTCCGGCAGGAACTCCCTGGACGCATTCAGCAGCATCCTGTTGAGAGAGCCTTTCCTGAGGCTGCCTGCGATGCCGAGTATCCTGATTCTTTCCTGCATGAAGGTTTTCGCTCATTAAACCTATATAAAGAGTTACCGCGCGCTGGATCCTGCAAAAGATATTTAAGGTGGATTGGCTCAGTAGCTGTATGGGAACGGTTCACGCAGTCAGGACCATGAGGCTCGGCTGGCAGGAGTTCGGGGCAAGGGCAGAGGAGCTCGCCAGGAGGATAGAGCGTGGGATGGACGGCAGGGGAAGGTATGATATCGTTGTCAGCATAGCCAGGGGAGGGACTCCCCTCGCGATGGTCCTTGCCGACAGGCTGGATGCAGACATGCAGATAATAGACGTCAAGTCCTACAAGGGTATAAACGAGAGGGTCGAGCCGCAGATAATGTCGAAGCTCAAGGCGAACCTCAGGGGCAGGAGGGTGCTCGTTGTTGATGACCTCGTTGACGAAGGGCATACGCTGCAGGCTGTCGTAGCTCACGTCAAGGAGAAGGGAGCTGTTGATGTTGCGACAGCGGTTATGTTCAGGAAGCCGTGGACGAATTTCGAGCCGGATTTCCATTCAGGCGTCACCAAGAGATGGGTTATCTTCCCCTGGGAGGAGGGAGAGTACAAGAGGCTCATGAGGAAGTAGAGCCGTAGTTATCTGCAATAGACGTAGCTTGCCGCACGCTTAAATACCTGGAAAACAGCCATATCTGCTGCTGGGGCATACGGTTCTTCCCAGATGATGATTATCATGACTTCCAGACCGCCCAAGATCGTCGACCCCATATCCAAGAGGGAGATAAACAGGCTCTTCTACGCTGCGGAGAGGAGGGAGCTTCCTTTCGCTACGCAGGCGGGGTTCGAGCCTTACCAGGAGGGGGTTGTAAGGATAATACGGGACATAGCAAGGCAGCAGGGCAGCGAGAGACTTAGGATAATGGAGCTGGGTGCGAACGACTGCTCATTCGCCATGGACATCATGGGCAGGCTGGCGAATGATGGCATACGCACAGGCGTTGACTACCTAGCTGTCGACTTTTCTGCCAGCGCGCTTGACAAGGGCTACGCAAGATACTCGCAGATGCCAGGCAAGGGCTTCGAGATGGTGCGGAACGTAGAGGTGCCGGACTCTGCGAAGCCCAATGGAAAGCAGGATAATGTAATCTATCTTGTCCAGAGGGATGCTGCAGGCTTCAAGGATGCATGGGCTTCAGGACTCGATGTCGTAATCATGAACGAGCTGCTCGACGACCTGAGCTATGATGTATATTTCACGGATAAGGATGGAAGGGCATACAGGCTCGAATGCTCGGTCAGCAGGCCGCAGCTGAGATGGCAGGTCAACATAGACGCTGAGCGCGTAGATAGGAAGGAGCTGCCGGTGCAGATGCCTCCAAGGTCAGTCACTGCGACATCAGCAGAGGCCATGGGCATAATCGAGAACGCTGCAGCGCTCCTCAGGAAGGGAGGCGTGATGCTTGTGCACGACTACGGCTTCGCGGACAGGTACGACAGCGTAGACACATATGGGACCCCTAATGTCAGCTACAAGATAACGCAGGTCAATTTCCCGAAGCATCCGCAGTTGAGCATGCCTTATGACTTCTTCAGAGTGTACGAGGACGTCGCAGAATTCGCGTTCGAGCCCGCATCGAACATGATACAGGTGACAAGCCCGGTCAACTTCGGGGAGATAGAGGCGAGGCTGGAGAAGGAAGGCAAGGTGCTCATACTGCCGCACGGCAGGATAATACTCCACAAGATGCAGAGGGGCGAATCGCTGGCGAAAGGAGACGATGTCTTCATGAGCGAGTTCGGACTTATGGAGCAGGACGAGACGGTTGCAGGAATAATGGACTCGCTGAAGCCGAGGCAGCAGGAGATAATAGACTACCACGGAAAACTGTATTCGCCGGACTTCTACGACCTAGTTTTCCTGAAGCGATGATGGCGTTTTAGCCTCCCAGGGCCTTCAATGCGATGTAGACAAGTATCCCAGGCCATAAGACTGCTTTTACAACTCCGAGGATGCCCATCCAAAAGCTCGTGGCTGTAGATAGATAATATACGAGCGCGCCTAGGAATCCTAGTCCGTAAACCGCGCCGCCCATACCGTATCCGCCGCACCCGCGCCACTTGTTCTCCCATTTCTTGTCCATTTTCTCATCCCACTTGAATGATGAATCGTGCCTCATCTTGTTCTGCATCCACCACTTACCTTGTTTCATCCCGAACGATGCCCATACTGCTCCCATCAGTGCCACAAAAATCAGGAACATGACGATTACGGCTGCAAGGTTCTGGTATATGCTGTAGCTGCCGGCATAGAAGAAGAGCCACAGAATTGCGCCTGCGACTGTGCCGAAGAAGACGATTATGGATAAGCCTACCCTCCAGTCCATGCCTTCCATGAACCCTTGGCCCGTATTTTTACCAGCCATGGTATCTGATATTATTTGGGGATTACACTTTATATGAGTTTTTGATTTTGCATAATCCGGTTATAGAGATTGACATCATAAAACTAGGACTGGGATGCAACTGGATAAGGCTTGGCGCTATATGTGATCCTAGCTTTATACGCCTTGCAAAGGCAGTTGAACGCGTCACTTAAGCCCAAAAAGGTTTTTGAAGAATGTCACTATTTTATCGATTATGGATGGTTGGCCCGCCTGAGTGCCCGAATTATCCTGGCTTATTGTGGTCGTTTGGACGGTCGTGATAGCAGTAGTATATACAGTTGATGCTGCAGATGTCGCGCTCTGGTTCACCGTTGTGGTTTGAGGTTGTTCGTTTGGTTTGGCATAGTACAGGCCGCCGCCATAATACATCGAATAGCTAGGTAGCTGGAATTGGGGCTGCCCATAATAACCGAAGATCATCACGTTGCCATTCACAAATCCGTAGATTTCACTGCTGTCCACGGCGAACCTTTCCAGGCTCCAGTTCATTCCGTCTTTCGATGTTGCGACCAGGCTCGGATTGGACAGGCCGCCAATTGTAGGATGCTGGACCTTTACAAGCCCCGTGTCAAGATACATTACCCACGTATCGTTCTGCAATTCATAGACAAGGGGATGGCTTTCGCCGCTTATCGCATATCCTGCGATGCTAAGGTTCGAACCTATCCTGATTCCTGGATCCTGAGTGAAAATGAATCCATCTGCTGAAGAATAACTGATGACCTGCGTTCGGCCGTCTATCGGGCTGCTTCCAGAGACAAAGTAAGCCCAGTATGCCTTGAAGGTGCCGTTATTCAGGAGCAGCACCTGCGGGGCTCCAACAGACTTTTTCCCGGCAGGCAATTGCATCTGGACTTGCTTATTGGTCCTGCTAAAATTCAACCCGCCATTCGACTGGAATATACCGCATCCGGAGTATAGCCGAATGGTGCCATTCTGAAGCCGCATTACAGAGCCCTGCCATGGCGGGCACGGGAACCCCTGGTTCGTTGCCCGTGCGCCGTTATCGGCTGACCAATGGATGCCGTCCCTAGTGGTTGCACTGTCTATTGTTCCTGAACTTCCTTGGGTATTGTACTGCCCCGTCGGTTCGGTGAAATTTGAGTAATACATCCTATAGGTGCCGTTTCCGAGAGGCAGTATGGCCGCGTCGGCGTAATTGAATCGTATGCTACCTGCAGTTTGTGGAGGAAATATTGCTGCGATGGCACTCCAGTTGGCGGCAGGACTTATGTTCAACTTGTACTGCGCGCTGGCGACCTGCGCAAGGCAGAGGAGTCCCGCAAGTATTGCATAGAGCTTCAGCATGCTATCTAGTAAGACATCAAGATTTATAATCTGGCATAACTGACGCATCCCGTAGACGCCTATGCGCTGCTGTTGGCCGGGTTGTAATTGTTGAATGTTGAATTGCTGAAGCCGTTGGGTATTGTGACCGGCTCTCCGACAGTTGCCCATGCAGGGTTTGCAGTTGAATTTATCTGGTTCACTGCAAGATAGAACGCGCCTATGTTGGAATATTGGCGCTGGCCTATGGTCCTGGAGAAGTTGAAGTTCGTTGAGATGTTCAGCACCGCTGCAGGCTGTCCGTTTATCGATGTGACAGCGGAGAGTCCGATTACGAAATTGTTGTAGCGCGTTGACTGCCCCACGTACAGTTTAGTATACTGCGCGGCTTGGTCGGAGTTCTGCTGGATGACATTGACCGCTATCGTGGTCGCATGGTCGGATCCTGAACCGTTGCTTGCCTGCCCAGTAAAGCCGCAATGCGTGGGTTCTGACTTGCAGTAATCCTGGCATTGCGACTCAGGCACTCCGGCTTTCTTGCAGTATGCCAAAGCAGCAGCCATGGCGGATGCATTTTCAGACGAGCCAGGGGATCCGCCTGTCCCGACCGTAGGCGTGATAACGATTTGCGGGGCAGGAGCGCTTAGCATGGAAGTGCTTGACAGGTGCGATATGAAAAAGCTTGCAGTCGCATTCGTTATGTTGGCCAGGCTCGGGTGTATCGTGCTGTTCGGCGGATTCGGGATGAGCTCGTGGTCTCCATTGTACACGATTATAAGCTCCGCGTTGTCGTTCCCGTAGGCCTTGAGCTTGTTGTAGAAGCTGACGCTCTGAGATTCCTGCGTCAGGGTGTCGTTGTTGCCCTGCACGACCATTATCGGGGGCTCACCCCGCACCACAAAGTCCACGCCATCGGCCCAGCTTATTATCGTGGTATTGAGCCTGAAGGCCTGGCTGAATATTGTTGCAAGGTCAGGGGTAGACTTGTTGATAAGATCAAGGATGAACTTGGAGCTCGGCATATTCTCGCTGCCGTAATAGTCCACAGCCGCATATGGCCTTGATGGTATGCTTTCATATTCGCCGTGGGTGAGATTGCCGTGCATGACAAGGTCAGGCGGATTCTGCCATGGGGCGGTGCCGTTCAGGACTGCAGCAAGGCCGGACAGCTGCCCGCCGACGCTGTTGCCGAAGGTGCCTATATGGTTCTGGTCGCCGTCGAAGCTGTACGAGTAGTACCTCAGGAAGCGCATTGCACAAAGAACATCGTCGGTCTGGTTCGGGTATGGGTAGTCGGGCGCAAGTAGGTAGTTAATCGACGCCACCACGAACCCGCGACCCACAAGGCTAAGTATCAATGGCGACATGTCTCCGTTGAACCTGGTCTTGTTGCCTGATGTGAAGCCTCCGCCGAATATGTAGAGGGCGATGGGTCTCGTGCCGTTGGACATGTCAGAGGGCCCGAGAGGCCTGTCCGCATACAGGTCCATGAGCAATGGCTGCCCTCTGTACGTGCAGTACGTTATGTTAGAGGCAATGTACATGGTGCTGTTGGCCAGCGAATACAGAGCCATCCTCCTTGGCGAATTCTCGAAACCCATGCCTACAGGTGTAGTTGTGGGCAGCGCGGCCAGCAGTCCGTTTATCGGAACCCAGCTGATGTTGATGCTGTTTCTATAGTCTGTCGTCAGCTTTGAGGCGTTGTAGCTTTCCACTTTGTAGTTTGGATTTGCCCCTCCCATGAGGAGCATAAACACTACAGCGGCTATAGCAAGAACAACCAGGACAACCGCTATAGCAACTATTATTTTCTTTTTTACACCCAAATTATCCAGTTTCTATGTCTAAGGCAAAAATTAAAAATGACTCTGGAGTTTATAACTGGATTATATTTTGTCGTCGTAAAACGAAATCGGGGAGACCGTGATTTGAACACGGGTCGCGAGCTCCCAAAGCTCGAAGCCTACCAAGCTAGCCTATCTCCCCTTGAGAATGAGATTGCCGTCAGGGATATTTAAATGGTTGCGGCTGCGGCTACTGCTGCCCAGTGTCGTATACCAGCACGCAGGAACCGTCCATTACTGTGCAGCTCATGTTGCCAATGACATAGTACATGGCGCAGACCACGGATCCTGTCCTGTTGCTTATGCTGCCGAACTGCCGCTGGTACGAAGCCTTGTAAGCGCTGTTTATGCAGACCGCCTGTGAAGGCGCGTTGTTCCAGCACTGGCTTATCCTGGCAAGCTCGCAGTCGGATGAGGGGTTTGCCGCGAACACTGAGTAGTTGAACGCGAAGCCCTCGTTGAGCGAGTTGTTCAGCTCCGCAGAGGCGTTCACTATGGTAATCGTCGCGTTCGTGCCGCCGTGCGGCGGTACCGTACCGGTTGCATTGGAAGGCGGCTTGCTAGACGAGTAGGTCGCAAGGGACGCGACTATCAGGACGAAGATAGATATTGATACTATGAACATCATGCTTTCGGATACCATGATGCTAGCTTCTCAACAAAGCCTTTTAACGCTTTTCAGGAACGGCGCATGCGTTACTTCTTTTTCTTCGCGCCAGGCAGTCTTCCTTTCGGCATCGGAGGCATCTTGAGGTTCGAGTAGACGTCTGCAAGCATCTCCTGGTTGACATCGAAGTCGAACTTGAGCGCAGTCACTATCTTCCTGAACATGTAGATCCATGCTGCCTGCTGGTGCTCCTGGCTCGCCTGCTTGATCACGCTCTTTGCCTCTGGCTCATCTATCTTGACTATGAAATCTGCAAGGTTGTTGAAGCTCCTTCTCTTGCCGCCGATCATCTTCTCGACGTATTCGTCTATCATGAAGGTGTTAATGCCAAGCATCTCGAAGGACTTCCTGTCCAATGCCTGCCTTATTGAGGCCAGCTGGAACGCCACCTCCTCGGGGCCCGTGTTGTCCCTGCAGGACATCTTCTTCACAGATACCCAGTCATTGACCTTCGCGGTGAAGAGTATAGAGTCTTCCATCGCATCACTTCCTCTTTCCGCTCAGGTAGAAATCGAAACCGAGGTTGGAGCTTATGCATCTTATGAGATATGAGGATGCGACCTTCTCCAGCTCCGGCTTTTCGCCACAAGCCTTGAGTATTATACCGCTGCCCTCCTTCGAGCCTATCTCCCTGAAGGCTTCTGAAAGTCCTGATACACCTTTCTTTCCCTTGCTGACAGATGCGGCATACGCGTCGAGCGACTTCGTGTCTATGTTCAATATCTCGAACGCCTTCCTGTCCACAGCTGTCCTCAGCTCGCTAATCTGTTTTACTATCTCCTCAGGAGAAGAGCCTTCCGGTATGGGAATGACCTTCGACGCGGACCATCCCCTGTACTTGGCTGAGAACTCGATCGCGTCCTGGGAGGGCATTGGAGGACCTTTAGGCTGCTCCCTGTATCACGTAGTATCCTGACGCCTTCTCCCTTGCGACCCTCTTGACCACGTTCTTGGTCGTGAGCGAGACGAGAGCGTTGTTGACCATGCTCTTGGGCCTGTTGCACTTCTTCGCTATGTCGTCTGCCGTCTTCTTCTTATCCTCTGAGGTGGCGCCTATGTCCTTCATAGCCTGCACCACGAGGCTTTCTATAGGGTTCAGATCTGCCATTGACATCATCCTTTGTTAATCGTCACTTCTTGACTCTCTTCTCCTTCCTCTTCGGCCTCATGTAGATTGAGCCGCACTTCCTGCACTTCTCGGATCCGGCCTTGTTCCTGGCCTTGCACTTCCTGCATATCCATATTTGGGTCAGAACTTCGTCTGCCAGCGGAAACTTTCCCATAATCAGCACGATCAGAAAGGAATAATCTTATCGTATATCCGTAAAGGTATAAAAAGGCATGGCTTCAATTTAAATCAGGTTTGGATTGGTGTCTGGATGATAATAGTAGACGACTATAAGAATGCGATAAACAGCATGCTGCACCCAAGTGCAGGCACGAAGAATAAGATGAAGGTCGGGGAGGCAATAATACATTTCTGGAAGGCAAGCGCGATACCGTTCGTATTGTGGGTACTTACCTCGATGGTACTGGGCAGCGCAGTCGGCGGACTGTTCGGCACTGCGGCAACTGGCCTTGGCCCCGTTTTAGGCGGCCTTCTCGCTGGAGGCATTACCTTCCTGATCATACTCTTCTACATAATCCTGATGCCGGTATCGATAATCATAAATGCTGCGTGGATACACCTGTTTGGCAAGTTTCTCCTCAGGTTCTTCAAGAACGACTATGCGGCCACTGCCACAGCGGTCTCGTATTCTACGACCGCTGCGATGAGCTTCATCTGGGTGCCTTTCATAGGCAGTCTGATAGCGCTGTGGGCCGTAGTGGTGGAGGTGCTGGCACTTGCGAACCAGCAGGGAATAAGCTGGGTCAAGTCGCTGGGAGTCCTTATAGCGTGTGTTGTGATTCCGATAGCAGTCGTGCTTGTAGCTGCCTTCGCCATAGGTTTTGCACTAGGTTAGCAGCAATCGGAGCGTCACCGAGGTCCTGGCCCTTAGATGCGTTGCCTGTTTTTGGGCCTTTTTGTGCCCTATTTTGTCGTCGTGGAGAGGGTATGGGACAGTTCGCATTATAAACCCGTTTAAAAAGCTTCCTGACTCACATTAATATAGGAGGAGCGACCATAAGAGTATATCGTGGGTTTCGGACGGACGGGATTGGGTTGGTGATGTAAATGGATAGGGTTAGAACCGGCATTGGAGGATTCGATGGGTTGGTCGAGGGAGGGTTCCCGGCAGGCTCAAACATACTGCTTACCGGGTTGCCAGGTACTGGAAAGACGATTTTCGCTTTGCAGTACCTGTACAACGGAGCAATGAACGGCGAGAACGGGATATACGTCACCCTTGACGAGTCCTTCGAGATGATTAAGGAGCAGGCGAAGCAGTTCGGATGGGACTTCGACAAGCTGGAGGCCGAAGGCAAGGTGGCCTTCATAAGCGTGAGGCTGGGAAGGACCAAGCTAGACATATTCGACCAGATACGTGAAGCAAGGGACAAGGTGAACGCTAAGAGGCTGGTTTTCGATAACCTTGCCACATACGCGGTGAACCTTGACCTCTTCACGATACCTGTTGGATATGCAGGAAGCATAGCCTCTACGGTGGAGATGACTGCGAGAGGCATAGAGAGCGGCGGCAACCTGCTCGCGGAGAAGGGCGACAAGATATACTATACAGGGAACATGGAGAAGAGGCTGATATACCTGATAGTCGAGCATCTCTCGAGGCTCGGAACGACGAATCTGGTGCTGACTTACGGCAACCCGGACCTCAACCAGCTTACCATAGACGGGGTCAGCGAGTTCGCTTGCGACGGCATAGTCGAGATGTTCAACCAGTTGGTAGGGGCGAAGCACGTCAGGACCATAACTGTCATGAAGATGAGGAACACGAAGCAGAGCCCTTACATCAATGACCTTGAGATAACGGGCCAGGGATTGGTCGTGAAGCCTGTGGAGAAGGTATACGGATAGAGCCAGAGCTTCAGCGGGTTTGGTGGTTGGGGATGAACATATTCGAGAGGTTACTACTTTCAAGGGAGGTGACCCTGAGAGAGGGGGAGATTACGCTAGACAATCAGAGAGTGCTGATGTTCCCCGTGAATTTCATAGCCTCTTATACGCTTAAGCTTGCGAATAACGAGGCCGAGGGAAGGAAGCTGTACGAGATAATGAAAAAAGGCATGTACGACTTCTCCATACCAATAGGCAAGGAGTATGGCCTTTCGTACAAGGACTTTCTTGACAGATGGATAAAGTACAACGCGTTTGCAGGGTGGGGGATGGTGGAATACAAGGTGATCGACGCAGACGCAGCTCACGGGTTCCTGACCTACAAGAACCTTACGCTGCACCTGTATCTGAAGAGCAAGGACGTGAGGAAGCATTCCGACAGGCTGCTGGAGGGCATAATAGCGGGGGCGCTGTCCAGCACGTTCAAAGTAGACATAGACGCTGTTGAAACGCAGTGCGTCTGCTCAGGAAACGATGTGTGCGTATTCCATTGGGGGCCCAAGGACTACCTTAGGAAAGAGTTCCCAGGTCTGATATGACAGGTGTTTGCAAATGAATTTCTTTGAAATGCTGATAATGAGCAGGAAGATGGCGTTCCAGGACGGAACGGTTACCCTGTACGGGGAAAACGTGCTCATCTTCCCCGCTCCGAGCATAATAAAGTACATATGCCTGACAGGCACAGACCCTAAGAACGCGAAGGAGCTGTACCACATGGCAAAGGAATCTATCCTCGAACGCAGGGGCAACATCAACAGCACCGGCAATTCGGAGGCTGATGTCTCTTGGGTGATAGATACGGTGAACCTGTATGGGCTTGGCAAGCTGCATTACCAGGAAACCGCAGGCACGGCGCCTGCAGGGATAATAATAGTGGAGAATTCACCTTTCTCGAATAGCCCTGACTGCATGGTCGGTGCACCGATGGACCACATACTGCGTGGCATACTGGCAGGCATGGCCTCGGCGGTCTTTAACAAGGAACTTGAAGCAGTTGAGACCGAGTGTAGGGTAGTAGGAAGCAGCGTGTGCAAGATTGCGCTCGATACCAAGGAAAACCTGATGAAGAGGTATCCTGCCATGTACAAAGCGCAGACATGATGCGGATCCTGCGCTACCAGGTGTCGACCTTCATCTCATAGGCCTTCTCTATATACTCCCTTTCCTTAAGGAACCTTTCCATGTCCACGGACTTTATCTCGTTGGCTATCTCCTTTATCAGCTGGTAGTAGTCCTGCCATTCCCTGATTATCTTCTCCTCGAACCTCGGGTAGCGGCTTTCGCGCTTGAGCAGCTTGTTGAGCTTGAAGGTTATTCCGCCCTCCCTCTGCTTTATGAACTTGAGGACTGCCTCGCTGGACATATCAGATTCTAGGAGCTCTCTCGGATACGTGCCCAAAAGGTTCCCTATCCTTGCCATTTTCTGGGAGATGTAGTTGAGCTGCCTCAGCATTCCTAGCTCGGCTTCATTGAAACCTTTGGAGCACATGAGGTCCAGGTCCATCTGGATCATTATCTGCATGCCGTGCGGTATGTAGGCCTCGTTCTCTATCACGTTTGCTGTCTTCTCGTCCTCGTTCACGAATTTGCTGTACCTAAGGGCGTTGAGCAGCTGCATGACGTCGAAATTGAAGGCCTTCTCGTACCTCTCGTAGTGGGGGTACTTCTTTATGACCCCCATCAGGTCGTTTTCCCATATGTCTTTGGTCACTTCAAGGTATGATACCTCATTCGCACTCAGCTTTGACCTGTCTATGTGGCCTGAGTCAAATGGTATCTTCATCAGCTCGTCGAACAGCTTGAAGTTGCGGGTATCCGCGTTGTCAACGAGGTCGTCAAGCAGGACCTCCCACAGCGCGAATTCGGTCTTTATGATTGCGAGCGAGCCCAGGTATTGGGGTTCTACTGTCGATAGGCTGCAGTTCTCAAGGACGCGCAGGGTCCAGTCGAACATGCTCACATCCCTTCTGCCTATCCTTGCATACTTGTCTACAGTAGTCGACATCTGTTTTATGAGCTCCTCGTGCTTCGCCACGGTCTCCGGTCGTAGTACAGTCGAAGGAAAGCCCTCATCAGGATATCGTTTCATAGTTCCCACTCCGGTTTGGCAGCTAAGAGCCGCACAATAACGCACCCTCCCATTCGTATATATTGTATCGTAACACATATAAAAATCATAATCATACTCTATAAAAACACAAGGCGATTATTTGAGGTTCGGGAACCTGTGGAGGGAGATAGTGCTAGGGATATTCTTCCTTGACGGCATTTACGCGTCGCTGCAGGTCAGCCCTCTCGCGACGGCCTTCGGGATCCTGGACAACAGCACAGCCACCCTGGACCGTGCGATGGGGCTGCAGGTGCTGAGGACATCTACGATATACCTGTACGTCTCCATCGGCGCTGAGGCGCTGGGGATAGTGATAGGGATCGTCGTTGCCGGGATCCTCGGGCTCATAGCCATAGCGCTTGCGTACGCGTCAGGGTACATGCTGCTTTCCTATCCGTTGCTGGGCATAGCGCTCTTCGTGCTCTCGGCGATACTCCTCTTCGTGGGGCACAGGGGGAAGAGGAAGAGAGCAGAGGAAAGGAGGAAGGCTGCGAAGGGATTGTGAAAACTCTTTAAGCTTTTGGTGAGAGATTCTCTTGATTGCTATGGAGAGGAGAAACGGGATAGCGAGAATGGGGATTGCGGCTCTGGACAGGGTTCTCGGCTTTGAGGATGCTTACGCGCACTGCGACATACCCTGCGGCATATACGATCCGCACATGGCGCAGCTTTCGGCGCACACGGTCATAAGGATGATAGACCTGGCAAGCGCGCTCCCTACGGATCCCTCGAAGATAACGGCCGAGGACAGGGAGAAGTTCGTGAGGTACGTGCATGTCAAGGAGGAGCACGCGGCAACGGTCAAGGACGAGGTCAGGATAATATGGGGGGACTACTTCAAGCCAGAGCACATAAAGGCGCACCCAGAGCTGCACGAGCTGGTCTGGAACATAATGAAAGGGGGATCCAAGGCGAAGCAGACGCTCGACATCAAGGCAGCGGAGGAGCTTCTGGAGAACGTGCAGAGGTTCGCCGAGATATTCTGGGAGACGAAGAACGTCAAGACCAAGAGGGCCAAGTCCTTCTACCCGACAGAGAGGACATTCGTGTATCCGCAGGTATAGGCGTGCTCCCGATAAAGATATACAGGGTAAGGAGCAGGAGCATGGAGCCGGCATTGCGCGAGGGCGACTACGTGATAGTTAGGGCATGGAGGGGCGGTATCAAGGATGGCGATGTTGTGATACTGAGGCATCCGCTGAAAAACATGTCCTTGGTGAAAAGGGTTAAATGGATTGACAGCAAGAGCGTGTATGCGGTCGGTGACAACGGCGCTGAGAGCGAGGACAGCAGGACATTGGGACCGTTTGACGTCAGCAGCATAATGGGCAAGGTGCTCTTCTCTGTATGACGCTTTGTAGATGATGGCATGCATGGAATAGAATGGGAGCTCAGGTTCCTTAAGGAGATGGTAGCGATGCCGACTGTTGCTGGGGATGACGATGCTTACAGGAGGATGGAGAAGTTCCTAGTATCTGCATGCAGGAGGTTGGGCGGCAAGGTCAAGGTAATAGACCCCATGAGGGATGGCAAGTCGAAGGTGCCGAAGCCGAACATCATAGCGGATTTCGACTACGGCAAGGACAAGACGGTTGTGCTCAACTGCCATTACGACGTCGTGCCTTCAGGCGACGGATGGAGGAGCAACCCGTTCAGGATGCTTACTAAAAGCGGCAAGGTATACGGCAGGGGCACGTGCGATGACAAGGGGCCTTTGGCGCTGTCTGTGGGGCTTGTCCGCGAGATGAACTCGGCAAAGAGGCGCAACTACAACATCAGGCTCATGCTTACATGCGACGAGGAGGTCGGGAGCGAGCTCGGCCTCAAGTACGTGATAGGCAGGACAAGGGTCAAGGACATAGACCTCGCGATAGTCATGGACGCGCACAGGGTGCCGATAGCGGGATGCAGCGGCGTGGTCCAGGGAAGGTTCATGATAAAAGGGCTGCAGTGGCACGCAGGAGAGGACTGGAGGGGCAGGAACGCGATACTTGACGGGATGAGGTTCATAGGCGCGATGCAGGGATTCAAGAGGATAAGGGCAAGGCACCTTTCGAGGCTCGAGCTGTCAGAGACCGATGCGCCGTACAGGAAGGTGTTCGGGAGGTTCAACATAACCAAGGTCAAGAGCGGCCATGCGCCGAACGTGATGCCGGGGGAGTTCGAGGCAACGTTCGACATGAGGCTCATACCGGAAGAGGATCCGGATGCAGCGATAGGGGAGCTGAAGCGGTACGTGAAGAAGGTCGAGAACAGGACAGGGATAAAGGTCCCGTTTGAGATAACGATGAAGTCGAGCGGTTATTCCACAGACCTCAAGAACGGGCTTGTCAGGAAATTCATAAAGGCTGACAACGCCAGCAAGGCCTATGGCACGTGGGGAGGGCTTGACGGCAGGTTCTTCGCCGAGAAGAGAATACCGACGATTGCCTACGGCATACCGTTGGGCAACAGCACAGACCATGCGGCCAACGAGTACGTGGTGCTGAAGGACATGCAGAAGGCGAAGGAGACTCTAGTGCGCTTCGCTATGGGCTAGCATCAAACAAGGTTCGGAGAGGGATTATCTCTTGACCTTTCTCTGCGAGTTTATGTGGGCCTGCAGATCGTCCCTGAGGCCAGGCATGTTGCGCTTTACCTCGTGGAGCAGCACCTTCTTTGCCCTTACAGCCGTATCCTCGGCAAGGTCTATCCACTTCTTGCCCTGGCCGTTCCTGAAGTAAGCCCTGAGCTCGTCGGCCTCATCCCCTTCTATCGCGCCGAACTGCCTCCTCCTCTCAGCGAGGTCATGCAGGCCTCTGTCCTTGCCCTGGAATCCTATCATCTCTATCAGGTACTCGGCGCGCTCCTCAAGGTGGCCCCTGCCCTCTATGCCGGGGAGCACGAAGATCGCAGGATTAACACCGGGCATCTTCTCTATCACGCCGTTCCTGACGAATGAGTATTTCACGTTGGTGCTGACGGCTTCGAGGCCTATCACAAGGGGTATAAGGTCGAAGATCACGTTCTTCCCTTCTGCTGTCACCACATGCCTAGGTATGCTGCCCTCGATCAGCCAGTTCTCAAGGTTCGTGTTTCCGAGGCCGTCAACGAAGTTGTCGATATCTGCCCTGTCCCTTATTATAGTGACACCTACCGCCCTTCCGCCGACCTTGTCGGGCTTGGCTACCACTGTGCCGTGCTGCTCGAGCATCGCGGCCAGCTTCTCCCTTACAATTGAATGCTCCTCCCTGTCGTTGATGACTATGTGGTCGGGAACGTTAAGGCCAGCTGCCTTCATCTTCCCGTAGAGGCCGGACTTGGTCATGAGCGTGTTTAGCTGCATGTTCGCGGGGCACCAGCACGCTGTGGGCCAGTTGACCCACGAGCCGGTGAGCGTAGGCTCCAGCTCGGGGGTGTTGTTCATTATCCTGAACAGCTTCCTGAGGTCTGAGTCAAGCTTCTCCCTGTTGCTCATGGCCTCGAAGTCCCTGTAGTAGAATATCTGCGTAGGCTCGTTCCTGAAGGTGAAGGCGCCCTTGTTCACGTCCATGCCCCCAAGGCCGTAAGCGACCGTTGTCTCTTCGGCACCGGCCAGCCCCACAAGGTACTTCAGCGTAAGGTCGTATATTGTCCCGAAGTTCAGCTCCGGCCAGGAGGTGCTTCCAGCTATGTGGACTCTCTGCCCTCCCAGGAGCGCCTGGGTCTCCCTCACGAACGCGGCCTCGACTGCCTCCCTCTTGTTGAGGAGGTGCACCGAATAGCCCTCCTGGAACCTGTTGAAGTCAACAACGTACGCCTTGCCATCTGCTCCTATTACAACATCGACGCTGGCCTGAAGCAGCGCGTTTGAGGGTATGTCCACCATCGTCTCACTCTACATATAAGTGCAGGGATGTGGAAATGGCTCATATATAAAGCATTTGTATGGCACATGGCTTATGACGATTAAGCCTTTAAGGCGCGCCAATTAGATATTTTTATATACTTTAACTGAACATTAGAAAGCACGTGTTTTCATGAAGCTAAGACCCGCACGCTCAGTCAGGAGCATACACAGCCAGGCATGGGCCAGGTACTCGGTGAAGAAGCCGAAGAAGAACTACATCAAGGCGCTTCCGCACACCAGCCTATTGATATTCAACATGGGAGTGGAGAAGCCGACATACGACCTCAAGCTCACCCTTGACTCGCACCAGTACGTGCAGATCAGGAGCAACGCCCTTGAATCCGCAAGGCAGGTTGCTAACAAGTTCCTCGAGAAGAGCCTTGCCACTGACTACTCCTTCAGGATACTCACCTACCCGCACAACGTCATACGCGAGAAGAAGAGGGCGACAGGCGCAGGAGCGGACAGGATCTCGCAGGGTATGAGCCTCTCCTTCGGGAGCCCTTCATCGCTCGCAGCGAGGATAAAGGCGGGCCAGTCGGTCCTCATGGTAAAGACCCTGAGCGCCAACAGGAAGGTAGCTGAAGAGGCGCTGCACAGGGCCGCATCGAAGCTCTCAGGCACCTATTCGATAGTAAAGACGCCGATAGCGCGCTGATGGCTGCTGAAGCGCCTTACTGCATCTCCTCGTACGCCTCTGTTACCCTGTTTATGCTGATGACAAGCCAGGGCGAGAACTTCTTAGGGTCCTTTGATATCTCCTTCTTCAGCTCCGGCAGGCTTATCCACTTCCAGTCACCCACCTCCTTGGGATCGGGCTTCGGCTCCTTGTCGTAGAAGCCGAAGAATACATGGTCGTACTCGTGCTCAGTGAGCCCCTCGCCCACATCTGCCCTGTACGTGAAATGGAATGCCTCCTTGAGGTTGCAGTCGAAGCCCATCTCCTCCTTGAGCCTCCTCCTTGCAGCTGTTATCGTAGCCTCGTTCGGGTACGGGTGGGAGCAGCAGGTGTTGCTCCATATGTTCTTTGCGCTGTGCTTGGTCTCTGCCCTCTTCTGCAGCATGGTCTCGCCCTTGCTGTTGAAGACAAATACAGAGAATGCGCGATGGAGCCTGCCACCGTTCTGGTGCGCCTTGATCTTCTCCTCCGTGCCTATCTGGTTGTCGTTCTCGTCTACAAGTATGACGTTTGTGACCATGTTTAGATATTCCAAGAAAAGCATAAATAGGTGCCATGGGCATACGTTGTATATCTAATGCTTGATCAACATGCGGATACTGCTGCAGTTCCCAGAAGGCCTTAAGCAGAGGGCCCTGGAGCACGCCAAGAGGCTCGAGGCCGAGGGAAACGAGGTCTTCATATCGGCTTCGCCTACCTTCGGCGCCTGCGATTTGGCGATAGACGAGGCCAAGAACATAAAGGCTGACAAGCTTGTGCATTTCGGCCATGCGGAGTTCCACAAGGTCGATTTCAACGTCGAGTACATAGAATACAACACTGATGCGCCGCTTGACATGCTCAACGAGTCGCTCAAGCAACTCGAGGAGTACAAGACCATAGGCATTGTGACCACGATACAGCAGATAAGGCAGCTTGACGACATAAAGGCCTTCTACGAGCGCAACGGCAAGACAGTAATCATAGGGAAGCCGTATGGTTTCGCCAAGAGGCGGGGGCAGATACTTGGCTGCGACATAGGCAGCGCGGCCACGATAGACAGGAACGTGGACGCGTTTGTCTATTTCGGCGGAGGGCTGTTCCATCCCCTGGGGGCGCTCCTCAGCACGACCAAGCCTTTCCTGGTCGTCGAGCCTTATACGATGAAGGTGGAGTTCATAGACAGGTACAGAGACATATACAGGAAGAGGAGCAGGGGCAAGATACTGGGTTCCGTTGATGCGAGCAACTTCGGCATACTTGTAAGCACCAAGAACGGCCAGTTCAACATGAACCTGGCGAAGATAATCAAGGAGAAGATAGAGGGGCTAGGATTGAAGGCCGCGATACTCGTCTCGAACAACATAGACTTCGACTCTGTCAACAACATGATGGAGTTCGACGCGTTCGTCAACACCGCATGCCCAAGGATAGCGATAGATGACATAGACAGGCTGAGGAAGCCGCTGCTGAGCGCCAACGAGCTGATGGAAGTGCTCAGGATAAAGAAGGAGCAGAAGGCGATGGCGGCGCGCTAAGGCGCGAAGCCACGGCTAATCCTTTTGAAAAATAAAGAAAAAGAGGTAAGGGCAGAGGCCCTTACGAACCAAGGCCCTATGGGCTTTAAGTTACCTTTATCGAGATTGTCGCGACCTTGACAGCCGTTGAGGCTGCAGCGGTAGCAGATGACACGCTGTAGTTCATCCAGAGGTATCCGGAGTACGCCGTTCCCAGCGCGTTCGTCGCGACCTGGCTCGTAGTCATGTCTATCGTCACTACAGTTGTGCCTCCCGTAACCAGTGAGGTTATCCCTGAAGGGCTTCCATAAACACCAGTTGCGCCGCTGTTGGTCGTTATCATTCCGTTATATCCGTTTATCGTTGTCGGGAATCCTGCCGAGCTGAGCGCCGAGCTCTGCGGGGCTGCCCCTATTATAACGTTATACACTGTTGATCCGGTGTTCTGCCCGAATGTGAACTGCAGCTGCGCGACAGTCGTTGACGTTCCTCCAGAGGAGAGCACGTGCGTCAGCACGGGGCTTGAGCACTGGTAGCCTGAGAAGGCTATGCATGCAGTTGGTGTGAATCCGCCGCTGAACAGTCCGAGACTGAAGAGCGATACCATTACTATGGCTATGACCAGGATCGCCCATCCATAAGTCATCAGGTATTCCATTGCGCTTTGCAGCTTTAGTATTCTGGCCATTTTGTCTACCTTTACTCTAAATCTTAAAGGGTAAAGTATTTAAAGGTGTTTTAGGCAGTCGGCGCAGGCGCCGTTGGGAACTGAGGTTCTTAAGCCTTGCCTATCGCCCTTGCCTCAAGGTAGAGGATCTCGTTTATGGTGCCCTCTATCTGGATCCTTGCGCTGTCCTGCTTGCGCCTGAAGTCTGGCAGGATCGAGCTCGCGAAGCGCATGTGGAGCGTCGAATCGTATATGTCCAGCATGAATGCGTAATAGGCCTTGGCATCGTTGAGGTCGCTCTTCCTCAAGGCCTCGAATGCCTCCCTCTTGAGCTCCCCGACCACGTCCATGAGTCCTAGTATGTATGGGGCCGCCTCTTCGCCCAGCGACCCAGCATCAGGTATCCTCCTGCTCGCTATTATGCTCTCAAGCGCCTTAGCTTCGACGTACTCCTGGTGCGCCTGCAGCGTGTAGTACTCAAGGCCCTTCTCCACGGCCTTTAGCGCCTTCCTGTTTGCCTCTAGCTTCTGGAAGAGCGACTTCGCCCCCTTCAAGTCCCTCGCGTGCAGCAGAGTTATCGCCTTGCCCGCGTTCCTTATGAGCTCCCTTGAGAGCTGCAGCGCCCTGTCTCTTTTCGTCTCGATCTCGAGAAGCCTCTTCTCCATCCTGTCCATGTCAGGTATCATGTTCCCACCTTCAGGCTCCTGCCGTTCCAGAATAGGTACTGCTGAACGTAGCCCAGCAGTTCAGGTTGCCAACGCCTCTCCGCGAACTTGTGGAGCTCCTTTATGCTCTTATTCCTGCCTTTGAAGTATACCGTTTCTATTATCCTCTTTATCCATGTGTCTATAGGGAACGCCTCTGTCTTATGGTAGCCGAACAGGAGTATGCAGTCGGCGACCTTGTCACCGACGCCGTCGAGCTCCATCAGCGCCTCCTTTGCAGATGCGTAGTCCATGCCGTAAAGTTTCTTTAGGTCAAGGTTCTCCGAACATACCTTTGCCGCGCTCTTCAGGTACTTGCCCCTGAAGCCAGTGCCGCATGCGTTGATGTCGCCGATGCTTGCACCCGCGACTGCCTCTGCTGAGGGGAACATGCTGATGATGGTGCCGCCATCTGAATAAGGCTGCCCGAAGCGCTCTATCATCCTCCTCGTTATCAGCCTTATCCTCTTGATGTTGTTGAACTGCGAGAGTATGAAGCACATGGTGGTCTCCCAAGAGTCGTTCTCTGTTATCCTCATGCCTTTGAAGTTCCTTATCGCGCTGTCCATGAACGGGTCCGTGTTCATGCCCTCGTATATCCTTTCCATGTCGTCATTGAGGCCCATCCTCTTGATGACCTCTACCCTTGCCGTTGCCCTGGAATACCTTCCTGAATGGCTGATGTGAAGGATGTTCCCGCTGCTAGATACGCTGATCCTGCCTATGCCAGTGGAGTACGCTAGGTTTCTCGAAAATCCGTCCTCTGAATAGTCAGCGTGGAAGGTAAGCGGCTGCCCGCTCTCGAACGTGTGCCTCATGTCGAATGCGTCCGCCCTTATAGCGTCAGTGCGCTCTACTGTCTGAGTCTCGTACGATGCCATTGAATCATGCGAACTTGTTTATGTCGAAGGTCGTGTTATCGGATATGAAGCCTTCCAGCTCGTCTACCTTCACCCTCTCCTGCTTCTTGCTGTCCCTGTGCCTTACCGTGACCGTGTTGTGGTTGGGCGAGCTCTTGTCCACGCTCTCGAAGTCTATGGTTATGCAGAATGGCGTGCCTATCTCGTCAAGCCTCGCGTACCTCCTGCCTATGGACCCCGAGTCGTCGAGAGCTATCCTGGCATGCCTCCTCAGCTTCCTGTATATGGACTCTGTCATCTTCTGGAGCGCCTCGTCCTTCTGCAGCGCGAACAGTCCTGCAGAGAAAGGCGCAAGGTATGCAGGCACCTGGAGCACATCCCTGTCCTCGATCTTCTTGTAGAACTGGTCGATGAGCATCCACACGTTCCTGTCCACGCCGAAGCTGAGCTCGAGGACATTTGGCATTATCCTCTTGCCGTTTATGTTGACCGAAAGGTCCTTGTTCGAGCCCTTTGAATGCGACGTGAGGTCGTAGTCGGTCCTGTAATGGAGGCCGCCTACCTCCTTGAAGCCGTTCCAGCTAGTTACGTTGACCTCTATGTCCATGTGCACCTTGTTGTAGAACGCCTTTTCAGTGCCGCCTTTCTCGCGGAACCTGAAGCTGTCCCGCGGCACCTGCAATACCTCCGTGTAGAAGGTGTCTATCAGCGCGAGATGGTATGCGTAGAACTCTGGTATCTTGTACTTCTCCATCCACTCCTTTATCGTGATGCTCTCCATCTGCTCCTGCTGGTACATGAGTACGTTTACCTTCCTGCTGCCAAGCCTGCCCAGAATCGGCTTCCATTCGTCGGGGTCGAAGAATATCTGCAGCTCAGCCTGGATCAGCTCCCTTAGCCTGTAAAGCCCTTGTCTAGGAGATATCTCGTTCCTGTATGCCTTGCCTATTATCGCGAGACCCATCGGCAGTGTCTTCCTGAGCGCGTTGAATTCTCTCGAGAAATTCAGGTACACGGACTGCGCAGTTTCCGGCCTCAGGTATCCCTTCTCGTCCTTCTCCGGACCGATTCCCAGGTCGAACATCATGTTGAAGGGTTTTGCATGCGCCATCGCGCCTTTGCATTTCGGGCACTTGACGGCCTGTTCCTTGACTATTTTGTCTATCTCGTCTACGGTTGCACCGTCAGAGACATCTATGCCCATGTCGTTGAGCAGCACGTCTGCGCGGTAGTATGTATTGCACTTCGAGCAGTTTATCAGTATGTCGTTGAAGAGAGCTGCGTGTCCCGATGCTACCAGTGGCTTCTCAGGCAGGATGTTCGAGCCGTCTATCATGTAATAATCGTCTTGCGACTCCACGAAGTAAGCGGTCCAGACCTCCTCGAACCTCTTCTTGAGGAGCGCGCCTATGTGCCCGTATTCGTAGACGCCAGCTACCCCTCCGTATATCTCGGCGCTGGGCCAGAAAAGCGCCCTCCTCTTAGCATAAGCCATGAGCTCTTCGACGTTCATCCGCATCATTAAAGCAATTAGTATACTACAATATCATTAATTATTAATAAGGAATCTGATTGGCATGCAGTTATTTCTATTTTTGTTATCAGTTCCTGCTATGCGCCCGCAACATGAAGCTTTCTGGAACTTATTTTAAGCTTTCATGGCAGAGATAACCGTTTGCCATGGCCACATTAACGCAAGAGGCGTACAGGAAGTTCAAGCACATGAGGAACAAGCACAACGTCCTCATACCAATCCTGCTTGTCACTGTTGTGCTGCTTGTCCTTGTCTTCATGCTTGACATAGTGGACGTAGGCCTGGACAGGAACTTCGGCTCCTCTGCGATCATCTTCACCTCCTTCGCCAGCAGCACCTTCATCATGTTCATGATGCCGTACACCAAGTCTGCAAGCCCGAAGAGGTTCGTGAAGAGCTATGCCATAGCGACGGTTTTCGGTTATCTTGGCCTTTTGCTGATCTCATACTTCGGCATCTACCTCGCCACGGTTGTTGTGGTGTTCCTTACTGCTCTTTTCCTGTTCGAGACTGACAGCGAGCATCCTCCCGCTATGGGGCTGCTGTTCGCGTTCGTGCTCTACCATGTAGGCATACTCAGCGCTTTCGTGATAGTTTCCGGGGTGCTGATAATAGCGGTGCTGCACATCGCGATGACGAAGATGGGCATGGTCTACCCGAAGAGGGCATGGCTATAAATATTTTGCAAAAGAGCTTAATTCGTAATTCTGGGGGTTTTCCTGAAGGAGACAATAGAGCAAAAGAGGAACAGGCTGTTAGGGCTTGCAAAGGCGAGCGTAAGCAACGCGTACTCTGTTGGCGACCACGCGGTAATGCAGGCAATTGCGGCTTACAACGAGCTGGAGAAGACGAGGAACCTGATACACGAGAAGCTGGAGGAATGGTACGGCATTTACTTCCCGGAGCTTAGGCTGAGCAACCAGCTCAACTATGCGCGCTTCGTCATCAGGTTCGGCGCCGACAAGAAGGGCGCTACGAAGGACGCGCTTGACGATGTCCTTGGAGGCAACGGGGATGCGATACTAAACAGCATAAGCAGGAGCATAGGCAGGGAGCCGGATGCGCAGGAATACGAGATGCTCAAGGGGCTCGCGGAACAGGAGCTTGCGATATCGAAGCTGCAGGATTCTCTCGATATGTACCTTGAAAGGGGTGTCAAGCAGCTGATGCCCAACATAGCGTACATGATAGACTACAAGATAGCGGCGGAGCTGCTTGGCAGGGCAGGTTCTTTGCAGAAGCTCTCAGTCATGCCCGCAGGCACGATACAGCTTCTCGGTGCGGAGAAGGCGCTTTTCAAGCACATCAAGTTCGGGTCAAGGCCTCCCAAGTACGGGGTTCTCTACAAGCTGCCGCAGATAGGGACTGCAAGGAAGGACATACGTGGCAGGATAGCCAGGGTATATGCTACCAAGCTGGCCATAGCGGCAAGGGCCGATGCGATAACCAAGAACTTCATAGCGGAGAAACTTAAGGCGCAGCTCGACAGCGCCGTCGAGAGGATAACAAGCTCGCCTGTCAAGGAGAAGCCTGAGCGCAGGAGGTTCGACAATAGGGATAACAGGAACTTCGGGGGAAACAACAGGAACTTCAGGAGGAACAGCCAGAGGTTCAGGGGAAGGCGCTGAGGCTCGCGACTCTTTTTTATTATTTCCCAGCAATCTTCATTCATGCGATTGAAAGGCGCAAGGCTCCAGTCAGCGATGGAGTACCTGATGACTTATGGATGGGCGATACTCGCCATCGCAATAGTCATGGTCTCGCTATACTCGCTTGGAATATTCAACATCGGAAGCCTGCAGCCGACCGCGACTCCCGGATCCTGCCAGGTCCTGCGCACGGCAGCGCAGACGAGCCTTGCTGGCCAATGCGCAAGCCTTATCCCTAAGTATGTCGGGCAGTTCAACGGCGCTAACGCGTATTCTCAGGTACCGTATTTCCCGCAGGTCAACCCGTCGAAGTTCACTGTCGTCATATGGACTTACGTTAAAGGCAGCCAGGGATCCTACAGGAGCCCGATGACCTCTAGGTGCGTTGTCGCGAGCGTAAACCAGGGATACATGCTGTACGCTTCGGACACAAACCAATGGAAGCTGCAGATAGGCTGCGGGACTGGTTGCTGGGGAGGGCCTGCGGCAGGTACTGTAACTCTGAACAATTGGGTCCAAGTAGCAGGAACCTACAACGGCACAGCTGCAGCACTCTACGTGAATGGCACCAACATAGCGTCTACCAACGTCACCTATGTCGTGAATCCTTCCTGCGTCATGAGGATAGGGGCCGGTTACACCGAATCCAATCCGTCATACTACTTCAACGGGTCCCTGGCAAACCTCCAGATATACAACACCACCCTATCTGCGGCTGACATCAAGGCGCTATACCAGGAGGGGATAGGAGGGGCGCCGATAAACGTGCGCAACCTTACAGCCTGGTATCCTCTCAACGGCAACGCGAATGATTACTCCGGCGGCTTCAGGAACGGCAATGTCGTAAACATAGTATGGAATGCGAATTGGGAGTCAGGATACAGCTCCCCGAAGACATGATATCGTTATGTGACGGGAGTGTGTAAGTCAATCGACCTAGAGTATTGGTTAGCCTTTTATACCTTTTTCTAAAACAGAGTAATAGAAGGTGTATATGTGAGCTTAGATGGGAAAATCGACGGGACTTCAGCCACTGAAATAATAGACCAGAACCTTGTCATAAACATCAACAACAAGAGGCCTGAGCAGCCTGCTGACAGCACCGACTATTCAGGCAACCCGATCCTTGCGCCGTACCACAGGAGCCTCGAGGAGATAGCGAAGATGCCTGTGCTCGAGAGGACCAAGACAGTATGTCCTGAATGCAAGCTTATCGTAGACGGTGTCATCTACAAGGACGGCGAGAACGTCATGATAAGGAAGACGTGCGAGGAGCACGGCATGACCGTCGAGAAGTACTGGGAGGACTACGAGATGTACGTCAAGATGAGGAATTACAATTATTACGGAAGGGGATTCGACAACCCGAACTACATAAACAAGGGCGAGAACTGCCCGTTCGACTGCGGTATATGCGAGAGGCACAAGTCGCACACCGGACTCGCTAACGTCGTAATAACGAACAGGTGCCACCTCTCATGCTGGTACTGCTTCTTCTACGCAAAGGAGGGAGAGCCCATCTACGAGCCTACGCGTGATGAGATAGGGAAGATATTCAAGGTCCTCAGGACGCAGAAGCCGATACCGGCCAACGCGCTGCAGATAACCGGCGGTGAACCTACAATGAGGAGCGACCTTGTCCAGATAGTGCAGATGGCCAAGGACGCGGGCTTCGACCAGATACAGCTCAACACGACCGGCATCAACATAGGCGCAAACCCTACCGAGGCCATGAGGCTGAAGCATGCGGGAGTGAGCTGCCTGTACATGTCCTTCGACGGAGTGAGCAAGAGGGCGAACCCGAAGAACCACTGGGAGGTGCCTTCGACGCTCGAGGCGTGCAGGAAGGCCAACCTTGGCGTCGTCATGGTGCCTACGGTCATCAGGGGCATAAACGACCACGAGCTAGGGGACATGATAAACTTCGCGCTGAACAACATAGACATAGTGAAGGCAGTAAACTTCCAGCCTGTCTCGCTGGTGGGAAGGATGCCTTCTAGGCTCAGGGAGAAGCAGAGGATATCCATTCCTGGAGCCATCAAGCAGATAGAGGAGCAGACGGATGGGGTCATAACGAAGGAGGACTGGTTCTCGGTGCCATATGTAGGCGGGATAAACAAGTTCATAGAGGCATTGTCAGGCGAGTACAAGTACGACCTTTCCATCCACTTCGCATGCGGAGCGGGCTGCTACCTCTTCCTGGATAACAACAACAAGATAGTTCCGTTGACAAGATTCATCGATGCGCCAGGTCTCATGGAGCACCTGCAGGCCTCGATCAACGAGATGGACGGCAAGGGCAAGCTCCAGAGGAGGCTCATAGCGCTCAAGGCGATAACCGGCATAAACAGGTACATAGACAAGAGCAAGCAGCCGAAGTCGCTCAACTTCAGCAAGCTCTTCATGAGCCTGATACTGAAGCACGATTTCGCGACGATGAGCAAGTTCCAGCTGAAGAGCCTGTTCCTGGGAATGATGCACTTCCAGGACGAGTATACATACGACATAAAGAGGGTCGAGAAGTGCGACATCCACTACGCGATGCCTGATGGAAGAGTGCTTCCTTTCTGCACGTTCAACGTGTTCCCAGAGGTATACAGGGACAAGATACAGAAGCAGTACTCCATACCTTCGAAGGAATGGGAGAACATGCACCATGACTGGACCTACAAGTCCGACAAGTACACGCGCAACGTCAAGGAGCTCGAGGCCAGCGACATCTACAAGAAGACCTATGTCGAGGCAACTGACTACTTCAAGCTTCCTGTCAATGTGGCAGAGGCGCAGCAGATAATGGCCCTGAGGGGAAGAACAAGGGCATCAAGCGCTGCGTCAGAGGAGGCCTTCATGCACAAGATGGAGGCTGCGCAGCACAAGCACATGCCTGCGCACATCCAGGCCGCAATGAAGAAGGAGGATGAATCGTGCGCCTGCGGGAACGGTGCAGGGGCGTGCGGATGCGGCAAGGCCGAGGCTGGCGGGGAAGGCTGCGGATGCGGCGCCTGCTGAGCCCGTAGGAAAGCTTTATACATCTCCATTGAGATGCCTTATCGAGGTGAAAGGATGGACCATAGGGACAACCTGAACAAGGGCAACGCCTACATGAAGGACCTTGAGGCTGACGGCGAGTTCAACGACATGATAACGGAGAACGGGAGGACGTTCAGGGTGCCTTACAGGATGGTGAAGGAGGTAATCTTCAAGAACATAAAGAAGGAAGAGATGAAGGACATGGAGCACTCAGCAAGGCTCCAGTACAGGTTGCTCCTCATGGACCCGATACTCAAGGCGAAGGTCGAATTCAACAAGCAGAGGGTCATCATCGTATACAATCCCGTCGGCGCGGACAACAGGAAGGAGAAGATAAGCGAGCGCGAGCTTATAGAGTTCCTTGCCAAGGAGGGCGTCAACGTCGACAAGAGCTCGATGGAGGAACGGGATGTCGACTACTACAACGAGATATACAAGTACCAGTTCGAGCCGGAATCGATAAGGGAGCACCCTCCGTACGGATACACGAGGGAGCAGTGGAAGCAGATGAAGCCCTCGTGGGAGAAGATGAGGGACGAGGCTGAGGCCGCCAAGATCGAGAAGTTCCACGCGTGGCAGCAGGGCTTCGTGGAGAAGCACCCGGAGCTGCACGCAGAGCAGGGCTTCGTGCCGCAGAAGAAGAAAAAGGCAGGCCTCATGGAGAGGATCTTCGGCAAGAAGAAGGAGGAGAAGGAGAAGGGCTTCTGGTTCCACGGCGCCTGAATACGGCAAAGCTACCCAAGGAGAACGTTAATATACGTGGGCAGCGGCAGCATTATTTCACTGTGATGGCATATGCTGGTTGAGGCAGGAACCCTGCGCACGATAGGCAGATATCCTGTAAAGAGCATGGCTAGGGACGAGATGGGGAGGGCTGCAGTGCTCGAGCACGGCATTCACGGCGACAGGGTATACCACTTCGCCGACCAGTCAAGGAATGAGGGCAAGGCCTCGTGGATAACGGCGAGGAGAATAAGCGGCCTTGTGCTTTACAAGCCACAGTTCATAAGCGTGCCCTATAACGTAGAGGTGACCACGCCCTCCGGACACCTGTGGAACGCCGAGAACCCAAAGCTCGCCGCAGAGATATCCAAGCTTTACGGCAAGGATGTGGAGCTGAGGTCGACGCCGGATGGCACCATGGACCAGAGCCCGATCTCGATGATAAGCATGCAGACTGTAAGGGCCCTATCCAGGGAGATGGGCGCTCTTCTTGGATCGAAGATTGACCTTGATCCCTGGAGGTTCAGGGCGAACCTATACGTAGACTGGCATGCCGAAGGCGCGTTCTTCGAGGACACGCTGGTGGGCAGGGAGATGGTAATAGGGACAGCGGCGTTCAGGATCGTCGGAAGAGACCCAAGATGCGTGATGATAGACATAGATCCGGATAATGCTGAGAAGGTAGACCTTTACAGGCTTGTCCAGAGGGAGCATGAGAGGCATGCGGGGGTGTATGCCGAGGTGCTGCGCGACGGGGTAATCGCGAGGCAGGATCCCGTGTACATCATCTGACTGACTTGAGCCTCTCGACAAGCGCCTTTATGACCTCCTTCTTCGACTCCTTATTGTAAACCTTTATGCTTGCCGCGCAGTCATGCCCTCCCCCTGCTTCTATCTCGTCGGGTTTTGACGACTTGAGTTCTGATATTATCGGCAGTATGCTCATGGTGCTGCATACTTTCTTGCTTAGCCTTATGGAGATGTACGAACCTGCGTGCACTATAACCGCGCATTCCCCGTTGCCGGATTCCATGACCTTGTCCAGCAGCCTCGTGGCGAACCTTCCGGGCAGCGGGTACTTAGAGTCGTGGTCCCTTATGTCCTCGAAATCCAGGAGATATATGGCATATCCTTCTGCCTTGTACTGCTTGAGGTACGGCAGCGCCCTGTCCAGCGCCTCCTCCAGCCTCATCTTTGCGTAGTTGTACAGTTCGTTCCTTCTCTTCCCGTCTCCCAGCACCACGTCGAGCTCCTTTGGGGTGATGTCGTTGCCCGTGTACCCGTAGACTATCCTCGGGTCGCTCGTGAGCAGGTCCATTATCATCGAGAGCTCGTATCCCTTTGCCTTCTCGTCGGCGTACCTGCTGTAGTCGCCTATGAATGAGGCGTTCTCGGTCTCCTTGGTATCCGTCTTGGAGAAGGTCTTCGCCAGCGCAGCTGCAAGGAAGCCCGCGGTGTAGTTGGAGTCGCCTCCGTTGTCCCACGGGTTTATGTAGTGCTCGAGAGACGTGCCTGAGAACCCCTCAGGTATTGGGTGGTGATCCAGCCAGACAACGTCGGCTCTCGTGCCTATCGACTCCATCCCGCTGTTGCTGTCCTTCGACGTCCCGAAGTCTATCATCACCAGCAGCGGCTTCTCTATCGTCTCGTATCCGTTGAGCAGGAATGTGTCGTTGCCCGCGTCCTCCCTTGTGTAGGATACGCCCTTGTTCATGAGCCATATGATGTTGGGGCATATGCCTACGCCTCTGTCCTTAAGCTCCCCTATTGACTTGTAGAGGGCGTAGGCGCCCCCGAGGCCGTCGCTGTCGTTGTGGAAACGGACTATCACGGGAAGGCCCAGCAACAGCTTGCGGACCAGCAGCGATGCCGCGCTTGCCAGCCTCGGCCATATCCTCTCGGTTATCGAATCGACATCCCGTATGCCGCTGGCATAGGGCTCAATTCCGCATACGCCGGCTGAAGCCTTTGATGCTGCGTCGAGAACCGATGACACGTATCCTTTGTCCTGCTCTATCAGCGCCGTGCTTATCCTGCCCTCTTCTTCCGTCTCAACAGTCTCTCCGGTATGCAGGGTTATGTCGCTCTGGCGGGCATCGGTCGAGACACCGTTTCCGTCAATCGAGGCCACGAAGTATTCGGTTGTCGAGCCGTGCCTTATGCATGATACTACCCCGCGCAATGCATCACGTCACTGTCGTGTTCCTGTACTGCAGGCTCGTGTAGCAGGCGCTGCTGACTGTCCCGTTCTTTATGTATGAGCAGTAGACCGAGTCGTTGAGCTCCTGCGCCAGGGAGGAGTAGCAGCTGTACGAGTAGTTCGTCGGGAGCGTCGCGCATATGGTGGCGTTGCCGGTGCTTATCGCCTTGAGGGACATGTACGTGCTGTTGCACGACTGGTAGTCCCCGGTGGAGTTGTAGCAAGAGTATATCAGCTGGGTATAGTTTATCGTGCCGTATGCCTGGGAGCTGGAGCGCAGAGTGTCGTTGACCAGCGAAGCGCATATCCCTACGGCGGTGCCGTTGCCCGCTCCAGAGCAGTAAGAGAGGTTCTTGGACTGGTAGGCCACCGACGCTATGCAGAAGTCCCTGGCCCCTATCGTGACATTTCCGAACTCGTAGTAGTTGAGTATCGGCGCAAGGGTGAGATTAGCGCCGTGCGAAGCCGCTGCATCTGATACTATCCTGTTGGTTACTGAGTAGTTGGACCGCTGCATGACGCTGGAGCAGTATGAGACGTTGCCGGACTTGACTGCGAGCGACAGGTATATCGATGAGCTGCACTCGCTCCTGCCCAGCGGGTCGGATATCCCGTCGCATATGGCGCTTGAGTTGGAGGCGGCCGACATGGTCATCAGGCAGCTGTCCTTGACAGCCTGTGGGGCGTAGGAGCATAGCGTGTAATTTCCGGTAGCTATCGCAAGCGACTCGAAGCAGCTGCCCGACGCGTTGCTGTCGGAGATCTTGCCGCAGAGAGTTGCGTCGCTCAGGTTCTGCGCCATGGCGCCGTAGCATTGGTCGGCCGTGGCGCTCGGCAGGCTGGAGCACAATGTGCTGTTGCCTGTCGCGAACGCGAGAGTCTCGATGCAGCTGTACCTGTTTCCGATGAGAGGGCTTGACATGCACCTGTCAGCGGCAGAGCCTCCAGGCGAGAGAAGGAAGGAGAGCGCTGCCAGTGCCAGGATTATTATGACCACGGCGCCGTAAAGCCTGAGCTTCTCGTCATGGCCCATAGAATCCAGAAATGACTTGACGCCGTTCTCCTCCATTCAATTCCGATATGCCTACGCTTTCCAGGCTTATATAAGTTGGCTACATCAGCGTGGAGACGTCGTCGGTAGTGAATATCTTGAAGCCCTCCGGGGTTATTTCGTACGGAGCGGTCACGAAGCTGTGCTTGTTGCCCCTCATCTTTATGACCTCTATGCCAGGTATCCTCCTCTGCTCCTGGACCATCTGGTACATGACTATTATCCCGTCGAAGATGAAGTATGTGCTCCTGAACCTGAGCCCCGTCCTCTCAGGGTCCGGCAGCTCCGATGTGAGCATCGATGTCACCCCGAGCCTCCTGAAGTTCGTAGCCATAGAGATCATGGACCTCCTGAACGACAGCTGGTCCTTGACGAGCATCTCAAGTATGCTCGACGAGTCTATGACTATCCTTGTGGCCTTCTCGGATGTCACCAGCGACTCTATGTCGGACACGAGCTTCCCGAACTCGTAGTTGCTGTTCTCCGAGCTGCCGAAGAGCGATGTCTGCGGGTCCTCTCCCTCGACTATCAGATTCCTCGATTCCATCAGCTGGTCCATGTCTGTGAATGAAGAGAAAGCCTCCTTCGCGTTCTTGACGACCCTCTCAGGGCTCTCGTCAAGCGAGAAGAAGATGGACTTGTTGCCCATCTTGGCGTTCTTGTACAGGAACTCGAACGCAAGCAGGGTCTTTCCGGCTCCCGGACCTCCCGCGAGTATGACCTGGTTCTTCTGCGGTATGCCGCCGAACAGCATCGAGTCTAGTCCGTTTATGCCAGTCTGGATTACATCCGCCACCGAACCACTTTTATTATTTTTTGCTGCATGGTTATTTATAGCTGATGCTGAGATGCTACCATGGACAGGAGACTGTTGCTCGTAGGCGTTGTTGTATTCGTATTCGGTTCTGCCATATCGTGGGTCGGGACCAGCCAGAGCATAGACCAGATATCCGGGGCGAGCGCAGGATACCAGGAAGCGGCGCTCGCTGCGGGCTCTGATGCCTATGTCCCTTTCTCGTCGAACGGTAGCACCACGCTTGTAAGCGCGTACGAGACCGTGCCCAACGCGTCGATAGACTTCTACATAATGAACAGCTCGGCGTTCGCGTCGGTCAGCGGCACGGTGAATTCCGACGGCAGGCTGGAGCAGCAGGCCCGATCGCTGGTCGGCGGAGGGCTTGTCGCCATGATACTGGGGAGCAGCGCGGGCCAATATCCTTACACGTCGGTATACGGCAGTTTCATACCTGTGCCAGACTATTCAGCCAACTATTCGAGGCTGCCTGAAGGCACCTACTACCTCGTTTTTGAGAACCCGACGCAGACCAACACTACAGTATTCTATTCCATTGTCATGAGCAACGCCTTCTCATCCATACAGGGGCAGCTCACAGGCAGCTCCAGCGCCACTGGAGTGGTCGGCGTGCTCGTGGCAGTTGCAGGGCTAGCTGTCTGCGTTTACTCGTTATTCAGGAAGAGCGCCAGGAAGGAATCAGCTGGGCCCGCCCAGGAGGAGGTTGACAGGCTTTACGCAGGTGTTGAGAGAAGGGGCATCAAGGAGAAGAGGAAGGCACGAAAGGGAACTGCTAAGAGGAAGCGGAGGAGGGGACAAGGTCGTTGATTAACTTGCCCCGTTCCGTTGATTAGCTTAATAAACGTTCTTTGCAACTATCCTTGCATGGACAGCCTGCAGGAGAGGATAGCGGGAGAGATAACGCTCTCCGAAAGCCCTGGAAGCACGATGAAGAAGTGGAGGGAGCTGTTCGGTGTATCGCAGGTTGAGCTCGCCAAGGCGCTCAAGATATCCACATCTACGATAAGCGACTACGAAGGGAACAGGAGGGCGAGCCCTGGTGCAGGCATAATCAAGAGGTTCGTGCACACGCTCTTCACCATAGACAGCAGCAAGGGAGGAGAGGTAACAAGGAACCTCGAGAAGTATAATCTTCCGGTAGAGAAGGAGCCGTTCTACTCGGTGCACGACTTCTCGTCGCCGATAACCGGGACCGATTTCGCAAGGATAATAGACGCGAAGATAGTCGCGAACCCTTCATATCTGGACACGATCAAGCTGTTCGGCTACACACTCCTTGATAGCCTCAGGGTCATCCTGGAGGTATCGCCCAGCGACTATCCGAGGCTGTTCGGCACCACTAACGAGAGGGCCTTCGTCTTCGACCAGGTAAGCACAGGAAGGAGCCCCATGGTCGTGATAAGGGTTGCGCCGATAAAACCGAGGGTCGTTGTGATCCAGAACGTGGACAATGTTGACAAGCTCGCGATAAAGATCTCGCAGATAGAGAAGATACCGCTGCTGACGACCAAGCTCAACGCGGAGCAGCTCAGGGCAAGACTGAACAACATCTGATAACTGTTCCTTCCAAGGCATGTCTGCTGGTCTCTCACACGGGTACTGTTGTCCTTTCGTTGTTTTTCCAGAACAAATAGGTGTTCGTAGGCTCTGGCGCATGTCCTAGACTAGGTAAGTCACAGCTATGGCTACGAAGTACAGGACAACGAGGGAGATGCCGTTGAGCAGCGTCACCCTACCATTGCTCATCGCCCACAGGGCGAGCATGTTTATCACTATGACCGCTATGAATGCGGACATGGAACCGTGCAGCGAGACAGGCGAAGATGCCAGTATGCCTATGATTCCAAGCAGCACGGTGTTGTTCTGCAGCTTTCCGCCTATGAACGAGACTATTGCAGTGGATCCGCCGCCGTGCGTCTTCGTCGCTATCTTGTACGCGCCGAGGTTCTCCTCCAGCTCAGCTGCGAGCGGCGATATCACGAGCGCCAGCCATATCGCCGGGACGCTGATCGCGTTTGACAGCCCTGTCAGCAGGTGCACGAACGTCTCCGAGAGCAGAAGGACTATGATGGTGCCGATCGCGAGCATGACCATGCCCTCCGCCATTATCTTCCTTGCGGCGCTGTTCCTTGTCCTGGCATATATCTGCTTCCTGGACTTCGCGTACCTGTATCCGAGGTATACTGCATATATCAGTATCAGCAGGACTCCAGAGAGCTTGCCGAGGTTCCCGTAGATCAGCAGCACGACCATCGCCAAGGTCGCTACGAGCAGGAATATCGACTCGACGTGGTAGTCCTCCTTCATCACTATGGGCTGTTTCCATTTCATGGCGTAGACTATGCCGACTATCCCTATGCCCAGGGTGAACAGTATTACGTTGCCTCCCAGCGCGGAGCCAAGGGCCACGCCGTCGGAGCCATGCAGCATCGCGATTATGACGAACATCGTTTCGGGGAGGGCGCCCATTAGCCCCAGTATCACGCCGCCGGCCATTCCCTGGCCCAGGAGCGGCTCAAGCTTGCCCGTAGCCCTGGCCACCAGCTCTGCAGCTATGCCGAAGCCGGCTATCACTATTACTATCTGAATTATCAGGGATTCGAGGGGCATGCTGATCTGCTCTATATCCAGCTTCTGTTGTAAAGCTTATAAGGCAGTTCCCGACCGTCCGCAGGGAGGTGCCTGCCCTCAGGCGACCTCGAGGTACAGCCAGATGGCGTCTGCCACGAATATGATTATGCCGAGGAGCAGCCATGTGATGTCGAAGTAGCTGGTGTAGGTCCAGTAGAGGTCAGCAACAGCTATCACTATGCCCATCAGGATCGCTATGTTGTGCCTCATGTTTGCCATTCAATCACATCGATGCCCTTTGGGCTCATACCTTCGCGGCGACGAATCCGCCTACGCCGTTGCCTGCAGCCTCGTCAGCCCTCTTGTCTCCGGCATACCTGTACAGCGGCAGGCCTTTGTACGTAGTCTGCATCGACCCGTCAGCCCTTGTTATGGTGCCGAACTTGGATATGTCAAGGCCTTGCTCCAGGGTGAGGTTCGCGGTATAGAATACAGGCCACGCAGTTATGCATCCTCCTGTGCATTCGCTCATGCCGCTGTTCTGCGTATCTGAGTTGTAGGTGTAGAGCGCGAATCCGGATGCGTTGGTAAGGTACATCCCTATAGACGAGTCGTTCACGAACCCCACGCTGTAATTTCCGTAGTAGCCAGTGCTGTTCGTCTGGTTCATCACAGCATGTGTCGTGTTTGTCCCGTTCATGCCTGCGTTGGCCGCAGTTGTCGTCGCTGGGGCCGTTGTCGGTGCGGTGCTGGGTGCGCTGCTTCCCATTGAGCTCTCTATGACGTATACTGCTGCTATCACTACTATAACTGCAACTGCTATCCCTACCAATGCGGACTGATTCATATAATCCCGTTATTAACTTTCCTGAAAGCTTTAAATAGACTAGTGGCTCATCGCAGTTCGTCCAGGAACTCCTTCGGCAGCATGAATGAAAGGTGCTGCCTTGCTTCTTCTATCGGCACCCACTTGTACTCTGAGTGCTCCTTGCTGAGCCTTATCTCGGCTCCGCCATCCGTGCTGCACCTGTATATCAGGAAAAGCAGGTTGTCCTTGCCGTCGTTTATCCTGAAGTTGGCCGTGACAGCAGCATAGAGCTGGCCTACCTTTATCCCCTTTATGCCCGTCTCCTCCTCGACCTCTCGTACGAGCGTCTCCTTGACTCCTGGATCCTGCATCTTGCCTCCGGGCAGGTCCCAATACGGGGCGAAGTTCTGTCCTGGCTTGTGCGGCACTGCCTTAAGCAGAAGGACCTTGCCTTCAGGGTTCTCTATGAGCGCCTTGACGCCTATGTAGAATTGAATGTCATCATTGCCCATCCTATCAACTTGCATCATTAGTCTATTACTGGCCTTTTTGTCCACGTTCCGGTGCCCTCGGTGTCGACGTAAGAGGATCCCTCTCCTTTGGAGATGGACAGATATGCGTCCCTTATGCCCTCCCTGGCTTTCAGCTTTGCGGATACGCTTTCGAGTGCTCTGAAGCCCCGCACGCTGGTGCGCCTCGCGAACGGCATTATGTACCTCTCGCTCTCGATTATGTACTGGGCGCATTTGTCGTAGGACCATCTCGTCCCGTACAGCATGGTCCTCAGGTTGTCTATCCTGTCTGCGACCTTTATCAGCCTGCTGCCCATGCCTGCCTTATTGAAATGAGACATGTAGGAGCTTCTGCTGCTGAAAAGGTTCTGCGATTCGGAAGCGACAAGGGATGCGACCGCCTTACCGAATCTCTTCTCCAGGAAACCTTTCTTGACTCCGCAGTCCTCTATCGTGTCGTGCAGTGCGGCCGCTGCAAGCACCTTGGGGTCCCTGACCTTGAGCTCATCGATGAGGATCCTCAGCACCCCGTATATGTGTATTATGTAAGGGGTGCGCTTGAGGTATATGCGGAGCTGGCCGTCGTGCCACTTCTCCGCTGACTTTAGCGCCGCAAGCACCTGGTCCCTGCGGTCCTTGGGCAGCTTTGATACTGAGGAATAGCATCTCCTTCTCTGGAAGGCAAGATTGTCGTAGTTCCGCACCGCAGCACCAGCCGTCATATCTGCTTCAGCTTCCTTGCTGACCTGTCCAGCTCCTTCCTGGCCCTGTCCATGTGCGCCATGACTATCTCAAGGCTCTCGACAAGGTCCGGCTTTGAGGGGCCGCTCACCTTGTTCATTATCCTTTTGTTTATCCTGACGATCTCGTTCCTCGCCTCGAGCAGCTGCCTTGACATGCCGTTGAGCATGCTGTAGTCCTTGAGCAGCGCGTTCCTCCTGATGTTTGCCTTTGCCATGCCGATCATCCCATCCTGCTATTTGCCCTTGTGAATCTTATACTTTTCGTAGATGTGCAGCGCCTCGCCTATTATCAGACCGGTAGAGAACGCGAGGAGCATGTTGACGAATACAGTGGCCAGGAACATGCCCGGAAGCACGATCTCTATCGCGAACCTTGCGATGAACGCGGCCATCCATGCAATGAGTATGTACGGGGCGCGCTTGTAATGCGTCCTGCCCTCCTTCTCGAAGAACTCTGCGCCGCTGGCATATCTCATGCCTAACAGAAGTCCAACGACCAATGACACTGCTGCTCCTGCGACTATCTCAAGAAGGTAAGGACTTGCATAGTAAGATGCAAAAGACACGAGCATAAGTATGGTGTAGACCGCAGGCAGCCTCGCAAGGGTGAACATGCTGAACTTCGTGCCCTTCATGCTCCTGTATATCCTCAATGTCAGTATAACAGCCACTACAATAAGTACTACGTAGACTGATGGGCCGCTCAGCTGCGATGCCGGATATGCCTGTAGGAGCTGCATGATATGGATACTGTTGCTCTGTTATTATAATCCTGGCACTTTCCGCTTTATAGCCTGCGATACATCATGATGATTGTCTGCTTCTTCCCTTTCCTCACGACCCCTTCAGGCAGTCTGCCATAGGTCTTGAACCCCATCCGCTTATAGAGCTTGAAGGCGCGAGGATTGAGGCTCCACACGCCAAGCGCCATGATCTTGTACCTCTTCCTTGCCCTCTGTATCGAATGACGTATGAGCGCGGTTCCTATCCCCATGGACCTGTATCCTCTTCTTACAGATATGCCAAGCTGCCCTACGTGCGAGCTTTCTGCATTCGGATACTTCGGGGATATGTCGCATGTGCCGACAACTCTGCCGTTGACCTCTGCAACCGAGAATATCCTGGATCCTTTCCCTACTCCTTTCATCATCTCGTTGAACCACTTCCTCTCATGCTCCATCGTCGGTTTTTTCTTGTACAGCCCCACCCCCATGTCAGGGTTTGTCTTAACCTCATCGTATCTTTCGTAATAGCAGGATATGATGTCTTTCATATCGCTCCTTCTGATTCCCCTTATCTTGAATTCTTCCTTGACGTCCATGTTCATCCTAATTGGCACTGCGGATTTATAAGATAAAGGAGATATCTTCAGTTGATGGATTCTGATGAGATAGCAGACATGAGGCTGCTAAGCCAAGGGATAACTTCGGAGACGTCTGCAAGGCCCGAGGATGTTGTCTCTAGGATGGGAGCCATGCAGGCGCAGGATTACGATGCAGCAATGTGGGCGATAGGCCTAAGGTGCAGAGGGGGAGTCACGAAGGCGGATGTTGAATCTGCCATAGACAAGAGAAGGATAGCGAGGACGTGGCTTATGAGGGGCACGCTGCACTTCGCCCATTCGAACGACATCGGGTGGATGCTGAAGCTCTTCGCGCCCAGGCTGATAAGGACCGCGATGCTGCGCGATGCGCATCTCGGGCTCTCCGATAAGGTTATTGACAGGACAATGGCGCTTTTCGAGAAGGCGCTGAAGGGAGGGAGGCAGCTCTCGAGGAAGGAGATGTACGGGGTGATGAGGAAAGGCAATGTGCCTACGGCAAACAACCTCGGCTACCACATGCTCTACAGAGCAGCATGGGACGGGCTGATATGCTTCGGGCTGCACGATGGGAAGCAGCCAACGTTTGCGCTGATGGACGAGTGGCTGCCCAAGCAGAAGGGGATGGAGAGGGATGATGCGTTGAAGGAGCTGGCAAGGAGGTATTTCTCAAGCCACGGCCCGGCTACAGTGAAGGATTACGTGTGGTGGTCAGGCCTCAAGGTCTCCGAGGCAATGGAAGGCATTGGAAAAGCCTCGGGCGACATCAAGACAGAGGAGGTGAAAGGAGTCACATATTACTTTCCAAAAAAGATGCCAAGGCAGAATGGAAACACGCGCAATGCGCACCTCCTTCCTGCCTTCGACGAGTACCTGGTTTCTTATAGCGACAGGTCAGCGATGCTCGACAGCAGGAAAACCCAGGAATGGCTGCGCAGCGGCAAGATGGCCGTTATCCACAGCAACGGGATATTCACGCCAGTGATAGTCATAGATGGGAAGGTGGTCGGAGCATGGAAGAGGAGCAAGGAGAAGAAAGGCATTTCTGTGAGGCTGGTACCGTTCGGCAGGATCTCGAAGGAGCACATGGCCCAGATCAAGGACGCTGTCGAGGATTATGGCAGGTTCTTCGGGACTGAAGCAATGCTCAAGGCCTGAATCCCTGCTCCAGCAGCCTTTGCACAGGGACGAAAAGCGGTTTTGGCAGCCTCTTCCATTCGAACCATCCGATGGCCTCGCATTTGTCCGGCTCCATTATCCTGGGAGTGCCGGACTTTATCCTGCAGGTGAAGAAAAGTGTTATTGAATGCCTGCCCTCTTTCCTGAATATGTTGTTGGTTACTGATGCGAAGCGGAGGCCCTTCACCTTTATCCCGACCTCCTCTTCCAGCTCCCTTTTCACTGCATCCTCGAACTCCTCGCCGTATTCGAGCCTGCCTCCAGGAGGGGCCCAGGTCCCTCCGCCATGGTTGCCTTTCCTCCTGCACAGCAGGACCTTCCCATTCTTGATGACGATCCCTGCGACGCCGATGAAAGGAACGTTCTCTTTTGATATTTTGGTATTGTGTTTATTCACAGTATCATTTTTTGTATTCGTAAAGTGATATGACTACTCCGAAAGTGAGGTATATGGAGAAAATTGCGTAGTTTGTAAGGTACTGCGCCATAAATAACGGGCCGCTATTAGCATATCCAAGAAATTCAAGACTGATTAGTGAGAATGATATCGCCAAGAATAAAAGAAGATAAAACGGGGTCATAATCGATCTTACTCCTTGCTTTGATTTAATCGTAAAAAGGTTGCTACTCAGGGCAATTACGATGCTTGCAGCTATAATAAGCACCGAGTCTATTTGGGATAAGATATTTTGATCTATAGCAATCTTTGTGCCATAGGTTATAGCGGATACGGGAGCCGCCACAGTAAGTAACATTAAAGCCACAGAAAGTTCGAGATTTTTTGTAAGTATGCCATACATATCTTTAGGATGTTTATTCCTCCACCATAATACAAAGAAAATCAATGTAAGCAAAATTAATACAAGTGAGACTGTCTTGTATAGTATATTCATTGGTTGATTGGAAAGCATAGCTACAATGGTCGTACCTACAAAACCTACCAATGCAATAATTATCCATAGAGTTTCTTTTCGGACCATGATATAGGATAGGTAGCATAATTATAAATGATTTAATATTTGCAATTTCTTGATGGGAAGATAAGTAGTATGATGATTTGGGTTGGCACTTTTTCAAGGCTTAATAAAATCAAATTGGTTAGTTAAATCATCGTAGAAAGGGAAGGAATAAGAGGATTTCATCTGAAATACCTATGGGGTAGTGTTTATGAGTAGACAAGAAAAGAATTGGGCAGGATTTCTCTTGATAGTTGCTGGACTCGTGATGATTACATTTAACCAGAATAATATAATAAATGAAATGCTTGGATTCGGAATTCTGGGTGTCGGAGTAATAATGATATTATCCTAGTGATAAATTGAATAAAGATTTAGCAAAAATACAGAATGAACAGCTTGTTGGCTTTCTACAAGCAAAGCTTGCATTAGTCATAGGTGTTATTCTAATCTTCTTAACGTTTATAGATAAATTTAACGTAAAAATAGAGATGGACGGAATACCTATAACGCTAAACAACATCGTAGCTGTAGGTTTTATCCTTATGGCCTTCATCTACATAGATGCCGATAATAAGGCGTATTCAATTTTGTATTTCTTTGGTTACAGAGAGAGAAAGTCTCGAACTATTGAAGGAATTAAAAAGGCTTTAAAGGAGGTATGGAAAAAGTATATTATGTCAGATAGGAGATCGTCTAACAGAAGAGAGAACTTATATATAACGGATTTTGGACACGAAGTAAATTTTGTCCAAATCCTTGTGATAGTATCTACACTTCTTGTTGCTCTGAAAAACCCGTTTGAAACCAATACCTTCACATTTGTATCGAATACATTTTTCATAGGTTTTGTTGTCTTAATTATAGCATACTATTTCATGTTAGATTTTGGATTTAATAGGAAAAGTAGAAGCTTCCTGTTGATAACGTTCTTAGCTGCTGTGTGTTTTGCAGCTACTATAGGGTTAGAAATAGGTGTAGGCATAACCATAACTTCAGGCGCTCCGATAGCCAGCATATACGCTGATGCATATATAATCATTGTAGCGGTTGTGGTCTTCTTGGTACTTACGAAACCTATTTCCATAGAGTGGATAAGAGCAATTAGGAGAAGACTTGGGGTTGCGGGGATTTGAACCCCGACTCGCAGGTTACTTCATATTTATTTTGCAATTCCAGATCCTAATCATCGCACAATGTGCTCAATTCTAGATAAACATCTGGAGCCTGCTGCGCTGCCAAGTTACGCGACAACCCCTTGGTGCTACATTATCTGAACGCTTATTTTTATAGCTTCAGTATAATCTGATAGTGTCTTAATATGTCCATGCTCAGCAGGCTCGGCGTCGTCTTTGCAAGGCAATGGATCGCAGGCACGAGCATTGCAGATGTGATAGAAAGATCCAAGGAGATAAACGGCAATCGGGAGAAGGTTCTGGTAAACTACCTTGGTGAGGACATAACGGACAGGAGGGCGATAGGCCTGGAGATGGAGAAATACAGGGAGCTTATCGACGCCATGCACAGGAACAGGATACGCGGCGCGATATCCGTGAAACCGACACAGCTTGGATTGGCCCTCAGCGGGGAACTCTTCGAGAATGAGCTGGATAGCCTTGCGGACTACGCCTCGAAGAAAAGGATGTTCATATGGCTCGACATGGAGGGCTACGATACGGTCGGCAAGACGATTAATGGTTACCTGAAGGTCTTCGGGAGGAGAAGGAACATAGGCATCTGCATCCAGGCAAAGCTGAGGAGGAGCTATGGCGACATCAAGATGCTGGTCGGGAAGGGAGCCGCGATAAGGCTGGTCAAGGGAGCCTACAGGTATTCCGGGGAGGTCGCCTACAGGGACGGCGCCAGGATAGACGCGAACTACATGAGATGCGCAGAATACCTTTTCAGGAAGTCAGGCAACTTCATGATAGCCACGCATGACGACAGGATAATAGAGCGCTGCAGGGGATTCGAGAAAAGGAAAAGGAGGAGGATGTCGTTCGCGATGCTGAACGGAATAAGGGGCAAACTCGCGAAGGAGCTTGCCCAAGCGGGCGAAGAGGTCTACATATACCTTCCTTTCGGCGATGACTGGTTCTGGTACTCGGTAAGGAGGCTTGGCGAGGAGGGGCATGCCCTCCTTCTCCTAAGGTCCGTATTCCAGGGTTGATCGCATGATAAAGGGGATAATCTTCGACATTGGAGGGGTCATAGTCAGGTGGGACAACAGGACCTATTACAGTTACTTGGGGAGGGTGAGCGGGATCCCTGCAAACAAGGTCGGGAAGATAGTCGATGGGATAAGCGTAAGGCACGGTTTCGAGAGCGGCAAGATGACGGTGTCGGGATTCGAGGGCCTTCTGGCGAAGAGGTTCGGGATAAGCAAAAGGAAGGTGAAGTGGTTCCACTACTACAAGACCAAGATGAGGGTGGACAGGAGGGTAATCGCCGTGGCCAGGGAGCTGCACAAGAGCCATGTGACGGCTTATCTCAGCAACATAGACAAGATGAGGCACAGCTACACGAGGCATGTAATGGACACCAAGGTCTTCGACTACGCATTCGCGTCGTTCGCGATAGGCTGCATCAAGCCAAACATCAGGATATACAGATATGCAGTAAGGAAGATGGGGATGAAGCCCGACGAGCTGCTATTCATAGACAACATGAGGGAGAACGTTGCAGGAGCGAGGAAGGCTGGGCTCAGGTCCTTCCAGTTCACAGGAATCGCGAACCTGAGGAGGAGGCTGCAGAGGATGGGTCTCCTGGGTTCAAAATATAAATGAATACGGCAATATAGCTTAGGTGCTTCCCTTTGGACAAGAAGGACGAGAACGAGTACATAACCGTAAAGAAGAGTGAGAACTTCTCCGAGTGGTACTCGCAGGTGATAATAAAATCCGGCTTTGTAGACCACAGCGAGGTCTCTGGCTGCCTCGTCTTCAGGCCCTCTGCATATGGCGCGTGGCAGATAGTCGTTGGGGCCATCGACAAATTGTTCCGCGAGGATGGCATAGAGAACGTATACTTCCCGTTGCTTATACCAGAGAAGTTCCTGAGGAAGGAGCAGGAGCACCTGGAAGGGTTCAGCCCTGAGGTTGCATGGGTGACGCAGACCGGAGACACGGAACTTGAGGAGAGGCTCGCCATAAGGCCGACATCAGAGACCATAATGTATGCAAGCTACTCGAAGTGGATAAGGTCATGGAGAGATCTTCCTATGCGCTACAACCAGTGGAACAACGTGCTGAGATGGGAATTCAAGCACCCAACGCCTTTCATAAGGAGCAGGGAGTTCCTCTGGAACGAGGGCCATACGGTATTCGCGACAGAGAAAGAGGCATACGCCGAAGGAGAGGTAATCCTTGGCATATACAACAAGGTGCTCTTGGAATATCTGGCTCTCCCGGGCATACCTGGGAAAAAGACAGACAAGGAGAAGTTCGCGGGTGCGCTGGAGAGCCACAGCATAGAGCACATAATGCCTGATGGATGGGCGATACAGGGTCCGGACTGGCACTTCGACGGCCAGAACTTCGCGAAGGCATTCGATATAAAGTTCTTGGACAAGGAGGGGAAGACGCAGTACGCATGGCAGAACACCTTCGCGATAAGCACTAGAGAGCTCGGTGTCATGGTATCGGTGCACGGGGATGACAAAGGCCTTGTCCTGCCTCCGAGGGTCGCGTACATCCAGGTCGTCATCGTGCCGATATACAAGAAGGACAACCAAGGCAAGGTCAATGAGTATGCTGAATCAGTATTCAAGAGGATAAGGAAGGAGTTCAGGGCAAGAATGGACCATAGGGACGGATACAGCCCTGGATTCAAGTTCAACGAGTGGGAGATGAAGGGAGTACCCATAAGGATTGAGATTGGCGAAAGGGACATGGCGAAGGATATGGCGGTGCTGGCGCTGAGGGACACCGGAGAGAAGAAGGAGGTCAAGGTAGAGGATATCGCAAAGACGCTGGCAGCAGAGCTCGATGCGATGCACGCAAGAATGCTTGCTAAGGCCGAGAAGTTCCTAAAGGACAACACGCACCATGCTGGCAGCTACGAAGAGCTGAAGAGGATTCTCAAGGAGAAGGGAGGGATAGTCGGCGCGCCGTGGTGCGGCTCAAGGAAGTGCGAGGACAAGGTAAAGGACGAGATAGGTGCGAAGATAACCAATATACCGTACCACCAGAAGAAAGAGGATAAGAAATGCGTGGTATGCGGTGAGAAGGCTGATTCGCTGGCGAACTTCGCAAGATCATATTAGTTTCAGAGACTCTCTTTCTCATCACTGGTCAGAAATACCTCATCTCATCATCAACAGTATGCTAGACGGAGGCGCAGTATTTATTCCTATGCAGGGCCTATGATTAAGCGAGGCCATGATACAGAACCATTTCACCACGCATGTCTGGAAGAAAGGCGAGATCAGGTGGACCTTCAGCGTCTTTCCTGATGACAAGGTAAGGGACATGATAGCTTCCTACCAGAGGCATCTGGACAGGAAGGTCATCTTCGCGCCAATACCAAGGAAATGGCTTCACATGACCATACTTTCGCTTGGAAATGTGGAGGAGATAACTAACGAGGAAGCAAGCAGGATAGCCGACAGGCTGCAAGGACCTTGCAGGAGGATGAGGATGCCCAGGCTCACAGTTGGGCCGTGGTGGAGCTGGTCCGGAAGCCCTGAGATACAGGTAAGGCCGGAGCCACCTATCAGGGAGCTGTTCGGTGAGGTGATCAAAGCATCGAAAGCGGTCCTTGGTAGCAGGATGCCCATCCACAGCATGGCGTTCATACCGCACATATCCATGGCATATTCAAGGGACTACTACAAGACACAGCTGGTCGACAGAGAGCTTGAAAGGCTGAGGATAAAGGATGTGGGATTCAGGGCCAGGAAGCTCTCGCTGGTAAGGCAGGCGCAGACGCCCCCGTATTACCAATGGAGGGAGTACGAGGAGATAGAACTGGGCCAGGCTGATTGAGTATTAATTGGAAGGAAATGCAAGGGTTGGGATGGGTTGGGATAAATAGACCTTGCACACCGTTCCAAATATATTACTCAGCCTATATTTATATACCCTGTTTTTTGTGCAAATATTTGAGATTCCTTTGTTATTTTGTAACTAAAATGATTACATTGACAGTCGAAATCGAATAGCAACAAAACCATCCGATAAGTGGAGGTTCCGACGGATTATGGTAAATTCGTCAATCAACTTATCGAAGATGCTCTTTAATATATGAAAAACTGGCTATTTGTTTTGGTACTTATGAAAGGCAATACGAAGGCGGTTCCCCTTAGAGGGAACTTCGGTGAAATGGATAGGCAGATTGTAGACACTTTGGCCAAGGCCTTAAGGCTTCGCTATGCAGACGTGAGACTGGAGGATGGCGCTCTGGTGCTATCTGGTGGCACGTCCGTGATTGACCCAGTAAGGATAACAAGTGCTAGAATAAAGCCGTTTTATGAAGAGTTTGAACGAAGGAAGAGGGCAATTTCTCGGATGCTACTGCCTCGAGAGTTCAAGGATGAGAGGGAATACGATAACTATGTGATTAAACCTCTATTACGACCTTTGGCGGGCGATATCAGGAGACACCCTGAGCAGTATCATGCTGTTGAGGGGAGCATATCCGCATTTGATGCCACCATGAAAGGGAGAGCTGTGGAGTTCATTAAAACGCCGGTCTATAGGATTGCGGACTCTTTTCTGGCAAGGCCATTGGCGGGAGTGGCGATCGGCGCGTCGATTGCAGTAGCCGGAGTTGTCAATGCTGCTGAGGGCGTGATGGTGAAGGACGTTGCTGTTTATGGAGGCCAAGCTGCAATGCATGTAGAGCACTTCACGACTCAAGGAAACGTTGGGCTTGGATTGCTTGCTGCTGGGTTGGCCGGTTCTTTCCTTAGCGGATGGAGATTTATCTTCTACAGCGATGATCCTGGCGTCAAGTTGGCTAAATGACATCGCCAACAGACAGAGTAGCTCATAGTCCCGACCAGATTCGAACTGGTGTTCAGGGGTCCAAAGCCCCTTGTACTTGGCCACTATACGACGGGACTACGGATAGCTATCCGCATAACAGCTATAAATAATAAGACTCAGCGCCTGCCTATCGCTGCTATCTCGCTTACCTTGCCGAAGTCAAGGAGCTCCCCTTCGCCTATGCATATAGCTTCCATCGGCCCCACATCAAGCATCTTCTTGAATACAGGCGAGTTCTCCCCCAAATGCCCAACAGCGACGTCTATGCCCTCTGCGAAGTAGTTCATTGCGGGCAGTATGATTATCTCCCTTTTATCCCTTGTCTTGCCGTATAGGAAGCACTTGAGCTTCTCCTTTATGCCAAGCTTGTTGTAGATCCCTATTGCAGGATGGAGATGCCCCATCACCAGGAACTTCGCGTCCTTGTCCTTTGGCAATTCCTCACCGTGGAAGAACAGGAACCCATCCATCAGCGCCTCCTGCCTGTATAGCTTGATGCTTGATGATTTCTCGTACCTGTCTATGAAGTTGTCATGGTTGCCCTTGACCAGGTCTATGTATTTCAGCTTCAGTTCTTCCCTCAGGAACTTGGTGAACTCGTAGAACTCGTTGAACTCCTCGACGTGGACATCGGAGAACTCGTTCTTTATGTCCCCGTCTATGATTATCCTGTCGGCCTTTGTCATCTCTATGGCCTTCTTTATCGTCTTCTTTATGTTCCTGAGATTGACCTTCGGCAGGAACGTCCCTCTGTCTGCCATTACACCTTCGTATCCCAGATGAAGGTCCGAGCAGACTATCGCGTTGAGCTTCTTTATGTAAAGGACAGGCAAGCCTTCAAGGGCCTCGACTCCCTCTGCTATCTTCATCAGAACATCTTCTTTATCTTAGACATTACCTGCTTGTGCAACTCTCTTATGTGCTTCCTCCTGTCCTTCATCATGACTATGTCGGCTTCCCCGAAGGTTATCATGTTGTGCGAGAATGGCGAAGGCACCGTAGTCTCTATCAGCTGGTATGTTATCTCCTCCTTCGACATCCGTCTGAGTATGTCCTCGGCCTTAGGCAGGTCCATCACGTCGTCGAATATCTCCCTGTATGTCTCCTTTATTATCGGGAAGTCGGGATCTATCTCCTCGGCTGCCTTGAAGACCAGTTGAGCGTTAATCTGCTGCCTCCTGACGCTTATCTTCCTGCCCTTGTAGTTCCTGAGGACCATGAAGCCCCTCGCGGCGCAGTACCTGAACCGCCTCTTCATCATCTCCGTCCTCTTTATGTTCTCCTTGAGCATCTCGCGTATGTTGACAGTGGACATCTCCTTGAGGAAGATGTCTATGTCGCGCTTCTTGATGTCTATACCAGACTCGGTTATTATCACGAAGCCGTTGTCGACTATGTTGATGCCTATCTCTGTCTCGTACCTGTCGCCAAGGTATATCGCTAATATCCTTGAGAGCGCGTCGTTGACCCTTCTTCCGTAGAGGCTGTGGAATATTACGTAGTTCCTGTCCTGCTCCTTGTCCTTGGTCTTCTCTATGAGCATGTGGTGGTCATTGGGTATTGCCTTCGCGTACAGCAGCTGCTCCATGAAGTACCTGAATATGGAGTTCCTCGCATTGTCGTCTATCGGCATGTCCTTTAGTATCTTTATGTCGTCTATCTCCTTCTTCGGCTTCCCCGATATCAGGCTCATCAGCTTCCTGCTCTTCGTGTACTCGGCAAGCTCCTTCGCGAGCTGCTCCCTGAACCTGCCTATCTCTATCGCAAGCTCGTACGTGAGCGGCAGCTGCTCCGAGTACCATGGAGGTATGGTAGGTATCTCGCCGGATGCGTCGCTGACTATGCACCTCATCACCCTTGAGTACTCGAACTTGTACCTGTGGCCGCCGAGGACGAACACGTCTCCAGGCTTGAGCCTCATCATGAACTCCTCCTCTATGTTGCCTATCCACTTGTTCTCCGTAGTGAAGACGTCGATGGCGACATCGTCAGGTATCGCGCCCAAGTTGAGGAAGTATATCAGCTTCGTCAGCTTGCCCCTCCTGCCGAACGTCCCCTCATTTTCGTCGTACCATATCTTGCCGTAGACCCTCCTGCTTTCAAGGCCCACGTACTTGCCTGAGAGGTAGTTTATCAGGGCCATGAAGTCCCCCCTTGGAAGGGTGTGGTAGGGGTAGGACCTCCTTATGACATTGTAGGCCTCGTCAAGCTTCCATTTCTTGTTCTGCGACATCCCGACTATGTGCTGCGATAGTATGTCCAGCGCGTTCTTTGGTGTCTGGAACCTGTCCAGATGCCTCTTCTTAGCGGCATCCAGCATTACTGAGCATTCGACGAGGTCATCCCTGTTGGTGACTATCGTCTCTCCCCTTGCTATGTCCATGAAGCCGTGACCCGACCTGCCGAACCTCTGGACCGCTCTTGCCACGCTCTTCGGGCTTCCCAGCTGGATCACGTTGTCTATGTACCCTATGTCTATGCCGAGCTCGAGGCTGGTCGATGACACCACGCACTTGAGCTCCCCCTTCTTGAGCATCTCCTCTACCCCCAGCCTCATGTCCCTTGACAGGGAGCCGTGGTGCGCCGCTATTGACTCCTCATTATACTTGTAGCTCTTCATGAGGTTGTATACCACCCTCTCGGTGCCGCTCCTTGTGTTGGTGAATATCAGCGTAGTCTTGTTCTTCTTGATTATCGAGTTGAGCATCTTGTATATGCTCCCTTCTATGACGCCGTCAGTGGCATTGACTATGTCGCTGACCGGGCTCATGGCCATGAACTCCATCTTCTTGTCCCATGTCGCGTCCACTATGTAGCAGTCCCGCTCCTCGCCGTTGTCCTTGTACCCAACAAGAAACCTTGCGGCATCTTCCAAAGGGGAGAGAGTTGCGCCGAGGCCTATCCTGACGAAGTCGTGGCCTATCATCTCAGCAAGCCTCTCTATGGACATCGATAGGTGCACTCCGCGCTTGTTGTTTGCGAGCTCGTGGAGCTCGTCTATTATGAGGTACCTGAGCCCCCTGAAGTGCTCAGAGAACCTCTGCGAGTTGATCAGTATCGCAAGGCTCTCCGGGGTCGTCACCAGTATGTGAGGAGGATGGGCAAGCATCTGCTGCCTCTCTTTGGTTGTGGTGTCGCCAGTCCTCGTAGCCACTCTCACCTTGGATATGTCAAGCGTCATCTGCGAGTAGATCTCCTGAAGGGGCACCGAGAGGTTCTTGTATATGTCGTTGTTCAGCGCCCTGAGCGGCGAGACGTATATGCAGTACACCTTCTCCTCTAGCCTTCCTTTCAGTGACAGGTCCATGAGCTCGCTCATTATGGTTATGAAGGCGGAGAAGGTCTTGCCTGAGCCAGTCGGGGCCGTTATCAGAAGGTTGCGCTGCTCGCTGATCAGCTTCAGCGAGTACTTCTGCGGCGGCGTAAGCTCCTTGTACTTCTTCTCGAACCATTCTCTTATGAATATGTTGAGGTGGCTCAGGCTCTCCTCCTTTGTGAACGGCTTGGTGTAGTTTGTTATCATGTTACCTGACCACTGGACAAAACATTTAAATTATGCGGGGCAATCTATTGTGTGAGATTTATGGCTTCTAAGAAAAGCGGGAAGAGCAAGAGCTCGAAGAAGCTACAAGCATTCAATAGGTCGCAGGAAATATATAAGCTTTTGGAGAAGGGTATCATCGTAAACGAGGCCCTTTCGAGCAGCACTGGCGACAGGCCCGAAGAGGACGCGCATGTGTCGGAACTTCTGGGCATGGCGGCAGAAGATGAGGGTACGGGCACAAGGCGCTCCGGCAAGAAGAAAGCGAAGAAACCGGGCAAGCGTGGCCGATGACTGCTGCCTTCAGTCCTCCTTCTCCTCCTTCTTAGACCCTTTGCCGACGTTCAGCCTTATCCCGTTCTGCCCCCTTGTTATCGTTATGTCAAGGTCGTCTCCGCCCAGCATGTGCCTGAGCTCCTCGTACGTGTACGAGCCTATATCGTCCTTGTTCTTGAGTATCTCTGTCCTTCTCTCTATCAGCGGCCCCTTCTCTATGGCGTTGTACTGCAGATCGAGCTTCGGCTCCCCGGCGCCGTATATGTCCTCTATGCCAAGCTCTATCGGCTTGTAGCCCTCGCTCTGGTATATGAAAGGCGCGACTGCATTGAACTCGGTCTTTATGTCAGCCGACATCTTGTCTATCCACTGCCTGTTCCCCGCTATGACGAAGTCGTCGCCGTTCAGGAAGCCGACGAACGTGTCCTTCGACTCCCTGACCTTGTCCTGGAGAAGCTGCGAGACGAGCCTGAGTATCGTCATTCCTGAATCGTTGCCGAACTTGCTGGCGAACTCCGCCAGCCCTTCCACGCGCAGCCTTCCCAGCTCGTAGGCGTTGTTCGTCTGCTGCACCGCCTTCTCCACAGCGTCGGATATCTTGTCCTCGTTCGGCAGGTCTATCAGCGGGTCGAACTTCTTGCCCTTCTTCTTCAGGAATATGGTAACCAGGCTGCGCAGCTCCGTGGGGTCGAACGGCTTCTTGATGTAGTAGTCGGCGCCGTTCTTGATGCCCTTGAACCTGCTTGTCGTGGCGTCCATCGCGCTCACTATTATGACTATTATGTCCTTCAGGTTCTGGGTCTTCTTTATCGTCTGGCATATCTCCAGGCCGTCCATTCCCGGGAGCATCAGGTCGAGTATGACAAGGTCGGGCTTCTCGAACTTTATCTTCTGCAATGCCTCCTTGCCGTCGTACACCTGGGTTATGTCGAAGCCCTTCCCGACAGACAGCGTCATGAGCTTGCTTATGTTCCGGTCATCTTCGACTACCATTATCCTCCTGAGGAGCTGCTCGTTCTGGAGCATGTAATATGTCAGTATCCCGCCGCTGCTCCTGGACGCTATGGCGCTTGCCTCCTCCAGCTCCTTGAGGCCCTTCTTGAGCGTCTCCTCGCTAACATCGCTTGATGAAGCTAGGGACCTGAGCTCGTTGTACGTGACCTGCTGCTTGTCGTTGATTACCGCTATGATGTCGGATTTTATGTTCTCAGTGCCCTCCATTCGATCGCCAGTATACAATGGGTCTGGAAAATATAATATTCCTTTGCTAGCGGCCATGGCATTAGCATTGCTTAATAAAAGTTATTGGATATAGATAGCGTTAGTGAAGAGATGCTCAAGGCGGCACAGCAACCTATGCACCACCAGCACAAACCCAGGATCGGATGGCCGGTCATAGTGGTTGCGTTAGTGGTTGTGATAGCTCTTGCCTACTTCTTCATAGCAGGCAGCGGCATACAGACGGTAAGGACAAGCTCCAACTTCAGCCTGTTCAGCTCGAACAGCGTCAACTTCATGCTTCCTGGCAACGATTCCGTATACTCAATATACCTTGCGGCGGCCAGCCCTGGATCTGCGACATTCTACGTGGGCAAGGAGCCCATACTGATAAACAAGATAAGCGTCTTCACGCTCATACCAGGAAGCGCGGTCAACGTCAGCACCGAGGGGCTGGGAACGGCCAACATAGAGGTAAAGCTGCATTCCTCCTCAAACAACTCGGCAACGGTTGAGATAGTCCACATACCGAAGGACTTCAATGCCAGGGTAAGCGGCAGCGTGACGTACCTAGCCAACTCATCGCAGGGCAGCAGCGCCACGACAGTGACAACAACGATAGCGGCCACTACGACTATAGGGCAGGGCACCACGACAGCGCCTACGACCACCGTGTCCACATCGGGAACCAGCTCTCAGGCGCTCGTAGACGCGAACCTGACGACATACGGCACCCTCATGAACAACTACAAGGTGCTTTACAACAACGGCAAGCAGTGCACGCAGAACACATACAACATAGACATGGCAAACGCGGGCAAGAGCTACAGCCCGCCCAACGACTACTACAACGCGAGCCAGTTCACGCCTACCGACGTGAAGAGCTCGGCTGCGAAGGTAAGCGGCTCGGTCTACAACGTGACATACATACTAAATACGCCCATAGGGAATTCCAACGTGCTCACCCTCAAGGTGGATTCTGCCTCTAACACGCTCATATCTGAGAAGTTCGGCGGCTTCTTCAGCTCGGAAACATACAGCACGCTGAACCAGAAGTACCAGGCGGCAGTGGCGATCGGCGACAACTGCGCTTCATATATACCGTAACTACGCCATGCGTCACTGCCTTTTCCTTGCCTCTTCCTTGGCCCTCCTTGACACAGGCAGCGTGAAGTAGAAGGTGCTTCCCTTCCCAACTTCCGACTTTAGGCCCACAGAGCCATAATGCAGCTTTACTATGCCCTTGACTATCGACAGTCCCAGCCCAGTTCCGGACTTCTCCTGCATAGTCATCCCCTTCCTCTGGAGCTGGTAGAACTTCTTGAACACCTTCTGCTTGTCCTCCTTGCTTATGCCTATGCCCGAGTCCTGCACCTCAACCCTCACGTTCTTGCCCTTCCTGCTGACATGGACTCTTATGTATCCCTTCTCGGTGAACTTAAGCGCGTTGCCTATCAGGTTGACGAACACCTGTATGAGCCTGTTGGGGTCCGCGGTTATCTCGGGAACGTTGTAGTCGTTGACCCAGGAGAACTCTATTCCTGATTTCTCGCACATCTCGGCGAGAGCCTTTATGCTCGGGTTCTCGCTCAGCTCGTTGAAGTTCACCTGCTGCAGGTCGAGCTTCACCTTGCCCGACGAGAGCTTCGCCACGTCGAGCATCTGCTGTATCAGCCTCATCAGCCTGTCCAGCTCGTCTATGATGAGCTTCGTGTACGATTTCTGGTCGTCGTTGAGCTGGCCGAACTCGCCGTTGAGCAGCAGTATAGAGAATCCCTTGATGTTTGTTATGGGGGTCTTGAGGTCGTGCGATATGTTGTATATGAACTGCGTCTTGAGGTCGCTCTCCTCCTTGTACTTCTCGGCCTCCTTGCTTATGCTCTCGACGTTCTCCTTCAGCTCCTCTATGAGCATCTTCGGGGACAGGTCCTTGCTTATGAAGATGAAGCCCGACGTCCTTCCAGAATCGTCGGCGAGAGCCTTTATGCTCTGGCTGACAGGTACCTTCATGTCCGAGCCTATCTGCCTCACGTTGACGAATATGTCGGTGAGGGAGCTGCTCTTCTTCGCGAGCATGATCGAGTTCGCCATCTTCTCCTGGTCCTCGATGTCGGCCCCAAGCGAGGCGATGTTTGTGCCCTTCAGCTCGTTGTTCGCGTTCCTGAGGAGCTTGTCGGCGTTCCTGTTCGTGCTGGTTATGTATCCTGAGTCATCGGTCACGATTATCGCGTCGCTCGAGAGCCCTATTATGTCGCTGACGCTCCTGTTAGCCTGCTCCACGTATTTCCTGTAGTCCTTGGAGAGAACGCAGGAGTAGCCGCTCGCGTTCCTGTATATCTGCAGCGTTGCATCCGCATAGTTCCCGTTCCCGATGTCCATCCTTATGTCGGCAGAGTAGATGCTGTTCCCGATGCCGCTTATCTTCGCCGCTATGTCCGCCCCATCAGCGACTATCTCGCTCATCTTCCTGCCTACTATCGCCATGCTGTTGATGCCGAAGACCTTGTCCACGTTCTGGCTGGCCCAGGACACCCTTGTCGACTTGTCGAGCATCAGGAATGCGTCGCTGCTGCTGTTGAGCATTGCGCTTATGTCGTTGACCATGTCGGCCTTGGTGCTGTCCTCCAGCATCAGGTGCATCAGCTTCTCGTTGACTATGCTCGATGACACGGTGAAGCTCTTCGCCAGGTCGTTGGTGCGCCTTGCCTCGACCTGCATGCCGCTGTTCAGCTTGGCCATGTCGCTCTCGCCCACTGCGAAGAAATCGGATATGGAGCTTCCGCCAAGCTCGTTCGCAGTCTTGTCTATCAGGTTCAGCGCTGCCTTGTTTGCCTTGACCAGCCTGCCCTTCCTGTCAGCCAGGAACTGGGGGAACCTGTTGCTGAATGCGGCGTCGAAGTACTTCGCCACGTTCAGGCTCTTCTCGCGCTCGAACTTCACAGATGCCTGGGCGCTTGCCAGCCTCGCTATTATGCCCAGCATGCCCGACAGCTGGTCGTCGAAAAGGTTCTCGCTCCTGGAAAGCAGGGTCACGAGGCCGAAGGGCCTGCTGTCGCTGGTTATCGGTATGACCATGCAGCTCTTGAACCCCTGGTTGTAGTACCCGATGAGGTCAGGGAAGGCGGAGAAGCTGCTGAGCCTGTTGTCTATGTAAGGCTTGCCTGTGTTGACAGCGAACTCCTCGAACTGGCTCATCCTGGAGCCCTCTGATGCCATGTCCTTCACCGAGACGCTGTCTGCCTTCGACAGCTCCTTGAGCTTGAGCGCGGCATTCCCGATCAGGTCGCTGATGCTAGGCGACCTCCTCTCCATCTCCATGAGCTCGAGGAGGGATTTGCCGCTTATTGACTGGTCCGCCATGTCCACCGTAAGAGCTTTATTTTTGAAGAATATAAAGATATGCGCTTTTTCAGATGTTATAATGACTGCAAAGAGACTTTTTGACGGCGTTTTCAGCATAGACGGGAAGCTTGCGACTGTGAACCTTGCCAAAGGCAAGAAGGTATACGGGGAGGAGCTGGTCGAGGTTGGCGGCAGGGAGTACAGGATGTGGAACCCCTACAGGAGCAAGCTTGCTGCTGCGATAATGATGGGGCTTAAGAGCATGGCGATGAAGGAGGGGGATTCGGTGCTCTACCTTGGCGCTTCGACGGGCACCACAAGCAGCCACGTGAGCGACATAGTCGGAGAGAAGGGGATCGTGTACTGCGTCGAGATATCTGAGAGGAGCATGCGCGACCTGCTGAAGGTGTGCGAGTCTAGGAGGAACATGCTGCCCATATTCGGCGATGCCAGGAACGTCGATGAGTACGCAGATGACGTGAAGAAGGTGGACGCGATATACGAGGATGTTGCGGCTCCGGACCAGGCCGACATACTGATAAGGAACGGCGCGCTCCTTAAGAAGAACGGGTTCGCGTACATAGCGATAAAGTCGCAGAGCATAGACGTCTCGAAGAGGCCCAGGGAGGTATTCGACGAGTTCCTGGAAAGGACGTCTGGGAGCTTCTCGGTGGTGCAGTCGGTTGACATAGACAGGTACGACAAGAAGCACCTCTTCGTAGTGCTTAAGAAATCTTAGGGCAAGGTATGTTTGGTATGGACCTGTTGAAGAGCTTCTCGAACGCAAGATACAAGGAATCCGGGTTCGGATGCAGGTGCTGCGGCTACATGCCTTACATAATAGCTGGCGAGATAGACACTATGTGCGGCTTCTGCGAGGCGTATGTAAGCATGGCCAAGCTGGATGTCAAGGCGTTGCACCCGGAGATGGACACGCTGCTCGACAGCCTGCACGGGCTCATGAAGAACGGCGACTGGGAGGGGGCCGTGGCCCTGGCTGAGCAGATCAAGGCTGGGGACGACCCATATCTTCTGTACGGCCTGGGGGTGATGTACAGGGCACTCTCTGATGCGGTATACTCGCATGTCGACTACAGCGCCAAGGGGTTCATGGAGGGCAACGCTGCGAAGAGGAACAACGAGCCCAGCCTCAACAAGAACAATTCCATGCAACTGCTGTCAAGGTCGAAGGAGATGCTGTACAGGTCGCTGAAGATAATGGGCACTAAGGCTGATGATCCAGAACTGCTTTACCTGTCGTTCCTGGCCAACATGAAGCTGGGCATGCATGTCGGGGCCAAGGCGGCGCTCGACAGACTGAATGGAACTGGCAATGAAAGGATGAGGCTTTACGCCAACACCAAGTACTCGGTAGAGTGCAAGACTAGGGATTCCAAGGGATATCTGGCAGCGCTTGCGAAAGGCCTGTCACCGAATTCCGCATACTACGTTGCGCTTGACCTGGCGCGCATGAAGAGATTCCGCGAGTCTAAGGGAATGCTTGGGATACTGCTCAGGAGCGCGGCGATGCCTGAGGGCAGGGAGCTGCTCAGGAGGATCTATGGGGCCGAGACGGCCTCAGGGCTCTAGGTGTCGCCTTGGCAGAGTCTGACGAGAGGAGGCGTGCATTCCTCTCGAACGGGATGACATCCGCGCTGGAGCTTGACGGATCGATAGACTGGTTCCCTTGCCCTAGGTTCGACTCCCCGTCGATATTCTCGGCCATACTTGACAAGGCGAAGGGAGGCTACTTCTCGATGAGGCCAGAGGGAGATTTCAGGCTCTCCTCGCAGTACCTGGGCAACAGCATGATGCTGAGGAACCTCTTCGAGACCGACAAGGGCAGGATGGAGGTGGTGGACTTTCTGCCGCTGGGGGTATGCGCCGTGATAAGGACGTTCAAGTCAGAGATCCCTTTCATAGTGGAGATAAAGCCGGTTTTCCAGTACGGGATGACGAATCCGGGAATAGAGACCAGCGACAAGGGAGTCACGTTCAAGAACGGGAGCTCGAGGGAGGGGCTCGAGGTCAGCATCAAGGGAGACTATTCAACCATAGACGACGGGGTCTTCAGGGTGAATCCCGGGGAGGGATACGTATTCGCGCTCTATTCGAAGGACCTCAAGTACGGGCTCTTCAGCAGGGCCGGGGCCGTATATCCGGATCCGTACGAGACGCTTGAAGCAACGCAGAAGTACTGGGACGAGCAGCTTGCATCGGCCAGACAGGTTGAGAAGTTCAGGGACGCTTACTACAGGTCCCTTGCGATAGTGCTGGGCCTAATGTACATACCTTCAGGCAGCATGATAGCGGCTGCCAGCGCGTCGTTGCCAGAGATAGTAGGCAAGAACAGGAACTGGGACTACAGGTACGTCTGGGTAAGAGACGCAGCGTACGCCGCAGAGATGCTGGCAAACGTCATGATGCTCTCAAAGTCGAGAAGGGTTCTCAACTTCCTTGTCAGCGTCATAGACCCCTCGCTCAAGAGCTTCGACCACCCGTTCTATTCGATAGACGGCACGTCGCCGCAGCCGGAGGAGGTGCTGCACTGGCTCAAGGGCCACCAGAATTCGAGGCCTGTCAGGATAGGCAACGAGGCGTTCACGCATATGCAGAACGACGTTGAAGGAGCGTTCATGAGCGGCCTTTACGCGTACATAGAGAAGTCCGGGGACATACAGTATGCGAAGGAGAACTGGTGGGCTGTCGAGGCCATTGCAAGATGGACAAAAGAATCCTGGAAGATGAAGAGCATAAGCCTGTGGGAGGAAAGGGAGGTAACGCAGCATTACGTCCATACAAAGGTAATGGAGTGGGTCGCGCTGGATAGGGCAGTGAAGATAGGGAGGAAGATAGGGGAGAGCAAGAACCTGGAGGACTGGGCATCAACGGCTGTCGAGATACGTGCAGAGGTGATGAAGGAAGGGTTCTCGCAGAAGCTGAACAGCTTCACAAAGTTCTACGGGTCAGAGGATGTCGACTCTTCGTTGCTGACCCTGCCCCTCTATGGGTTCATAGACGTCAAGGACCCGATGTTCGCCGGCACCCTGCAGATGATAGAGAAGACGCTCGCTGTCGATGACGGACTGCTGATAAGGTACGGATCCGACTTCATGGGGAAGGTGGAGCATCCGTTCACGCTACTGTCAGCATGGCTGGCAAGGAACTACATAAGGCTGGGCGACGCAAAGAAGGCGGAGGCGATAATAGGCAAGCTGCTCAGCTATGCGAACGACAACGGCCTCATAGCGGAGCACATAGACATGAAATCCAGGCAGCCGAGGGGAAACATACCGCAGCTCTTCGCGCACGTGGGACTGGTAGAGGCGATAAACGAGCTCAACGACCCTACCCTTTTATTACAGCAATAGGAACGTTCCTTGAAACGATTGTCGATATTCCCGAATCCTCGACGACCTTGACGACCTCGTCAACGTCCTTGTACGACCATTCTGCTTCTTCGCTCACCAGCTTCCTGGTCTTTATCCTTATCTCTATGTTCTTCTTCTTCAGGGACTCGAATGTCCTTGATGCAGGTATCTCCCTTATCGCCTGGTGCCTTGACATGACCCTTCCAGCCCCATGGCACGAGGAACCGAATGTCTGCTGCATGGACCCTTCTGCTCCGCAGAGCACGTAGCTCGAGGTGCCCATGCTTCCTGGAATCAGCACGGGTTGGCCTGTATCCCTGTACTTCTCAGGTATCTCCTGCCTTCCCTTTGCGAACGCCCTTGTAGCGCCCTTCCTGTGCACGAGCAGCTTCCTCCTCTTACCATCGACGACATGCTCCTCTGCCTTCACTATGTTGTGCGACAGGTCGTACAGTATCTCCATCTCCAGCGCATCGCTGCTCTGCTCAAATGTGCTAGCGAAGCTCTTCCTTATCGAGTCGGTTATTATCTGCCTGTTGGTGAACGCGTAGTTGACGGCGGATTTCATGGCGCATAGGTAGTCCAGGGCCTCCTTGCTGCCGATGTGCGCGTAGCTGAGCTCCGGATCCACAAGCTTTATCTCGTTCTTCCTCTGGTATTCCGCCAGGGTCCTCAGGTAGTCGCTGCATATCTGGTGCCCGAAGCCCCTGGATCCGGTATGAACCATTATCACTATCTGGTTTTCCCTAAGGCCGAACCTCTTCGCTATCCTTCCATCGAATATCTTTTCGACCTTCTGCACCTCGAGGAAGTGGTTGCCTGCGCCGAGCGTGCCCAGCTCGTGCAGCCCTCTCGACTTCGCGTCGTCGCTGACCTTGGATATCTCTGCGCCGTGCATGCAGCCGTTCTCCTCTATGTTCATGAGATCCGACTCGTTGCCGTATCCCTTCCCTATTATGTACTCGACGCCTTCGTGCGCCACCTTCTCAAGGTCCTTCTGCGTCAGGCCTATGTTGAGCTTGCTCCCGACACCCGAAGGCACGTTGTGGAAAAGCGCGTCTGCGAGCCTGTTGAGCCTCGGCCTTATGTCCTTCTCCTCGAGATTCGTTTTGACGAGCCTGACGCCGCAGTTTATGTCGAACCCCACTGCCCCTGGGGAGACGATGCCCTCGCTGGCGTCGAACGCCATGACCCCGCCTATAGGGAATCCGTATCCCTCATGCCCGTCGGGCATCACAAGCACATTGCCGACTAGGCTCGGAAGCGTCGCTGCGTTCGCGGCCTGCTGCAATGTTCTGTCCTTCTTGACCTTCTCTATGAGCGTGTCTGAGGAATAGGCGATGACGTCGGTGTTCATGCCCTGCATCGATCCCTTCGGTATCCTGAACCTGTTCTTGTCAATTTTTTCCAGTTCCATTTAGACATCTCTTTAAGGCCGTTTTTCAGATACGGAAGCTATATATATGAGATAAATTACAGAGAATAATAGTTATCTGAAGGATTATAAATAATGTTTGATAAGTAGTATGCTATGCAGGGATGGCGGAGCCTGGTCAAACGCGGCAGACTCAAGATCTGTTGGCTTAGGCCTACGGGAGTTCAAAAACTTTGAACAAATCTCTCTCCCTGCATATCATCCTTACAAAGACAAAAAAAGGCGAACGCGTGAAGAGGAAGTCAAAACCGAAGAGAGGCAGGGCCGCAAGCAGGCCGAAGAGGGCGGGCAAGGTGCGCGAGAAGGTCCTTTTTGAGGTTCCTCACTATCCGCAGACAGAGGAGTTCACGAGCTCTGCGGCTTGCGCGATGATGGTTCTCAAGTATCTAAATCCTAATTTCAGGCTGAAGAAGGAGCAGGAGTACGACATATGGCAGGAAGCTGTCAACGGAAGCGTGTGGCACGGCTCGAAGTACGGGCTCGCATACGCGCTTGCGAAGAGAGGGGCAAAGGCCAACATAGTAAGCAACACCAAGGACGAGGGCTACGACAGGAAGCTCGCCGTTTACGAGAACGTCAACCTGGACACGCTCACCGCATCTTTCAACGAGATAAGGCAGAAGTCTCAGGACATGGAGATAGGGGAGGACTACGGCAACGCCTCGATAAACTCGGTAAGGAAGACCCTGTCGGGGAACCAGATACCGATAGTGCTCATAGACGCGAACGCGATAAATCCTTATCTGGAGTCTTCACCGCACTGGGTCGTAGTCAAGGGATACGACAAGGATGCGTTCTACATAAACGATCCCTATTCGGACAGCACCGTGACACTGGATGCAGATGCATTCAAGTCTGCGCTCGGCTATGACAACGACTTCCACATGATAGTCGTAGGATCTAAGCCTAGGAAGAGATAGCCATTCTTTTTGTTGCAGAAAAAACAATGCATAGCGTACGCTAGCATGATATCTGCTTATCTAGAACGAACTGTGCGCTATGCCTTATCTCCTTGAGAGCATGCCCTTCAGCAGCGAGCTTACGAGCCTTGCCCTGTCCGATGACGGCCTCTTGTACACAGACATGGGCGTCTTAGACCTTATGCCGTTGTAGCAGGCCACGCACATTACCCTCTTGCTGACCACTCCTGAGCGGACGTAGCTGTCCCTGTCCTGGACATACCTTGGAGGCACTATCTTTACCTCGCCGTCCTTCATGGACCTGTCGCATGACACGCAGCTGTTCTCTATGAGATAGATCAGGTCCTTGGCTTCAGTCTCGTCCACGCAGTGCTCCAGCCCGTCGGACTGGGACACCTTCCTTGCAAACCCCCTTCTCTCCTCAAAATCCATGCACTCTACATCCATGCACTATCCCCTCTTACAGATGGGAACTACCCCACCCTCCCCGATAAGTAATATATAAGGGCTCATATATATAGGTTTCGCATGCGCGGTGACGCGTTTTAGGCTTAAATGTAATATTCTTACACAATCAAGGTGCGATGCGCTGATGGACTACCTGCTGGCGATAGGGGGCAATGCTGTTTCAGACGACAGGGTGCCGGAAGGGCTATGCAGGCAGATAGTGGAGCTTCACAGGAAGGGCATAGGCCTTGTAATAACCCATGGCAACGGGCCGCAGGTAGGTGAGCTCTCGATGAAGTTCAAGGGGAGGAGCCTTGCGGCGCTGACCGCGGAGACCGAGACTGCACTAGGGATGGCCATAGAGGAGGGCATACAGGACGCTGCGGAGAGCATGCGCATCAGGAGCCCGAGGACTGTGATAGTTCCTACCAGGGTCGTGGTGGACAGGAAGAGCGCTGAATTCAGGAGGCCTACAAAGCCCATTGGGAGCTTCGTGGATGCGAAAGAGGCGATGAGCCTCAGAAAAAGGGGATTTGCAGTAAAGAGACTGGCAAACGGCTACAGGAGGGTGGTGCCGTCGCCAAAACCCGAGAAGGTGGTGGACATAGATGTCATAAGGCGCTTCCTGCATATGGGGTACATAGTCATAGCCGGAGGAGGCGGGGGCATAGCCGTAGACGATGAGCTCAGGTATGTTGATGCGGTCATAGACAAGGACAGGACATCGGCCATGATTGCGGAGGTGATGGGGGCAAAGAGGCTTTACATGCTTACGAACGTCGACGGAGCATACCTTGGTTTCGGTAGGAAGAACCAGAAGCTCATAACGGCCATCAAGGCCGAAGCGATCAGGAGGCATGTGAAGAGCTTCGAGGAGGGCAGCATGAGGCCGAAGGTCGAGGCTGCGGTTGAGTTCGTCAAGGGGAGGAAGGGGCGCATTGCGGTTATAGGGAATCTTCGCAAGGCGGATGCGGTAATGGCGCTAAAGGGCTGTACGGTCATACGGAGCTAGCCTTCACAGCCTTTATTACATCCTCTACCGAGCCGCTGATCTTGATAGCGTCCTTGTCGAACTGCGTGCGCGTTGCGGACAGCTTCCTTTTGATGAGCGCCGTTCTTACCTTCTCTGGAGATACCGAGGTGGTGTTGAGCGACTTTGTTATCCTCGGAATGGAATAGAAGAATGGAATGTCGAGTTCGTTGTATATCGTCTCAAGCTCCTTCTGGCCTTCATAGGGGCTTTTCATCAGTTTCAGCATGCCTGCTATGAACTCCTTCGACAGCAGGTTGCCTAGCCACATGGGGCCGTAGAACTCGGTGGACTTTGAACAGTATGCGCACTTCTCATTTAGTCTTGGTGCTATGCCCTTCGAATATGAGAAGCTCCTGCAGTTTCCGCAGAATGTAGCAAAGCCGTTCTCTTTTGCTGATGCCAACGCCTCCTTGGCGCCAGCATGCAGCCTGACGAAGACGCGCATGTAATGCATGTCAGAGACGCTCAGCAACGGCTCTATTCCGAAGTTGAACAGCGCCGCATTCCTAGATATGAAGTTCAGTAGTATGCGCACGCCAGATTCCTTGCAGAGCTCGTTGTGTATGGGCCTCGAGCCGTATGTCTTGATGCATGCTGCTTCATGGGCGCCGCACAGGACAGCAGTATCAGTAGCAGTCACCATGAGCACCGCGTTGTTGTTCGCTATCTTCAATATGTCGAATACGTGCGGCGACGGGGTCCCGAACGGGTCAAGGTCTATTATGTCGAACCTTTCTGCAGTGGTATTGGCGAACTCCTGTATGCTCTTGTTGAGGATCTTGATCTTGACCTTGTTTGCCGCTATGTTCTTGCGCATGCTGTTGTAAGCGCTCTTGTTCATGTCCAGTGCAGTTATCTCCCTTATCCCCGCTTCCTTCGCGTACCTTATCGCCCTGATGCCAGTGGCTGCGGTGCAGTCGAGCAGCCTCGCCTTCTTGTTGCCGAGCGCTTTGGCAAACAGCACCGACATGTCCCTCAGCTTTCTCATCTTGGGGTTGAAGAAGACCTTATCCCCTGCGCGTATTGCCGCCTTGCCTTCCCTTATCTGGTCCATGCTCATCCTTTTGTCTTCAGGATCGCATCGAGGAGGCCGTGCGCGTAGGCGATGCTGGAGAATGATGTGTAGTAGTCCTTCTTCTCCAGCCAGCTGCCAGCATCCTTTGCGTACATCTTCGCAAGCTCTACGACTTCGTCCTCCCTCGCACTGAGCTTGCTCTTATCCACCTTCTTTATGTTATCCGAGAAGATGCCGATGTCCTTCTTTATCCTGTCTTCTATTTCCATCAAGAACCACTACTGGGCAACGATTATAATTAAGTACATCTCTTATTTAATTTATGATAGCAGAGGGAAAACTCCAGTCGGCGATGGAATACCTCATGACTTACGGCTGGGCGATTCTCGCAATCGCGATAGTCATGGTATCGCTTTATTCTCTGGGCATATTCAACGCAGGCAACCTGACCCCGACAGCTGCTCCAGGTTCGTGCGAAGTTGTGAGAACAGTTGCCCAAACTTCGTTTGCTGGACAGTGTGGAAACTTGATTCCGAAGTACGTTGGCGTCTTCCTGAATCCTAAAAACGCATATGTGACTTTGAGCAAGGGTATGAACCTGACAGGTAGCTTCACGGTATCGATGTGGACAGAGTTTGGGCTGCCAATAACCTCGCATTATTATAATCTGATTGGCGGTGCACAGTCCAACACAAGCAAAGCCGCATTGCAGGTGTCAATGGTACCGACCTCTGACACCTCTCTCACGGCGCAGATCTGGGTTGGAATAGGCGTGGGGAGCTCTAACTGCGCCTTTCAAACAGGGCAGTTCGATAACAAATGGCATAACGTGGTAGTTACCTACAACGGGACCTACATCACGTTATACGTAGACAAACAGTACATAGCTAACAGGAACTGCGCAGGCCCATATGACACGCCGCTTAAGTATATAGCAAAAGGCGGATGGAACAATGTCTTCAATGGCACCATGTCAAACGTCCAGATATACAACGCCTCTCTTGACACCGCTTCGATAGTTGCCCTTTACCAGGAAGGAATTGGAGGCGCGCCAATCGATGTCAAGCACTTGATGGGATGGTGGCCTCTGAACGGTAACGCGAACGACTATTCAGGCAACAACAACCAGGGAACGCAGACGAACGTAAACTGGAATGCGAACTGGCAGAGCGGATACGCAGCGCCGAAGAGCTAGATCACTCTTCCATGTAAGGAGCAAGGAAGTAGGCGATGTCGGCTTCTCCTATCTTGTAGGTCATCTTCATCGGCTCGTTAGACTTCAGGTCTATCAAGACGCTGTTGCCTACCGGGCATGACTTGACCATGTTGTCCATGAACTCGAGGTTGAAGACAGCGTCTGCGCTCTTGCTCGCGTCTATCTTCTTTATGACCTCACCGTTCTTGTCGTGCAGCGCCTCCAGTTCTCCAGAGTCTCCCCTTGCGCTGACGCCGAACTGGTCCTTGGTTGCCTTGAACGCGATGTATGAGGAGATCAGCCCCGCGTCCTTGATTATCTCCTTGAGCTGGTCGCCGCTTATCTCGACGTGGGCCTCGAAATCGACGTTGGGCTCCTTCTCCACGCTCTTCTTGACATCTATCATCTGGAGCTTGTACCTCCTCCTGCTTGATGGGCTTATGAACTCGAGCGAGAGCTTGTTGTCGGAGTCCTTCATGACAAGCGCCTCGTTCTCCCTTGTCCTTGAAAGTATCTTCGAGAGGTTCTCGAGGTTGATGCCGACGTTTGCGCTCTTGTCCACCGAGTACTTGGAGAAGGCCTTCTCTGGCATGAAGAACGACACCATGCTTATGCTCGAAGGATCCATCGCCTTGAGGCTTATCCCCTCCTTGGTGAAGTTGAAAAGCCCTTCGTCTACCAGGCTGACTATCGATGCTACGCAGTCCCTCCAATACTTGGCGTTGTCTAGCTTTATTTCGAACATCTTTACCCCCTTATGAATAGCTATAGATAAACAACGACATAAATATATAAAACCACTCTCCGTCAAGATAGATTGACCAGTTGTTTGGATGGCCTTGAGGACTGCCCTATTGGCTATTGCGCTCGTTTCGGTGCTTAGCGGTGCTGCGAACGCGGGATACTGGTTCCAGTACGGGATAAGGGGAGGCTACCAGTCAAGCTTCAACAACGGGGTCAGCGCGAGCATACAGACAATTGCGCAGCCGCAGCTCGACCGCGGCTCCTCGGCCTTCTGGATAGGGGAGAGCCTGTCGAACGGCGCTTTCATACAGATGGGCTACCTGACTGAGAACCAGACGGCGCTATACCCGTTGCACTGCAACCTGAACGGCTGCGGCGACTACAAGATGCTGAAGAAGGGGGTGCCGACATGGTTCTACGAGTACTTCCCCGCAGGATACAACGGCGGTTTCCTCGGAGAGGTCGGGGAGAACGGCTCTGCGGGAATTAACGGCACGTTCAACACTTATGACTTCCACTCGAACGGAACCACGTGGTACTTCATGCTCAACGGCAACGTGGTAGGCAGCGTCGACCTTGGCACTGGAACCTCGGGGCAGAACGATTCCATAGCCTTCGGAGAGGTCGCCAACACCACAAACAATCAGGAGCAGGTGAATCCGGTCATATTCGCGAATGTCTCGATATACAAGGACGGCTCTAAGGTGCTGATGCCCTTTGGCTATTCCTACATAGGATACGGAGTGGGGAGCTCGACAGCCCTGCCCAACCCGTACGGGCTCAAGGAGCTTGACAGCAGGGTGAACTACTTTGCAGTGGGTTCCGGACTGCCCCAGCCTGACAACGGCAAGACCCTCTGGACAACGGGATACACGCTCAGCCTCATGTCGAAGTACGGGAACCTGAGCAGGTCGACGCTTTACGAATCAGGGGTCCCGGTGACGCTGAGCATACCCTCAATCTTCTACATAGACAACTACACAAGGGTGCTGTTCAGCGGATGGAGCGGGAAGGGGATAGGCGCGTACAGCGGCAGCTCCAACCGGACGCAGATAACCCTTTACAGCAACGTAACCGAGCAGGCGAACTGGCAGACACAGTACCTGGCCAACGTCTCGTCTATCCACGCCATAGCGGCCGGCAGCGGATGGTACGCGGCTTCTTCCGTCGTAAACTACAGCGTCAGCTCAAGCATAGTCTACTCGAACAGCTCGAGCAGGTTCTCCTTCCTTAGATGGAGCAACGGCAATCCCAGCGTCGACGGAAGCTTCGTTATAAACGCGCCGGCGAACGTGGTTGCGCAGTGGCAGCAGCAGTTCCTTGTCAGCGCGACGTCAGACTACGGCAACGTTTCAGGGTCAGGGTGGTACGCCAACGGGTCCATTGCAACGCTGTCCGTGAAGACGCCCATGGTGAACGTGAGCCCGACTGAGAGGCTGGCCTTCTACTCTTGGAGCAACGGCAATACGTCATCGGCCATAAAGTTCGCGGTAAACAATCCGCTGGGCATAAACGCTGATTACAAGAGCCAGTACCTGGTCAACTTCTCTGGAACGGATGCATACGGGAACCCGATAGCCCTGCAGAGCCTCGTTCTGGGCAACAGCACGATCCCAAGCTCCTCGTTCGTGTTCGGGAACGTGAGCTACATGGTAAGGAGCGTGATGTACAACGGGGTCAGCATAACCGTGGACAGGACCACTTCGATAAGCTCCTCCGGGACCAAGAGAATAGTGCTCCCGATATACAACGTGATGATAGTTACCAAGGATATATTCGGAAGGCCTGTTGAGGCGCATTACGACCTGAGGTTCACGAACGGCACCGAGGTGAACGGCACGTCGAACAGTGACGGAACGATATCTTTCAGCGACGTGCCCTACGGCTCCGCTGTAGGCACCATCGAGTACCTGGGAATAAAGCAGTCGGTAAGCGTGAGCAACGGAACCGTCGATGTGGTGCCCTTCGTGTCGCTGCTTGACATAGCCATAATGATGGCTGCGGTGGCAGCCGCATTCCTGATATACAACCACGCCAGGAAGAGGCTCTCCGGCCCACCTATCCGCAAGGAGGATAGTCAGGATTATAATTCCTCCGCGTGATGTATGCATCATGAAGGTTGCGCTGCTAGTCGCGCCCAAGCAGTTCCGCGACGAATCCGTGTCGCATTCGATGCCGATGCTGCAGAAGTGGGGAGCGTCTCCGACGATCGTGAGCTACTCGACCAAGGACTGCGTGGGATACAGGGGAGCGGTATACAAGGTGGGGCTCAACGCAGGAAGGATGCATCCTGACGACTTCGATGCCATTGTGCTTGTCGATGGTCCGGGGATAGACACGTACAAGCTCTATGATTTCAGGCCCTTGCTCGACATGGTCAAGCTCTTCTTCGACAAGGGAAAGCCGATAGCAGTAATGGGCAACGCTGTCAAGATAGTCGCCAGGGCGAACATAATAAACGGGATCAAGATATCTGCGCCGAAGGACGAGGAGTCCAAGAGGCTGGTGCTGCTGTACAGGGGCATCGAGTCCGAGAAGCCGCTCGAGCACGACAGGAACATCATATCGCTCAGCGACGACTCGATGGTCGAGCAGATGACCGGCGTGCTGCTCGAGAAGTTAGGTGCGAAGTGAGCCTTTTCCAAGATATGCCCTGGACTCATGGCCGCATTCGCACCTGTACAATGCGTATCCTTCCTTAGCCGATATCCTTACGGTGCATGTTATGCCGGGGATGAGGAGATTGCCGCACCTTTTGCATATGCTGTCGCTTATCCTCTTGCCAATCTTGACTTTGTAGTGGCTGCCTATTAGAAGCATCAGCTTCACGTAGCGCCTGCCGAGCTTCCTTGACTCTGCGCTGTTCTCGTTGAACATCTCCGTGGAGAGCTCGAAGAGCCTCTCTATCCGCTCCCTTGCTATCCTCTCAACCAGTTTAGAGTTCTTCGGCATGCGGACCATTTTAGATCTCTACCGTTATGTCGCCTGTGATGTCGTCGGCCTTGACGCTGTAGGTGCTTATGTCAGTTACCCATGAGGTGTTCTCGTTGGCCTTTCCCGTAGCTATGTCGAACGCGCCGCCGTGCATCGGGCATACCAGCTCCTTGTTGTCTATGTAGCCGTCTCCCAGGACCCCCTGCTCGTGCGTGCAGTATCCCTGCAGGGCGTAGAGCGTGCCGTCCATCACAAGGAGCGCAATCTTCGTTCCTGCGACATCCACGGACCTGACGTCGCCGTCGTTCATGTCCTTCCTGTTTATGTCGAGCTTGTATTCGGCCATTGCAGCTACCTCCTCTTCCTCATTATCGAGGCGATTATGTAGGATGCGAAGATTATTATGACCAGTACAGCTGCTATCGCGTATATCAGGCCGGTAGAGGATGCTGATCCGCTCTTGATCGTAACGTTCTGCGACTGGTTTGTCTGGTTCGAGGCGATGGTGGTGAATATTGTCTGGTAGGTGGTCGTCGACGTGCCGTTGCCCGTTCCGTTCACGCTCTGGTTGGGATAGAACGGGACCGTCGTGGAGACCGTGTAGTTGACCATCCTTGACAGCACATTGGACCCGTTGTATGACGGGTTGTTGATGGACTCGTTTATCGCTGCAAGGACCGTCTCGTTGACCACGAGGACGTTAACCACCTGGTCGTATGATGTGGGGTCCCCTCCTGTCGCGTTCAGATCGACCTGGTAGAGCCCCGGCCTGGCACCGAGAGAGACTGTGAAGTTCAGGTACCCGAGGAACGATGGAATCCCTGATGACGGGGAAAGGGCCGCTGTTACGCCGTACTTGGAGAGCTGCACGCTGTTGCGAATGTTTATCGTGGTGGTGGAGTAGCTGCCGTTTGTCAGTAGCAGGAAATATCCTATGGATGAGTTGCCCCCTGTCAGGATCACTGCGGTGTAGTTGTTGAGAAGGAGGGAGCTGCTGCCTGAAGGCGATGCTTGGGAATACGCTACTGATGAGAGCAGAATCGATAGGACCAGCGCAAGATACCGCTTGTACATGTAATCTATAGTCTAATCCTAAATCAGTAATATAAGCCTTGCTTTACCTGAAGAAGCCGGGCTTTTTCCTCGGCTCTCCAGTCTCTTCCCCCGTCTTGTTGACGCGTATCCTGACGCGCTCGATGACGCTCACGATGCCGTTGCCTCCGCACGTCCTGCAGCTCCTTTCGTATATCCTGCCCCTTCCCCTGCACCTGTCGCAGGTGGTTATCGCCTCGAACCTCCCGAAGAAGGAGTTCTGCTGTATCCTCCTCCTGCCGTTGCCGTTGCATGCGGAGCACTGCACCTGCTTTGAGCCTGGATCGCCGCCAGTGCCCTTGCAAGTGGGGCACTTCTTGTTGCGCTGTACGTCGTACTCCCTGTCGAGCCCCTTCTCTATGTCGTCGAACGCGACCGAGAAGTTGACAGTTGTCTGGACCTGCTGCTGTTGCTCGCCGAACATCCCGAACGGATCGCCTCCGAAGCCGAAGCCCTCGAAGCCCTGCATGTTCTTGAATATGTCCTCGAAGTTGAAGTTCCTGAATATTTCCTCTTCGGTGTACCTCCTGCCGAAGCCGGACGGACCATACGCATCGTACTCCTTCCTCTTCTCAGGGTCACTAAGTACTGCGTATGCTTCATTTATCTCACGCATTTTTGCTTCTGCTTTTGGATCCTTATTGATGTCTGGGTGGTGTTTTAGTACAAGTTTCCTATATGCTTCTCTTATTTGCTCCTGTGTGGCGCTTTTAGATAAGCCTAGGATGTTATAATAATCCATTTCCTGCTACCTCCAATATTTGCTTTGATACTTCTATCCAGTTATACTTTATATCGCTCTCCCAGAATCTTGTAAGCGCATAGCCATGAATCTTCGCATAATCTGTCTTTCGTTGATGTTATCACCATTTAAGATCAAACCAGTTTGTTTGTATTTTTCTCATGCTGGTCCTGGTTGGGATTCGGGACCTTGAGACCCGCTGCCAGTCTCTGGACCAGGGCCCTGTCCTTGCTCATGTCCGGAGCCGGCTCCGGGCTGTCCATAGAGGTTAGATCCTATCTCGCTCATGGCCTCGCGCAGCTTTTCCGTCTTCTCCTTGAGCGTGCTGAAGTCCTCCTTCTTGAGGGCTTCGTCGAGCTCCTTCTTCAGGCCAGTGACCTTCTCGGCCAGCTCCTTCGATATCTTCTCCTTGAACGTTTCTAGGTCCCTATCGGCCTTGTAGGACAGCGACTCTGCCTCGTTCTTCAGTTGCGCATGCTCCAGGTTAGCCTTGTCCTCTGCAGCGTACTGCTCTGCCTCCTTGATCTTCTTGTCTATCTCGCCCCTGTCCATCTTGTTCGGCGCAACCACCTGCATGGACTGCTCCTTGCCAGTAGCCTTGTCCTTTGCATGCACGTGGAGTATGCCGTTCGCGTCGATGTCGAACGTGACCTCTATCTGCGGTACGCCCCTTCTTGCAGGAGGCAGGCCTGTCAGCGAGAAGCTCCCCAGCGGGACGTTGTCCTTGGCCATGGGCCTCTCCCCCTGCAGTATCTTTATTTCTACTGCAGGCTGGTTGTCCTCGGCTGTCGAGAACGTCTCCTGCTTCTTTATCGGTATGGTGGTGTTCCTTTCTATCAGCTTGGTCATGATGCCTCCAAGCGTCTCTATTCCCAATGACAGCGGCGTCACGTCGAGAAGCACTATGTCCTTGACCTCTCCTGTAAGCACGCCGGCCTGCACGGCAGCTCCGAACGCTACCGCCTCCATCGGGTCCACTCCCCTCTCTATCTTCTTGCCCAGCAGCTGCTCCACGTATCTCTGCACTATGGGCATCCTAGTAGGCCCTCCTACGAGTATCACCTTGTCTATGCCGCTCGGTTCCAGCTTCGCGTCCTTCAGGGCCTGGATTACCGGCTTAGTGGTCCTGTCGACTATCGGCAGGACTATCTCCTCCAGCTTCGCCCTGGTCAGGGTGTGCGTGAAGTGCACAGGGGCATTGCCAGCGCCCATCGTCAGGAACGGCAGGTTTATCTCTGTCGATACTGTAGTGGAAAGCTCTATCTTGGCCTTCTCTGCCGCTTCCCTTAGCCTCTGCATCGCCTGGTTGTCCTTAGAAATGTCTACTCCTGTGTCCTTCTTCGCCTGCTCCTGCAGGTACGCGACTATGGAGTTGTCCATGTCCGTTCCTCCTAGCTTCGTATCGCCGCTCGTCGACTTGACCTCGAATACTCCCTTCCCGAAGTCCATGATGGTCACGTCGAGGGTTCCGCCGCCGAAGTCGTAGACAAGTATCTTCATGTCCTTTCCTGACTTGTCGACCCCGTACGCCAGCGCGGCTGCTGTGGGCTCGTTCACTAGTCGTACAACCTCAAGCCCGGCAATCTCTCCAGCGTCCTTGGTAGCCTGCCTCTGGTTGTCGTTGAAGTATGCTGGCACTGTTATGACAGCCTTCTTGACCTCCTCCCCAAGGAACGACTCTGCATCCTTCTTTATCTTCTGCAGCAGTATTGCCGACAGCTCCTGCGGGGTGTAGTCCTTGTCCATTATCTTGTACTTGTAGTCCTCGCCGATGTGCCTCTTGAATGCGGTGACGGTCCCGTTGGGATTTGCCACTGCCTGCCTCTTAGCCGGCTCCCCGACAAGCCTGTTTCCGTCCTTTGTGAACGCCACGTAGCTCGGGAATGACTTTCCGTACTGCGACGTCCCTTCGGCGCTCGGTATCAGTACAGGCCTTCCTCCCTCAAGTACTGCTGCTGCAGAGTTACTGGTGCCAAGATCGATGCCTACGATTTTTGCCATATTCTATCACCTATTGTTTTTCCTCTTTCTCTTTCGCCGCGTCCTTTGATACTATCACAGACGCAGGCCTGAGCATGATTTCGTTGAGCATGTATCCCTTCCTTATTACCTCTATTATGGTGCCTTCGGACTTTTCGCTCTCCTTTGCAAGCATTATCTCGTGCCTGTACGGGTCGAACCTGCCGTTGGACTCTATCTCCTTGAGCCCCAGAGACTTCAACGCGTCCATGAAGTTGGAGAATATCAGGGCAATGCCCTTGGAATTCTCGTCGCCCTTCATGGATTCCATCGCGAGCTCGAACTCGTCCAGCGTCGGAAGCAGTTTTGCTATTGCCTCTGCCTTTCCTATGCTCCTGGCGCTCTCCGATTCCTTCGCAACTCTTTTCTTGTAGTTGTCGAACTCTGCAGCAAGCCTCAGCAGCCTGTCCTTCACCTCTGCTATGCCCTCCTTATCCTCGCTATTCTTGCCGCCCCTCTGCTCGCTCTCCTTTTCGGGCTTCCCTGCCTCATCATTCTCCTTCTTGCTACTGCCTTCTTCCTTTCCTTCTTCCATAAGCGTTACCTTCGAAAAGCGCATCCATCTTCTGCGCGAACTCCAGGAGTCTTATGAACTCCCTGTCCATGTCCGCCTGCAGCTCAGCGATCGTGCCGGCCATGTCCTCGGATCTGAGGTAGTACCTCCTGCCTCTCCTGACTACGAGGCCCGAGCATATGAACCTGTTGAGGTGGTATATCACAGTGCTCCTCGGGACGTCGAGCTTCTCGTTCAGGAGCTTGCTCGTTACTCCAGATCCCTTTATGCTCCTCTCCACTATCTCCTTGAATATGTCAGGCTCAACCTCGCCCTTGCTGTTGAAGTCGAAGACCTGCATGAACCACTGGAGCAGCGCGTCGGGATTCTCCTTCCCCGGCCTGTTGACCTGGCGTATCACTATCTTCTCTTCAGTGGCCATATTCCAAGAATATGTACTAAGAGATATATAAATCTTTGCTTATTTTCAATAAAAAGTTGAAAATAACAATGATTTGTGGTGAAATTGTCCTCGTCTCAAGTTTATATATTTTTAGTGGGAGATATCTCCGTGTTTTCAATGGGGGCTGAAACGTTTCCTGTAGACCTTACTGAGAAAGAGAGGGAGCTTGCGAGCCCCTTCTTCACCAACGTCGACAGGAACATATTCGGGCTGATTAACCTGCCCGAGGTAATCAAGGGCACGCTCTTCTCAAGGTACAGCAGGTCTGACAAGAGCGCCAGGAAGCTGCTGCTTGACGAGTTCATGCCGAACAAGGACGTTGCTGATGTGATCCAGACGAACATGCCCGGCAAGGGACTTGATTCGATAGTCGCTACGCAGAAGGCGGAGGACTTCTACCAGAGGGTGCTGGTGGGATACGGCGACGACTCGGTAGCGGAGCTTGCTGGGGCCCATGTCGCGTGCGAGAACATATCCAGCCTTGCAGGCGACCTTCTGACCGATTCGAGGATAGGCCTGTCGTATCTGGAGAAGTCCGCAAGGTACATGCCATTCGACAAGAAGGTGAACGGCATGTACATGTGGTACAGGGACCCGAAGATAATGGATTCAAAGTTCGCGGAGCCGTATTCAAGCACGATGGATAAGATATTCGATCTGTACGGCAAGTGGATACCGGTTCTCATATCGTACATAAAGGAGGCGAACCCAAAAACGGATGACACTACGGATAGGGCCTACGAGAGCGCCACAAGGGCCAAGGCCCTTGACGTATTGAAGAACATGCTTCCTGCAGGCAGGCTCACTAACGTGGGCCTTTTCGGCAATGGAAGGGCCTATGAGTACCTGCTCACGAAGCTCTACTCTTCAGGTATCGCTGAGGGCGTCGACATCGCCAACAGACTCCATGAGGAGCTAAGGAAGATGATGCCTGCGTTCGTGAAGAGGTCGCAGCTCTCGGAATACATAGTGGGAACGAAGGAGGGCATGGCGAAGTTCGCGGAGCAGAACATAGGCGCGGTTACCACGGAGAGGATAGACAGCGCATACACGAAGCTCGTGGACTATGACAAGGACGGAGAAGCTAAGGTGCTTGCTGCGATGCTGTACCCTTACTCGAACCTGCCGCTCGGAAAGCTCAGGGAAGTAGTCAACAACATGGGAACGGATAAGAGGAAGGAGCTGGTTGGGGCGTACCTTTCAAAGAGGAGAAACAGGAGGGACAAGCCCGGAAGGGCGCTAGAGAATTCATACTATACCTTCGAGATGTGCGTGCAGTACGGCATGTTCAGGGATTTCCACAGGCACAGGCAGCTCAGCATCGAGAAGCAGATGCTGACCACGAGGCTTGGCTACGAGGTGCCTAGGGAGCTGGAGTTCGTCGGCCTCACCCAGGACTACAGGGCGTTGTTCGACGAGATAGCAGAGGTGCACCAGAAGATGGAGAAGGAGATGCCCATAGAGGCTCAGTACATAGTGCCGAGGGGCTTCAGGATGCTGTGGTACATGAAGATGAATTTGAGAGAGGTATACCACATAACTGAGCTTAGGTCTACGAAGCAGGGGCATCCAGACTACAGGAAGGTCGCGCAGGACATGAGGAACCTGGTCAACGACGTGCATCCCGCATTGGCCGAGTACATGCAGGTTGACATGAACGAGTACGCGCTGCCAAGGATAGACAGCGAGAAGAGGATAGACAAGAAGCTGGCTGAGATGGACAGGAAGGCCCAGGATGGAACTTCAAAGTAACGATTATCGGTGTTTGATATGATACTGTCTGCGAAGAAGATACTGGAACTGAATGCGAAGTACAAGCTGGTGGAGAACCTGTCTGAAAGGGAGCTGAGCAATCCGGAAGGTGTGGGACTTGACTTCAGGCTGGGAGAGGTCTTCACCATAGAGGGGGAAGGATATCTTGGCGAAAAGGACAGGAAGACTCCGGATGCGAAGAAGATTGCGGACATAAAGAACGGCGACAAGAGCGTCACGGTAAAGCCCGGGGAGTTCGTACTCGTCAAGACCATGGAGAAGGTGAATCTTCCGTCTGAGAAGATAATTGTCGAGGAAGGCTCCGAACCGAGGTTCCTGATAGCTGACGCGCATCCAAGGAGCACGCTCCAGAGATGCGGAATCTATTTCAGGGGCACGAAGACGGATCCGGGATACAGCGGTGAGCTCACCTTCGGGCTTGCTAACCTTGGAAAATCAGATTTCAGGATAGACCTCGGAGCGAGGTTCGTCAACATAATATTCGCGCAGGTGATAGGGGACCTGTCAAGGGTCTATGAAGGGCAGTGGCAGGGAGGAAGGGTCGCCGCTACCAAGACTGAGAGGCAGAACTGACTTACTTCCTGAACTCCTGGCCTATCTTGGACGTCTGCGGCAGCTTTGTGCCGTAGTACTTGCCACGGTACGCCTTCTCAGCGGGAGATGACAGTGTTTCGAATATGAGGCAGCAGAAGCGCATTCCCGGATTGAGCGATATCGGTAGCTTCCCTATGTTGCTTATCTCAAGCGTGAGCCTTCCTTTGTATCCTGGGTCCACGTGCCCTGCGGTTGAATGCACCCCTATTCCCAGCCTTCCGAGGCTTGACCTTCCGTCTATGTGCGCCATCAGGTCGTTTGGCAGCTCCACGCTCTCCTTGGTTATGCCCAGCACGAACTCGTCAGGATGAAGGATGAACCCCTTGCCGTTCTTGACCTGCACGGTTTCTGTGTCAGGCTCGTAGTTCTCCTCCGCAAGGTCGACGTGCGACTTGTGCGTTATCTTGAATATCTTGAATGTGTCCCCAAGCCTAAGGTCGACCCCTATCGTCTTGAGCTGCTCCTTGACGTTGCAAGGAGTTATCTTTATCCTGCCCTCCTTCATGTATCTGTGTATGTCCCTGTCTGACAATATCATAATTACCCCAATATATTCTCCATTACATCTTTAAATTACTTTACTGGCCGAGTTCAGGATAGAGCGGGAACTTATTGCACAGCTCCAGGACCTCCGACCTGAGCGCGATGAGCTTCTGGTTCTTGGCCGTCTCCTCCCTGAACCTGGCTATGTATGCATGCCTCTCCTCCTTGCTTTCAGGAAGCGAGTACTGCTTCACCTCGTTGCACGCATCCGCTATTATCCTGGCTATCAGGCTCATCTCCTGCTCCTTCATGCCCCTGGTGGTGAGCGCTGGCGTCCCCAGCCTTACCCCGCTTGGGTAGAATGGCGACGACTGCTCGTTGGGAACCGTGTTCTTGTTGACGGTTATGCCTGCCACCTCGAGAGCGTACTCTGCGAATGCCCCTTTGCCCTTGCCCATAGGCGTGAGGTCGATGAGCATCAGGTGGTTGACTGTGCCGTCAGTCGCTATCTTCATGCCGTTCGCCATGAGGCCGCTTGCCAGCGCCTTCGCGTTCCTGACTATCTGCTGGCCGTACTCCTTGAATTCCTGGGACGACGCTTCAAGAAGCGATGTAGCTATCCCGGCTATCACGTTCTCGTGCGGGCCTCCCTGCATCCCTGGAAATACTGTCTTGTTTATCCTCTCCGCGAGCTCCGGGTCCTTCTTGAGGCCTTTGTCAGTCACCATTATCAGCGCGCCCCTTGGGCCTCTCATTGTCTTGTGGGTTGTGGTGGTGATGATGTGGGCGTAATCCCTCGGGCTCTCGTGCGCCCCAGCTACCACAAGCCCTGCAATGTGGGATATGTCTGCAGCAAGGTATGCGCCCACGCTGTCAGCTATCTCTGCGAACTCCTTGAAAGGGACCTCACGGCTGTAAGCGGTGTAGCCTACCCATATCAGCTTCGGCTTGTTCTCCTGCGCGAGCTTCCTCGCCTCTTCTATGTCTATGTATCCGTCAGGCTTGACATGGTAGGGCACTGACCTGAATATCTGGCCCGTGATGCTTGTCTTGAACCCGTGCGTCAGGTGGCCGCCATCGGGCAGGTTAAGCCCCATTATAGCGTCTCCGGGCTTGCATACGGTCAGGTACACAGCAAGGTTTGCCGGTGATCCGGAGAGCGCCTGGACGTTTGCATGCGGCACGCCGAACAGCTGCTTCGCCCTGTCTATCGCCGTCTGCTCGATTATGTCTATGATCTGGTTGCCGCCGTAGTACCTGTGCGCAGGATAGCCTTCCGAGTACTTGTTTGTGAGCACGGACCCCATCGATTCCATGACTGCGAGGCTGGTGAAGTTCTCCGATGGTATCATCTCCAGGCCCTCCCTCTGGCGCTTGAGCTCCATCTTCAGTGCCTCGTATATCTTAGGATCTATAGAGCTCAGGTTTTGTGCCATAAGTACCCCGAAAACATATGCTGAATGAAAGGTTAATAACCTTCATTTGCATAGAGAGCTGGGGCATCTCTCTTATCGTGGTTCTCATGTCGTACGTATCCAATGTCAACGGCCTGGAGCTGTACAAGTTCTCAGAATTCCAGGTGGTCGTGGGTAACCCGGAGAGCAGCGTTGCGCTGTGCGTCGTGTGGCAGGACCTCGGGAGGGTGCTCGAAGCGAACCCCGGTTTCAAGAAGGATTTTGCCATAATAGGGAACCTGAGGTCGCCATTCGGTGCCAACATAATACTGTACAACCTTGCCCTTAACCCGCAGATAAGGTACCTGGTGGTGTGGGGCCCTGACAGGCTCAGCAACACGAACATAGGCACGATAGGCAAGAGCGCGCTGCTGGACCTGTGGTCCAAGGGGATTGACGCTGAGATGCGCATCAAAGGCACCCCGTTCAAGATAGTCGGCGAGATAGACACTGAGGTGCTGTCAAGAATAACGAGCAACGTCGAGTTGCATGAGCTGAGCTCCAGCCAGAGCATCGACCTTTCAAAGATATTGGACGGGAAGAGGGGCAGGTACATGGAGCCGGTGAGGTTCAGGGAGTTCACGCCGAAGACGCCCGACGTGCTCCCGTCCGAGGGCTACACGTATGTAATAAGGGCAAGGAAGGGCGCAGACGCATATCTCCAGCTGCTTTACACCGCGTGGAGGTACGGCAAGAGGACGCCGATAAACCGCAGCGGCGAGGACGTGAAGGAGATAAGGGACAGCGTGGTGGTTGTGGAGGATGAGGATCCGGACAACGTGCATCTTCCGAGCTGGCTCGTCGACTACAAGCCGCTAGCCGTGTCTTCGGAGAATCTTGACAATTATTTCAGGAGCCAGTTCTCCGCTGATCCCTACAGGAAGGAAATTTACGAAGGGGTGTACAAGTTCGACAGGCCGAAGGAGTACCCGTATCTCTATACCGAGCTCATCAACGCGTTCCCGAGGGTCCACGGCTTTGATGAGGCGGTATATGCCACGCTTGAGAAGGAAGGATACGGTAAGGCGAAGGATTTCATCATGCTGCATTCTAATGTGGATAGGAAGAGGGCCGAGGAGCTGATGGACAGGGTCGACAAGGAGGATATCGAAGACCGCAGGAAGATAGAGATACTGATAGAGGGGATTGTCCCTCCGACGGATCAGATAGGTAATGTGATAGACAGGATAAGGAGGAAGGAGCCCGACCTGGACAAGGAGGTCGTCCTCTGGGACCAGAGGTACCATTCCATGCTCGAGAGCTCCAGGCCGTGCATAGAGAAGCTCTCGTTCTCTGTGCGGGACGGCAGGGTTGACATGCACGTGTTTGTCAGGACGCATGACATAGGAATGGCGTGGTTCCACAACTTCTACGGGCTGGTCAAGACCCTTGGAAGGGTATGCAAGGAGACAGGGAAGAGGCCTGGTTTCGTTGTGATCGAGTCGCAGTCGGCGCACATATACCAGAGGGACTGGGAGGCGATAGGCGCGCTTATCAAGAAAAGGATTGATGACGCGCCGGTGAAGATGTACTTCGACCCTGAAAAGGACTCGGATCCCAGGGGCATAGTCAACATCACGACCGTTGATGGCACGATAAAGCTGAAGCTGCAGAACGCCAAGACCGGCGAGACGATTGTGGAGATGGACGGGAAGACAGCAAGGCAGCTGATCTACAAGATAAAGCATTTCGGCATCATATCGACGATCGACCATGCCACATTCGTGGGCGCTGAGCTTGCCAAGGCAGAGATGTGCATAAAGCTGGGCATACAGTACAGGTATGATACGGTGATAGAGCTGCCTAACGGGGAAAGGCTGGTAAGCTAGATCCTCTGATGCCGATTGCCTAGTAGGCCATCAGCACTATTCCAGCTATTATCATCAGTATTCCGAGAAGCTGGTTCCTCTCCGGTTTTTCCTTCAGCAGTATTACTCCAAGCATAAGCGTTATGAACGGAGATGACGCCGCTATTGGCCCGCTTATGGCTATGTAACCGTAGGCAGAGCTGATGTTGTACGCTATGAGCGCCAGAGCGCCCAGTATGCTTCCGAGAAGCAGCGTCGGAGCCACCTCTATCGGGAAAGAGAGCTTGGTCTTCCTGAATAAGGAAAAGAGGAGTCTGACTGCGGCACCGATGGACATTGTGATTAGTGCAGACCAGTACCAGCCCAGCAGGCCTGCAAGGTATCCCATGACGGCGAAAAGTATGCCGAATCCGAGCATGGAGACGAGCGCGTATTCCCCTCCCAGCACTATCTTGTTGAAGCGGAGCCTGACAACGTCGTGAAGCTTGAATGACACTACTACGGTTCCAAGTATTGCCAGCACCACGCCGATGAGTTGGGGAGTGTTCAGCGCCTCATTTAGCAGGAAGACCCCGGCTATTACGGTTATTATCGACCACGCGTTGCCTATAGGCACGACAACTGACAGCTTGCCTATCCTGAGCCCTTCGTAGAATGCGCTAAGAGCCACTACCGCAGACACGGCGCCGAAGAGCGCCAATCCCAGCTCAAATGCGGATATCTTTGGGGCCTGAAAGAACAGGAGTCCGGGGAGCAGCATTATGACCAGTATGATCGATGACCAGAGGATGAGCCTTGTCGATTCCGACCTCCTTGCGAGGATCGCTATTACGAAATCGACTATTCCGTATGCTAGCATCGAGAACGTAGCGAAAAGCAGGCTGAGGACCAGCGATGGTGCCATTTGACCAGATTGAAATATGAATTATGGACTCTGCGGGAGTTTCATAAACTTCCAGAAAAAGTTTATTTTGAACCCGCAACCTCCTGCATGCCATGCAGGCGCGCTACCGTTGCGCTAAGAGCCCATAATTGTAGCTAAATAGGGTGCCAAGGATTATTTAACGTTTGGTTGGCATTTAGATTTAGGTTCTATGAGGGCAAGATGCGGGTTGAGGCAGCAGTCCGCAATGGAGTACCTGATGACCTACGGATGGGCGATACTTGCAATAGCAATCGTCATGGTATCGTTGTACTCTCTTGGAATATTCAACTCAGGAAACCTGCAGCCTACTGCGACACCGGGTTCGTGCGAGGTCGTCAGGACCGCGGCGCAGACTTCGCTCGCGGGGCAGTGCAATAACCTGATTCCTAAATATGTTGGACAGTTCAATGGGCAGAACAGCTACATAGACGTTGGGAATCCTTCCATACTCAATCTGGTTGGCTCGTTTACTATATCGGCTTGGATAGACCCAAACTATCCGCCGAACTCGAATGGAGCATATGGGCAGGTATTTGCTAAAACGGATTCTGGAGGCCAGGGAGGCTATGAATTCGGTTGGTTGGGAAACAACAAATGCTCGTCTACCTATGTGACTAACGGTCCTAGCACTCTAAACAGTAATTCCAGTATCTGTGCGGGCACATGGTCGCATATTACCCTTACTTTTGACGGTACAAACAGCGTACTTTACATCAATGGACAAGCTCACGGCAGTAACAGCGGAATTACATATCCTTCAAGTACGCAGGACACTGGCATTGGAAGGGCTCCTGGGCGAACAGGATATCCGTATAACGGTTTGATTGCTGACGTCCAGATTTACAACACCTCATTGGACCCGGTTTCGGTGAAGTCTTTGTATCTGGAGGGCATAGGAGGTGCCCCGATAGATCTGCAGCATCTGATAGGTTGGTGGCCTTTGAATGGGAATAACAATGACTATTCAGGCATCAATAGCCAAGGTACAGCTGCAAACGTGATATGGAATGCGAACTGGAAAACCGGATACAGCCTGCCGTCTTCCTAGAATAAGTTCAAGCTGGAGAGATGAACAGGATGTTTCCTCCCCTGAGGAGTATTGTCCCGAGCTTCGCCTTGAGGTTGCCGTCGTCCAGCTCCTCGGCCGTGTCGATGACTATGTTCATGTGCGCGTCGAACGACACTACCTTTCCCCTTATGTCGGTCCCGTTCTTCAGCCTTATCAGCACCTGCTGGCCTATTGCCTTGTTCAGCAGGTCGAACGGCCTTTCGTTTGTCAAATACAAAACCCAAATCTTCTTGCTTATATGGCGTCGGATAGGTTCTTATAGCTTCAGTCCTTCTTGCTCTTTATCTTGGCCATGTCCTCCTTCTTTATCGTCAGCCTTACTGATCCTGTACCTATCGGTATCTGCTTGCCTACGAGTATGTTCTCGGTCACCCCCTTCATAGGGTCTACTTCGCCGTAAGCTGCTGCGTGTATTAGGTGCTTTACAGTCTCCTCGTATGCTGCCCTGGCGAAAACGGAGTTCTTCTCCCCGCTGAGTCCGTGCCTTCCGACTCCTTTAGGAGTTCCGCTTGCCGTCATCGCGTCTGAGATCAGGTACAGGTGCCTCTGGTTCACGGATATCTTCTGCTCGTCCAGGGTCTTCTTCAGCTCCATCGCCAGCGCGTTCCTCGCCGCTTCGACTCCGAAGAGCCTGTATACAGAGAAGATGTCGTTAGTCGTTATCCTTGACTTGTCGATGCCGTCGACGTTTATTATGCCCTCCATGTTGCTGCCTGCCGCGACCAGGTAGAATTCGTCCGTCTTTTCGTCCTTCCTTATCATTACCTTCCCTGCGCCCTCTATCCCGCTTATGACGCTCTTGAGTATCTTGACTGTCGTGGCCCTTATCAGCTTGAGGTTCTTCGTGTGCATGTGCACCGTCACGGACTTCTCGTCCTCAGCCTTCGCGTCGACCTCTAGGTGCTTCTCAAGCCTCGTCGCCACCTGCTTCGGCGAAAGCCCTTCGAGCTCGAGCTCCTGCCTGTTGAACAGGAATCTTATCGTTCCCTTGGTGAAATTCTCTATCGTCCTCCTAGTTATGTTTGACATGACGACTTCGTTTATCTTCTTCTGCATCTCGTCGGCCTTGTCGAAGCTCTTGCTTATGCTTTTGTTCAGGTAGATGTAAGTCACGGGGGTCGCGGGCTTCTTCTTCGCGTCTACGAGCTCCACTATCCTTGGAAGCCCGGATGTCGATATGGTGGACTCGATTCCTGCAAGGTGGAAGGACCTCAGGATCATCTGGGTTCCAGGCTCTCCGACCGATTGGGCCGCAATCATGCCTACCGGCTCCCCGTACTGGACCATGTACTTCTCCTTGTCCTTGTCAAGCGTCTTTGCCATTTCAATCACTCTTCTTCGCGGATATCTTCGAGAGCTGCACGTTTATCGGGTTGATAGCGTCTCCTCCGTATATCGTCTGTATTATGTTGTTGTTAGCGTCCCTGACCGAGTAGTCCTCGTCTATGCAGTAGTCCTGCAGCGCGTTGGATAGCCTCCTGTACAGGTAACCCGATCTTGCTGTCAGCAGCGCCTTGTACACCTCGGAGCTTCTCGATCCTACAGCGTGCATGAACAGGTCTATCGGCGCGAGGCCGGAATAGTAGCATGTCGAAACGAAGCCCCTCGCTCCTGGCTTGATGTCGTTCGGCACTATGTGCGGCAGCACCCTGTTGCTGTAGTATCCTCTCTTTATCCTGCCCCCTGACAGCGTTGCCTGCTGACCCAGGAACATCGTCATCTGCTCTATGTTGAGTATGCTTCCTCTGGACCCCGCCTGGGCCATCTGGAAGGCGTTGTTGTCCTCGTGCTCGTACTTGGCGAGGAATACGTTCGCCTTCTCCCTGACCAGGTTCAGCTCGGCTATTATCATCCTCTCGAGCGATTCCCTCAACGTATAGCCCATGAGCGCCTCCAGCTTCCTGGCCTTGTAGTCCCTTATGAGCTGCGTGCACCTCTCGAACGTCTCGTTGAGCAGCCTGGACCTCTCCTGCTCGAGCTTCTCGTCCGTCTTGTACTCCTTGACCCCTACGGTCGTGCCAGCGAGCGTGACGTATGCGTCTGCAACCTTCGATGAGACGAATATGAACCTCTTGAGCTCCTGCGGTCCGAAGTCCTCGCCTATCTTTGTCATTAGCGGGTTCCTGCCCCTTCCGTAAGTGTCCTTGTTGAGCGTTCCCTCTATCATCCTTCCTTTCTTGACCACGAACGGCCCTGCGCCCGTCTTCATCTCGAAGTCAAGGTCCTTTGGCAGTATCATCGAGAAGACGTCCTTGCCCGAGTACAGCCCGCCCTTCGAAGGCTTTGGCATGTCGTATATGCCAGCGAGCGAGAGCAGGTAGGATACCTCTGATTTTGTCAGGTAGGTGCCGTCCCTTGTGAGCAGGTACATGCCGGTTATGCCGTCCTCATTGTTGGCTATTATGACCTCTCCGTCCCTAGGTGAGAATATCTGGAACTCTGGGCTCATGAGGTACTTTGCCTCGGACCTTGCCTCGAGCGTCTGTGGCACGTGCAGGTTCATCTCGTCTCCGTCGAAGTCTGCGTTGTACGGAGGCGTGACGCAGTAGTTCATCCTGAATGTCTTGCCGCTGAGCACCTTCACCTTGTGCGACATTATCGAGACCCTGTGCAGCGAAGGCTGCCTGTTGAACAGCACGATGTCGCCGTTCATCAGCTGCCTCTCCAGTATGTCGCCGGCAGTTACCGACTTGAGTATCTCCTCGCGGTTCGCGTCTATTATCCTCTTCCTCTTGCCGTCCTTGCTGATTATGTTGATGACTATCGGGTACTGTGACCTCTGCAGCAGCTCCTTCGCCTTCTCTATGTTCCATTCGGTCACGTAGAACGGCACTGTCAGCTTCTCCGCGATCTCCTGCGGAACTCCGACCTCGTCTATGTTGACGTTGGGGTCGACGCTGATGACGGTCCTTGCCGAGTAGTTGACTCTCTTTCCGCTCAGGTTGTACCTGAACCTTCCCTCCTTGCCCTTGAGCCTCTGCGTGAGGGTCTTGAGCGCCCTTCCGCTCCTGTGCCTTGCAGGAGGCAGGCTGCTCGTCTCGTTGTTGAAGTATGTGGTCACGTGGTACTGGAGCAGTTCCCAGAGGTCGTCTATGATTATCTGCGGCGCTCCGGCGTTGAGGTTCTGCTCGAGCCTCTGGTTTATCCTCATTATGTCTACGAGCTTGTGCGTCAGGTCGTCCTCGCTCCTCTCTCCGCTCTCCAGCGTGATCGATGGCCTTACGTTCACAGGAGGCACGAGGAGGTAGCTGAGTATGAGCCATTCCGGCCTGCTGACCTTCCCGTCCATGCCGAGGACTGCGAGGTCGTCGTTGCTAACCTTCAAGAGCTGGTCCCTTATCTCGTCGGGCTTGAGCTTGTACTCGTCTATGTAGAAGTAAGTAGGAGCGGAGAACTTCAGCTTGCCCTTGACGGTCCCGCACCTCTCGCACTTCCTTATGTTCTTGAGCTTCTTCAGCATGCTGCTCTTCTGCCCCTCGCCCTGCTCCTCTTCCTCAGCAGCGGCTGCGACAGCGGCTATCCCCAAGTTGCTGCCGAAGTTCTTCAGGTGCTCGTCGCTGAGCATGAGCCTGTGGCAGTTCCTGCACGTGGATTGCAGTATCATGTAGACTATCTTCGAGAATTCCGAGTGTATCACAGGCCTTACCAGCTCTATGTGGCCGAAGTGCCCAGGGCATGTCTTGGCCCTTGCGCCGCATGTCTTGCAGATGAGCCCAGGGTCTATGACGCCTAGCTTCTGGTCGAGCAGTCCGTCCTCTATGGGGTATCCGTCCTCGTTGTATGTGTCAGGGACGGAGAGCTTGGCCACGCTAAGCTTCTTTATCTGGTCCGGGTTCACGACGCCGAACTTTATGTAATCTATTACCTCTGTCTTCATGATCATCACTCGTTGAGCTTGACGCTTGGCAGTATGTGCAGTGCCTTTATCTCGTCAAGCAGTACCTTGAACGCGTAGCTTATCTCTACCTCTGAGAAGCTGCTGGACTTGCAGAGAGGGCAGACGTTGACCTTCTTTATGTGGTCGTAGTATCCGAAAGAGCCGCACTCCTTGCATATCAGCACCTCTGTCTTGTCGCTCTGGTCCAGCAGTCTCTCCTTCAGCAGCAGGCTCGCTCCGTAGCCTATGAGAGCGTCACGTTCCATTTCTCCGAACCTGAGGGCACCCTGCCTCGCCTTTCCTTCGGTAGGCTGGTGCGTTAGTATCTGCACCTTGCCCCTGCTCCTTACCTGTATCTTGTTGCTCACCATGTGGTAGAGCCTGTTGTAGTAGACGACTCCTGTGAAGACCTGTGCCTTGAACGGTATGCCGGTTATGCCGTCGTAGAGAACCTCGTTCCCGTTCTGCTCGAAGCCGTAGTTGTTGAGTATCTTGCCGTACTGCTCCAGCCTGTCAGTTCCCTTGTCTGTGAACGCTGTGCCGTCAAGCGGCGCGCCGTTGAGCGCCGAAGCCTTTCCTGCAAGCATCTCCAGGAGATGGCCGAAGGTAAGTCTTGTCGGTATCGAGTGCGGGTTCAGCAGCAGGTCAGGTATTATACCTTCAGCCGTGAATGGCATGTCCTCAGGAGGCACAAGCAGTGCGACTACTCCTTTCTGTCCGTGTCTGCTTGCGAACTTGTCCCCGTTCTCAGGTATCTTGAGGCTCCTTATCCTTATCTTGACTATCTTGGTTGCTCCTGTTGATTCAGTGAGTATGACGCTGTCGACCGTGCCCTTCTCCCCGGTCTTGAGCACTGTTGAGTCGTCCCTTACCTTCTCCTCCAGGCCGCCTGCGCCTATGTTCTCCTCGAGGAACCTTGGAGGCGCGACCTTCCCTATGAGTGCCTCTCCTTCCTGTATCTGCATCTCTGGCTCTATTATGCCGTCGTCGCTCAGCTTCGAGTAGACATTCTCGCCCATGTATCCTTCTGCCGTAGGGGCAGGGATCTTGAACCTGTCGCGCTGCCCTCCGGGATACCTCCTCTCCTCGTCAGAATATGTCTTGTAGAAGATGGACCTTCCGAGCCCCCTGTCTACGGCTGCCCTGTTCAGGACTATGGCGTCTGCCATGTTGTATCCGTAATAGGTGGACAGCGCAACCACGAAGTTCTGGCCCGATGGGTGGTTCTTGATGTTGGTAGAATCGTACGCGGTGGTGGTGACAGCAGGGACCTGCGGATAGAAAAGCAGGTATGCCCTTGAGTCGAACCTCTGGTTGAAGTTGGTCGCGTACAATCCTTCTGCCTGCTTTGTGAAGTTTGCAAGCATCGCGTGCCTTGCGAGCGAGTTGTGCTCAGGGAACGGCGATGTGTTTATCGTGAAACCGAATATCGACGCTATGTCCACCTCCAGGTGAGTCGTCTGATCGGTTATGTCGTGCTCCGTGAATGCGACCAGCGCGTTCTCCTCCTCCTCAGCGTCAAGGTACTCGATTATGCCGTTCCTTACCAGATAGTTGAAGTTTATCTCCTTGCTCTTGAGCTTTTCCAGAAGGTCCTTCGTGAGCTTCGGCGCCATGTTCTCTATGATTATGTAGGGTTTCCTCACCCTGCCCCTGTCGGTGTTTATGTTCACCACATTGAGCTTTGCTATGTAGGCTACGTTGACCTCTCCTGATATGACCCCCTTCCTCCTAGCTGTCCTGACCTCGTTGACGAACTTCTGCGGATCCTCTACGAATCCTATTATCCTGCCGTTAAGGTACAGGTAGGTCTTTCCTTTCTTCAATGTTGCCATGATAATCACAACGGCTCTATCTTCGAGAGCTCCTTTATCTTTGCCTCCGTCAGCTTCTCCTCCGCCCCGACGGTCACCTTGGCCATCAGCGCAAGGTACTTTGTCAGCCCTACCTCCTGGCCTTCAGGCGTCTCGGAAGGGCAGATCTTGCCCCACTGCGTCCCGTGTACATCTCTTGCCTTGAAGTGCGGGTGCTTCTTCGCGAGCGGGCTCTTCACTCTCCTGAGGTGCGTGTATGTGCTTATTATGTTGGTCCTGTCGAGGACCTGCGACACTCCGGTCTGCCCTGCGACCCATGTGCCCGTGCCCATCGCGTATGCGATCCTCTCGGTTATCGTGTCGGGGTTGATTATCGACTGTATGCTGAGCTTCCTGCCCCTTGCGCTGGTTCTCTCTATCTGGTACTTTACCTCTTTGGTGAAGAACCTGAACGCGTATGCGAAGAGCTCCTCCATGAGCTCGCCTGCGAACTTGACCCTCTTGTTTGCGTAATGGTCCTTGTCGTCCTCCTTCGCCATCTTGTTAGCTATGACAGTAGACTTCCTTGCCATCTGTATGAGGTACTTGCCCTTCTGGAACCTGTCCTCTGGAGTCTCGCCTATGTGCGGAAGAAGGTAATTGTCAATCTGGGTCTCGGCCCTCCTCTGCTGGTACTCCTTGGCCTGCCCCGGGGCAGCGAGCTTGCCGAGCTCTATGAGCGCCTCTGACTGGCTCATCTCCCGGAACTCGCCGTTGATGTCGAGGTTGAGCATCATGTCGTTCTTGAACTGCAGCAGGTCATCGGCATACTCGAGCATGTCAGTGGGCTTGACCCCCAGTGCCCTCAGCAGCAGCACGAAGTTTATGCTCTTAGTGGTTGTCGGGAAGTCTATCACGAACAGTCCGTTCTGGTTCCTCGTGACGACGCACCTTGCCCTGAATCCCGGTGCCGTCGAGAAGACCACGCTCGATACCTTGTCGCCTCCCTTCTTCTTGGTCGTGATTATTCTGTTGGCCGCTATGTCCTCTAGGCCTATGAGCACCCTCTCGACCCCCTTGATTATGAAGTATCCGCCAGGATCGTCAGGATCATCGCCGTTCTCTATGAGCTGCGCAGTAGAGGCGTTCTTAGTGTAGCAGAGGTTGGACTTCGCCATTATCGGCAGTTCCCCTACGAATACCTCGCCGAATGATGCAGACTTCTCTATGCCCCTGATTATCGGGACCACCTCTATGAATATCGGCGCTGCGTACGTGAGGTTCCTCAGCCTCGTCTCGTTCGGCATTATCGGCCTCCTGGAGCCGTCAGCCTCTATCACAGAGGCCTTGTCCAGCCTGACCTTGCCGAGCCTTAGCGCGAATCCCTCTATGCTGGGCTCTATGATGTTCTTCCTGTTGATGACGTTCTGTATGCCCGTGTCGAGGAACCTGTTGAAAGACTCGACCTGGTGCTGCACCAGCGGGTTCGTGTTCAGGTACGATTCTAGAATTGTTGACGATGGCATTGGTATCTACCTCAGCCCTCCACCACTATCCTGTAGTAGAGGTATTCATTTCCGCTGTCGTTCCTGTATATCTTCAGCACGTCTCCCGGCTTCGCCTGGAGCTTCACTGCCTGCGGGTCGGATGAAAGTATCTTCGGAAGCTTGTCCGTCGTTATGCCCTTCTCCTTGCACATCTCCTTTACGTCGCTGTCACTCATAACTTCATGCGGTGGTACATTCTCATGGTCGCTCTTCGGGATCAACAATACACCTAAAATAAGCACTAGCGGGGGCAGCTACTCAAATATATGGAATAATAAAGCTTATAAAAACTGTGCCGTTCCGCTTTACTACCACTACCCAGTAAGACTACCATTGACTGCGTCCGATTATATGACACCTATCTACTATTTAAGCATTATATGCATGTCCTTGTATAATGGTGGCATGGCAGACGAAGGTTCCTTCAAGGTCGATCCCTATTCGGTTGAAGGGGCCGTTGACTACAAGGCACTGGCCGACAGGTTCGGGATAAAGCTCATTGACGACAAGCTCAAGGAGAGGATAAGGAAGGACGCAGGAGAGCTCCATTTCATGATAAGGAGGAATATCTACTTCGCGCAGCGCGACATGGACTGGCTCCTCGACCAGTACGAGAAGGGCAACAGGTTCTACCTGTACACTGGCATAGCCCCGTCTGGAACGATGACAATCGGCCATCTCATGCCCTTCATGATGATGCAGTGGCTCCAGGAGAGGTTCGGTGCTGAAGTATTGATACAGATACCGGACGAGGAGAAGTTCCTCGCGAAGAGGGACCTCAAGCTCTCGATGGAGGAGCTGCACAAGCTCGCGTACGACGACGCGCTGAACATCGCCGCGCTTGGCTTCGACCCCAAGAAGACTAGGATATTCCTCAATACCGAATACGCGGGCACGCTCTACAAGCAGGCCGTTAGGGTCGCGAAGCACATAACCTTCTCCATAGTCAAGGACGCGTTCGGCTTCGGCAACGACACGAACATCGGCACCCTATTCTACACGAGCATGCAGGCGGTCCCAGCTTTCCTCAAGTCCGTTGAGCAGAAGAGGAACGTCCCTTGCCTGATACCTCTGGGCGTCGACCAGGACGTGCACTTCAGGGTAGCGAGGAACGCGATAGAGAAGCTTGGGTACTACAAGCCCGCGATAATACATTCCAAGTTCCTGCCTTCGCTGAAGGGAGGGGCGAAGATGTCGTCCAGCGACCCTGACAACACGATATACGTCAACGACGACCACGCGGCAGTTGCCAAGAAGGTGAACAGGGCGATCACGGGCCAGCAGTCCACGGCGGAGCTGCAGAAGAAGCTAGGCGGAGACCCGGAGAGATGCTCAGTCTGCCAGTACTACAGGTACATATTCGAGCCCGACGACAAGAAGCTCGACAAGATACTCGACGCTGAAAGGAAGGGGACCATGCTCGCAGGAGAGCACAAGAAGGCCCTTGCGGAGACGATAAACAGGTTCCTTGACAGCCACAGGAAAAAGAAGGAGGCGATAAAGGACAGGCTGGACGAGTTCATGGTCAGGGACTGAGCGTCCATAAATCTCTTTCTGACAGATAGTTTATTGCAGTGATATATTGCTAGTGATGGGGATAGAGAGCAGCGCGCATACGTTCGGCGTAGGCATAGTCAGGAACGGTAGGATACTGGCTAACGAGAAGTCGATGTACAGGATAGGCACTACTGGCATGATACCGGCAAAGGTGGCGCAGTTCCATTCCGAGAATGCGAGCGAGGTAATGGGGAGGGCGCTCTCCGCGGCAAAGATCGGTTTTGAAGATCTGGACGGGATAGGATACACGATGGGACCTGGGATGGGGCACTGCCTGCAGGTGGGTGCGCTCTCCGCGAAGACGGTTGCGAGGATGCTGCGCATACCCATAGCTCCGGTAAACCATGCTGTGGGGCACATCGAGATAGTGAGGCACCTTTCAGGCATGAAGGACCCTCTTGCGCTTTACGTCAGCGGCGGCAACTCGCAGATACTGAAAAGGAGTGATGGGCATTTCCCGCACTACAGGGTGCTCGGCGAGACCTTCGACATAGGCGTAGGCAACATGCTCGATACCTTCGCCAGGAAGATGAAGCTTGATCCTGCGTGGGGATCGAGCGTCGAGAAGAAAGCGATGGGAGGAAGGTACATGAAGATGCCGTACACCGTCAAGGGCATGGATTTCTCGTTCACAGGCCTCCTGACACACAGCATGAAGCAGATAGGCCATGCAAAGGACAGCGACATCTGCTTCTCGCTGCAGGAGACAGCCTTCTCGATGCTGTGCGAGGCTACTGAGCGCGCTTTGCTGCTTACGAACAGCAAGGAGCTGGAGGTATGCGGAGGTGTCGCGCAGAACTCAAGGCTGAGGGAGATGCTGGCATCGATCGCGAAGGAGCACGGCGCAAGGTTCGGGTCGGTTGAGAAGCAGTACGACGCTGACAACGGAGCGATGATCGCCGTGGTCGCTGAGCGCATGCTGAAGAAGGGCATGGATGAGAGTATAGGAAATTGCGGCATATCGCAGAGGTACAGGGCCGACAGTGCGAGGCTGGCGGGTGCTTGAATGAGGATCATTGCTGAAGGCGCTGAGGCGCAGGTGTTCAAGGCGGTGCTGCTTGGCGATACGGTAATAGTAAAGACAAGGAAGGCCAAGGGCTACAGGATAAAGGCGATCGATGACGACATAAGGGCATCAAGGACAAGGATAGAGGCTCGTGTAATGGAAAGGGCGCATTCCTCAGGCATAATGGTCCCTAGGCTCATTGCCGTTGACTCGTTCTCTATATACATGGGCCTTGTCGATGGGAAGCTCATGAAGGATGCCAGGATAAGAAAGGATTCCTACGGCAGGCTCGGCAGGATATTGGGCATCATGCACAACGCAGACATAGTGCACGGCGATTTCACGCCTGCGAACATAATGGTTGCGAAAGATGGCTTGTACGTGATAGACTTCGGGCTCTCGGGAATCAGCAAGAGCCATGAGGAGAAGGCTCTCGACGTGCTGCTGATGAAGAGGTCGCTGGGAGAGAGCCAATACCGATGGTTCATCGATGGGTATACCCATTCAGGCAGGGAGTCGAAGGCCATCATGGGCAGGCTGGCGGAGATAGAGCTGAGGGGCAGGTACCAGGTAAGGACTCTTGGCTGAAGGAATTTCAGCAGTCGCTACGTGCAAGAAAGAGGATCATGTGCCGTGAGCCCACTGGTTCAGGTACTCCTGCTGCTGCTTCGTGAGCCTGTCTATGTCTATCTTCATCGACTTGAGCTTCATCCTTGCGATCCTCTGGTCTATCTCCAAGGGTATGCTGTACACCTTGTTCTGCAGGCTCTTCCTGTTCTGGTAGACATAGACAGCTGAAAGGACCTGGTTGCAGAAGCTGAGGTCCATCACCTCGCTCGGATGGCCTTCAGCGGCACCAAGGTTCACCAGCCTTCCCTCTGCCAGCAAGTATATCCTCCTGCCGTTGGGGAGCGTGTACTCCTGCATGTGCTGCCTTATCCTCTTCTGCTGCCTTGCCATCTTCCTGAGGCCTTTCGCGTCTATCTCCACGTCGAAATGCCCCGTATTGGATACCACCGCGCCGTCCTTCATGCTCTTCATGTGAGCGGTCGTGATGACGTTTATGTCGCCGGTAGCAGTGACGAATATGTCGCCGGCCTTTGCGGCCTTCTCCATCTTCATGACCTCGAAGCCGTCGTGCACCGCCTCAAGGGCTCTGAACGGGTCCACCTCTGTCACTATTACCCTCGCGCCCATGCCGTGAAGGCGCATTGCAACTCCCCTTCCGACCCAGCCGTAGCCTGCAACCACTGCGACCTTGCCCGATATGAATATGTTCGTAGCCCTGATTATGCCGTCAACAGTGCTCTGCCCTGTCCCGTACCTGTTGTCGAACAGGTACTTGGTGTGGGCGTTGTTGACCGCGACTACGGGATACATGAGCACCTTCTGGTTCTCCATTGCCTTGAGCCTTATGACTCCTGTGGTGGTCTCCTCGGTACCGCCTATTATCAGCTTTGTGCTGCCCCTCTTGTGCAGAGTCGCATGCAGGTCGCTGCCGTCGTCCATTATCATCTGGGGATTGTTTGCGAGCGCCCTCTCTATGCAGTCATCGTACTCCTTCTGCGTCTCGTCCTTCCATGCGAAGATGCTGATCCCCTCACTCGCGAGCGCCGCTGCGACATCGTCCTGGGTTGACAGGGGATTCGCTGCCGCTATTGAGACTATCGCCCCTGCCGCCTTCAGCGTGCGCATGAGCACGCCGGTCTCCTTTGTTATGTGTAGGCATGCCGCTATCCTGACCCCTTTCAGCGGCTTCGACCTTTCAAGCTCTGCCCTTACCGCAATCAGCGCCGGCATGTGCATCTCTGCCCAGCCCAGCTGGAGCTTGCCTTGCGGTGCTAGTTTGATGTCCTTTACCTTGTACATGGTATCGCTGCCTTTGGCGGGAGCCGGTTACAGCTCGCCTACCCTTCTCTTCTGCGCTCTCTTTATCCTTCTCCTTCTCTTCTTTACCCACTTCCAGCGCATTCTTCCCTTCTTCTTCCACTTGCGAGGTATGCTTCCCAGAAAAAACACCATTATTTATTTGTTATCAATTCAATCCCTAAATATATTAATAATGTGGTATTGTGCACAAGGGAGTGTTGGTATACGCGGCCATATTGATAGTTCTTGTCATAGTGGTGATATTCGGGCTGTACGGCGTGGGCGGACTGAAGAAGGGAGGCAACAGCACCATAACCACAACAGCCGCTGGGCAGGGCAACATTACCACGACCTTGGGGCCGAACCAGACAAGCACGACAAGCACGACTACTGTGCCTTACACAAACTATACCAGCTGCCTGTCGAGCAATTCCACTGAGAGCATAGCCAACGGCGACTTTTCTTCAGGCACGTACGCCAACTGGAACGCGAGCGGTCCGGGCTTCGGCAGCGCTCCGTTCAACCTTACGGACGCGAATGCCAACGGCAACTACTACAACCACACATGGGAAAACTATGACGGCACGTTCTTCGCGACATCATTCCAGGGAGGCAGCTCGCTCCAGGCGGGCAACCTTACGTCAGACAGCTTCATTGCCACAGAGCCCTATCTCAATTTCAGGATAATATCTTCGCAGAGCGCCCTCCTGTACGTGGAGGTGCTGTCCGAGGGGAATGTTGTCGCATCTGCGCACTACAACACGTTCAACACCTCCCTCAGCAAGTACTACCTATCGACATTCCAGAATGCGAGCATACCGCTTGTCGGCGTCCTGTGCAAGCCGGTGCAGGTTAGGGTCGTTGCAGGAGTTACCAACGCGGGCGCAGGATCCAGCACCTACCAGTACATTGCCATAGGCGACTTCAAGATGAGCAAGAGCCCTGCGCAGGCAAGGGGCATTGTGGTCAACCAGACCATAAAGTGATGGCTGGTTGGATGGTCGATGGCCTGCGATTGTACAACTCGCTGACGAGGCTCGAGGAGCCATTCGAGCCGTCCGATGGCAATGATGTCAGGTTCTTCGTATGCGGCCAGACCGTGTACGACGACGCGCATCTCGGGCACGCAAAGAGCTACATAAATTTCGATGTAGTTGCAAGATGGCTTAGGCGAAAGGGATACAAGGTAAGGTACATACAGAACATAACCGACGTCGACGACAAGATAATAGCCAGGGCGAAGGAGAGGAACGAGGATCCGATGGCGCTGGCGAGGCGCTTTGAGGAGAGGTTCCTTGAGGACATGGACAGGATAGGGGTCAGGAAGAATGTCGACAGGTATCCCCGCTCGCATGATTTCATAGTGCAGATAACGGGCCAGATAAGGCTGCTGGCAAAGAGGGGGTACGTATACAGTCTCGGCCAGGATATATACTTCGACGTGGCGAAATTCAAGGACTATACGAAGCTGTCAGGGATGAAGCTTGAGGAGCTTGAGAGGCACAGGATAGAGGCAAAGGAGGGGAAGAGGCATACTTACGACTTCGCAGTGTGGAAGGAGGCGAAGGAGGGAGAGCCGTCATGGGATATAACTATCGAAATCGATGGCTCCGAGAAGGGCTTCAAGGGAAGGCCGGGATGGCACATAGAGGACACCGCAATGTCAGTATCGATATTCGGTGAGCAGTACGACCTGCATGGCGGAGCAAGGGAGCTCATATTTCCGCACCACAGCAACGAGATAGCGCAGGCAGAGGCCGCCTACGGGAAGAGGCCTTTTGTCAAGTACTGGATACATTCGGGCGTGCTAAGCGTCAACGGCGAGAAGATGTCGAAGAGCCTTGGCAACTTTATAACAATAAGGGACATTCTGAAAAGCTACAGTCCTGAGTCATTGAGGATGTTCGTATGCTCGACGCATTACGCGAAGGACATAGACTACAACGAGAAGGCGATCATTGAGGCCAGGAAGAGGCTTGCGTACATGAACTCGTCGCTGTCAGCATTCTACAACTGCGAAGAGGATGGCACTGCTGGTCCGCAGGCAAGGCAGGTAGTAGATGCCCTTGAGAAGGAGTTTGGGAATGCCATGGACGACAACTTCAACACGCCGCTTGCGCTGACCGCGCTGGTCAAGGCGGCGGAGGGGCTGAGAAGCATAGCGGAATCGCAGGGAAAGGTCAACAAGTCAGATAAGGAATACGCGATTTCAAAGATGCTTGGATGCGCGTCGGTCCTCGGCCTGCTCGAGGACGGGGCCTTCAAGAAAGCGATGCCGAAGGAAGCGGCGGAGCTGATTAAGGAAAGGGACAGGTTGAGGAAGGAGAGGATGTTTGACAAGGCTGACGCCATAAGGGGCGAACTGCGCGATAAGTACGGGATAGGGATTGAGGACAGCGAGTACGGCACTGTCTGGTACAACGTCTAGGCCTGCGTCTGCTCCTGCTGCTCCTCTGCTTCCTGTATGCGCCTGCCTCCGCGCTTCTGCTGCCTGCCGGTCTTCGCTGTTGCGAACATGATAGCAAGGTCCTCGTCCTTTCCGTTGTCTATCCATGCCTTTATGTATGTCGAGATGTTCTTCAGGGGCTTTGAGTACCTGTCAGTGAACTCGTACATGCCCCCTTCGTGCTTGAGTATGCCGACGGTTACCCCGAAATCCAGGTATCGCTTCCATGTTGCGAGAGGCAGCTCTGGATTGCAGTCCTTCAGCCTCAGCTGCCCTTTCTTCTTTACCTCGTAAAGCGCCCTTGCGAACCTGTATGCCTTCGTCTCGTTCTCGAAGTATATCTTCGCGACCTCCTTGACGTTGGGGTCCTTCAGCTTCTCCTTGAGGGGCGCGTCTTCGTACTCCCAGTACTTTATGGGCATTGAATCAAGTGCTATTGGTATTCGGTTAATTTAAGCTTTGTCGTAAATCAGTGTTATGATGTCGCCGTCGGCCAGCGGGTGCTCAATGCCGACCTTCTGGTTCACGAACTTAGCGCTGGCTCCGGTTATGTTTGCGAACTTCGCGTTCTTGGCGGTCTTGGAGTTAAGCTTCCTTGCCGCGTCCATGACCGTGGCCCCCCTGCCCATTATCATCGGCTTCTCGAAATCGGGCTTGCCGTCCTTTGGCTTCAGGTATATGCGGAGCAGCTCCAGTCCCTTGAACACCTCCGACTTCAGCTGCTCTATGTTTATGCCCTTCGTTACGCTGATAGGTATCACCTCCATCCCAGTCCTGCTTTTTATCTCGTTTATGTGCTTCGTGAGAGAAGCGCCGTCAACGACGTCTATCTTGTTGAGCGCGACTATCCCCTTCATGTAGGTGCAGTTGCCGGCTACCACGTCCACGATCTCATCAACATCCGCGTCCTGCCAGAATATCATCTCGGCGTTGAATATGCCGAACTCCTTGAGCAGGTCTATTATCGTGCGCCTGTCAGGAACCTTGAACTTCCCAGCCTCTATCTTTATGCCGAACGTCTCCTTCCTCTCGAACCTTATGCTCGGCGCCTTCTTGTTCACCCTTATGTTTAGCTCCTCAAGCTCCTTTATCAGGTCGTATACATGGCCTGGCTCCTTGGCGTCTATGAGGAAAAGGATCAGGTCAGACACCCTGACCACGCTTATTATCTTTCTCCCTTCCCCTCTGCCTACGTGCGCTCCGGGTATCAGCCCCGGAAGGTCCAGGACCTGTATGTTGGCCCCTGAGTAGCCCATCATCCCAGGTATGACGTCGACAGTCGTGAAAGCGTAATCGGCGACCTTGGATTCGACGTCTGTGAGCCTCTTCAGCAACGAGGACTTGCCCGCGTTCGGGAAGCCCACCAATGCCACGGTCGCATCTCCAGTCTTCTTAACAGAGAAGCCCGTGCCTTTCCTCCCGCGCTTCTGCTCCATCTCCTTCCTTATGTTCGCAATCTTCGCCCTGAGCAGACCCAGGTGCTTGTTTGTTGCCTTGTTGTACCTTGTCTTCGAGTACTCCTCCTGGAGCTCCTCGAGCTTTTTGTTGAGATGTTCGTTTGCGGCCATGCGGATCTTTTGTTTGCTCGTTTTACCTTGGTGTGTAGTATTTTGCGTTTCGTTTATATATTTTATATCGCAATGTTATTTTGAAAGTGAATCAAATGGCAAAGAAAAAGAAGGCCAAGAGGAAGGCCCACAAAAAAGGGAAAAAGAAGAGGTAAAGGGATTGGTTTTTGTTTTTTTCTTTTTCCCCTTTTTCTTTTTCACATTCCTGGCATGAACTTCGACATGTTCTTCTTCAGGTCGCGGTTGTTCTTGAACATCGTAGCGAACTTCTTCATCCTGTTGAAGTCGCTTATGAGCTCCCTCACGTCTTTCTCGGTGGTTCCGCTGCCCTTCGCTATCCTCGCTATCCTGCTGTGCTCCTTGACAAGCCTGTCGCTGTTCCTCTCCTCCTTCGTCATAGAGCTTATTATCGACCCGTATTTCTTCAGCTTGGTCTCTCCGGTATCCAGAACGTCCTTGGGCACGTCGGCCATGCCCATCATCCCCAGTATGCTCTTCATCGGGCCGACGTTCTGCATGGCCTTGAGCTGCTTGTAGAAGGTGTCGAAGCTGAGGTTGCTGATGTCGGCCTCTTCCTCCTTTATGTTAGCGCTCTTTACAGCTTCCTGCACCTTTAGCACCAAGGACTCTAGGTCTGGCATGCCGAGCAGCCTTCCGACGAACTTCTTCGAGTCGTAGGGCTCAAGCGCGTTGAGCTTCTCTCCAGTGCCTATGAACGTTATTCTCGTCTTGGACGCGGCCACTGCGCTGAGGGCGCCTCCTCCCTTCCCCGAACCGTCCAGCTTGGTGACTATGACCCCTGTCAGCTTTATCCTGCTATCGAACTCCGCTGCCTGCTTGCCCGCTACCTGCCCTATGTCCGCGTTTATGACAAGCATCTTCTCGTCTGGCCTGAACTCGTCGTTTATGAGCTTCAGCTCCTTGGCCAGCTCAGCATCCATCGCGTTCCTGCCCCCGGAGTCGCATATTATGACCTTGCGGCTCTTCAGCTCGTTGAGCCCTTCCCTTACCAGCTTCTTTACGTCCTTTTCCTCCTTCCTTCCGAAGAACGAGACATTAGACTGCTTTGCAAGCGTCTCAAGCTGCTCGAAGGCTGCGGGTCTCGAGACGTCGCAGCATATAAGCCCTACGCTGAGCCCCCTGTCCTGGTAGAACTTGGCGAGTTTCGCCGCGGTGGTGGTCTTACCTGACCCGTATATTCCGACAAGCAGGATCCTCTTCGGCGCTATCTCCGGGGCATAGGACTCGCCCATCATCTTTACGAGCTCCTCGTAGACCATGTTGGTGATGTAGTCCTTGGGGGTTATCCCCTGCGGCAGCTTCTCCTTAAGCGCAGCGTCCTCTATGCGCTTGGTGAAGGAGAGTACCAGGTTTATGTCCACGTCTGACGATATAAGCGCCTTCTGGAGCTCCTTGGTGAATTCCTTGATGGCCTTGGCGTCTATTATCGTGGCTCCGCTAAGCCTTGCTATAGCCTTCCTTAGCCCTTCTCCTAGATCCATTCCGAAGACCAAATTACCGGGCCGGAGCCCAATTGACAAATAGCCCTTACAACATATAATTAAGAATTTTCGGTATATAAAGATATGCGTGGGCTCATAGCTCAGCCTGGTCAGAGCGCCGGTCTTATACTTCAAGTTTCAATTGAAGCTTGGATACGATAGCCGGATGTCGTGAGTTCAAATCTCACTGGGCCCATCAACAGGGATTGCATGAGGAAGGTATACCTTTTCATGATGCTCAGCCTCGACGGCTACTTCGAGGGCCCTAACCATGATATTTCATGGCACAAAGTTGACGAGGAGTTCAACAGTTTTGCTGCCGGGCAATTAAGGAAGGCTGATCTTTTCATATATGGCAGGAGGACGTACCGGCTAATGGAGGAGTACTGGCCGAAGGCGGCTGACGACCCGAACATGTCGAAGGACAACACCGAGATAGCAAACATGATAAACAACACCAAGAAGCTGGTGATATCGAGGACGCTGGCGAGCGTCAAGGAGAGCGGTAACTGGAAGAACGTTGAGCTTGCCAGGGAATTCGATCCTGACGAGATAAGGCGGTTGAAGGAAATGCCAGGCAAAGAGATATGGGTCGGCGGGTCTAATCTTGCGGTTTCATTCGTAGAGAACGGCCTTATAGACGAGTTCAGGTTCATTGTGAACCCAGTGTTTATAGGAAAGGGAACTCCTTTGTTTCAGGGCCTGAACGCTAAGCTGGACTTGGAGCTCATAGAGACACGGAAGTTCAAGTCGGGAAACGTGCTGTTGACCTACAGGCCTGCTAAAGGCAGGTGATGCCTTACGCTAGCTTTTCCTTTGCCATAGTACCGATATCGCGACAAGCAGCAGCACGAGATACATTGCAAGGCCGTAGACGCACGGCGGCTGGCCAAGGATGTCGAACGTGGTGCACGAGGTGTTGTTCATTATGGCGAGCGTAAGGTAGGCTGAGAAGGCCATTCCCGCAAGCGCTATGACGGCCATTGCGACGGCTCTGGTTCCTTTCTTTGCAATAAAGAGCAGCGTCGAGAGGGTGAAGATGAGCAGGTACATTATGAATCCGTATAGGCAGCTGGGCAAGCCGAAGTAGAATACCTCGCAGCCGGGCCTTCCCGAAGCATAGGTATACGCAGTAAGGTAGCCTGAGAATACCACACCCGCAACGGCAAGTATCGCTATCGCTTTGGTGTAGGCTTTTGCGTCCATCACACCACAAATAGGTTATGCAGAATGGATATAAGAATACGACGACAAATGCAAAACCCTGTTATAAAACGCTAGGATAGGATGTCGGCGATGCTGCCGCAAATATACGATATCTCTTCCTTTGTAAGGTTGGGGCTGCTTGGAAGATTGATGCCTCTGACTGAGAGTTCCTGGGCAACGGGGAGGTTTTTGCCAGTGTTGTACATAGGGAGCATGTGCAATGGGTAGAAGAATGGCCTTGTCTCTATGCCTTCCTTATCAAGTCGCTCCATGACCATGGACCTTTTGCTCTTGTCAACGAGTATTGAATAATACCAGTATACGTTCTTTGCCCATGGCATTTCAGGCTGCACCGTTACACCCTCTACGTTGCTGAGGAGCTTATTGTAGTGCGATGCCATCTTCCGTTTGTCGGATATGACTTTGCCGATTTTCTTTATCTGGGCTGCGCCTATGGCAGCCTGCATGTTGGTGAGCCTGTAGTTGAAACCGATGACATCGGTCCAGTACCTGTTGCCGTGGCTCTCCTTAGGCTTCGTACCCTGGTTCCTCAGTATCATCATTTTTTCTGCGAGTTCGCGATTGTCCGTTAGACACATCCCTCCTTCTCCAGTAGTCACTATCTTGTTCCCATAGAATGAGAAGCAGCTTATGTCACCGAATGTCCCTATCTTTCTCCCTTTGTACTCTGCCCCATGAGCTTCAGCTGCATCCTCTATCAGATACAGGTCATTCTCCTTTGCTATCTTGGTTATTGCATCCATGTCGCACGGATGGCCGTAAAGATGCACTACGACCAATGCCTTCGTCCTCTTCGTTATACGCCTTCGGATATCCTCGGGGTCTATGCACCAATAATCGCTATCCGAGTCGGCAAAGACCGGTCTTGCTCCAGTGTAAGCGATGGTGTTGGCGTTGGCAACATTCGTCAGTGTCGGCACTATGACTTCGTCGCCTTTTCCTATACCTATTGCCAAGAGCGCCAGGTGGAGTGCGGTTGTGCCATTTGATGAGGCTATGCCGTATTTTGTGCCGATGTATGAAGAGAACCCTTTCTCGAACATCTCTATGTATTTACCTTTTGAGCTTATCCACCCGCTCTTTACGGCATCTGTTATGTTCCCCAACTCTTCCTTGCCGAGCTTCACATCAACTATTCTTATCCTTTCCATTCTTATCCCGCTAGCCTCTTGAACTCGGCGTAATCCCGTATGTATTCCTTCTGGTCAAGCACATCATCAACAAGCGCAAGGAGCACTGCGTCCTTGGAGAAGTTCCTGAACTCGCGCCAGACCATCGGCGCTATGTAGAGCGCCCTTGCTGGGTTGCCAAGAGTTATCCTTTTGGTCTTTTTGCCTTTCTCCAGCAACACATCGAAGCTGCCGCTCACTGCCACTATAATCTGTTTTTCCCACTTATGCGCGTGGGCTCCCCTTGCTTTGCCCTTCGGCACGCCATAGAGATAGTAGGCTCTTTTTACCTTAAACGGTACCTCCTTGCCGACCTGCAGGAATGAAGCGCTACCGCGCTGATCGCGAGCCGTAGGTATCGCTATCAGCTTCCAGAAGTGAGCGCTGCCTTTTGCCATAAAACCTATTTTATATTGGTGCTCTTATATATTTATGGATTTTACCGATTGATTAAATGAAAGTTGCCATCGTAAACTTAACAAAACCCGTTTCTGGGACTGGAGACGGCATGACAGAGTACACGTTCCAGCTTGTAAAGAACATGAAAATGATTAAGGGGGTTGAGGTTGTCTCGTTCTATGCTCTCGAGGAGACGCGCAGAAGGAATGTTGTTGGGCTTGTCGCAGCACAACCGATCCTTGGTGGGAAGGTCAATGCAATCGTAAAAGGCAACTTTGACATAGTCCACATAACCAACCAGGAAGCCGGGTTTGTGGCAAGGATGCTGAAGAGGAAGGGTTGCAAGGCGAAGATACTGACAACTGTGCACGACACAATGCGCTTGAGAACCGACCTACATAGGGGGATAAAGCAAGGCGCATACAACCATATGGTTAGGGGGCATATCAGGGATGCGGTAGACTATTCCGATGAGCTCCTATTCGATGAGCCAAAGACGGTCGCTGAGTTGAAGAGGTTCAGAAGCTTCGGCAGGTACAAGGTCGTGTTCCTAGGGGTGGATGAAAGGTTCTTGGGGAAGGTTAAGAATAGCCATGAAGGGGAAAGTTTTGTTGTGGGTTACCTTGGATCCTTCGCTCACAACAAGAACGTCGGATTCATATTGAGAACAGCGAAGCTGCTGAGGAAAGAGAAGGGCATAAAGTTCAGTATTTACGGTAGCGGAGGAGAGATCGATGCTCTCAAGGCATATAAAAATGACAATGAGCTTAGCAATGTTGATTTTATGGGGTTTGCGCCGGAGGTCAGGAAACGTGAAATATACGATAGTTTCGATGCGTTCGTGTTCCCTACTCTGGGAGAGGATTTCTCGCTTCCGATACTTGAAGCCATGGCTAGCGGGTCTGTAGTGATAATACCAAAGTCATCGGAACTTGTCGGATTCCAAAGGAAGCATTGCATGGAGGCCAATAATGAGAAGGGATTGGCTTCCCTCCTGATAAGGCTTAAGGAAAGAGGGCCGAATAAGAGTTTCATAAGGAAAGCTGCAGAGTTCGCACGCTCGTTGACTTGGAAGGAGACTGCAAAGAACACATTAGCAGAGTACAAGGGATTGCTCAGCTGATTATTCGAGAACCTCCCTGCCTCTCTTTTTCATCTCCATTTCCTTGTAGTAGGGAGCATCGAACGAGAATCTTTCGCCCTTCTGCCATTTCTCCCATCTCCTTATATCCTCATTCACCATTATCTTGACCAGCTCCCTGAAGCTCGTCTTTGGTTTCCAGCCCAACTCCTTTTGCGCTTTGGATGAATCACCAAGAACAAGATCGAAGTCGATGTGCCTGCGGAATGTTTTGTCGCTCTTTACGTATTTCTCCGGATCCTTGCCTATTAACTTGAACCCTTCCTCAACGAATTCCCTTACTGAATGGGACTCTCCGGTAGCCAGGACATAATCCTTAGGAGTTTTTGAATTAAGCATCAGATGCATGCCTTCCACATATTCTGGCGCATACCCCCAATCCCGCTTGCTGTCCATGTTGCCGAGCCTGAGCTCTTTTGAAAGACCGAGATGAATCCTGGCAATCTCGTTTGATATTTTTCGGGTTACGAATTCGAGTCCTCTCAGTGGGGATTCGTGGTTGAACAGTATGCCAGACACTGAGAACAGTTTGTAAGACTCCCGGTATATCCTTGTAGTCCAGTAGCCGTACAGCTTTGCTGTTGCGTATGGACTCACAGGATTGAATGGGGACTCTTCGTTCAGCTTCATCTTCTGGTACTGCACAGACTGGCCGTACATTTCGCTCGTGCCAGCGAAGTAAAACTTGGTGCTTTCATCGTGAAGTCTTATTGCTTCAAGAAAGTTTAGTACGGATATGCCGTCTATGTTTGCCGTTGCTATTGGGGATTCATAACTTGCGCGTACAAAGCTCTGTGCGGCCAGGTGGTATATCTCATCGGCCTGCGAGGTCTTTATCGCGTCCAATATTGACGAAAAATCAGTTATGTCTGCTGATATTAGGTTTATCTTGTCGAAAATACCCAAGTAATCGAGTCGCCAGAAGTTTGGGGTGCTCGTTCTGCGGTAGGTTCCGTATACCTCGTATCCATTGTCGAGCAGGTGTCTTGCTAGGTATGCGCCGTCCTGGCCTGTTATTCCAGATATGAGGGCTTTTTTCATTCTGATACCGATATATTATAGTGGTTCTTAACGGATATAAACATTAATCATTGCGGCGGTGCCTCTTAATGAACATGGTGGGGTTGTAGAAGTACCCCAGATTCTCTCTTATCTTCGTTTCGCTCCATTTCCACCACTCTATCTTAAGCAGCTTGCTCCTTATACTTTTCGAGAACCTGTATCCTATTCTCTTAGCGGGCATTCCTCCCACTATTTCATATGGCTCAACGTCGTGTGTAACTATAGCGCCAGCAGCTATCACAGCGCCATCGCCTATGTTTCTGGAGCCAATTATCTTTACATCGTTGCCTATCCACACGTCATTGCCTATGCTGACTCTTGAATCCTTTCCTGCCTTCTTGGAATGATATAGCGCATTGTAGTCCTTATCATCTGCGCCGAAGAATAGTTTGTTCATATGGGAACTAACAAAATTGGGCGTGTGCCTGCTGCTCGGCAGCAGATACAAGTTCTCTCCTATTCTAGTATAGCTTCCGAAACTTATCTCTGTGCGCTCCGGGGAGAATGCTATCACGTGTATGATGTTGCTACTTGATGAGTTTGTGCCTATCTTTATTTTCTTAAACTTTCCAGGCCATTGGTTGACATATATGCCTTCTGTTCCTTGCCTGAAGTGAAATAGATACTTCAACCTGTATATGAAATTTATCATGTTTGGGAATATAAGATAGAGATCGCCAATGCGATTTCTCCAGAAGCCCATTCTGATTACCTCAAAAGATTAAGGTTTTGGTAGTTTATATAGCTTCTTGCACACCTAAGATTTAGAAGTTGGTGCGACATTGGAGAGAAGAAAAAAGCCAAACATAATCATGATAATGCTAGATACATTCAGGGCAGACTATCTTAGTGATTATGGCGGTGAGAAACGCCTGCAGTTCATCGAAAGCATTGCGAGCAAGAGTACGGTTTACAAGAATTCATATGCTCCTGGAACGTACACTGTACCTTCCCACGCAGCGCTTTTCCTCAACAAGCGCGTGGTCGATATAAGGAGTGTACTTGAAGGGCACAGACTTAAACTTTCAGTTGAATCGACGGGGTTGCCGCAGTACATAAAGAAAGGCGACAAGACACTTGCTTCAAAGCTGTTGAAGCTGGGGTACGAAACTGCTCTATTCTCAAGCAATCCATTCATAGCTGAGAGGACAGGTTTTGGAGAGGGGTTTGCTGTGGCTAAGGATACGGAAGGGGAGAAGGCCGCAAGGGAATCAGGTAAGGGACCTGGAATGGCTGATAGAATGCTTAATAGCGAGGCCTTCATGAGATCTGTGCAGTTTGCATCGCATGTGATAAGGGGAAAGATGCTTGACAAGCTGTTTGTAGACTTCACTAGGAGGATGGAAAGGCAACTGGCTAGCGACTCTGGATATGCAGGCCTTGATATGGGGGCAGCGATGCTCGAAGAGATGGTGGCTAGTCATCTTAAGAATTCGTCTGCCTCAAGGCCGAAGTTCATGTTCTTGAACTATATGGAAGCGCATGAGCCTTATCCGATAAGTAAGGATGACATAATACAGGGTAGATGGCTCTACATGGGTGGTTTGCTCGCGCTTGATGGAGTCAAAGACATAAAGGAAGCATGCTTTAGAAGGCTCGTCTATCTTGATGACAAGATAAAAAAACTGTTCACTATATTAGAAGATAGGGGATTCCTCGATAATGCTGTGGTAATCATTACCAGCGACCATGGTCAGGCTTTCATGGAGCACGGACAGATGTACCATGACCTTTTGCCATACGAAGAGATGGTCAGGATACCTATTATCGTGGGGAGGTTTTCTGGTGGAAGGCAGATAGGCTCTAGGACCGTAACGGAAAATCCGACAAGCCTTCTCGAAATGCATAGGTATATACTTGACCTGGCAAATGGCGGCGTCGTAAAAACCTCTGCAAAAAACGTAGCTTTCTCAGATCACATAGGAACTGCAAGATGGTGGGGTTCAGATATAGTGAAGAAACTTCGCGACAAGTCGAGTGGTTTTGCAAGAATAAACAGCATCATGGAACTATCGGACACCAAGGCGACGGCCGTATACTACAAGCATTACAAACTGATACACTACTACGGGAAGAGACATGATGAGTTATTCGACCTGCTGAAGGACCGGGCGGAGGTTGACAACATAATAGACAAGGGGAAGAGGGTATATGCACATATGCTGAAACTGCTCAAGTAGAACTCTTCTTCATGTACCTATTCTTGTACTTTTTTTCGAGCAGTTCCATCAGGAGTTTTATTCCGTGTTTCCTGTTTTTGTATCTCAGGGTAAGTTGAGCTACAGTGGTGTCTTTGTCAAGGCCTAGAAATTTAGTTATGCCAATATCGTGTATTATCTTTGATATCTCTAGCACCATTTGAGAATTTGGCTCCTTTTTCCATTGTTCTATATCCCTAAGCCTCTTTGTTTTCTCATCTATTAGCTGCTTTCTAATAGCGTTGTCATTTGTCTGCCCCAGCAATGGTCTGTATTTGAAACTGTAGAAGAGTCTGTAATCAATATTGGTGAGTTCCTGGTTTGGCTTCTTAAGAGTGAGTTTTTCATAAAACACCAGCGCTCCGATAATCACTAATCCTAGGAGTGATTTCTCGCGCTCGCCTTTTCCAAGCACATTCTTTTCATAGAAATACTCAGCAATCTTATCGTTGAACATTCGGTAGGTGAATCTTTCGTATTTTTCCAGTTTATCATACTCTATTGAGCTCTTGCCCGACAGTAAGTGCACCACGTAATGCTTGATACAATATTTCTCGTCCTCAAGCCTCTCCACTGTTCCGGATATTGCTGGCTGCTCGTGAAGTAGTCCTTTGAATGTCGCTTTGTTCTTCTTGAATATGCGTATCTGCCAAGTGACAAAATCCGTGGCCTGTCTGCCGTTCAGCATTATGTAGTTTCTGATGGTGAATGCGTCTGCGGAACCTGTTCCTATCAATTTGCCTAAGTCTTTCTTGAGGGCCGGACTCAGCCTCTCATCCGTTCCCATTAGAAGAACCCATTCACTCCTGCATCTGTTCACTCCATATGTAAAAAGAGGATCTGCAAGGCCAAGAGCGATTGCATGGTGTATAATTAGCCTTGTAAGATTCTCGCTCTTCTTTTTTGCCATCAGTTTTTTGGCATCCTTTGCGTCGCTCGAATCCACAACCACTATCTCGTCGACTATGTTGTACAGGTCATTGATGAGGCCTATCGCCTTGCCGATGTCATTCCTGCAGAAGATAAGCGCGGATATGCTACTCATGTTTATCTATTTGCTTCGCTGGATTCCCGTATACTGTTGCGTTATCTGGAACGTCTTTTGTCACAACAGATCCTGCTCCTATCATACTATCCTTACCTATCTTTATTCCAGGGAGTACCACGGAATGTGCTCCTATCGATGCGCCGTCATCTACGGTTGTTTTGAGAAGCTTCCAGTCACCTGAGGATTTGGGGTACTTGTCGTTTGTGAATGTGACTCCTGGGCCTATGAATACGCCATTCCCTATCTCCACTCCTGTTGGTATGTATACGTTGGGCTTTATCTTGCAGTTGTCTCCTATCACAACGCCTTCCTCAATGTACACGAAGGACTCTATCTTGCAGTTCTTGCCTATCTTGCATTTGTAGAGGTTTACGTGGTCCCTGATCTCGGTACCTTCCCCTATCGTACAATCCTTGATTATTGAGTACAGCATCTCAGCTCCCCTCTATCTTCCTTATTATCTCCAGCCCGAGCAAAGAATCCTCGGCGTTGTTCTTGTCGTTCGTGCCAGTCTGTATCGCATGGATGAAATTCTCGGCCTCATCTTTTATTGTGTTGTTGGCGTAGAACCCCTCTATCTTTGTATCCTTTACCCCGTCCTCGTCATTGACAATGTATTTCATTTCCTGGGTTATTATGTCAAGCTGTATGGAAACGTCCTTGCCGTCCTTCTCCCCGAAGACCTCTATCAGCCTTGTCTTGTGGCTTGAGAACCAAGAAATCCTGAATATGGCATCTTCATCGCCTATCCTGAGCTTTATATCTGCCAATTCCGACTTGTCCTGTCTCCTGAATGAGCCTTGAAGCTTGTCTATCTTGACATCGCCGTCCTTGATGTCGTTGACATATAGGAACATGTCTATGAGATGCGGCATCAGGTCCCAGATTATGCTCACGTTTGGCATTGGCTTCCTGCTGAACTCCCAGGTGAACCTGCTGAAGTATATCCTGTCGAAGTGCTTATTCGACCTTATCACTTGCTTCAGGAAATTCAGGGAGTTGGCGAACCTGAATATGAGTCCCGCTTTGAATACCAGGTTCTTCTGCTTCGCGATCTCGCACAGCTCCTTAGCCTCTTCGGCGGAGTAGCACAGCGGCTTTTCCAATAGAACATGCTTGCCAGCTAGCAGGGCCTCCTTAGCGACCTTGTAGTGATCCGTGTTGGGAACCGCTATGTGCACGGCATTGATGCTGTGGTCCTTCATGAGATCCTTGTAATCCGAGTACCCCTTGAGGGTGTTTCCCTTCGCCTGGTTCAGCCGCTGCGCATCTGCATCGCAGAGCGCTGCGAGCTTGAAGTCATCTCTCGATGTTCCTATGTCCGCATACTCCCTTATGAGCTTGCTGCCCCAGTAGCCTATCCCCACCACTGCAAGATTGACCTTGTTATCCATAGAACTCTTTCACCTTTTCGCAGACGAGGCCTATATCCTCGTTTGTCAGATTCGTGTGCATGGGCAGACTGAGACACTCCCTTGAGAAGCTTTCGCTGTTTGGATATTCGCCACCCTTGAAGCCGAACATCTGCATGTATATCGGCTGCAGGTGTATTGGTATGGGATAATGTATTCCGCACTGTATGCCGTTCTTTTCCATGTGCTCCTTTAACCTGTCCCTCTCCGTTGTCAGTATCACGTACTGGTGGAATACCGGCTTTGTGCCGCTGCCTCCTAGCATGGGCAACGTTATCCCTCCTATGCCATTTAGCTTCGAATCGTACTGTGCTGCTATCTCCGACCTTCTTGAATTCCATTTGTCCAAGTTCTTGAGCTGGACGCGCCCTATCGCAGCGTTGACCGTGTTGAGCCTGGCAGTGTATCCGATCATATCGTGCTCGTAATGGGATTTCCTTCCTGCATCGCGGAGTTTCCTAACCTTATTTGCTATCCCATCGTCGTCTGTTGTCACCATGCCCCCGTCCCCGAGGACCGTCATGTTCTTGCTTGGATAGAAAGAGAATGCTGCTGCTAGCGCCAGGCTGCCGGTCCTCTTGCCTTTGTATAAAGCCCCGTGGGATTGGCATGCGTCCTCAATGACATAGGCATTGCTCCTTTTCGCAATCTCGTTTATGCTGTCGAAATCTGCAGGATAGCCGTATATGTCCACCGGGAGCACTGCTGCTGCCCCTTTCTGCAGTTGCTTTTCTATTTCCGCAGGGCTTATGCAGTATGTGCGCTTGTCTATATCTGCAAACGCCGGGATCCCGCCGGCGTGTATTATCGAATTTGAGCTTGCGATGAATGATTGGGGGGATGTAATGCATCTCTTGCCGTTGATGCCTATTGCCATGAATATGAATGCGAGGGCGTTAGTGCCTGAGGATACTGCTATGGCATGCTTTGTGCCCACATACCTTGCGAACTCCTCCTCAAGTTTAGCCACGTTCTCGCCGTTGACGTACTTGTCGTTTCTCAGAGCATCTAAGGCCGCTTCCTCCATCTCTTTGTCAAGAATCGGCATGCCTTGGCTTATTTTCCAGTTTGCCATAGAATCATCAGTGCTTTAGAATGAACGTTTGCTTCGTTTAGTAGTGGCAGCTAAGTTTCATAATCCTATCCCAATAGAAGATTGGGATCTGAGAGGGCAACAGCAGGGAGTAGGAGCCAGTGTGGTTATTTCTTTAGTATGAGGATTCTGGGCTTATGTTGTCGTGGCTTGAATTGTATGTCAGGTTGATGTATTCTGCCGCAAGTGTCTTGAATTCAGCCTCTACATCTTTGGCGCTGATGCTGTCGCTGCCCCAGCCTCTTGTGGCGTTCTTTATGAAGATGTCTGCTCTCATTGCAAGCCATCTCTCCAGGAGCTTCTTGTCCTGGCACGCGACCTCGCCGGCCATCTCCATGAACTCCTTCTTCACGTCGCTGGCTTCTATTGTCTTACTGAATATTCCTCGGGAAGCCCTGTTTACGAGCTTCTTGGCCCTTTCCTGGAACCACATGTTGATTACCTGCCTGCTCTCCGGTCCGAGCTTCGCGTATAATACAAGGGTTTCCATGCTATCACACCTGTGCTGACCTGCGCTCCTGGAATATCTTCAGCTCGTTGGGGTCTATCTTCTTCCTCATCTTGAATATCATGAGGTCGTCTGCCGTAACCCTGTGCCAGGAGTTGCCGTTGTTTATCGATATCGTGTTTCCTTGACCTGATGCCAATAGGTACAGCTGTTGGGCTGCATGCGCGGAGTGCCTGTCTGTGGAGGTGCCGTTGGTAAGCAGGTATGCGCTTTCCATCTCTATCTCAGGAATCGGTTCAGGTTCTGCGCTGTCGTTGAAGTCGTATGTGTACTGCTTTTGCGGGTGTATGCTGTAATCCCTTGGGGTGCCATTCTGGTTCATGTGCATGTTGTTCATGAAATCCCCATGTACGTGGTAATGCCTCTCCATTACCTGGTTCTCGTACTCCTTCACTATGCTGTTCACGTGGAAGAATATCGCCTCTGCGTCCCTCTTTGAGAAGCCGTTTGCCCTGCCCTCGTTCTTGGTATTCCTTTGCGCAGGTTCGTTGTCAGTTGGTGAGCCCTTGACCCTTACAGACACTGATGAGAACAGTACGCCGTGGCCTATCCTTACGCTGACTATGTTCTGGTAAGGTATGAAGGTTATGTCGGACTTGAGGCCCGCGGCCCACCTATGCACTATGACCAGCCTCTGGCGCGTCACTATCACTACGGATGGGGCTATCACTGCGCCGCTCCTCCTCTTCTGCCGCGCCACATACAGTATTCCGTCGTCCTGGCTGATGTTCTCCAGTATAGTGTCTATCTCCTTCCCGAACAGGTATGGCCCCACGCTAGGGTAGGCATAGCTGAATTGCGCGTTATTCACGGGATCACTGGTTCGAACGACACCTTGTTAGACTGAGAATCTGCGATTTGAAGGCCGTCCAATTTCCTTTTCTGCAGTCCTATTTTTATATTATTCTATGAAAACGGGTTATGGAAAGAAAAATATGCCTGGAATAGAAAGGGATTTATAGTTATTTTCAGACATATGTAGGATAGCTCGCTCCTTTCCAGACGCGACGCGCGCATTTGCAGACGTCAAAATGCCCCCTATTCCAGCCTCTTTATTATGTGGTACCCGAACTGCGTCTTTACTACCCCAGATACCTTTCCTTTCTCAAGCGAGAACGCGGCGTTCTCGAACTCGCGCACCATGACCCCTCTTGGGAATCTGCCCAGGTCTCCGCCCCTCTTCCTGCTTCCGTCAAGGGAGTACTGCTCTGCGAGCTTTGCGAAGCTTTCTCCTTTGCTTATCCTGTCGAGTATGGACTTCGCCTCGGCCTCTGACTTCACCAGAATGTGCGCGCACCTTATCTCGTTTGCCATTTCATACACCTTGCATTCTTCGCGTCCTATTAAGCGTAAGCAGCAGCACAGCGTTAAGCAGCACGAATACTAGCAGGTAAGACAATATCAATGTTGTGCTGCCGGGGCTCATTTCCAGGTAGCCTATTGCAAGCCCCAGGTTTATGAAGGCGAAGAGAGGAGGTATGGCAGGCAGGGGCACCTTGTACCTCTTCAGCATGGCCATCGTGGCCATCATCCCTAAGCCGGCGAAGATTATCACAAGCAGGGGCATGTAGTAGTTGAAGAACTGTACATAGGAGCCCACTGCGAGCATTATCGGTATTATGATGTCGCCGTTTCCCAGGGCTGCCCTTGTCACTGTAGGGAGCTTGTTGTCCTTGACAAGGCCTTTCAGGTAGGGATCCTTCACGTTGGTGCTCGCGAGGCTCCTGAGCTCCTTCCTCTCGGCGCCCTTCAGGTAGCTGGAGGGGATGACCTCCACTTCTGATGAGCTTATCATGAACGCGAGGTTCTGGCTAGATGCCTGTTCTGCTATAGTCAGCATGTGCTTGGTGATGAACACGGAGATGTAATCGTACACGGCTATCAATGCAGCGAAGAGATACGCGTAGTAGAACCCGTAGAAGCCGAGCAGCACGCCGAATCCTGTGCTCGATATCAGCGTTACGGCGTTCCTGGTTGTAGGCCTGATGCTCTTGAGCGCTATCAGCAGTATTCCGAAAGCGACAGAGATTGCCAGCGAGACGCCGCCAATGGCCGGGAGCAGGTATCCTATCATTATGGACATTGCGGTAGATGCGCCGATAATGACTAGCGCCCACTCGAGGAGCCTGAAGAAGATTCCGAATGCCTTTAACAGCAGCTCCTTCCTGAGGAACCTGAATACCAGTATTATGGCTATGGAGAATATTGCCAGGTAGGAGAGCAGGAACGGTACGAAGCTTGTGGCCTGGCCCTCGGACAACTGGTACAGGTACACCTGCGTAGAAGTGGCTGCCAGGATTGCGATCAGCAGGCCGAGGAACTGGGCGATGAGGAAAAGCGCAAGTATCGAAAGCGTCTGCCGGTTCTCTATCCTCCTTTCCAGACAAGCACCCGTCACTCCTCGTCTCTCCTTACGCTCTTGTATGTGCCAGCCTTGGGGCTGTACAGGTCCCCGCTCCTCTCGAGCTCGTAAATGTACTTGGTCGTAGCTTCCCGGTCTATCCCCTGCTTCTCCGCCTCCTCAAGTATCTCGACTATCTTAGCGCTTCCCTTCTCAGTCTCTAGCTTCTTTATTATGTTGCTGATAGTGTTGAGCTTGGTGACCTTCTCCCTAGGCATGCCGGTCAGCAGCGAGTCTATGTCGCGCCTGCCGCTCCTGTCCACTGCGAGCGTGTTGAGCATGTACTCGAAGAGCGATATCGCAAGCTCGGCATCCTTCAGCTCTATTATCTCAGACAGCCTGGACTTGGTGCTGGCCTCTGCCATCCTTATCAGCCCCTCTATCTGCCTTGGGGTTATTATCGTCGCTCCCTGCTTCATCGACATCTTCCTTAGATCGATGTAGTAGTCCTGTATGCGCTTGCTCGCCTCAGGACCCAGCCTCGGCCTTATGTGCCTTCTTGCATAGGCTATGTACTTTCTCAGTATGTCGTTCGACAGGGGCGGCTCGTCCAGTCTCTCGTGGTCTGTTATGCCCAGGAGCTCGGCTCCTGAAGCCTCGTGCTGGATTATTATGTGCCTCGCTATCCTCTTGTCGACCTCCTCGTCGAGCGTGTCCTTTATCGGGAATATGAGGTCGAACCTGGATAGCAGCGCAGGCTGTATGTTGAACTGGTCCGCAGGATATGTGTTGGGATCAAACCTGCCGAACTTCGGGTTCGCTGCTGCGAGCACCGAGGTCTTTGCGGAGAACTTCGCGACTATTCCCGCCTTCGCTATGCTGATCGTCTGCGACTCGAGCGCCTCGAGGAGCGCCGACTTGTCATCCTCGCCTATCTTGTCGAATTCGTCTATGCTGACCTCTCCTCCTGAACCAAGGACAAGGGCGCCTGCCTTGAGCGTCCAGCCTCCTTCAGAGAAGTCGTCCCTCTCTGCGGCAGCTGTAAGGCCTGCAGAGGTTGTTGACTTGCCGCTGACGTATATACCCTTTGGCACTATGGCGGTCACAGCCTGCAGCAGCCTTGTCTTTGCCGAACCCGGGTCTCCTATGAGCAGCAGGTGGATGTCGCTCCTTATGAGCCCTCCGTCTATCAGCTTCTTGTCGGGCGTGCCGCCGAACAGCTGCAGCGCGAGCGCCCTCTTTATCTCGTCGTAGCCGTAGATCGACGGCGCTATAGACTTTGCTATCTTCTCGAATATGTAAGGGTCTTTGCCCATCTCCCTGATCTGCTTCTCCTCATCAGGGCTTATCTCTATCTCTGCGAACTCCTTCTGCTTCGGCTTGAGGGACGTGGCGTCGAAGAACATCGTGTACAGTACCTTGTCCTCCTTGCCGCGGAAGGTCCTCCTTGGCCTTATCCTGAGTATCCCTGTTATCGCTATCCTGTCCCCGGGTATGGTCGTGTTGACCAGGTCGTCCTCAAGCCAGACCTCGAGCTGCCATGTGGGGGTGTTGCCCCTGAGCCTTTCCAGCGGATCCTGCACAGCTATCCTCTGCATGTTTATGAACTTGGACTCCTTGTTCAGCTGCCTGAGCGGGCCCCTTCCGCACTGCGGGCACCTCTCTATGACGTTCTCCTTGTCTATCTTGACCTTGGTTATCGTGTCGCAGAAGGGGCACTGGAACATCGCCAGGTGCACCTTCGGTATTATCTCAGACCTCTTGACCACGAGCGAGTCTATGGTCAGGAGCTTGCCTATGTATTCGGAGCCCACGTCCTGTATCAGCGGTATGTTTATGTCCATGCCGAAGAATCTCGCGTATATGGGCTCCTGGCTCTGCTTCGGGTTGAGCTTCGCAAGGGCCGAGTTGGCTATGGGAAGCATGAGATCCGGATTCTCGCTCATCTGATTGGCGAGGTCCGCATCGAACTTCTGCAGGTTCTTGATGTCCATGTGCACGCTGCGCTTCTTCGGGTAGGCAACGTACAGGTCGTTTATCTGGTCCGTGTAATACGTATTGTAGAACTCGATGAACTTGTCCGATATGTCATTTGACTGCTGGGCATCGTCCATGGAATCAACTAGCAGGAGCGGAAACTATCCCCAATTGCCGCACCATGTTGCCGTAATATAAAAATCCTGCCATTATAAGAATATATGCCATGCAAGGTTAGCAGTGGAAGTGCTGTTTTATAGATGGTAAATTGGCCGGAAAAAGCGACAAGTTCTACATAACGACACCCATATTCTACGTTAACGATGTTCCCCACCTCGGCCATTCGTACACCATGGTGGTTTCGGACATTATTGCTAGGTGGCACAGGCTGCTTGGGGAGCGGGTCTTCTTCCTGACAGGGACTGACGAGCACGGCGAGAAGATAGCAAAGGCAGCAGAGCTGAGGAAGGAGGAGGTCAAGGCCTTCGTGGACAAGCTCGCGGAGGCCTACAAGGCGTGCTGGAAGGGGCTGTCCATATCGAATGACGACTTCATAAGGACTACTGAGAGGAGGCATGAAGAGGTGGTCTTCAGGTTCATAGAGGCGATGGACAGGAACGGGGACCTGTACAAGGGGGAGTATGAGGGATGGTACTGCGTTCCTGACGAGACCTTCTTCACTGACCTGCAGCTCAAGGAGGGCAGGTGCCCCGTATGCGGGCGCGATGTCCAGAAGCTCAAGGAGGAGAGCTACTTCTTCAGGCTCAGCAAGTATCAGGATAGGCTGCTCGAGTACTACAAGGCCAACGAGAACTTTCTGGCGCCTAAATCCAGGTCTGCAGAGATAATAAACAGGGTCAAAGGAGGGTTGAAGGACCTTAGCATAACCAGGAAGTCGGTAAAATGGGGCATACCGTTCCCGATGGACAGGAAGCACAACATATACGTCTGGGTGGAGGCGCTTATAAACTACCTGAGCGCCCTTGACTGGAGGTCCGAAAAATCGGACCTATTCTGGCCAGCAGATGTGCACATGGTGGGAAAGGAGATCAACTGGTTCCATTCAGTGATATGGCCCGCGATGCTGTTCTCCGCGGGACTGGAGCCTCCTAGGAAGGTCTTTGCGCATGGGTGGTGGACGGTGGAGGGGCAGAAGATGAGCAAGTCTGTCGGCAACGTGGTGGACCCGATGGCCATGGCAGGCAAGTATTCGGTGGATGCGCTCAGGTACTTCCTCGTTCGCGAGATACCGCTGGGTGACGACGGGGACTTCTCGGAGAAAGCCCTGAGGCTGAGGCTGAACAACGAGCTTGCGGCTGACCTTGGCAACCTTGCATACAGAGTACTGAGCATAACGGAGAAGTTCGATGGAAAGATAGAGGGCAGTCCAGAGCTTGAGGCGAGCCTTGACCTGAAGGGAATAGAGAAGGACATGCAGGAGCTTAACCTGTCTGGAGCATTGGAAAGGATATGGCACTTCATAAAGGCGTGCAACAAGTACGTCAATGACAAGAAACCCTGGGAGATGGATGGTGCAGAGCTATCGAACGCTCTCTACAACCTCCTGGAATCCTTGAGGATAATATCGATCCTGGTATCGCCGTTCATGCCTGAGACATCTGACAGGCTCAATGCACAGCTCGGAGTCAAGAGTGGCCTTCTCAGCGAGGCGAAATTCGGAGCGTTCAAGGGGAAGGTGAAGAAAGGGGAGTACCTCTTCAGGAAGATAGACGCTTAGTCAGGTATAGACAGTTGAGACTATCAGCACCCTCTGCGTCTGCGGCACGTAGTTCTGTATCGTGTAGTTGATCCAGACGTATCCTGAGAACGGTGTGCCTTGCGGGTATTTGGCTACTCCTGATGCGTCGTAGCAGTACATGTATAGTATGGTGAAGTTGTCGCTGTACATGACCCTGCCACCTGGCTGCTTGCCGCTGGGATAGAAGGATGCCCCGTTGGTCGTGAATATGTTCCCGTACTTAGGACCTGTGCCGGTATCGTTCTGCGTTGTCGAGCATGATGCGCCGTTTATCGTGATCTGCGATCCTATCGCCTGCGACAGCCTGACAACAAGGATGCCACCGGTAGTGTTTATGGAATCGTATTCGCACCCGAAGCCTGGATTGGGAGTGCAGTAGGGTGTTGCGAGCACAGTGCTCGTGGTCGCTATCTTGTATATTATGGCTATCGAGATTAGGATTATGATTATTCCCATGCCGTACGAGGCCATGAAGTCTACTGATGACTGCAGCTTTAGTGGCTTCATGATTTAGTTGCGATAACAAGATATTTATGGGTATAATAGACTCTCATGAAGACGGGGCAGTGTACCCGGACTGCCAATTGGCTTTCCAGACGACAGGACCCACCACATCCCCGTTCCAGTTGTTGCCGGAGTAATCGTTGGCGTTTCCGTTGAGGGGCCACCACGCAGATAGGTGTGCCGTATCTATTGGCGCTGCGCCTATGCCTCCCCTATAGATGGCAAGTATCGAAGAGGCGTCTGTCGTGGTGTTGTAGATCTGCACGTTCGCTATCGAACCGTTGAAATATACCGCGTTGGGCTGGTCTCTGCCTATGTAATATTGTTGGTATAGGGAGCTGCCGATTGTGACGCTGCTCGCCCCCAACGACACGCCGTTTACGTAAGGGGTTACGGTGCCGTTGCCAGTGTTATAGACAACGGCTATGTAGTACCAGGTACCGGTATTGAAATTGTAATTGTAGTTTAGAAAGCCGTTGTTGTATATCACCCTGAGCACTGTTGGTGACCCTTCGATTCCGAACCCGTTGCCGTAGGAGCCAGATAGATCCGAATCAATGATGTTGTGGTGGTTTGAATTTAAGTTTGTAGTTTGAAACTGTCTAGCGTTGATCCATGCCGAGATCGTCCACGAGCCCTCCTTGTTAACGAATGCGGTATTTATGTAGCTGCTTGCGCCGTTGAACATGCCGACATATTTAGGAATCAGGTTATTGCACTGTCCAGCAAGGCTGATCTGCGCCGCGGTCCTGACGACCTCGCAGGAACCGGGAGTCGCTGTGGGCTGCAGGTTTGAACCGTTGAATATTCCAAGAGAGTACAACGAGACCATTACAATTGCAATGGCTAATATCGCCCAGCCATATGTCATCAGGTACTCCATTGCCGATTGGAGTTTTCTGCTTGCCCTTTGCAATTACTTCGCCTTGAGCTCCATCTTCGCCTCGAAGTCCTGGAGCTTGTACTCGAATTCCTCGTTTGTCTTTATTATCCCTTTCTCCTTCTGGAATTCCCTTGCAAGAAGATAGTATATCAGCGCGAGCGCCCTCCTTCCCTTGTTGTTGCAGGGTATGACGATGTCTATGAACTTTATCCAGTTGTCGGTGTCGCAGAGCGCGAGTATTGGTATGTTTGTCTTGCTCGCCTCCTTCACAGCCTGCCTCTCGTTCCTGGAGTCGCTGATGAGGACTGCGCTGGGTTCGGTGAAGTCCGGCCTGTTGGGGTTGGTGAAGACACCGGGCATGACCCTGCCGCTTATGAGCTTGGCCTTGGTTATCTCGCAGAACTTCTGCGCTGATGCGATCGCGTAGATCCTTGAAGCGGTTACGACTATGTCCTTCGGCTCGTACTTGGCGAGCATCTTGGCTGCGAGCCTTATCTTGTTGTCTATCGTGGGAAGGTCGAGCAGGTACAGCCCGTCCTCCCTTATCTTGTAGATGAACTGCTTCATCCCAGGAGTCTTTATCTTTGTGCCTATGTGTATGCCTGCCTCTAGGTAGACAGCCTGATCTATCAGCATTTCGTTCGTCATTGTTACACCAGATACGGGGTCGCCGAGATTTTCATATGCCTATTTTGAACTCGGGTCTTATGCTCCCTAAGCACAGAGCCTAACCAGACTAGCAGACGACCCCGCGCTAATTATTGATATCATTAACGTTTTAATCCTTGCCATGGGGCTCACTTCCTGCTGTAGTTGACCACTTCGTCTATCAGCTCCTTGTGGCTTATGAGCATGCGTCTGCAGCAGTATCTCTTTATCCCCATCTCGTCGAGCACCTTCGCCGGGTCCTCCTTGTTCGTCTTTGTCCTTGTGGAGAACTCCTCCCACTTGTCCGCAACGACCTGCCCGCACGAGAAACATCTCACTGGTATCATCATGGCGAAAACCTCATCTATACGACTTCTGGAACCTTGCCCTTGCCTTAGGCCCCCTGAACTTCTTTGGCTCGACCTTCCTGTAGTCGTCCACTATTAAGCTTCTGTCGTAATCAAGATATACCTTTCTCAGGCCCTCGTTTGAGAGCGCCAGCGCCTTGGCGAGCGCTGTCCTTGCTGCCTGCGCCTGCCCGTTGACCCCTCCGCCGTGGACGCTTATCTGTATGTCCGATTCCTTCACTATCTCGGCTGCTGAGTCAGAGAGATGTACCGGCTCCATTATCAGCTCCCTTATCTCCTTAGGCTTAAGCAGGTCTATGTTCCTCCCGTTTATCCTTATCCTTCCATTTCCTGACTTGAGAGATGCCCTGGCGACTGCGTTCTTCCTCCTGGCCTTGGACTGCAGGACCTTCTGCTTGGCCTTGGCTACCTTGCCCTTCCTCTTCGGAGCGGTCTTCTTAGCCTCTCTCTTCTGTACCGCCTTCTGGGGCAGTACAGCCTCGAGCTCCTTGTCAAGATTCTCTAATCCCTTGTCTGCCATGATCATGCGCCCTTGTATCCCAGGTTCGCCGTAAGCTCCTTGACTGAGATGACATTCTCGTATATCTCGTTCACCTTCTTGGACTCTATCTTGTGCGCCTTGGCGCCCTGGAAAGATTCCGGAACTGATATGTATACGCGCAATTTCTTGAAGGCCTCCTTGCCCCTGGGCTTCTTGTACGGCAGCATTCCCCTGACTATCCTCTTGACGAAGAGGTCCGGCCTCCTTGACCAGTACGGCGAGTGCTCAGGATTGGCCTTGTCCTTGAGCTCCACGAGCCTCTTGTATTTCTCAACTATGTTCCGCTTGTGCCCTGTTATGAGCATGCTCTCTGAGTTGAGTATTATCACGTTGTTCCCCTGGAGCAGCAGCTTCGCCACCTGGCTCGCAGCCCTTCCGAGGACCTGCTCCTTCCCGTCTATAACATAATCGGTCATGGTCGTCACACTATTATCCTTGCGTCTCCCTTTGCGATCTCTGCTATCCCCACTATGCTCGATTTGGATTCCTTTAGCTTAGCGAGAGCGCTTTCCGAGTAGTCCACTGCGCTAATCCTTATCTTCTTCGTGAGCGTGCCATCCCCGAGTACCTTGCCAGGGACTATTATGCTCTCCCCGTCCTTGGACAGCAGGTCGAGCTTGTTGAGGTTGACCTTTATCCTGGACCTCTTCGGCATGCTGGCTATGGCCTGCAGCCTGGCTGCCAGCTTGCGCTTCTTCTCGTCCTTGCTCAGCTCCTGTAGGGCGTCAAGCCATGCATTTACCTTGTCGTTCTCTTTCATGCCTCTCATTTTCACGCAACTCTTTATGCGGGGGGTGAGATTTGAACTCACGCAAGCCCTAAAGCTACAGGAACCTCAATCCTGCGCATTTGGCCAAGCTCTGCCACCCCCGCTTTATTTCTTCATCTGCTTGTATACCTCCTTGACGTTGTTGCTTATTATATTTACTGCCCTGCCAAGGATCTCCGTGGGTGGCATCTGGCCGAAGGTCTCTATGTAGAATTCAAACTCGTTTTCAGCGTTCATCTTGTAGGTAACTACACCAGGCTGGAACTTTGCGTTGGTCGTTGCGTCCTTCACTACAGCCTTGCAGTCCAGCCTGAGCCTCTGGTTCTCCGCCAGCTTCATTATCGGTATCCTCTCGTTCGCGACCTCTATGCCCTTGTCGTTGCTCTCAAGCGCCTTGGAGTATACTGTGCCGGGGCCCTCGGCTGTCAGCGAGAAGACGACCTCGTCGCCTTCAGAATAGTCCTTGGGCGTCGTTATCGGCACCTGCCCTATCCTGTGCGCTACGTACTCGTCCATCATTGTGCTCGAGTTCTCGTAGAACGTGACGTTGTCTATCGCCAGGCACGGAACGCTGTTTATCATCGCCCTCCTGAGGGCGTTTGCTGTCGTGTAGGTCGCGCCGCTAAGCTTGAACCTGAGCGAACTCTTGTTGCTTTCTATTACGCTAATCTTCATGATAACCAGCAAAATAAGGCTGTTAGACGATAGCAGATAGTTATCCACAAGAACATATTTAAAGATTGGGTTGCCCTCGCAGCTGTGGCGAATAGCGGAAGTGCGGCACGTATCCTGCCTTATAAACGTTCCGATTTTGGGGATAAGATTTATATTATAATGTTATTACATTATAATACATTAGGCGTTTGGAATGAACAGCACCGTGTTCGGTCTGAGCTTCGTGCTTGCGGTCGTGCTGCTCGCGTACTCCGTCTTCTACGCTGGCAACGATGTGTACTGGGTGTTCGCTGTGGCAGCGATAGGGTTCTTCCTCGGGTTCCTCGATACCTCTATGGGCATGGGATACGGCACCGTGGGCACCCCAGTGCTGCTGCTGTTGGGATTCTCGCCGAAGGTGGTGGTGCCTTCGATACTGATATCGCAGTTCGTAGCGGCTTCGATAGGCGCTGTGAAGCACCACAGGTTCAGGAACATGGACCTCACAGACACTAAAGGCAACGACTTCAAGCTCGCGGTCCTCTTCCTTGCCGCTGGAATTGCCGGCGCGGTCGTTGGGGTGTATGCCGGGGTGAAGTTGCCGAAGCTTTACGTCACCACGTACATAGGATTGCTCGTGATGGTCATGGGAATCCTCGCCATAGTGAAGTTCAGGTTTAGGTTCTCATTCCTGAAGGCGGGGATTCTCAGCCTGATCAGCAGCTTCAACAAGACCATAAGCGGCGGAGGATACGGCCCTGTCCTTACAATGGGGCAGATAATATCAGGCAACGGCATCAGGAACTCGGTGGGCATAACCATATTCACTGTCGCTGTCATAAACCTGGTCGGTTTCTTCCTCTACAACTACATCGGTGGGGCTTTGGCCCTGATGGTCCCGCTGTCGCTGTCCGTCGGGGCGATGCTGGGCGCCCAGATAGGCCCCGGCTTCACGAGGAACATGAAGACAGGGAGGAACCTGACTCTCTTCGGCATCATAACGCTGCTGCTCGGCGCCTTCACCATCGCCGCTTTCTTCATGAAGTAGGATGCCCAATGTTTTTATAGAATGCATGATACATCCTATCCATGGACATGTGGCAGCAGTACATGGGGTTTGTTGAGGGGCAGCTGGGAAGCAGGCCAGTGCTGCTCAGGAACGGACAGCGCTGGAACAGCTCCATTGCGCAGATACAGGACAGGTCGGTTGAGCTCGAGAAGGGAGCGGTATCAAGGGACTACACCGAGTTCGGTAGGTATATAATAGCGAAGAACCTGACATTCGATCTCTTCGTATCGCTTTACGATGTAAATACAAGGAGGTGCGTTGCGCTGAGGCTTGCGGACCAGATGCCGCAGAAGGAGCTCGACGCAGCCATTGCGCCGCTCAAGAGGCTTCCGAGGCGCAACGTAGAGATGCGCGCAATAGGGATGCAGGATGGGCATGCGCCGCAGGCTCCTGTTCTGGACCATGTGAGAAGGGCATTGCATTGCAGGCTGATGGAAGCTGACATGTTCGGTACCGATGTGAGGCACGTAGCGGTCGACCTTAAGACAGGGGCATCGTACAACCTGCTGCTGCTCAACAGGATATACAGGCCTGGAGAGCTGAAGAACCAGCAGACCTACGAGCAGTTCGTGCAGCAGATCGGCTCAAAGGCTCCTGGAAAACAGGGTAGTGTATAAGGGGCCATCGGGAGTAAGCACGCTCTTCTTTATGAAAAGCTCAGGATTTCCGAAGGAGCCGAAGTCCATGGAGCCGATCCTTTCAATTGCGCCTTCAATCTTCTTCGTGTCGGCGCCATGCTTTACGCGCGCTATGGTTACGTGGGGCGTGAATAACCTGCCCTCGGTTCGCATCCCCGCTTCCCTGAGCTTTCTGGAGAGGTCATCGTATATGGAAATAATCTCCGCGCTGCCGATTCCGATCTTAAGGTACACGACATGCGGATCCTTGCCGCCGAATGCTCCTGCGCCTTCTATTGATATGCTGAAGCTGCTGTGCTTTACTGACTCCATGATGCTTTCCAGCATCTCCAACTTGCCCTCCTCGACATCCCCAAGGAAGTGCAGCGTTATGTGAAGCGCTTCCCTCTTCACGAGTACGATGCCAGGTCCTTCCAGCAGCCTCTCCGCGTCGATTATCCTGTCCTTGACGCTTTCAGGAATGCCGAGCCCGATGAACGCTCGCATGCCTTATAAATAATCTCTTCTCATTAATCTTTGTTGCTATGGCCACTATTGATGAGTTCTCAGCCATCGACATGCGCGTCGGGATGATCGTCGATGTGGAGGAGCACGCTGCAGCGAGGAAGCCGATGTACAAGCTCACTGTTGACTTTGGTGCAGAGATAGGGAAAAGGACGATCGTGGCAGGGATAAGGAGCCTGTATTCGATGGAGGAGCTGCTAAACAGGAAAATCGTCTGCGTCGTAAACCTAGAGCCCAAGTCCATAGCAGGAGTTGAGTCGCAGGGAATGCTCCTTGCCGCTGGCGACGAGAGCAACATATCCATACTGGTGCCGTACAGGGACATAGAGATAGGGAGCAGGGTACGCTGATTTCATGATAATCTGCTTGACTGGAATGCCAGGATCTGGAAAGACCGAGGTAGCCAAGATGCTGGAGGACAGGGGCTTCAGGGTGTTCGAGATGAGCGGCGTGATAAAGGAGATGATGCGCGAGAAGGGCATCGAGATAAACGTCAAGAACATCGAGGACTTCGCGATGGGCTCAAGGAGGGAGCAGGGCATGGACATCTTCGCTGTAGAGCTGGCGAAGCGCATAAAGGTAAGGAAGGGACAGGACGTGCTCATATCCGGGATGAGGAACATGGACGAGTTCGCGTACCTGAAAAGATCCTTCAAGAGCATGGTGATAATAGCGCTGGCGGCTCCGAAGAAGATACGCTTCCAGAGGCTTAGGAAGAGGGACCTCAAGCACGTCATAACCTACAAGGAGTTCGTATACAGGGAGAAGACGAACATGAAGGAAGGCATAGAGGGCGCGCTGAAGCACGCAGACTACATAATACTGAATACTGGCTCTTTCGCGGAGCTCAAGAGGAGCGTCACATACCTTCTTGAGAGCCTCCGGGCAGGTGAATGACCGATGGCCAAGGTGCCGCCGTTTGCGTTCGTTGGGAAGTTCGCTTCAGGCAAAGGCATTTATGCTGACAGCCTCATGCAGCTCCTAGAGTCGGGGTTTTCAATTAAGGTGTACAAGGTACCATCTTTTTCAGCAAAGATAAAGGAGATTGCGGCTGACCTTTTTGACGAGGAGACGGCCAACGACAGAACAGTTTGGCAGGCGATAGGGAACATGATGCGCGAGATCGACAGGAAGGTGTGGGCCAACGTGCTCATACGGAAGATACTGGAGAACGGAGCGGATAGCTTCGTGGTGGAGGGATTCAGGGATGTCGAGGAGCTCATGGCGTTCAGGGAGAGGTTCCCCGAGATGATAGTCATAGGAATAGACGCGAGCTTTGAGAGGAGGATTGATGCCTACAGGAAGAAGTACGGCAAGGAGCCAACCAAGGAGCAGCTTGAGCACAATACCGAGAAAGCTATAGAGATGATGCCTGTGGACATGGTGCTGGTCAACGATTACACTACAGGGACAATGAAGGCGCAGTTGGAGAGCATAGTGTCTGCGCTTAAGGCAGGCACTATGCACGAGTTCCTACAGAGCAATAAAAGAAGCCTTCGCTAGCCATATACCACCATTTTGCTGCTGCTTTTGGCGTTAGCTAACTGCTTCGCCTGCTGCCTTGGAACAGCGGTCGCCATTCCGCTCCTCAGCAGCTGCATACCCTTCTCTGTCAGACCCAATGGCTTCTGCTCCTCACCCTTCTCGGTGAAGTCCACCATCCCACCCTTCTTCAGTTTCTTCAGCGCATACCAAACCCCGCTGGCGCTCTTGTCGTACCTGTATGAGAATGCGTTCACGAATTCAGTTGCAGTAGGATATTCGTTGAGGCCGATGGCGTATATGACGTCCATGTCGCCATCGCTGACTCTAAGGCTTTCAGAATTATCCATAAATTTGGTTAGAGCTTGCATAAGAACACCGGAACAAAAAAAGATTTTTTGTTCTTATGCAGCACAGTTGTCTATGAGGACGTAATTGGTCGTCTTCATAGCTATGACTATCAATGAGATCGGCATCCAGACGAATCTGGCGATACTTTCACCAATCCTAGCCATAGTTTACCCTTTCCAAACATACTATAAATGCTTCAGGTATATAAATCTTCTCTAAAGATTCCGTTCCTCCACATTAAAATATTGCGCATGAGATAGTCTAACGGTTCGATGCTCCTGCTAGCGCTGCTGGTGCTGATAAGCTCCGTATTGCTCGGAACCTCGGTAGCTTCAAGGCTCGGTTTCGCCAAGGGCGCGCTCTTCAGGATAGCGGTAGGAATTCCCATTGGGATAGCGCTCTTCTCAAGCGCGTTGGTTGCCCTGTATTTCGTGTTCGGCTCCATAAGCGCGTACATTGTCCTGGCGTTGGTAGTTGCGTCTTCAATCGTCTCGTATGCGCTGTCTGGACGGAATCTCAGACTGTTGCTGCATCCAGGAAATGGCGACGAACCGACAGGGCTGCTTCCAATAATTGCAGCCGTCTTCCTGGTCCTGTTCGTGTTCTGGTTCACGTCCATGTACCAAGGCGACGGCGCGCTGTTCTGCAGGAGCAATGCCGCATGCTCCGACCTCCTGTACCACGTAGGCATAGGCAATTCGCTCCTATATCATGGGCCGATGCCGCCTTATCCGTACAGCATAGGCACCGTGAATGTCTTCCCGTTCGTCTTCGACCTCTACAGCAGCCTCCTGATGAAGCTGGGTCTTGGAATGGTATACGCAACCATGGTGCCCGACATACTCCTGCTCTTCTCCCTTGCTTACCTTACAGCAACCATCATCCACAAGGTGACAAGGAGCATCGCCGGAACCGCGGCTGCGATGCTGATGTTCTGGTTCGGGACTAACTATTCAGTGGCATTAGTTTCGTATCTTCTCGCCCCGCACATTGGCATACTTAACCAGCTGCCGCAGCTCTCCAGCGTGCTGGTGCTTAACGGCATGTCGGCTTCCACGAAGATAGGAGCGTTATTGGCGCTGAGCGGCGGATTCGTTACGCAGTGGATACCGATATTGAATCCCATACTAATGCCGCAGAGGGACTTCCTTCTCGGCCTGCCGTTGGGCCTCATTGCCCTGTATCTGCTGTTGTGTCTGCTTTTTGAGAAGCGGAGGCTCTCTGTTGGGGAGCTGCTGCTTTTAGGCTCTATCGTGGGCCTCATGCCGCTGATCCATCCTCCGACCGAGATCGTCATCGTATTTGCGATACTTTTCTCGGTTGCGTATCTTGCGGTGAATGGTAGGCTCAGGGAAGAGCTGGGGAGCGCGTGGATTGCTGCTGCTCCTGCTATCGGCATTGGGTCCGTTGAGGTTTACTATATGTGCATGCAGCAGCTCCCTCCGGGCTGGTACCATTTCGTCTACCTTTCCAGGATATTCGCTGGGCAGAACCTGCTGCTCACAGTGGCTAACACAATTGCAGCTAACGTAGCTTTCCTTGTGGAGGCCTTCGGGATTGTCTTCCTGCTTGCCATGGTCTGGCTCTTCATATCAAAGGACAGGATAGTAAGGCTGTTGTCCATTCCCATTTTCGCGCTGCTTTTCATCTCGCTGGTCTTTTCCTTCCAGCCAGTATGGACAGACAACGGCAGGATTACTCTGTACGCCTTCCTGTTCATGGCCGCGTTTGCAGGAGCCCTTGTTGGGAGACTGTGGGAGAATAGGGGCACACTTCCGAGGATTGCCGCCTGCCTGCTGGTTGTCCTGATAAGCGGCAATTCTATCGTGATATACATAAATTCCACGATAATGTACAACGGCTATTGGCTGCTGACGCAGCAGGAGCTTGCAGCTTCCGACTTCATAACGAACAACACGCCTGTTGGCTCTGTCTTCTTGGTCAGCAACTACGGCTACCTGCAGAACCAGCCGGTTTCCACTGTGGCAGCAAGGCAGACGGTGCTCTCCGAATCGCCCTACGTGGACTTGGAGGTACATTCGCTCAGCATCCCAAAGCTTCTTGAGATACAGGGTGCAGCACTGCATGGCAGCTGCGTGACGATGAGGCAGTACAACATATCTTACATCTACATAGACTCTGCAAGCCCAAGGGATACTGCGCCTTTCAACAATGGGAATTTCGCCGAGGTCTTCTCCGCCTTCGACACTTACTTCAACAGGAACATAACTATATTCAAGTCCTTGTGCGGCTGATTGGTAATCTATAAATAAACCTTCGCCAACATGCTTCTGTGGTTTGTTGATTCCTGAGATCATAAGGATAGCAATACTTCTGGCAATAGCATTGATCTACGCTATCTTCGACGTCTTCAACAAGCGCGACGTACCCAACCTTTTCGTGTATGCAACTATCGCCATAGGCGTCATAGTTGCGCTGACATATGACATACGGACTATAGAGCTGAGCGCGCTGATCGCGATAGGCATCGGCTGGTTCGGCTACCTCCTATACAGGGCCGGCTTCCTAGGCGCAGGAGACGTCTTCGAGTTCATATTCGTGTCGCTGGTATTCCCGATACAGCCGGCTCCTCTCCTGTCGGGCATCAACCAGCTACAGCTGCCGTTCATATTCTCGGTCCTGATAGCTGCAGGATATGCGGCAACGATCTTCATACCGATATACTACCTGCTTCTCTCGAAGAGGAAAAAGCCTGATAGCGGCAATTCCCGCATTGGAAAGCACAGGTTCGCAAGGGCCGGCGCACTTCTTGCCGCATATATGGCAATGCTGCTGGTCCTCCGCATGTTCGCGAATGTCAGTTCCACTGCAGTCTTCCTGGTCCTGCTCATAGCGGTACCCTCTTCGGTGATGCTCCTTTACGAGAGGGAGATATACCTTGGCATGGTCTCGTTCATCTATCCTAAGGAGATGGCTGATGGGGACATGATAGCGGTGAACCTCATGAGCCAGAGGGACATAGACCACTTCAAGAGCAGGGACCGGAAGTTCGGGAGGCTTGCGACTGGGAGCATAATCAAGAGGATAAGGAACGTTAAGAGGAAGCTGCCTGTATACAGGAACTCGGTGCCTTTCGCGCTCTTCCTGCTGATAGGAGTAATCATCTCGCTGCTTTTCGGCAACCTGGTCCTTTACATAGTAGCCTGATTATTCTCTCTTTGCTTCTCTTGCGGCACTCTCCGAACCTGCCAGCCTCGCCTGTTCGTGGATGCCTGTCAGGTCCCCGGATCTTTGGGCCGCAAGGGTGCTCAGCTCATATGCAAGGAACATGGTAGCGAACGCTTCTGCGAGCTTCAGCCTGGTTATCCCAGTATCGTCTCCGACGCCGTACAGCCCGCTTGCCTTTAGGAGCGCCTTCGGCAGCTCCACTGAAGTGCCTCCGCCGATTGTTGCAACCTCAAGCACAGGTATTATGAGGCTGAATCTCAGTGAGCCGTCTGCGGTCACCTCGGTGTCGTCCATGGTCTGCGTGGTGCCGGTTATCTGGGCTATGTCCTGCCCGTAAGCAGTGTACAAAGCTGCAGCTATGTTTGCCACCGCTGAGTTGTTCCCCACGACGCCGCCAAGACTTGCATTTCTGTAGTTCTTCTTGTAGTTTATATCGTGAAGCTTCGCCGGTGTTGTCTTGAGCCTTGAGACGACCAACTCTTCCGGTATCGTGACACCTATGTTCATTGATACGCCCCTTCCGAGGAGCATGTTTATCCCAGAAACCTTTTTGTCTGTGCAGAGGTTGCCGCTCTGGGCTATTATGTCAGCGCCCGTTATCCTGGCGTTTATGCCGAGTTTCTGCGCCTCCAGTCCATAGGCTTCATTCGAAGCCGTAAGTATCCCTATCAGGGCCCTGGTCGCCTCGTTTGCGCCCGTTGTGGTGCCGTTCATGCCCATTGCCGCCCCAGTTTCAGCCACGTACCTCAGAGTTATGTCTGTGTCCTGCGGAATTACCATTATCTCCTTGAGCTTTGTGTGGCTCTTTCCTTGTTCGAATGCTGATTTAAGGTATCCGAATCCAGCCTTGCCCCGCACGAACTCGACTATCTTCCTGACGTCGCTCTGGCTGCCAGTACTTAGAGTCACGCTTCTTGTCATGCCGTCGCCTGTATGCAGCACCTCGACTGCGCCGCCGTTGGCTGAGGCATTGTTCGCGGCTATAAGCACCGAAAGCCCTCTCTGCGTGGTCTCCAGCACGCCCTTCTCGGTTGTCACTGTGAACATCGGCCTTCCTTCAGTTATGTCGGTGTAGCCGCCGCTTATCAGCCCAGGAGGCATCTCTATTATTCCTATGGGCAAGGATCCTGTTGACCCTATTATTTGTGATGTATTCTTCCTTTCTGCAGCATCGTAGTCCATGACCTTGGCGTTGTCCAGTCTGTTTAGTATGCTCAAATCTACGCCGTACTTCCTGCTTATGTAGGCCCTCCTTATCTCGGCTGCCAGCTTCTCCCTTATCCCAAGCGCAGATGCGACCTCGCGCAGCTTGAGCTCGCCGCTTGAGAGCCCGGCTACAGTTGCCTCGAATTCCTTGGTCGGTATTGTTGCCCTTGCGGCCTTGGTAGCTTCTGGCGCCATTGATTTCACAACAAAAAGCTCGTTTTTCAGGTTTTATAAAGGCCCCTATGGCTTCGTCTTTTGACTTATTCTCAGGAACCGGGCGCGCTGACACTTGGATTGCGCCGGCTACACCGCAGGCCTCCTTATGACTTGCTCCTCCTCTGGCTTGTCCAGCTTCAGGTTGTCGATTATCTTAATGCCAACAGTTGATGCGTCCATGTACTTGTCGTAATCTTCCGGCACCTGCTCCTTGAAGAAGTCGGTCTTCATGCCTCCTGGGTACACACCTATCACGGCTATGCCGTCGCCCTTAACCTCGCTCCTTATCGATTCGGTAAACCCTCTGGCGGCGTACTTGCTGGCCGCATATGCCGATGACTTGGCCCTGCCCTGCAATGCGCTTGTCGAAAGGATGTTTATGATGGTTCCTGATCCCCTCTCTTTCATGTATTTGAGCGCCGCCTTGGTGCCGTAGGCGGTGCCGAAGTAGTTGACCTCAAGCATGTTGTGCGCCCTGTCCCAGTCTATCTCTTCGAGGTTTGTGTGCGGGATCCTGATGCCTGCATTGTTGACCCAGATATCTATATGGCCGAATCTCTTTACGGTTTGGTCTGCAAGCTCCAGCATCTGCTCCTCGCGCCTTACATCAGCCTGCACCGCGTAGCAGTTGAGGCTCCCGGCCAGATCATCGAGCTTCTGCTTGGTTGTTGCGCTTGCCACGACCTTGCAGCCTTCCTTTGAGAATAGTTCTGCAAGAGCTGCCCCGAGTCCCTTGGTGGCGCCGGTTATTACGACCACCTTGTCTTTGAGATCCATCAGACCACCTTATGGCGATGCTCCCATCGGGATTTGAACCCGAGTTGCGGGGTTGAAAGCCCCACGTCCTTGGCCGGACTAGACGATGGGAGCGCCATAGAACCGATTGCATTGCAAGATATATAAATGCGGGACAGCACTTTACACTCATGAAAGGATTGCTCGTCTGCTTCGAGGGATTGGACGGTTCAGGCAAGAGGACGCAGGCGGAGATGCTCGAGGAGCGCCTCCAGAAATCAGGCATTGCCACCGCCTTCTATTCATATCCTGATTATTCATCTGTATACGGGAAACGCATAGACGACTTCCTGAAGAAGAGGGTAGAGATAGGGGTTGAGGAGCTGTCCATGCTATTCCTTGCTGACATGGTCAAGGACTCTGGAAAGATCGTGGCTGACATCGGATCCGGAAAGATAGTCATCCTTGACAGGTATTTCTTTTCTACCATAGCCTACCAGAGCGCCGGGGGTTCAGACTATGGCAGGATGAAGAGAATAGAGGATGCGGTGGGGCTGCCGAGGCCCGACATCGTGTTCTACATGAGCATTGACGCGAGAGCATCTTCAGACAGGAAAAGCTTGCAGAAGGGGGAGCTGGACAAGCTCGAAAGCGACATGCCTTACCTTTCAAAGGTTGCTGGGTTCTATGACAGGATGCTGGATGAGGGATATGGAGCTAGAGAATGGGCAAAAATAGACGCTTCTAAGGATAAGGACTCGATTCATGAAAAGATAGCCGCGATGGTCATGAAGGCCATCGGGCATTGAGCTTTACTTGTATAGGTCCTCCGCTTCCTCCTTCGGTATCTCCTGGCTTCCTGGAGGCGGGGAGCTCACCAGAACGACGTCTCCTACGTTCTTGACGCTCTTGTACAGTATCGACTTCTTCCTCAATGCGGTCCTTGCGTCTCCCTTTACGCTCTTCCACGGGACCATGAGCAGCCTGCTTATCTCTCCCTTCTCGAGATCTATTATCACGTCCTGCACCTCTCCCAAATATTGACCGCCATCGCTGTAGATGTCCATGCGGTAAATCTCTGAAATCTTCATACAATCGCCTGAATTATATTAGCTGGTAGAGCATTTATAAATCTTATCGCATAGACCTCGTCGGTTCATGGCTGCATCCAGTCTATCTCGTAGTACTCGTTCCTGCTGTTCGCCAGCCTTATCTGCCTTATCCTGTAGTACGTGACTGCGGTTTCCCTGTCGGCTATGGCCATAACCAGCTCTAGCCTTCTTCTCTTGGCCTCTGCAATCGCGCCTGCGAACTCCCTGCCGCCTATGTACTCGTCCTCGCTGAGCGAGAGCATCCCGTACCTTGGAGTCGCTGTCTTGGGATTCTCGGCCTCTCCGCCCCTCCTGTGGAAAAGGACATAGTCTATGCCTACCTTCTGTGCGGGGAGGTTGCCAGGAACAGCGAGTATGAACGTCTTTCTTACTGAATGCGCGACCCTGATTGCCCTGGCCCATTCCGATATGAGGAGCCTTGATTCCTTTGGGAATACGTGGATCACGTGCTTCGAGTGTATCCTTTCTGTACTTCCTGCGGTCATCGGCCTTGCCCCTGGGAAGTACACCCTGAAATGGGTGCCGAACTTGAAGCCTGTCTTGATTACATAGCCTCTGTCCCTCCAGTCCCTGTAGACCTCATACAGCCTGTCGAAGTCCCTTCTCCTTGCCCTGGCCGTCCTCCTTATCGATAGAGGCGTTGTGCTGAGCGGCCTGAGGATGCGCTTGTCCATCAGGTACAGCGTCTCGAATATGTCGAGCTTGTTGAGCTGCCCCCTGTCCTGGGCCTTGTAGGAGCCATACTGGCCGAGCCATAGGCTTTCGTACAGCTGTTTGCCTTTATCCTTGTCGCCTATTATGGAGACCATGTCGCTGTTGAAGAACGTGCACGTGAGCTTGTACTTGGGCAGTTTTATCCTTGATCCTGGATACGACTTCACAGGCGTCTTGTTGGCGGTGCTGCGGACCGGGCCTGGCCGGCGTATGACCAGTCCCCTGTCCCTCCAGTCCCTATATGTCAGGTACTTGGCCATGAACTTGCCGGATTTCGAGAAGCCTGAAGCAAGCTCATCGAAGGGCATGCTCCTGCCGTTGTGGGTGCATTCCGCATTCCTGACATCCATCAGGTACAGCGCCTCTTCCGGAGAGAGCCTGAGCGACTTCCCCTCGTCGTCCCCGAAGAAGCCCTTGCCAAGTATGTCCTTTGTCGACTGATCAACTGCCGTTATCCTGTTTTTGGAGGCGAAATCTATCTGCAGCAAGCAAGCACCAGCTTATCGTAATTGCACATGTTATAAATAAATTGTATCTTTAATGTTGTTATGCCCCGGCAGAGCAGTAACGGCTTCATGGGCCTTGAAGGCCTCAGCAAGGTAAAAAGCGGTGCGAAGTACAGGGCAAGGATCAGGAGGGTTAGGCACGTCGTCTACATCATACTCGGGGTCAGCTTCGCGATCTTCGCGATAATAGCGCTCTTTGCGATAGGCAGCGTGGGACTGGAGAGGTTCGTCTCGATTCTGGCGTCGGTGAAGCCGCTCTACCTGCTTCTCGCTCTGCTGTCTGTGCTTGCCGGTTATCTGATGAGGTTCCCCAAGTGGCTGATATACATGAGAAGGTTGGGTGTCCGCGTGCCAGTTGCAAAGGACTTCATAATATACATGTCTATGTACTCGATGGACATCACTCCGGGAAGATGGGGCAGGGGCATCGTTTCGTACACGATAAACAGGCTCACCGGAATAAGCTTTGTGAGGACGTTCCCGGCAGTCGTCGCTGACATAATAACCGATTCGGCAGGATTCTCTATTGTCGCAATAGGCTCGGCGCTGCTCATAGGCAAGTTCGTGGACGTGTCGCTTATATTCGTGGCCCTGCTTGTCGGCCCTCTCGTCTTTCTCGTGATGAAGGGCCCGTTCTTCTTCATGAAGAGGATGCTGTACCGCTTCAGGGCGCTGCGCAGCTTCCTTGACATGGGGCACATGTATTTCGAGAGCCACAGCCTTCTGGGTATTGATTCGTACGCCTATTCGATGGCGTTCACCATACCCTCGATGCTCATGAACGGTGTGGCGCTCTATTTTGTCATCGCCGGGTTCGGCATAACCCTTCCGGCGAGCGAGCTCGCGCTTGTCGTGTTCATATACTCGTCATCTTTCCTTGTCGGGATGGTCAGCGGCGTTCCTGCTACTCTGGGGATAACGGACGGTCTGCTTATAGGCTCGATGACGCTCCTGATGGGTTCGTACATAAGCTTCGGCGTCGCAGCCGCTGTGACGATAGTATACAGGATTGTGACGGTGTGGTTCGTGCAGCTCTTCAGTTCATTGGCATTGTTCAGGACAATGCGCTATTGGAAATAGGGCGCATGCCTAGTCGGGATTCTTGAACTTTGACATTGCCTCCTCTTCGGCGAAGTTCGGTTTTGAGGGCAAGATCATCACGAGCATCTTGCCTTCGAATGCGCTAACCAATGATTGCGCCGTTGCGAATGCGGTAAGTGCTATCTTCTGGTCATGCTTTCCCACGTTCCCCATTATCATGATGCTGGTGCCGTCTTGGAATATTGCTTTGCCGGAGTTGCCCTGGGCGCTCCTTATTATTTCCAGGGCCTCGGATAGCTTCATCGGTGCCCTCTCTTTTTGGTTTATGTCCATAAGCAGCATTGTGTGAAGGTTGTTGGATAGGTTCCTCTCGGCAACGTCCAGGAACGACGTAGGCCTGTACTTCTCGCTCCAGTACGGTATAGTCACTGGCGGCCCGAACCTGTAGACGTCAAGGCAGCTTTCGCCTATCGCGGCGGATAGTATGGACGACGAATGGAAGACCTTTGCCTCTATGTTCTGCTTTTCTGCCTCGTCTAGGATTATGTGGTGTGTCGTGGCGACGAGCGGATCCCCATAGACAAGTATAGCCACGCTGGCGTGAGCAGCGGACCTGACAGTCTCCTTTACCCTGTCCTCGAAATCCTGCCTCTGCAGCGTCTCTATGCTCTTCCCTGTGGAAGCAGATATCTCTGCAATCGCGCCGTCGTCAGACACCGCGGTGTATCTTTCGGCGTATACCTTATCGCATCCTTTTATGAAATCGATGGCCCTGACCGATATGTCGCCCTTCCCGAGGCCCATGCCTATCAAAGCCAGCATGCCGGTTCACCTTGATATGGACCTGAATGCCAGAATCCTCTCTTCAACTGCGGCTACGATGCCGTTTCCGCCATTGCCGCGAGCGCGAAGCCTGCTGGCGATGCTGTCGGCCTCTTCTGCGTGCTGCCTCTCTCCAGCATCTGCAAACTCTGCGCTCAGCGCTACAGCAGCCTTGACTATCTTGTCCCTTGTTGCCTCTTCGAGCTTCTTCTCCCCCCATTCGGTCAGTCCGAGGCCGCTGCCGTCCTTTATCTGCTTCTTCAGCCTGGACCCTATCTCTGCTGTTGTTGATCTCCTGTAGAATTCGATCCTTTCGCAGTAGCCGTCCGGATACCTTTCCCTGCATGCTTCTTTTGGCGGGTACTGAGGCCCCGTCCTCTGCCCGAATCCCATGAATGAATAGGTCCATGGATGATATATAAAGATGCGGATTCAGTCCCTTATCCCGTTCGGGGTTATCTTCATGACAGCTTCCCCCTCGGGCATGTTTGGCGAGTCCACGAGCCTGACTATCCTCTTGTCCTCCTTCGACTTCCTCATGTAGAGCCTTGTTGTCGCCGCGTGCGCTATGATGTTGCCGCCGACAGGCGTTGTCGGATCGCCGAAAAGTATGCCTGGGTTCTCCATGACCTGGTTGGTGACGTACACTGCAAGCATGTGCGTGTCAGCAAGCTGCTGCATCTTGTGTATGTGCTGGTTGAGCTTCTGCTGCCTCTCCGCGAGCGCGCCCCTTCCCACGAACTCGCTCCTGAATAGGTTCATTATCGAGTCCACGATTATCAGCTTGACGTTGTGCTCCCTGATGAGCTTGTCGGCCCTCTCGAGCGCGAGCACCTGCTGCTCTGTGTTGTAGGCCCTGACAACGAGTATGTTATCCAGCACCTTCTGCGGGTCCATGTTGCTTGCCTTGGCTATCTGCTCTATCCTGTCAGGCCTGAAGGTATTATGTAGGAAAACGCCACCGTAGCCTCCTATGAAGTTTTCTATCTTTTTACCGGGCATGACCTCAAAATCGTAACAGACTTCCTCTGAAACTTCTTCTATAGACACGACTTTGTCGAACCATATGTCGCTATCAATTAGCTTTTTAAGCTTCGAAACAGATGGCGTTTCATTGAGAGGATTTAGCAGCCGCTTAAGTTTGCTTCTACTTACGGATTTGACTATGCCTGTTTCTATCTGTGAAACCGGAGCTACTGTATTGCCTGTTGTTATGCCATACTGTGTCGCCCCGTTTTCTTTTCTTGCTTTCTTGAGAAGGCGGCCTATCTGTAGGCAGTTGTTTGGCAGGAGTTGTAGGTTCCTGTCTTTCTTCGTATCTACAGCCCAATGAATGTTGTATGTCTGGCTTGGCCCGCCCTTTGAGTGCACGCCTTCCCTGAATATTTGCTGGTTCCTAGCAGGCACGCGGAAAGACGCCATTAGGTAGAGTAGGTCATTAGCTAGAAATCTGCTCGCAGTATCGGCATTTTGGGTGTTATTGGGCTTGTTCAGGCTGCCGTCTCCAATCAGGTAGCCGTTGAGGAAGCTGTTTTGGGATGTGGTTGTCGAATTGAGTATAAATTCCGGCACCCTTTTGGTATGCGAGTTATATGGTGAGAACTGGTAGCATGCTTTCAGCTCTTCTGTTAGCTCTTTGGAATAAATCCTATAATCCATTTTGTTCCTATGGTACCTTAAACCTCTTTTCTTTGTGAAATTTTGGACTATTTTCTCTACTTTTGGGTTATCTTTCTGGGTGATAATTGTAAGGTAATGCCCAGTCTTGTATCTATCGTCCGGTATCATGCTGCCTTCGGCAACATACAGACCGAAGAATTCGGCTTCCTCGTCGGATATGTCATTTTTGTGTGTCGCGTTTGGGATAAAGGCAGGAACCGCTACGAAGTCTTTTTCTTTGATATCCTTAAGGTAAGTTGGGGCCAAGTCTCCCTCCTTGTCTAGTGTGAAGAAGTTGTGATATTCGGTAGTCTTGACCTCTCTGCCGCTCGCGAGCTTGATTCTGAATATCTTTTTAATAGGATGCTTTATGAAACCGGTTATGTCGAATCGGTCTACCTTAAGTGTTTGGGGGTCAAATGAGACCGCCCGAATCCTCCTTGGGTTCTCCGATACGGATATGCTGCCGTTTATGTCTTTGGCTTCTTTTGCATCCGTTATTGCTCGTTCTACAACTTCGCCGATCTTCTCGAAACGCAGCTTTCCGTCTATTTCTAATAGAACCGTTTCCTCGTAAGGCAGGCTGCCCTCCGTGTCTATGAACAGGGTGCTGCCGTCAAGGCCCCCCTCGCTTATCGGCAGCTGGGCGTTGACCGCTATCTGGAACCCCAGCTGCGTCTTTCCTGAGGCGAACTTCCCATACGCCTCTGTTATGGCATTGGTCTCTACGCCCCCTCCAAGCAGCTCGTCAAGGCTCTTGGAACCCGTCTTGATCCTGCCCAGGGCCTTCCTCGTCTCGTAGATCTTGGAGCCTGATTCGAATTCAAGGGTCGTGGCCTGCTTTGCGGCGTCGACCGCCTTCTTGGCGTTCTCGACGCTGATCCCTGATACCTCTGCTATCTCGTGCGGCGATGATGTGGCTATCTTCTCTATGCTGTCGTAGCCCTTCTCCTTCAGCTTCTCAGCCGATGCCGGTCCGACCCCCGGAAGGTCCTCAAGAGACTTTAACCCCTTCTCCTTCGCCACGAAAATCCCTAATACTATATTATAATGTTGTAATGCGCGTTCAGTTTGAGAAGATTAGATGCGTAATGAGTTATGCAGGAATAAGGATATAAACATTCTGTTGGCTAATGCTTCTACGTTGGATAAAAAGGAAGAGGCCAGCGAACGTGTAAACACGCGCTGGCAAGGCGACCAGTTACTCCTCCTATGATAGAGAACTCGTAATCAGATATGGTTTAAGCAAGTTTAAAAGGGTTTCTAAATAGTGGAATTTTTCATAAACATGGTTGTATGGTTGGCTTATTGACACTTGATTCAAGGGGCATAATAGCGGCATTTGTCCTTGGAATCCTGATATTCCTGCTGGGTGGGGCGTACGGTCCGTTCTTCATACTCGTCATTCTTACCTTCCTTGTCATATCGGCGCTTGTGACGCTCGCCGGAAGGAGGAAAAAGATAGCCATGGCTAGCTACAGGGAGATGCGCGGCTGGAGGAACGTAGCCGCGAACGGGATGGTGCCGCTGCTTGCGGCCATTGCCTACGCTGTCGGGTCTACCGGCAGCTATGCGCACGTCTTCGTGGTTGTATACGTGGCCAGCGTTGCTGCTGCGGCAGCTGACAAGTTCGGCAGCGAGCTCGGGGTTCTGGACGGGCAGCCGGTATCGATAGTCACCTTCAGGAAGGCGAAAAGAGGCTCCTCGGGTGCGGTGAGCGCGTTCGGCCTTCTAATGAGCCTTGCCGCGTCTGTCATAATAGCCTTGTTCGTGTTCCTGATAGGCCTCGGTTTCTATGATTTCGCGGTCGTGGTGGTGGCCGGCTTCGTCGGCTCTGTCGTTGATTCGCTATTCGGCCATTTCGAGGAGAAGGGAATAGGCGACAAGTACACCACAAATGTCATGTGCGCGGCCGCAGCATTCATAGTCGCGTTCTTCATGCTCATATGAAAGTGAGCCAGTTCGTGAACTCCTTGTTCTCCCCAGTGACTATGTCGAAGTACTTATTCATGAGGAGGGTAGTTATCGGCCCCGGCTTCCCTGCGCCTATCTTCCTGGAGTCGATGCTCACTATCGGGGTGACCTCCGCGGCGGTTCCTGTGAAGAACGCCTCGTCGCACATGTAGAGCTCCTCCTTGTGGACCTCCCTCTCCTCGACCTCTATCCCTATGTTCTCTGCTATCTTTATCACTGAGTCCCTCGTAATGCCAAGGAGTATGTCCGACGCCTTCGACGGAGTTACCAGCACGTTGTCCTCAACTATGAATATGTTCTCTCCTGGGCCCTCTGCAACATATCCTCTTGTGTCTGCAAGTATCGCCTCATCGTATCCCGACCTCTTTGCTACGGTCGATGCGAGTATCGAGTTTATGTAGTTGCCGCTTGCCTTGGCCTGAGGCGGTACCGATGTGGAGTTTATCCTCTGCCATGGGGATATGGCGCATCTTATGCCCTTGTTCCTGTCCTTGAAGTACTTGCCGAACGGCACGTTCGCTATGGCAATGCTTACCTTCTTGCCCGTTGTCTCGATACCTATCTGCGTGTCGTTGTAGAATGCGAACGGCCTTATGTATGATGTTCCGTAGTTGTTCTTCTTGACAACCCCGACTATCGCGTTCTCCAGCGTCGTCTGCGTATACCTGAAATCCATCATGTACACGCTTGCGGTTCTGTAGAACCTCTTTACGTGGTCCTTGAGCCTGAATATCGCCGTGCCGTTGGCTGTCTCGTAGGCCCTTATCCCCTCGAAGATCCCGCTGCCGTACTGGAGCGAGTGCGTCAGTATGTTGACCTTCGCGTTGTCAGCGTCCACGAACTTGCCATCGAGCCACATCTGTTGCTTAGCCATTTTCCCACTTATGATCTTAATTTGTTGCATTAGATTTATTTGTTGTTCGTTGGGTTGCGCCAGCCGGGATTTGAACCCGGGTTATTGCCTTGGGAAGGCAAAGTCCTACCAGGCTAGACTACTGGCGCATTGCGCGTTAAGGATTTGGCCAGGAAACTTTATCTTATGTATGTAAGGTTCTCCTTGCTCTGAGGGGGGAACTCGTGGGCCTTCTGCGCGTCCTCTACCTCCTTTATCAGCCTCTCTGTCTCCTTCTTTATCTTGTCTATGTTGTCGAGGCTTATCTCTATTCCGAGCAGTTTCTTCAGCACGTCGAGGACGGCCTTTGCCGCGGTCGCGTCTATCTCCAGCATTGCGGTCTCGCCCATAAGGCATGCGCCCTCCAACCCGTTCTTCCTTGCGAAAGCCGGGATCAGACCCGCTGAGCCCCATATGGTCCCTGCGGCCTTGCCGAATATGACGCCTTTTGACTTGAGTTCCTTCCTGAGGGCCTTGTTCGTGGCGACGCCGAACACCCTGGGATTGTGCACGAACTGCCCGCCAGCGTTGTATCCTCCAATTGTATAGATCCTCTTTCCTCCCAGCGACTTGAAGAACTTGACTATCATCTCGTTGACATCGTACTGCCCTTCCGGGGTTCCGGCCTGCGTATCGCCGAGGAGTATGACTATCGTGTTCTTCTTGTTCTCCTTGTAGTAGAACCTGTTGTTTATCAGGCGCATGCCGCCGTTCTTGAGCATTATGGTCTGGTGCAGGAAGTGCGGCGAGTTGAGGGTGGCGAAGCGCTTCGCGCCAAGGGAGTCGCGCACGTGCTCGCACACGAGGCTTCCCACGTTGCCTATCCCAGGAAGGCCGACTATCATTATCGGGCTCTTCATCTTCGTCTTCTTATAGTATATCTTGGTGCCTTTCATCTACTGCGCCTTTACCATCTCCCTGTGGAATGCGTGCTGCTTGTCCAGGCTTTCAAGGAGCCTTTCGCTATCCTTTATCTTTGCCTCTGCCTTGGGATAGCTGCTGTCTGTGGATATCAACTTATAGTGCGGCGCGCCCAGGTAAAGGACCTCTACTCCTGAACTTTCCACCTGCGCCAGCATCTCCTTGATCTTCCTGGCCCCGTACTTCGGGTCTGTCGAGCGCATCTCCATGTTGTATGCGACGGTGTAGCTCTTCGGCTTTATCGTCTTGAATACGAGGTCGTAGAGCGCCTGCTTGAACGCGTTGTCCCTGAAGCTCGCCAGCGGATCCTTGCCCTCGAATATGTCGTTGACCAGCTCCGTGTACGTCGGTATTGTCCTTGATATCTCTGCCCTTATGGCGTCTGCCTCTGTTGCCTTCCCAGACGTCTCTATCGCCTTGGTGAATATCCCTTGGGATCTCTTCTCGAAGTTGTAGTCGTCTATCTTGGTCTTCTTGTCCTTCGTCGTCGCCTTCTTGAGCGACACGTCCACGGCCCTCTTTGCCTGGTCGACGAAGATGACCTTTGCGACCTCCTGCTGGCCCTCCTTTATGAACTCGTGTATGTTCTTTATCCATCCTGAGGCGACTTCGGCTATCGGAAGATACGCGTCAAGGTTGTACTCGACCAGCCTGCAGTATGCACCGTGCGGCATGATCTTCGTCATCTTCACTATTACGAACTCCCCGTTGTCTGGGAGCTCTTTCTGCAGTATCATTTTTCTACCTACTTATCTCGAGCTTCTTCTTCGTTCTCTTGCCGACGACCTTCTCCGTGATCTTCTTGCACACGGAGCACTGCATCATGACCTTCTGCTTCCTTCCGACCTTCTTCGGATGTATCTTGGGCTCTACGCTGCCCACGTATCCTCTGATTGCCCTGTTGTGCCTTCTGGTGCCCACGCTGAGTCCGGATGTCGGCTTCTTGGAGTACAGCTTTAGCGTGTGCTTCGTGTGCTTGTTGCAGAACCTGCAGTATGCGTTGACCTCCTTTGCTATTTTCATATTATCTCGCCTATCTTGTTGTCGATTATGAACTTGACATCTTCGGTGTCGCCCATCTTCACTATCTCGTTCTGCTTGAACGGGCCAATCTTGCTGCCCTTGGTCGTTATTATCTCAGGTATGTCGGCAGATATCCTTACTGTCGTCTGGTTTGTGGGCGCGCTGTCCTTCTTTAATATTCTCTTTATCTGATTATATAAATCTTCTTCTTCAGTCGGTAAAGGGGCCGGAACCTGCTTTCCGTAGGCAATGTAAACCAGTATCTTCTGGACCCTCCTTTCCTTTATGGCTTCGATTGTCTTGTTGAGGTTGTTCCTTTCCTGGTCGTCAGGGACCGAGGACGCAAGGCCGGCAATGCCAAGATAGAAATCGGCCTCGAGCGGTATTATCTCTCCTGTCTTCTTCTCGTTCTTCAACACTTCAAAAACGCTTTCCCATGACCGCAAAAGACCACCCCGCCGTTCCGCTATTATTTTCGGATTTTCAGAACTCTTTTATCTAAAAAGGTATTGTAATCATGTCATATATATAACAAACAGAACGATTAGTGGAATTGTGGGGTATAGCGAGAAGAGGATTTGAACCTCCGATCTCCGGGTTATGAGCCCGGCGGGCACTCCAGGCTACCCTACCTCGCTTCATTATCTTCTACGCTGTTAATAATATAAGGACTAGCGTCTCAGGCGGGTGCGCTTGCGAAAAGCGCCTGCACGCCCTGCCTGTCAAGAACATCAAGCTTCTTGCCGCACGCGCACTTGAAGTCCGCCTCGAACGCTGTGTCGAAGGGCAGCACCTCCTTCTCCTTGGGATAGCACTGCTTGCAGACAAAGTAGTCGTTGCAGTTCTCGGACAGCACGAACGCGGCCTCGTCCTTCACAACACCGAGTCCACCAACGAATTCGGCGAGCTTCTCCCCATCTATCCTCCATTTGAATATAAGCCAGCCTCTCCCGTCCTTGTTGACGTCGTATCTCAGAATGCTGTATCCGTTCATCACGTTGAGCATCCTCCTGACGTCGTTTATCTTAAGCCCCAACATCTCGGCGAGCTTCTCGTCCGTCTGCGGGCTCTCGGAAAGCAGCTTCACTATGTCCATGGCCTCGTTGCCGACGTTCGCAGTTATGTACTTCGAGAACGACTGGTCATCTACGAGCAAACCAAGGTTCCTGAAGCTCTCCAAGACTGGCGCCTCGGCCTTGGCGGCCCTGCGCCTTCTCGTCGGTACCTGCGCGACCTTCCTAGCCCTCACCGTCTTCCTGTGGATGTGCTTGGCCTGGCTCCTCCTCTGGTGAACTTTACCCTTCTTGTGAGCATTTGGTCTCTTTACCTTGTTTTTCTTGGACACATAAATCGCCATATTCAAGATAGATAATGGGAATTTATATATTTAAACATATCGAAACGTTGCAGTTTATGCCTTCGCTTTTGTTATTTTGTAATATATGCAAAAAGTTAACCATAAACGGACCCGGTGGGATTTGAACCCACGGCTTGCTGGTTAAGAGCCAGCCACTCTGACCAAGCTGAGTTACGGATCCTTAAGCACTCCTATATCTTTTTCCAAAAGCTCTTATAATGCTATCAAAAACCGCGCCCCTTGGCGACAAATCATAGCTCACATGGACTATCGGCTTGTCTATGTTCACCAACCTCTTCAGGTCAATGGGCGTTGCCGAGAGCACGACGTCGCAGTCTGCGCGCATAAGCGTATGCTCAAGGTCCTTTATCTGCTTTGCGCTGTAGCCCATGGCAGGCAGCTCCTTATCCAACCTTGGATATCTCTCGTAAACGTCCTTAATGGTCCCGTACGCGTACCTCTTGGCGCTTACTATGGACCCCACCCCGAACTTCTCCGCGGCCACCGTAGCGGCCCCGATCCTCATGCCTCCGTGCGTAATTGTTGGTCCGTCCTCTACAAGCAGCACCCGCTTCCCCTTCAGTATGCCCCTGTTGTCTACATCGACAACAGAGTCGGCAAGCACAATCTTCGCCTTCGGATTTATCCCCCTCATGTCTGTACTCACCCGCCCGATCTCGCTCTCGGTTGCCGAGTTCACCTTGTTGATAACGATGACCTCGGCCATCCGCGCGACCGTCTCCCCAGGATAGTATGTAAGCTCGTTCCCAGCCCTAAGCGGGTCTGCCACGGCTATGCTAAGGTCGCTCCTGAAGAACGACGTGTCGTTGTTGCCCCCATCCCATATTATTATGTCCGATTCCTTCTCTGCCAGCCTCAGGATCTTTTCATAGTCTACGCCGGAGTATACGATGAACCCGAGCCTTACGGGGAGCTCGTACTCCTCGCGCTCCTCTATAGTCGTCTTGTACCTGTCAAGGTCCTTCAACGTGGCGAAGCGCTCCGCGGCCTGCTCCTTCAGCACGCCGTAGGGCATAGGATGCCTGACGATACCAACCCTGAGGCCCATCTCCCTAAGCAATTTTGCTACGTACCTCGTGGTCTGGCTCTTCCCCACCCCGGTTCTCACCCCACATATAGAGATTACTGGCTTCTCAGACCTCAGCATCGTCCTCTCTGGCGCCACGAGCCAGAAATCAGCCCCAGCCGCGTTTACCAGGCTGGCCTTTTCCATGACGTCCTGATACTCCAGGTCGCTGTACGACATCACACAGACATCTGCCTCATGCTTCTTGATAAGCCTCTCAAGCTCCGACTCGTCGTGTATGCCTATACCCTTCGGATACCTGTCTCCTGCAAGTTCCTTTGGATATCTCCTGTTCGCAATGAACGGTATCTGCGCGGCGGTGAAGGCGACGACATCGTAAGAGGCATTGTCCCTGAAAAGCATGTTGAAGTTGTGGAAATCGCGCCCCGCAGCGCCGATTATGATAACCTTTTTCGTTTCCATAGAAACGGATAATTATCGCATAGAAGGTTATTAACCCTTATTAAGCGATTTCTGGCTTGCCGAAGCCATTCTGTCGTCGTAAAAGCGAATCAAAAAGGTTTATATTACTTTAAAGGGAAATGGTATTCGGGTTACTTGGTTTCTATGAGCGCAGAATTAGTCAACGATAGCTATAACGCCTCGAAAATCGTTGTGCTTGAGGGTCCGCAAGGCATACGGAAGAGGCCAGCGATGTACATAGGCTCCACCGGGCCTTCCGGGGTGCTGCACCTACTCTACGAGGTGGTTGACAACGCAGTTGACGAGGCGATAGCCGGCTACTGCAAGAACATATCGATAAGGCTTTTCAGGGAGGACAGTGGCGACATAGCCGAGGTGACGGACGACGGGAGGGGCATACCTATAGACACGATAGAGAAATACAACAAGAGCGCTCTCGAGGTGATAATGACCACGCTCCACAAAGGCGCCAAGTTCAACAACGACGTCTACAAGGTGTCCGGAGGCCTGCACGGAGTCGGCCTTACCGTGGTCAATGCACTATCAGAGTATACCGACGTGACGGTAAGGAAGGATGGGCACACGTACCGGCAGTCGTTCAGCAGGGGCATTCCATCGGGCAAGATTGAGCTAATAGGGGATACCAACGAGAAGGGCACGACGATAAGGTTCAAGCCCGACAAGGATATATTCTCAACGCTCGTAATTGACTCCACGATACTGAAGGAGAGGCTGAGATACACCGCCTTCCTCAATCCCGGGCTAAGGATAACGCTTACCGACGAGAGGTTCGAGAGCAAGGAGACGGAAGAATTCGCATCGTCGGGGGGCCTTGCCGACTTCATATCATTCCTGAACAAGGACGCGGCTACCCTCACCAACATAATCCAGTCAAAGAGGCAGGAGGGCACCGTCACCATAGAGTTCGCGCTGCAGTACGTTGACACCTATGAAGAGAAGCTCGATTCTTTCGTCAACAACATAAAGACGCCCGAGGGCGGCACACACGTATCAGGCATGCACTCGGCCATAACCCGCGCCATCATGAACTACATAGACAAGAACAAGATCAACGTGCGCGACATCAGGATAACCGGAGAGGACACGAGGGAGGGCCTTACGGCAATACTGAGCGTGCTGATGCAGAACCCGGAGTTCGAGGGCCAGACAAAGGAGAAGCTGGGCAACGCTTCTGTTAAGGGGATAGTTGACGGGACGGTGTACGCGAACATGTCCAGATACCTAGAGGAGCATCCGGCAGACGCAAAGGCGATAATGGGCAAGGTGATGAGCGCCGCAAGTGCGAGAGAGAGCGCCAGGAAAGCCAGGGACCTTGCCAGGAAGAAGAACATATTCGACAGCACCGTGCTCCCGGGTAAGCTGGCAGACTGCATAGACTCCAATCCGGAGAATACTGAGCTCTTCATAGTGGAGGGCGCAAGCGCAGGCGGCTCTGCGAAGGAGGGCAGGGACAAGAGCATACAGGCAATCCTTCCGCTGAGGGGCAAGATTCTCAATGTTGAGAAGGCCGGAGATGAGCGAATATTCGACAATGCCGAGATAAAGGCCATGGTGACCGCATTCGGAACAGGGATAAAGGAGACCTTCAACTCCGAGGCGATAAGGTACAAGAAGATAATAATAATGACGGATGCCGACGTTGACGGCAGCCACATAAGGACCCTGCTGCTCACATTCTTCTACAGGTACATGAAGAAGATCATCGAATCCGGATACGTGTTCGCCGCGCAGCCGCCGCTATACAAGATATCCAAGGGCAAGAACGAGGCGTACTGCTACAACGACGCGGAACTCGCAGAAAAGATGAAGGAGCTCGGAGAGGACTCTGCTGTCCAGAGGTACAAAGGGCTGGGGGAGATGAACCAGGAGCAGCTCTGGGACACGACAATGAATCCGAAGAACAGGAGGCTAAAGAAGCTCACCATTGCCGATGCCGCAAGAGCCGAGGAGCTGTTCAAGATACTTATGGGAGTTGATGTGCCGCAGAGAAGGAAGTTCCTCCAGGAGCACGCGGAGGAGGTAAAGACGCTCGATGTGTGAAGATGACTGAGATAAACAACATATCGCTCGAGGACGAACTCCAGAACAGCTACATCGACTACGCCATGAGCGTGATAATAGGCAGGGCGATACCAGAAGCCAGGGACGGGCTGAAGCCGGTGCAGCGCAGGATCCTGTATGCGATGCATCTTCTCAAGAACTTCCACAACCAGCCGACCAAGAAGAGCGCAAGGATAGTCGGAGAGGTAATAGGCAAGTTCCACCCCCACGGCGACACGGCAATCTACGACGCGCTCGCAAGGATGGCACAGAGCTTCTCGATGAACCATCTGCTGGTCGAAGGGCAGGGCAATTTCGGTTCAATAGATGGGGATCCCCCAGCAGCAATGAGATACACGGAAGTGAGGCTCACCAAGCTCGCAGAGGAGATGCTCAGCGACATAGACAAGGACACTGTAGACCTGTTCCCGAACTTCGACAACACAGAGAAGGAGCCGTACCTGCTTCCCTCGAAGGTGCCTAACCTGCTAGTCAACGGAGCCACAGGGATAGCGGTTGGCGTGGCGACGAGCATGCCGCCGCACAACCTTTCCGAGGTGTGCGACGCTGTAGTCTACACCATAGACAATCCTTCAGCAAGCATAGACGACGTTCTCAACATAATCAAGGGACCGGACTTCCCGACCGGCGGCATAGCGCTCATGTCGCAGGGCGCGTACAACGGCTACAGGTTTGGGAGAGGACAGCTGACGCTGAAGGCAAGGGCCAGGATAGAGAAGAAGCGGATAGTGATAGACCAGATACCGTACAACGTAAACAAGTCGTCGCTGATACAGCACATGGCGGAGCTAGCCAGGGAGAAGAGGATAATTGGGGTAAAGGACATAAGGGACGAGAGCGACAAGAGCGGAATAAGCATAATCGTCGAGCTGCGCGACGAGGACATGGGGGAGCAGGTGCTGAACATGCTCTACAAGTACACACAGATGCAGACCACGATGCCGATCATAAACCTGGCGATAGTCGGAAAGAGCCTGAAGAACCTGAACATACTGCAGCTGATAACAACATTCATAGGCCACAGGAGGGAGATGGTTCTCAGGAGGACCAGGTACGACCTTGATATAGCTAAGAACAGGCTCCACATAGTCGAAGGGCTCCTCGTCGCGATCTCCAGCATAGGCGAGGTGATCGACATGATAAAGGCCAGCCGGGAGGTTGCCGAGGCAAGGAAGAGGCTGATGGAAGCCTACAAGCTGAGCGACAGGCAGGCCAACGCGATACTGGACATGAAGCTGAGCAGGCTCACCCATCTTGAGAACGACTCGCTGCAGAATGAGAAGGCGGAGCTAGGGAGAAGCATAGAGGAATACAGCTCCATAATAGCGGACGGCTCAAAGGTCGACAGGATCATCAAGGACGAGACGCTGCAGGTCAAGAAGGCGTTCGGAAGGCCAAGGAACACCCAGATAGTGCAGACCGAGGAGATAGCCGACATAGAGGACGAGGACATGATAAGCAATGACCCAGTAACCATAATCTTCACAAACAACGGCTACGTGAAGAGGATGGGAGTTGAATCCTACAAGGAGCAGGGGAGGGGCGGCAAAGGCCTAATATCTATAAACCTCAAGGAGGGCGACTACGTAAAGCAGATACTCACCTGCCACAACAAGGACTTCATCATATGCGTGACCGATCAGGGGAGGGCTTTCTGGCTCAAGGCATACAGGGTACCCGAAGGATCGAGATACTCAGAGGGCAAGGCCATAGTCAACCTTCTCGGAACAGAGGAGAGGATAGTCAAGCTCCTGCACATAAAGGACTTCGACGGCTCCAAGATAGTATTCCTCACGTCCAAGGGACTTGCGAAGAAGCTCAGCGCCAAGCTGTTCTCCAGGCCGAGATCCAACGGGGTGAGGGCCATAACTCTCGTGCAGAACGACCAGATAGTGGACAGCATAGTGTACAGGGAGCAGAAGTTCCTGATAATAACGACGACAAAAGGCAAGGCGGTGAAGTTCGGCGAGACGTTGCTCAGACCCATAGGAAGGACAGGAATGGGAGTCAGGGGGATAAGGATAGCGTCTAACGACTCTGCCAGGAACATTATGGCAGCAAACGACGCAGGGAGCGTGCTCACGATAACTGCAAACGGCTATGGCAAGATAACAGACATAAACATGTACAGGACCCAGGGGAGGGGCGGCAAGGGTGTCATAAACCTCAAGGCAAACCAGAAGACCGGAGACGTTACAAAGTCGCTGTTCGTCAGCAACGAGGAGAAGGTGGTGCTGATAAGCTCCAGCGGCGTCAGCATAACGTTCCCAATCTCGTCCGTCAGGATAACTGGCAGGGCTGCGAGCGGTGTGCGTCTGATGAGGCTGGAGCAGGGAGCGAAGGTCGAGGACGCGATGCTGATCAAGGACGAGGCATAACCTACTTCCAGTACTTCCTGTTCTTCACGAAGCTCTTCTGCGCCTCAAGTATGTCGACGAAGAACATCTTGTAGTCCTTCCTGACGAACTTCAGTATCCTGGACGCTGTCTCAAGGCCTATGCCGTAGGTCGAGAGCGCTATGAGCGCCCTGTCCCCGTATGAGCTGACCAATGACGATTCCCTTATCACGTCAGCGTAAACCTTCCTTTCGCTTGGTGTCAGCGCCTTATTCCCAAGCCTCTTCTTCACAGCGGCATTGTATGAATCCTTGTACCTCACAACCATCGGGCTCCCGCAGAACCCGCACAATATCCTTCTCTCAGGATCGTCGCTGATCTTGTTGTGGAACGACAGGCCGCAGAAGGTGCAGAGCATCATAATGTCCTTGCCCTTGCTCTCCTCAAGGAGCCTGTTTATGGCATCGTCCTTGCCGTACCCCTGCGAAAGGAACTCCGAATTCGAGTACACGGAACGCAGCAGCTCCTGCGATATCGGCGATCCCGCCTTGCGCGCAAACTCGATTGATATGCCGCCTTCATTGAGCCCTTTTACGAAATGCGCCACAGCTGCCTCGTCAATGTAGTTCTTCCTCACGTCTCTGAGAACGTCGTCGAAGACTATGGACTCCTTGTAGAAGTTGACGATTCTTGTTGCCGTGCTCCTCGTGACGTCAGAGTCCTTGCTTATGATTCCTATCGCCTTCGCCGTCTGCACGAACTTGTACCTGAACAGGTCAGTGCCTGTTATGAAGCTCCTGTACTCAGCGTGCTTAATCCCTGAAAGCCTCTCGAAAAGCCTTTTCATGTTGGGTTTTCTGGCCGACATGCTGCAGTCTATAATCACGGCGTACGGCGTCGGCTTGCAATTTATTTTAGACCCGGTGTCCCACGAGGCCAAGGTGCCTATGATCTTCGACAGGAGGCTGTTAGCTAGGGTGCCTAGCGCAGCGTAGACTATTATGTAGTCGTCGAGGTCCTCAACCACCACGGAACCGTTGCTTATCCTGAAGAAGTCCCTCTGCGCGTCGACCAGTTTAGATGCCCCGGCAAACGCCTGCCTGTCCATTATCTTCTCATGCCCCGAGACCCCAAGGTCAAATATATCGAATACGGACCTTGCTATCTCGTGCGGCACCGGAAGGTCTTCTCCCTCCCAATCCGGCACCGACGCGGATATGTCGGTGCTGTATTCAACGAATATGGTGGCGCCCTCTATGCTCACCACCTTCCACGCGACGCCCTTGGTGATGAACGAGGCTCCCTCCTCAACGTAGTTGTACACGAATTCCTCGTCGAGCACCGATATTATCCTGTTGCTCTCAAGTATCTTGACAGTAAATTTCCTCGTGTCTGGTATGAGGCTTATGTTGCTGAAGAAGTAGTCCCTGCTCCTCGCACCGAGCCCTATCTCTCCATCAACAACCTTCACCAGCTTCAGGTCTGTTGCCAGCCCAACCGCCTTGTCGAAGAGCTGCCTATCCAGAGCCATGTAGGGAGCTGCCCTCCTGAACATGGCATAGGCCTTCTCGACGCTTATTTTCCTGTACTCCAAGGCGACGGCGCATACCTGGTTGACAAGCACATCAACAGCATTCTCCTCGATCCTTCCGGTCTCCAGTCTTCCCGAGTGCACCGCTTCTACCACAGCAGCAGATTCAAGGCACTCAAGCGCGTTGGACACCATCACGATTCCGTTTGACACGCCCTTCTCGGTGTGGCCGCCTCTTCCGATCCTCTGTATCAGCCTGGCCGCCTGCCTCGGAGAGCTGTACTGTATCACAAGGTTTATGCTGCCTATGTCTATGCCTAGCTCGAGCGAGCTCGTGGCTATCAGGCCCTTGACCTTCTTCTCCTTGAACTGCCTCTCCACCACAACCCTCTCGTGCCTGTCTATCGAGCTGTGATGCACCCCTATCGAACCGAAGGGATGCAGCCTGTCGTAGTAGAGGAGCTTGCTGCCCAGGGACTCAACAACCTGCCTTGTATTGCCGAAGATGAGCGTCTCTTCGGCCCCGCCCACCAGTTCGGCTATCCGCTCCAGCCTGGCAAGCGCCGGCTTGTCGAGGTGGAATACCTTCGTGAACTCAGGGTCGTTCACAAGCGGCTTCTCAGGCATCTCTATGCCTACGCTGATCCTCTTGACGTTGACAGATCTTGCTATTGAATGCTCCTCTCCGGCGAACAGGAACCTGCCAACCTCATCTGCGTTGCCTACTGTTGCGCTTATCCCCACCCTCTGGAAGCTGCCGCACAGCTCCCTCAGCCTCTCAAGGGCAACAGAAAGCTGCGCACCCCGCTTGTTCGAGTAGAGCTCGTGTATCTCGTCTACTATCACCGCCTTGACGTTGGAGAGGCTGCTCCTGAGCCTCTGCGATAGGAAAAGGTTCTGCAGCGTCTCCGGTGTCGTTATCAGTATCTGGGGAGGCGATGCCGCCTGCCTCCTCCTCTCGCTCTGCTCCGTGTCCCCGTGCCTGACCCCTATGGTTATGCCAGATGCGTTGCAGATCCATTCCAGCCTGGATATAAGGTCCCTGTTCAGCGCCCTCAGCGGCGTTATGTAGATGAGGGCGATGCCGTTCCATCTCCTTTCGGATATGTTCTTGAGAACCGGCAGCACCGCAGCCTCCGTTTTGCCGCTGCCCGTAGGGGCCATTATCAGGCAGTGCTTTCCCTGCTCGACTATCTCTATGGCTCTTTTTTGTATGTCGGTGAAGCTCCCGAACCTATTCAAGAAAAGGCTGTAAGGGCCTCCTTCCATCTTTACAACTCAGATGATATAAGCGGTCCCGTTCACCATCTGCGTCCTGTTCTGTATTGTCATGTTGATGGGCAAGTGCAACAAGAGGTTCAGCGGCACTCCGACTATAGGCCCACCATTTTCATAACAGGCGACGCTTATGTGTGCCGTCGCGTTCGGCGCCAACGTCAGGTTCAGTTTCTTCGAAACACCACTGCCGTGCCAGTAGCAGCCAGCACTTCCTATCCCAACGGTTCCTGTGCCTGTGTAGTTGTTTATCAGGTCGAAGCCTATCGTGCTGTTCTCGAAGGTGACGTTAAAGCAGCCTATGGTGACATTTAGCACGCAAGCGTTCCTGAGACCCGACAGGAATTCGGTTGAGTTGCCGCTCAGGTTGAAGCTCTTTATCAATGCGGCGTTTAGCCCGACCTGGCTGAGTATCCTTGAAGAGTTTATCAGCGCCACCGCGCTTGCGTTCAACTGGCCCTTGTAGACCTTGGTGCTTATCAGCGACAGCGGCGGCGTAGAGCCGAACGGCACTCCGGTTGCCAGTACGTACACGCTGCAGTAGCTAGTGCCGTTGAAGTCGTTTATTATGCCGAGGCACACGTCGTTCTGCTGCGATGTGCTGTTCTCCTCTATGAACTCAAGCATCGCGCTGCCGTTGAGAAGGAACATCCTTCCGGAGCTGTGGTAGTTTCCCGAAACAGAGCTGAAGTTTGCGACCACGGGCCCGTAATATGTGGGCAGCTTGTCTATGAACGCGCTCTCAATGCTGGAGTTGAGGTTCTGCGAGGCGCTGGAAGGTATCATCTTGGTGCAGTTCATCGACCCTGATGTTCCAAGCAGTTTCAGCCAGCCTCCTTCGTACCAGCTGCACAGCTCGGTGCTGTTGTCCAGCTGCACCAGCGTGACGTTCTCACCGTTAAGCGTTAAGTTTGCAGACGCTATCGCCTTGCCTTGGGCCAACGTCCTGATTATGCCCGGAGACAGGTATCCCTGGATCCAGATAGAATACACAGCGCCGTTGCTGTATGTCCCGTACGCGCCGCTTATCCTCTTTATGTAGCTACCCGCAACGTAAACCATCGGGGTAAGGAACGCGTTCAAAGCCGATGACTTGGTCAGCGCTACCTTAGACACGCTGTAATTGTTAGCAAGGAGGGCGGATACCAAGGCTCCCTGCGCAGCCATGTCGTAAGAGTCGTAGAAGCTCCCGAACCTGGGCAGCGCAGCGTATGGAGTCGCGTTCTCGGCCGGCAGCACCGTGAAGCTAGTGGAATAGACTGTTGACTGCCTGTTGCCTATGTTGTACAGCCTGTCCGGGTCTATGGCCGCTGTGAAGTTGTACACTCCGCTCGCAGACGGCGAATAATTGAAGTAGAGAGTGAGCTGCTTGCCCGCCGGCAGCGTGATGCTGTATATCGTTGTCGTGTTGCCGTTGAGCGTGAAGCCCAGGCTCACGTTCTTCAGCGCCGATGAACCGACATTGTTGACCTGCACCGGTATCTGCAGCCTCTGGTAGGCGAAGATCGTTTGGGCAGAGTAGTTCTGCGGCGCGCCCACGTGCACCAGCAGCGTAGGCTGGTAGAACAGCCTGTAGTACAACGCACCTGCCGCAACCGCCACGAATACAGCTATCCACAAATATGTCTCCTTGTTCATTCAACAACACCGTAGTTCTTGGACTTGAGTTCCTTCAGCACCTCAGTGACCTTGGTTCCGACATCCCTGTATTTCGACTCGAAGAAGCTGTTTATCCAGTTAGCAGCGTCGAACCTCTCTCCGACCGCAGGCGGCCTGAAGTAGAACTTACCTTTAGAGTTCTCCACTATGCCCATCTTCTTCATCCTGAGCAGGTGGTACCTCAGAGTCTTCTCGTTTATCGACTCCCAGTTCTTTCCTATGTAGCCTATCAGCTGCGGCACCTCCGGGTCCACGTTCTTCGTGAACTGGAAGTAGACGAGCGCGTCAAGCACCGAGAGCGAGCTGAGCCTCGACTCTCCGGGGTTTATCACGCCCAACGAGAGCGCGAGCCACCTTATTATGCTCCTCCTGGTCTCCATGACCTCCTTGCTGAGCCTAAGGTCCCTTATCGTGAATTCGCTCTCTATTAGTGCTGCCTCGTTTAGCTCCAAGGAAATCTCCAGGCTGAGATATACCTACTAACAGGATAAATATAAAAGTGTAGGGATTCCATATAAGATACGCTTATAAGCTGATTTTATGGAGCCCCAGAAGAACCCGACCGAGCAGGATGTAGAGAGGATGGCAAGGGACTACCAGACCGTACAGGAGCAGCTCCGCGTGGTCTCGATGCAGCTCGAGCAGCTGAGGGCGCAGAAGATAGACCTGGAAAGGGCAAAGGCCGAGATAGACAGGGCAAGCGGAAAGGTCTACATAAGCGTAGGGGGCATCATAGTGGAGACAACCAAGGATAAGGCTCTCGCCGACATAAAGGACAAGGCGGAGCTCGGCGACACGAGGATAAGCTCCTTGGCGAAGCAGCAGACAGACCTGCGGACAAGGGAGAAGGGAATAGGCGAGAAGCTGACCCAGTTCTACAAGCAGGCGCAGGGAAGGCAGCAGGGCGCTGGCACACCTGACATAGAATGAATCCAGAACCAAAGATGGCATGATGAGGCTCTTCGACATAGTGCTCTTCGATGCGGGCGAAGGCCTTGCGAAGAAGCTCGGTTTCTACAACCTTGTAAGGATAGGGACAAGGTTCCCCAGCAGCAGCCTCCTTACCGCAAGCAGCGAGCACGAGCTGTTCAAGTCTGCCAACAACCCCTCAGTCAAGTGCATAGTCATAGACAAGAACATGGTCAATGGAGTAGTTGCAGGAAAGCTCGCAGACATCAAGAAGCCCATGCTGATAAACGCCAACAGCGTAGTGACAGAAGATAGGGGAGAGACGATGAGGAACATAGGCTCCCTCAAGCGCTCAATTTCAAGGACGAAATTCAAGTCGACGGACATCGGCCTCGCAAGCCTCGCGAAGGACGCCAACGAGCTGTTCTCATGCGCCCAGCTCGTTGAGATAGCGAAACTGATAGGCATAGACGAAAACGCGGAGAGGAGGGCCCTCTCGGCAATAGGTGCTGCATATGCTGAAAAGGAATAGGTACAGGTACGTCATGGCCGAGAGTTCTGTGCCTACCGACATGGGAAGCCAGGCTTCGTCTGACGAGCTTCTGCACGAGATATCAAAGGCCATAGGCGACATATCGTACATGGAGGCAAGGCCGAGGATAGCTTACAGCGCAGGCAGCAGCTTCATAATAAAGGTAAGGAGGGGGCACGAATCAAAGATAGTCCTGGCGCTCGCGCTCATCCGCAGGCTGAACGGCAGGAGATGCGCCATATACACGACAAAGATATCAGGCACGATAAAAAAACTGAAAGACGGGCAGAGCCCGCAGCCTGAGGCAAAAATACCGTCAAAAAGAGCTCAAAATACGGACAAAGATTAATATAGCTTTACATATCATTATATGCAACTACTACTTACGGTGTAAATATGAAGATAAGCGAGCTAAAGGCAGGAGCAACAAATGTTGATCTGGAAGCCACTGTCATAGAGAAGCAGGAGCCAAGAGAGGTAATCACGAAGTTCGGCAAGAGGCTTAACGTCTCGTCAGCCGTCCTGAAGGACGGCACCGGAACGATAACGATATCGCTCTGGGAGAAGGACATAGACGCAGTCAGCGTAGGCGACAAGGTCAAGGTAACCAACGGCTACGTCGGCGAATTCAAGGGGAACCCCCAACTCTCCACAGGAAAGTACGGAAAGATAGAGGTCATCGGCAAGGGAGAGGAGAGCGAGGATTCAGAAGCCTAATCCAATAGTGTCTCCATTCTTGGGCGCATAAGCGTCAAATCCATCCTCCCTCAGCGCAGCCGCCATGCCCTCCGAAGCCTTCCTCTCGCCGTGCACGCAGAACACCTTCTCAGGACCCGATTCCTTGACGTACCTAAGAAGGTCAGACCTTCCAGCATGGGCTGACAGGTCGTGGAACGACATCGGCGTCACGATGTTGACCTTCTTGTTGTCTATGATCAGCGGCTTGCCCTCAAGCAGCCTTCTCCCGTTGGTCCCTTCTACCTGGTATCCTGTCAGGAATATCTTGGAGCTCCTGTTGAGCCTTGTCAGGTAGTTGAGAACGGGTCCGCCGTTCAGCATGCCGCTAGTCGTGACTATGATGCTCCCTCCCTCCAATGCCTGCCTCTTCTCGAACGCGAAGCTCACGCCTCTTGCCCTCCTTACCGCGTCTTCAAGCAGCTCAGGCCTCTTCAGGAACCCCCTGTGCTGCAGGACGATGTCTGTCGCCTGCCTGGCCATCCCGTCAAGGTACGCTATGTCGGCAAGCCCGTTCTCGGCGAGCACCGCCATCACCTCCTGCGACCTCCCTACCGCGAACACGGGCATGAGCGCAGTGCCGTTGCTGTCCACCACCTCCTTTATCTCGTCCACCAGCTTCTTGACTGCCTCCTTCCTCTCCGGATGGTCCTTCTCGAAATACGTAGACTCTATTATCAGCGCATCCGCCTTGACGATGTCGGCGCCATCATGGAGCGTCTGCCTCTCGAGCTTGAAATCCCCAGTGTATGCAATCCTCTTGCCGTCCCTGTTCCTCTCCACGCTGGTTATCGCGCTGCCGCATATGTGACCCGCATCATGGAGCTCGACGTCGTACTCGCCGAAGCCGAAGCGCTCTTTGTAAGGGTACGCTATGTACTTGTTGAGAAAGGTGTTGAACTGGTTCCTGAAGAACCTAGGCTTCTCGTGCTTCCTGTGCGCCAGCTTTATGGCGTCGTTTATCAGCAGCTCGGAAAGCCTCTTGCTGGGCTCGGTCCCGAAAGCGACAGGCAGGCTGTAGTTGTACAGCGACGGCATGGATCCGCTGTGATCCAGGTGCGCATGGCTAAGCAGGCACAGGTCAACCTTTCCAGGTTCCATGGGATACTCTGTCTTCCCGTCGAGCTTCACACCGCAGTCGAAGAGCATGTTGACCGAGTCCTTCAGCAGGAATGCTGACCTTCCAACCTCGCCGGCGCCACCAAGAAACGTAATATCCAAAAAACCACAACAAACAAGAGCAGATATAATCTGCCTGATAGTCTTTTTATTAATTCCTCTGCAATTATTACTGATTTGATGGACGAGATTAACTTCACCGACCTTGCCTGCCTGCTGCAGATAAAGCCCGACATGGCCCTAGAGAAGTTCGGAAGCGCCATCAACGCAAGCATCTTCGACGCGTCGAACCTTGCAGGCACGCTCAAGCAGAAGGGCCTCATCGACTTCACCTCCTACTACCCAGGACCCAACACCCTGATAATAACCGATGCAGGGAAGAACCTGATCGCAGAGGCCGACACCAGGTCCGCAGAGCAGTTCGACATCCTTGACGAGACGATACTCACGCAGCTCTCCACAGGCAAGAAGGCACCAATTGAGATACAGAACACGCTTAACCTAAGACCCAGGGACCTCGCGATGAGGCTCTACAAGCTCTACAAGCAGGGCCTGCTGATATACGAGCTCAAGAGCGGCACAGTCGACCTTCTCCTCACGGAGAGCGGCTTCCTAAAGACGAGCAAGCAGAAGGCGCAGCCTGCGGCGAAGCCAGCAGCGCATCAGCCCCAACATGACGCCACGCGCGAACCAGAGCACCAGACTGCAACTGCGCAACAGCAACCAGCGACAGAGCCACAGCCCGCGCAGACAAATGAGCAGCAGCCCCAGCAGCAGGCACAAGCGATGCCGCAGCGCCAGAGGGGCAGGAGAGGCATGCTTCCCATAATTGTAATAGCCGTGCTTCTCGTCATACTGGTAATTGTATACCTAATAAGGTACCAGGGTCTGTAGAATGCAGCTGATGGACTACGTAGAAGCAAGTTCGATGCTTGACAAGTACGGGATAAGGAGCATAGAAAGCAGGTACGTCAGCTCCGCTGAACAGGCGGTGAAGTTCGCCGGTTCAAGCCCCATAGTGATGAAGGTGCTTTCAGGAAAGGCGCTTCACAAGAGCAGGTCTGGGCTCGTGAAGCTCGACCTGCGCGGGAAGGAGGAGATAGGCAGGGCGTTCGCGGAGCTGGAGAAAAAGGCAAAATCCCTATCGCCGTACAAGATAATAGCGCAGAAGATGGCTGGTAAGGGCATCGAGGTGATAATAGGGGGCAAGACCGACGAGCAGTTCGGCAAGACGATACTGCTGGGGCTTGGAGGGATATATGTAGAGGTGTTCAAGGACTTCTCCCTGAGGATATGCCCGATAAGGCAGATAGACGCGAAGGAGATGATATCGCAGCTCAAGTCAGGAGATGTGATAACATACAACGGCAAGAACGCGAAGATGCTCGAGGAGCTCCTGATGAAGGTATCAAAGCTGCTATCAGCCAACGACAGGATAGCAGAGCTGGACCTGAACCCGGTCATACTCAGAGAGGACGGCTACGATGTCGTCGACATAAGGATATTGAAGTGAAACAATGGCCAAGATGGACCTCGAACCGATGATGAAGCCGAAGTCGGTGGCGATAATAGGCGCTTCAAGGGACCCTGACAAGGTCGGCCATGTCATCCTCCAGAACTACGTAAACGCAGGATACCAGGGCAAGATATTCGTGGTCAACAAGAATGCCGACAGCATCATGGGCTTCAAGTCCTACGCCAGCATACTGGACATAAAGGAGAAGGTAGATCTTGCAGTCATAGCCATTCCTGCGCCATTCGTCCCTGAAGCGCTCGAGGAGTGCGGAAAGGCAAAGGCGAGGACAGCGCTGGTGATAAGCGGAGGCTTCGCCGAGGTCGGGAACAAGGAGCTGCAGGAGCAGCTCGTCGCCGTAGCCAAAAAGTACGGCATACCGACAATGGGTCCCAATTGCCTTGGCATAATGGACCCCAGATCAAGGTCAGACACACTGTTCCTGCCTACGTACAAGCTCGCAAGGCCGCAGATAGGTGGGGTGAGCTTCGTATCCCAGAGCGGCGCTGTGGGCAGCGCGATACTGGACATGATATCTGCCGAGGGGTTCGGCCTTTCCAAATTCATCTCGTACGGAAACGCGGCGCACATAGACGAGGTAGACATACTGGAGTACCTGATGGGGGATGACAGCACCAAGGTCATAGTCATGTACCTCGAAGGCATAAAGAGGGGCAGGGAGTTCTTCAGGATAGCGAAGGACGCCGGAAAGAAAAAGCCGATAATAGTGCTCAAGGCAGGCAGGACAAACGCAGGCATGCAGGCGGCGCATTCGCACACTGCGTCGCTCGCCGGAAGCTACGAGACAAACATCGCCGCATTCCTACAGTCAGGCTTCACAGTGGCAGACGACCTCAACGACCTGCTCTATTACGCAAAGGTCTTCGAATCGGAGCCAGAGCCCAAAGGCAACAGGATTGCCGTCATAACCAATGGCGGAGGCATAGGGGTCATAACAACAGACGAGATAGCGGCTTCCGGAAACCTCAAGATGGCGGAATTCTCGAAACAGACAGTGGATGCGCTAAAGAAGACGATGCCTGTGCTGGTCAATGCAAGGAACCCCCTGGACCTCGCAGGAGATGCAGACGGGAAGAGATACGAAGATGCGATATCCGCCGTCATGCAGGATCCCAATGTCGACATGATGGTTGTGGTGACCCTGTTCCAGACTCCGGGAGCGGATTCGAGCGTGGCCTCGAAGCTGATACACTACAAGGAAAGGTCAGACAAACCGATGATAGGGATAGCGATGGGCTCGGAGTATACGCAGATCCACAAGCTGATGATGGAAAGCTCCGGATTTCCAGTATACGATTCACCAGCAGCCGCAGTCAAGTCTCTCTCGGCCCTGCTGAAATACAAGGAGTACAAGCAAAGCCATTAAGAAATCTGCCTGAAATCTCTATTCATGCATACGTCCAAGCTCCAATCGGCGATGGAATACCTGATGACATACGGATGGGCCATTCTTGCGATAGCTATAGTCATGGTATCACTCTACTCGCTCGGGATATTCAATGCCGCGAGCCTGCAACCCACAGCAACACCAGGTTCTTGCGATGTCGTTAAAACTGTTGCACAAACAGCTCTTGCCGGGCAATGCGCCAACCTGATTCCAAAATACGTTGCCAGGTTCAATGGCGCCAACAGCTATATCGACGCAGGAAGTGGCAGGCCGCTCACCGTCTCTACAACAGTAACCATCTCCGCATGGGTATACGCTATAAACTCTTCAGTAGAGCAGCTCGTGGTCAGTAAAGACGGGCAATACCATATAGAAATAGACTCAGGCAGGACCACATTCCAAGTGGCGTCTACCTACAAGAGGGGGAATTCCCATCTTAACAGCAGCACCTGGTACAATATGATAGCATCTTACAATGGCACAGCCGTTCTATTCTATCTTAACGGCGTGGCGGACGGAAACCAAGCCATGTCGGCCACGATGTCCCCCACAAACAACACGCTCCATATAGGCGACTATAACAACCCGAATGCTTACTACTTCAACGGAATGATAGCCAACGTGCAGATATACAACAGCACCTTTGATTCCGCGCAGGCGAAGGCGCTCTACCAGGAGGGCATAGGCGGGACCCCGATAAGCCTGCAGAGCCTCATAGGATGGTGGCCCCTCAACGGCAATGCGAACGACTATTCGGGCAACAACAACCAAGGAACAGCGACATCCACGGTGGTCTGGAACGCCAACTGGCAGGGCAACTACACCGCGCCAAAGACTTAGCCCGCACTACTGCTTCTTCTCTTTCTTCTGAGCCGGCGCCTTAGGAGCGCCAGACAGCTTCGAGGCCTCTATCTCAAGGGCCCTTGCGAGCTGCTCCTTGTTGTTGGGGTCCACCTTCTCGGAAAGGAACTCGAGGTGCCTTACGTTGCACCTCCTCTCCTTCGCCCTGGAGGAGCTGATTATGTTGACGAAATTGGCGTCTATCACCTTCGTGATGACTGCCCTGTCTCCTGCGTCTCTTCCAAGCTTCTTCACGCACAGTCTTCCTTCTTCCAGCAATACCATAGGATCACATCTATCTATTCGAATTTCTTCCTGTCTTTCTCAGCGCTGAGCGCAATTACCATGTCGACTGTCTGCTTCACCTTCAGCTTCTCCGTGTTGAGGCATATGTCGAATATGCCATGGTCGTTAATATCTACGTTGTAAATCTTCTTGAACCTTTTCATGTTGAGCCTGTCCTTCTCCAACACGTATTTCTTGGTCCTCTTGTAGTTCATCTTCACTTCCTTCATCTTCCTCCTTACCCTCGAGTCCAGGCTGGCGTAGAGCCACACCCTTATCGTAGCGTTCTTTATGAGCCACGGGGCCATCCAGGTGGTCACCACGCAGTCCTGCTTCTCAGCTATCTCGGTTATCATCCTGTCGAAGCTTTTCTCGAAGGCCGGCGTGGCCTTCCTTGTGAACTTCACCACATCGGCTATCTTCTTGACTGACTGCTTGTGGCTTGTGTAGATGTACCTGAGGTTCAGGGCCCTGGCGACCTTCTCCCCTATTGTCGTCTTTCCGGATCCTGTGAGTCCAGAAATCGCTATTATCATCGGCATGGGGCTCAACAATCAGTGCGAGATCATCTGCAGGACATACCCTTTCTCGGTCATCCTTATGTCGTTGAGCTTCATCTCCCCATGCTCTATCCTGCTTGCGAGCTTTATTATCCTGCTCGTGCACGCCGCGCAGAGGACGCCGCCGAACAGCCTTGCGTTGCTGCTCGCGCTCCTGCCCCTGTACCTGGCTCCTGGGGATATCCCGTTGAGCTCGGTCCTGCATATGGCGCAGTGCGCTGCGGAATTCTTCCTCCTCTTGAAGTGTATGACGTGCCTGTTGCTCTTCGTCACCCTGTCGAGCCTTCTGAAGCTCGAGGATCTATTCATCGGTTTCGGCATTTTAAACACCTATCAGCTTGATACCACTGTCTTGGCGGCCTCCTTCTGCTTCATCCTCCTCTTGTCGTAAAAGCTGAGCACCGCGGATGAAAGCAGGCCTATGACCAAGGCCATGGCTATGAAGTATGTCCTGTAGTTGAGCTTGAACGAGAGTATGTCCACTGTGAAGGAGCTGCTCCCGAAGGCCAGCGGCAGCAGGTAGTAGAATACGACAAGCATTATCGGCAGCACCACCAGGCTCGACTTCATCGTGTGCTTCATGTTCTCCGAGGCTATCGCGTTGAGCTCCTTGCTCTTCGCGTCTATGGTGGCCTTGTCGGCGTTGCTCTTTATCATGTCGTTCACCTCCTTCATCTTGTCCTTCATCGACTTCTGGAGCTCGCGCATGCGCTCGACGTTGGATATCTTCCTCTGCAGCGCTACCGTCACTAGCACGTATGCGACTGCAACCAACGGTATTATGATCAAAAGTTCCAAAAACTCGCCGTCTATTATTACCAATATGTATTCCCTGCTATTTAAATGCGTTATCCTGCCTTCGAATTGTCCTGCCTGCCGAGCCCGCCGAACAGCTCCTTGACTATCCTGTCGACGTCCTTCACCGTCTCTTCAAGCTTCTTCTCCTGGTTCTCCACTATGTAAAGCGGTATGCCGAGGTGCAGGGCGAAAGCGGCAAGTATCGATATGTTCACTGTCCTGTGCTCGTCTATCTCCGCTTCTGTCGCCCCAAGGTCTCCTCTATACCTTGATGTGTCCGCCTTCCTCCTCTTCAGTATGTCCTCGGACTTTGCGTCTATGTATATGATTCCCTTGACCCTTATGCTCCTGAGCTCCTCTATCGAGAATCCTGGCACGTACCTGTTGCCCTGCTTTATCGAGGCGTGCGTGTCTATGATCGAGTCCTTCTTGCTGTCTATTATCTTCTTTATTACCTTCATCCTCGTCTTGAGGGTGTCCTCACCGCTCATGAGCCTGAGCTTGTCCCTGTCGAGGTTCTTGCCCTTATCCTCAAGCACCCTCTGCATCTCGGTTCCCATGTTAAGGACGACTACCCCCTTTTCCTGCAGGTGCGAGAGTATGGTGCTCTTCCCGGAACCCGGGGTCCCGGTGAAGATGATCAGCTTTGTCATAAGGCAAGTCCTCCTGTGCGCTTAATTGCTTACTCCATCCCTCCCATGCCTGGAGGCATGCCTCCAGGTCCAGGCCCGGAAGGCCTGCTTCCCTTGGAGCTTATCATGTCGTCAATCCTAAGTATGGAGACGCTTGCTTCGGTAGCGCTGGAGAGCGCCTGCGACTTTACCTTCATCGGCTCTATCACTCCGAGCTTCTCCATGTCGGCTATCCTGTTGCCGTAGACGTCTATGCCGAAGGACTTCCCGTCCTTGGACTTGTGCTTGCTCCTCAGCTGCACCAGCGTGTCTATAGGGTCCATGCCCGAGCTGTCTGCCAGCGCCTTTGGTATTACCTCGAGCGCGTCAGCGAACGCCTGTATCGCAAGCTGCTCCCTTCCGCCGACATCCGTGGCCATGTCCCTTAGCTTCATCGCTATCTCCACCTCGGTGCTGCCTCCGCCGCTGACGTACTTGCCCTCCTCTATGACGCTGACCAACGATCCTATCACGTCGGTCAGGGCCCTCTCGACCTCGTCAGCTGTCTGCTTTGTGCCTCCCCTTACGAATATCGTGACGCTCTTCGGGTCCTTGCACTTCTCCACGAAGATCATCTGCTCTCCGGCGATCTTCCTCTCCTCAACCTGCCCCGCGAATCCGAGGTCTTTAGGCGTCAGGTCCTCCAAGCTAGTGACGAGCCTTGCACCCGTTGCCTTAGCGAGCTTCTCCATGTCGCTCTTCTTCACCCTCCTTATCGCCATTACGCCTGCCTTAGCTAGGTAGTGCTGCGCCACGTCGTCTATGCCCTTCTGCACGAATATGACGTTGGCCTTGCTGGCGGTTATCTTGCCCACCATGTCCTTGAGCATCTTCTCCTCCTGGTTCAGGAAGGCCTGCATCTGCTCCGGAGAGGTTATCTCTATCTTCGCGTCTACCTCGGTCTTCTCTATCTCCAGTGCCACGTCAAGGAGCGCTATCGCAGCGTTCTTGGTGCTTTTAGGCATCCCAGAATGCGCGACCTCCTTGTCTATCAGCACGCCGTTTATGAACTGCGTGTCCTCGATGCTCGCCCCTTCCTTCTTCTCGAGCTTTATGAAGTCCCTGTCTATAGTTACCTTCCCTCCTTCCCTCATGGATACCTGCTTGACAGCCTGTATGACGAGCTTCGTCAGCGCCCTCTTGGTCGTCTCGCTGCCTATGTTCTTCGAGCCCACGGATATCATCGCTATCTCGGCAAGCTTCTTCTCGTCGTCTATCGAGACATCGCTCGCAACGCCCTTGAGTATCTCGACAGATTTCTCGTGGGCCATCTCGTAGCCCTTGATTATCGCCGCAGGAGGAATCCCCTGGTCTAGCAGATTACCAGCGTTCTTGAGCAGGTCCCCTGATATTATGACTGCGGAGGTCGTGCCGTCCCCTACCTCCTTGTCCTGGGTCTTCGCCACCTCTACCAGTATCTTCGCGATCGGATGCTCGACGTTCATCTCCTCGAGTATCGTAGCGCCGTCGTTGGTTATCGTTATGTCCCCAAGCTCGCTGACGAGCATCTTGTCCATGCCCTTCGGTCCAAGCGTGGTCTTGACTATGCTTGCTACAGCATACCCTACCGCTATGTTCGTCCTCTGCGCCTCCTTTCCAAGGAGCCTGCTCGCCCCCTCGGGCAAAACGAGATACTGTTGTCCGCCTAATTGATTCTCAGCCATTCTTCCACCTAATCTAACAAGTATAAACAGAAGATTCCAAACTTTGTGAGTGCAAACTCTGAAATCCAGCTTAAGTACACTATATATGTCGGGAAAGCTTTTTATAGCTTGCTTTTCCTCGTCAAAAACGCCATTTCCAGGCGCCGCACGCATAGCTTAATATCGCCCCCATGAGAGTGTTCCAGCGATGGTGCTATGAAGCGCAGGGTACTCGCCTTCGGCTCGTTCGACCTATTGCATCCTGGGCACATAAGCTACCTTGCCAACGCAAGGCGCCTGGGGACCGAGCTCATAGTCGTTGTCGCCAGGGACAGCAGCATACGCATGTTCAAGGGCAGGAGACCCCTGTTCGGGGAGGGGGACAGGCTCCGCGCAATAGGGTCGCTGAGAGTCGTGGACAGGGCGATCCTGGGCAACAGGCTCTCCTCGAAGGACGGCATGTATGACATAGTCAGGAAACTAAAACCTGACGTAATAGCAGTCGGATACGACCAGACTGACGCTTCCGGCCTCAGGAAGGGGCTGGCAAAGAGGGGCATAAAGGCAAAGGTGGTTGTCATACCTGGCTATAAGACTGGAAGATACAAGAGCTCCAAGATAAAGCGTATGATGGGGATTTAGGCGTCTACTGGTGCTACTGAGTTCTTGAAACCTTCCTCATCAGAGGATCGAGCTTCTCGAAGAACCTGCTCCAGCTGTATTCCTTCTCGACCCTCCTCCTGCCATCCTTGCCCATCCTTGCAGCCAGGTCCTTGTGCTCAGCCACGAAGCGCATGCGCTCGGCCATCTCCTTGGGCGAATTGACTAGGAAGCCCGTCCTGCCCTCTACTATCGTCTCCTTCGGCCCTCCCTCGTTTACCGATATGACCGGCTTTCCGCTCGCCATGGCCTCGAGCGGTATGAAGCCGAAGTCCTCGTTTATCGCCGAGAACAGGACAGCAGAGCACGTCGAATAGAGGCTCCTGAGCTTGGCCTCGCCGATGTTGCTAAGTATCTTGACGTTGCTGCCCTTCGCCATCTCCCTTATCCTGTCGTAATAGGCGCGGTGCTCCGGATCCTTGGACAGGCTCCCAGCTATCACGAGCCCGTACCTTCCATTGCTGGCCTTGGAGAACCTCTTGAACGCGTCTATCACGTAGTCCTGCCTCTTGTTCACCAGTATCCTCGATGGGTAAAGGAAGAACCTCTCGTCGCCCTCATTCCTGTATCCGGCGCTGTCTATGCCTGGATTTATGACCGTTGCGCTCCTGGAATAGTACCTCATTATCCTCTGCTTCGTGGTCTCGCTGTTGGTCGCTATCTCCTCTATGTCGTTCGTGACGCCGCTGGCTATCATCCTGTAGGCCTTCGCCATCGCCGCGTACACCAGCTTCTCCTTCGCCCCCCTGCTCTTCATCCTGGTGTCGTAGAGGTCGTACACCTCCCTAGGGGGCGTATGGCAGTACCAGAGCACGCGCTCGTTCCTGTGCCTTATCCACTCGCTAGGGGATATGTGCGCGTTTATCACGTCATAGTCCTCCTCGAGCTTGAGGTTGTAGAAGCTGTATCCGTACCTGAAGCCCTGCGACGCCCTGTACGGCAGCATGCCTGACAGCGGCACCTTCTTGCCAACAACCTCGATCTCAAGCTTCGAGAACTCGTCGAAGGAGCCCTTCCTGTCGTATTCAAGCGTCAGGATCTTCGCCTTGTAGTGCTCGGCTACCTTCAGTATTACCCTGTCCACCCCGCCCCTCAGGTTTATGTAGGGCTGTGCTATCAATACCTTCAAAGAAACACCTGCCCTATCCAGGCATGGTATAGTTGTTGCGCACCCACGACGGCTTCTGGTTGAGCGTCGGCAACGACCCAGTGTAGTTGTCAAGCTGGAATATCATGATCTTGTTCGTAGAGTTGATGTAGTTGAAGCCTGTGACGTTGCTTGGGTATGCGAGCGTAAGTCCCGGCAGCTTGCCAAGGAAGAATCCCTGGTAGAAGTTCGAGTCGTAGAACCTGCTTGGGGCATTTGTTATCGTGCCATTAGGCCCGTTAGGCATGTACAGCGCTACGAAGCTGACAACGGTCTGCCCTCCCTGGGTGTTCACTCCGCCGAAGAAGTCCGACACTAGGACTATGTTGCTCTTGGTCCCGTTGTCGTAGTAGACGCTCGTCTTGACCCCATTGCTGAGATAGCCGTTCGCGAACGTGTTCTGTATGAAGCTCACAGGCACGCACACGCTCTGGTTCTGGTATGTGCCCTCTGCAAGTATCACCGCCTTGAGGGCCTGCACGCTGGAGTTGGAGAACGAGCAGTAGTTGTTTATGCTTGTCGAGACCGGTATCACAACGTACGCTGGCGCATGCGTAACCTCGCAGTTCGACGTTCCGAGCGCGTAGGGCTGCCCCGACAGTTTGCCCTGCGAGAACGCGAACGCCATGCTTGTCTGGTTGACGTCGACGCATGCAAGGAAGTTCAGCGCGCCCCACTTGGGCAGGAGCTGGTCATCGAAAAGCACGTACTTGGCCTGCGACCTGTCCATGAAAGTCGTGAGCGTCGTGCTGTTGTATCCGTCAAGCGGTCCGAAGACGAACTGCGCAGCGGTGTCGTAGTCCTCCTGCGCGACAGCGTTGTCGCCTCTGAGCACGGCGTTGCTGTTCCCGAACCAGTTTATCCAGTCCCCGTAGTCCCACCACGACAGTATCCTTGGGCCGTGGGGCCCCACATTCGTCCTCATCCACTGCGTCGCCGCAAGCCAGTAACTTGGAACGGTATTGCAGTACATGCTGAGTCCGAGGCTGTTCCCGGCTGCGGACAGCGACGCGCAGTTGCTGTTGAAGGCCGCAGGTACTGCCTGCACCATGAGCGGCAGCATCTCGATCAGCACTATCAGTCCCGCAACTCCCAGTATGGCGTACCTTATTGTGTTCTTCTGGTCCTTGCTTATCAGCAGCAGCAGCTCCCCAAGTATTATCCCCATCGCCACTATGTATCCAACACCGAAATGCGGCAGGTACTTTATCTCGATCATGCCGGCTATCGCCAAGGGCCACACCGCAGCGACCGCGAATATGCTGGTCTTTGAGCTCCTGTAGTATATCGCAAGCAGCGACAGCACTGTGAACACTATCATGACAAGCCACACGAAGAGCGAGACCCCGCTCACCATGCTGCCTATGAAGCCGAAGCCGGCGCTGCCGAAGTTGAAGTTGGCCCCTGTAGGCGTGTACTCCTGCACCGTCATGAACAAAGGCTTTGAAGGGGTCGTGAACCTCTTGCTTATGTCTATGTACCCTCTCACCGAATCGCCCAGGCTCGTGAAGAGCACAAGGAAAGTCACTATCACTACCAACAGCAGGAGGAAGGCAAGGTAATGGTAAACGTTGAACTTCGGCACCATCTTGCGCTCAGCAAGCAGTTCCGGAAGCTTCTCGAATATGACGACGAATAGGTAGGCAAGCAGCGGGAAGGCTATGGTCACAGGTATGAAGCCCAGCACGTAAGGTATCCTGCTGTTGAGCGTGCCTCCATACGGGTCGTATATGCCGAACGAGATGATTATAATGAGAAGGACTATGCCGTTCATTATGTAGAAATCCCTGTTGTCCTCCTTCCTCAGCACGTTAAGCACACCCTGCAGGATTATGTATATCGCAAGTATTGCAGTAGGAACAGTGTAGTAGTGCGCTCCGAGGAAGTTCGACGCGAACGCTATGCCCGCAAGCACGGCGTACCTCTTCTCCTTAGGGTTGCTGACAGCGAGCATGTAAGAGGCGTAGAAGAAGAACATCGCGAATATGCCCCATGGTTCGAGGAGCTGCTCGCCTGCTATGAACGTGGTTATGAGCGCCGGCATCGCGGCCGCAAGCGCCCCCCCGAACATCGCGGGCCACTTCCCGTACTGGTGGTAAAGAAGCATGAAAACAGCGAAGACCAGGAGCGCTGCGACGAGCGGCGGATAGACGCTGCTGACAGCGCTCATCAGGCCCGTGTCTATCGACGTGCTGTTGGGCGAAGGCCCGGCAAGCTCGTACCAGAAGGCCTCAAGATAGGGGACTACAGGCTCTATCCTGTGTAGCGTCCCTCCAGGCACCACTGGCCACGCCGAATGGTCGTAATAAGGCTGGAAGCCGTACGTGACTATGTAACCTGTGCTGAGCATGTCGAAGTACGGGTCGAACTCGAAGTACTTCGCAGCCACTCCTATGTTCTCTATCCTTGTAGCGAAGGTTATGAGCATGAGCGCCAGCAGTATGAGCCATACGTAATTGTTCCTGATCCAGCCGCCGCTCTTTGCTGCGCTGGCTATCAGCATGTTCTCCTCCTTTTCGTGCTCCTCGAACAGCCTCCTCTCCTGCTCAAGGTGGTCCTTCTCTATCTTTGCCCTCTCGTCAGCTCCAGCGGCCTTGAGCAGCTCCATCTCCTCGTTGTGCCTCCTTGCAAGCTCCTCCTCCTCCTTCTGGTGCTCCCTTATTATCTTTACGTCAGTGCCGAGCTCCGATATCTTCCCCCTTAGCGACGCGAGCCTCGTCCTGTAGTCCCTGTTCAGCTCTCTCTTCAGCTCCTGCTCAGACTTTGTCCCGACCGAACCTATGTTTATTGCCTTCTGCTGCACGCAGAGGCCCAGGCCGAGCAGCGTCAGGAAGGCGACGTTCGCGAGGTAGAGGTTCTCAGAGAACGAGAAGAAGTGTATGAAATTCATGAAGTAGGATTCGAACCACGTCAATGCAGGAGGGAAGAGGAGCCCGAATATGATGCCTATAGCAACTATCTCGAACATCGGCATGCCGGTCTTCTTCAGGAGCGCCAGCGCCAGGAAGTACCCCGGCAGCGCGACCGACAATATGCCTATTAATAGGGACACAAAGAAAGACATATAATCGTAAGATGAAAAGTATACTTACAACCCTATTTCCAGACAAGTTATTAAAGGTAAGTATTTGATTGGCAATGTCTCAATTGTCGGCGCTGGAACTGCCGGCCTGATAGCCGCGAAGGCCCTGTCAAGGCACGGGATAAGGACAACTGTATACGACCAGAAGCACAGGCTGGGCCGGCCCCCTCGCGCTTCAGGCATACTCTCCATTAAGGGGTTGGGCTCCCTAGGGATAGAATATTCGAGGGCCGTCACGAACACCCTTTCAGGCGCAAGAATCCATGCGGGAGGCCAGACCGTGAGCATAAAGTCCAAGGAACCGATAGCTCACGTCCTCGACAGGCCAGAGCTCAACGAGATATGCAGGGAGGAGGCGGAATCTGCCGGCGCGCTCGTAATTACTGGCCAGAGGATATCCGGACACGCGCTGGACAGGATGAGCGGCTCCGGGATACTAATCGGGGCCGACGGCGCGGTCTCATCTGTAGCCGGGCATTTCTCAATGGGGCCGATAGGCAGGCACGCTCTGACCTACAAGGCTGAATACGAGGTAAGCTCAAACGACGGCATGGTAGATCTCTTCTTCGACAGCGCGTACAAGGGCCTATTCGCGTGGCTGTGCCCCAACTCCAACGACATACTGGAAGTCGGTGTCGGTGTAGACTCGAGATACGGCAACGGGAAGAGGGCCTTCGAGCATTTCATAAGGAGCAAGGATGTGGCAGGCATCATAGGCTACAGTAAACCAGTAAGCGAGGGTGCAAGCATGATACCGATGTCAATGAGGCACAGGATTGTCGACGAAAGCAGGGGGGTGCTGCTTGTCGGGGATGCGGCTGGCCAGGTCAAGGCGACTACAGGGGGTGGCATAATCTTCGGAGGGAACGCCGCACTCATCGCAGCTGAGACCATAAAGCGGCACATGGAAGAGGGCGCGAGCCTGAAAGATTACGAGGACATTTTCAGCAGGAGGTACGGCATGGAGATGGCGCTCCACAGGGCGATATCAGCTGTATACTCCAACTCGGGACCCGGCACGATAGGCCTGGGGCTCAGGATGATGCGCACAATCGGCCTTGACAGGTTCCTGGGCGACTACGGTGACATGGACATGCCGAGCCTGATGATAAAGCGATTCTTCCTAAGGGGGCTGTCAAACTAGCCGAGCGCTTTCAGGACTGCTGCCCATCGGCTCCATGCTCTCCGTGCCTCTTCTCAAGAAGCTTCTTCCCAAGCTCCTCCCTGTTCTTGAGGTCCTTCTTCACCTTCTCGAAGTCCTCCTTTGTCAGCACCCGTTCCATAATGTACTGCGAATAATCTACGGCTGTCTGGGCGATGTCTATCAGTATTGATTGCAGCTCGCTCATCTTCATGTTGTACTCGGACTCGGGCTTCATTATCTCGACGCCAGCCGGAGGGTACTTGAACACGGTCTTTATCAGCGAGTTGATGTCCTTGAACAGCATTACGACAGTTGCATTGGTCGAGAACATGTTCTCCATCTTTATCGGCTCGTCTATTGCGCCGTAGCAGTAGACCACTCCTGGGGCCTTCATCAGGTTGTTGTTCAGCAGCTCCGTCATGAGCGGCTGCAGGTCATCCCTGTTCTCGCTCTGCATGTCGAAGTATAGCTTGACCAGCAGGCCCCCCTTCTGGACTGTCCTCTTCGTAAGCTCCTCTACCTCTGATTTCGCCATTATTACGCCCTAAGCCTCGATATTACCGAATCTATGTCAAGTATGTCCTCTATACCTGTGTCCATGTCTCGCAGTTTGACCCTGCTCGCATCCTTCTCCATCTTCCCTATTATTATGACCTTTCCTATCCCTATTGAAGACGCGTACTCAAGCTGCTTCGATATGCTTCTGCCCGTTATGTCTAGGTCCGTGCATATGCCTGCGGCCCTGAGCCTTCCCGCGACGTTGATTGCGTAATCCCTGACCTCACCGCCTATGCACCCTATGAACACGTCCGCGTATGATCTTCTCTTGTCGGAGCCGTTGACGAGCCCCACGATCCTGCTGACGCCTATCGATGTCCCTACCGCAGGCAGCTGCCTCTTCGAGTATACTCCTATGAGATTGTCATACCTCCCTCCTGCGACGATGGTCGGCAGCCTCTTCTCGTTCTGGAACACCACGAACTCCCAGACGAATCCTGTATAATAGTCAAGGCCCCTTGCAAGGCTGAGGTCCACGAACGCGAGCCCCAGCATCTTGTAGGATTCAAGTATCTTGAGCAGCTGCCTCAGCCTGTCGATCTCCTCCTTCGCGGCGGGTATGCTCCCCTCGACGCGCCTCAGCTTCTCCTCATTGTCGACGTTGTTGGTGACGAAGCTCAGAAGCTCCTCGCACCTGTTGCCCTCTATGCCCATGCCCGTCAGGGCCTTTGCGACCTCGTTCCTGCCCGTCTTCTCCAGCTTGTCTATGGCCCTTATGGCCTGCGTCTGCCTCTCCTTCGGTATCCCGAAGTAATCGAGTATCGCGTTGAGCACGACCCTGCTGTTTATCATTATCCTGTAGCTGTCTATCCCAAGTGACTCGAGCGCCACTGCAGCAGCCGCTATCACCTCGGCGTCGCTCGATAGCTCTGAGCTGCCGACTATGTCCACATCCGCCTGTATGAACTCCCTGTAGCGCATGTGCTGCGGCTCCTCCTTCCTCCAGGTCTTGCCTATCTGGTACCTCTTGAACGGCAACGGAAGGTCCTTGTTCATCGCCATGTACCTTGCCAGCGGCACCGTGAGGTCGAAACGTAACCCAGACTCTCCGTTGTCCAGCGTGTATATCTCCTTCCTCGTCTCGTCTCCGTATGCCTTGGCATTGATGACGTCGAGGTTCTCCATGGCCGGCGTGTCTATCGGAGAGAAACCGAACCTCCTGAAAGATGACTCTATCTTGCGTATTATGTCGTTGAGGGCTATCGCCTCCTGCGTCCCGTAATCCCTTGTACCTCTAGGCAGGTCTATGGGCATTCCACCAACGTTATTGGATTAGAGAGCAAAAGATATAAGCGCTGTTATAGGTTCTTGTCAAGCCACTTCTTGAAGGACTCCTTCGGAAGGGCGCCCACCGACATCGCCTTGACCTCGCCCTTCTCGAAGAGAAGGACCGTAGGTATGCTCATTATGTTGTACCTTGCGGCTATCTCTGAGTTCTCGTCGGTGTTGAGCTTGAAGAACTTCACCTTCGAAGAGTAGTCCTTCGACACGTCCTCTATTATGGGCGAGAATATCCTGCAAGGCCCGCACCATTCGGCCCAGAAATCAACCAGCACAGGCTGCTTTGCGTTCAGCACTTCCGCATCGAAATTGTCCTTTGTCAAATCCATCATAGGTACCACATAGGAGCGATGATCGTTTCTGCCCTTCTAAATTATATAAAGCTTTACCCGTCGCCCATGTATAAATTTATAATGCTGCGATGGGAATGTGCATCAGTGATGAACTCCAACTCTGAGCAGTGATGAGGATCTTGAGTGCTGATTTGATGACAAGGATATCGCCGAAGAGGATAAAGCAGATAGTCAACAGCAGCTTCGGCGTCAAGATAACCGAGAAAGGCGCGGAGAGGATAGCGGAGATCCTCGAGAAGGAGGCGAAGAGCATATCGAGCTTCGCTGTGCAGAACGCCATCAGGAACAAGAGGGGCAAGGTGACGAAGAAGGACATCAAGGACTACGTCATAAGAAGGGTTCTTGATGGAAAATAGGCTTGATGTATACGAGAGCGACGACAAAAGGCTGATGACGGGAACGTATCCCAGGGGCAACAGTTGCTATTTCTGCATCGCCGAGGGCACCGCGCTCGGCTCGTTGGTATCCGAATTCACAGACAAGGGCGCGCTGGAGAACCAGGTGTACAGGAAAGGGGGCGTGCCAATAGACGAGCTAAAGGCGTACCTTGGCAAAACAGACCCAAGGATTGTCAGGGCAGGCAGCTACAAGGGCGTCAGGATAGCCGTAAAGTGCACAAAGTGCGGTAACGGGGAGCTGAGGAGGGAGCTGGACATGACGGAGCCGCTGTCTATAACTAAGGTTCCGGTAATGCCTACGCTGAGGTGCATCTCGTGCGGGCAGAGGTTCTATTCTGTTACCGAGAACTACGTCAGGAACCTCGTCGAGTCAAACAGAGACCTTTTCACAGACGAAGAGCTCGCCGAAAAGGCGAAGGATGAGGATGCCTTCATAAGGCTTATCAATGAATACGTAATAAGAATTTTCGCTTCCAAGAAGATAATGCGTATATAGGGTTGATCAAATGAGTGTTCCGATTTCAGAACTGTACAACAAGAAGGTGATAGCCTCGGACGGCAGGCTCCTAGGCGAGGTGAAGGGCGTGATAATAAACATAGACGATTCAGCTGTCTCGCACCTCCTGCTAAACAACGTCGAGAACCTTATAAGGAGCGGCAACCTGCGCGACGACTTCCTCAAGAACAGCATAATGTTCAAGAGGGTGAAGAAGATCTCCGAGACTATAATAGTCAGCGAGAAATAGCTATTTCTGGCCTTCCAGGAACGTTCCCCCTCCTCTACCAACCACCGCGCTGTGCTTCGCCTTCTTAGGCACAAAAACAGATTGCCCTTCCGTATAGTTCCTACTGTTGTTCCCAACCTTTACCTTCATTGATCCGTTGAGAACATATATCTTCGACGCCCTGAAATGGAAATGCGATTTGTAGACCTTACCCGGCCTGTCTTTCCAGGATAAAAACTTAGTGTACCCATCATTCTTCAGTTTCTTCAGGGCGGTTTCCTTGTCCATCAACAGGCCTTAATCGGTCGAGACTTCCTTGGCAAGGGAGCTCCTCTTCTTTGCAAGAACCTTGTACCCGCAGTATGGGCACCTTATGAGCTTCTCAGTGCCCTTGACTTCCTTTCCGCAGTGCAAGCATATGTACGCCATAATATCACTTCTTGTAATTCTCCTTTATCCATTTAATAAGCTCCCTGTGCAGCTCCACGGAGCTCGTGTCTATGACCCTGACGTTAAGCTGCGCCTTGTACTCCTCCTCGTTCAGCTGTATTATTGGAACGTACTCTGGCTCCATCGTGAACTGCACCTCCATCCAGTGGAGCGTGCCGTCAAGATGCTCCTTTATCACCTGGTCGTTCATGGGAAATGAAGAGAAGCTGAACAGCACCCCGCTGCACCAGTAGAGCGGCATGGTTCCAGCAGGCGTCACCCTGCCCCTGAGCATGTCCTGCTTGTCAACAGCTATCACGTCGTGAAGCACCAGCTCCTTTATCGGCGCGTGTGTTATCTTGGCCATATCATGCACCGCTCCTTCCCATTATCCTGCTTACCATCTCTCCTGCAGCGGTCTTGAACGTGTACGCGCCTCCTGCGAACGTGGCGTTGCAGTGCCTGCACCTCCATATCGCGTAGCTGATCCTCTTGACGGCAACCTTGCCGCAGAGGTCGCACCTGTACCTGCTGCTCTTCTCCTTCTTGACTGCCATTGCCCTCTTCCTGAGGCCCACTCCGTATCTAATAGCTCCCTTGGCCATATCATTCACCAGCTGCGTTGCTTATCATGTTCCTCATGCCCTTCGACTTCTCGAAGGCTACGTCAAGCAGCTCATCCAGCTCCTTTGTCGAGAAGGAGCCTCCAAGCCCTTTCTGCATCGCCCTCACGACGTTCTCGTCGTTTGCTATCGTGACCCTTGCGTCCATGAAGCTCTCCTCGTTGCCGTCAGGATCAAGTATGGGGGTGCCGAACAGCTTCCCGAACGTGCATGATGTCACGACGTTCTTGGTCTTGAGCTTGCCGAGATTTCCCTCCCTTATTACAGTAATCTCCTCCCCAACCTTCTCCGCCTTGGGCATCCTTGCGCTCTTTAGAGCCGCTGTAGCCGCAAGCGTGCCTGCGTCGAACAGGTTGCCGTGGTAATTGAGTATGTATATGTCTATGAAGACCTCCCAGACCTTCTCTGGCTCTACGAACAGCGCTTCCATGTCTATGACGTTTGCTGCCCTTATGCCCCTGTCTATTACTCTCGCCAGCTCAACCGCGTCAGGTGAAGGCGGTCCGGGCTCGTAGTACCTAGAGGCAAGAGGAAGCAGCTCAGCAGCCGTCATCAGGTTGCCCTCGTTAGGCTTGTCGCGCATCGGTGCCCCAAGCCCCACCTTCACCCCTGCAAGTACCTTTGTATGCCCCATCGTGACCTCCGCCGATCCCTCTGCGTTAGGCATCACATTCGTCCTTATCGCTATGTTCCTGTAGTCCATGGCAGTCCTTCCGTCCTCCCTCTTGCCCTTCTGCATGAGGTCCTTCAGGAAGTCTCCCATGACGTTGTTTTCCTGTTGCATGATCAAAACACCTATTTCTTGTACCTCTCTGCTATCCTCTCGTAAGGCGCCTTTATCGCCTCCCTCTGTATCCTGGAGATGGTCTCTCCCGCCTTCTGCACCATGATCAATCCCTGCTTGATCTCCTCCTTCGTCAGGTTTCCGTCCATCTGCAATAGCACGATGTCGTTGGACTTGGGGCTCATGGCTATCGGCATGTCCGCATCGGAATAGTTGTCCTCTATCTTGTTCAGGTCGAGTATCAGCTTATCGCCCACCTTGCCTACGGACACAGAGTACGGCAGATCCCTCATCGGTATGCCGGAGAGCGCCATTGCGACAGAAGCGACCGTTATGCCTGCGGCCCTTGTCCCGCCGTCTCCCTGCAGCACCTCAATGTACAGGTTTATCTCGCTGCCGGGGAAGTAATCCAGAAGCACGGCGTTCTCGAACACCTCCTTCGTGACCTTCGATATCTCGGTAGCCCTCCTGTTCGGCCCTGTCCTGCCGTGCTCCTCGAGGCTTGAGAACGGAGCCATCTGGTACCTGCATTTTATTATCGCCCTTTGGGGATCCTGCACGTGCTTAGGCAGGGCCTCCTGCGGCCCGTAAACCGCGGCAATTATCTTGTTGTTGCCCCACTCTATGTACGCCGAGCCGTCAGCGTTCTTTATGTAGTCAGGAATTATCTTTATCTCCCTGAGGTCCTCGGGCCCTCTGCCGTCGAGCCTCTTCCCGTCCTTGAACAATTCAGGTTTCTCTCCTCCTCCCATCATAACGCACCCTTCTGGAGCATCTCATGCACCCTGTCCGTAAGCCCGTTCGTATGCGCCTCCTCCTCTATCTTAAGTATCGCAGCCGTAGCGAGGTCTATGTTTCCTCCCTTCATCCATATCACTCCGTTCAGGCCTATCACTATAGTGGATTTCGTGAAGTCCATTATCTGCTTTATCATGGTGTCGTTCTTGCCTATTATCCTTGGTATCTTGGAAGGCTTGACCATCATCACCTTGCCGCCAGCCAGCCTCCTCGGCCTCATGAGTATTGCGGTCTTTGTCTTGTCAACCTCCTTTATCATCGCCTCTATCGCGTCCCCGGCGCCCAGCGGAATGTCGACGAACTTGGATATTATGAGGCCCTTGTACGGGGAGTTGAGGTTCACGACATAGGTGTTGAGCTTGTCCTCCTCTATGACCCCCACTATCTTGTCGTCCCTCCTCGGGTACCAGAGGCCCTCCAGTGGTATGAGCGTCTTCCTCTCATCATCGTATATGCCTATCACCGTCGAGTACGTAGCATTCTTCTCGACCACGCCGTCGTCTAGCCTTAGCGGTGTATCCGCAATCTTCTCCCCTGGAACAACTATTTTCTGCATATCATCACAGATTCCTTGTGACTGCACTTCCCTTTGTGAAGCTGTTGAGCTTCTCGAAGAACTCCCCCTGCAGTCCTGCGGGGAATTCCAGGTTTGCCTTTAAAGATCCGTTCGAAAGCCACTCCTCTCCTTTCAGTCCATACTGCTTGAGCAGTCCGTAGCACCTATTAGCATATTCTGCCGGTATGGTGACTTCTATCTTAGCTGTTGCGAACTTAATTGGAAGGATAACATTTATCTTCTTTAGCACTGCCTCGACCTGCTCGTTGGCGTTCTTAAAGGGCTCGATTGTCGCCTTCGCCTCGTTCATGGCGTTCTCGATCCTCTGCGGAGGGTGCGGCGCCCCGGTCCTCGGGTCTATGGAATTCCTTGCTATTATCGTCACCACCTGCTTCCTCTTCTCCTCGAGCATCTTGTTCCTCTGTTCTGTAGTCACGGGCACGGTGCCCTTCTTCATTATGATCTCCGCTATCTTCGCTATGTCCGTAGTCCCGAAGACCTTCTTTATCTTCTCCTGGCTCGCCCTCTCCCCCTTGTTCGCGTCGGTGAAGACCTCCTCGGCCTGGAGCGGCCCCATCGGGTCCGTCCTCTTCCCAGTTATGTAGTCGTATGCCATGTCCGAGTCTACAAAGATCTCGAAGGTGTCCCCACCAACAGAATACTTGGCAATAACCGTCTTAGACATCTAAATCCACAGAATTGACTTTATAAGTAGTTCGCAAGCTTGTCAGGTAAGAGTATCGTGAACTCGTTGCCGTCCTGTATGTATCCTATGTCAACGTTGTCCTCAGTGAGCTTCGTCTCGCTTACCTTCTTCAGGATCTTCACTCCGAGGCCTATGGCCTCATCGACTGACATGTTGTCCTTGTACTCCTTGAGCAGTATCTCGGTTGCGACCTTCTTGCCGGAGCCTATGGCATCTGCCTTGTAACCAAGGAAAGAAGCGCCAGGCTCTATCTCGAAGAGCCTCGGCACGTCGTCTATGCCTCCGAGAAGCATTGACACTGCGTAAGGCCTCAGTCCTCCGTACTGCGTTGCCTGCATCATGTAGGACGAGACTCCTTTCGCGAGCGCCTCTACCGACTTGACGTCGTCATAGACGAGCCTGTGGTTCTGGGAGCTGGATCTTGCCGTGTCTATTATGTGCAAGCCGTCTGCGACCATGCCGCTGTAAGTGGCTCCTATGTGCGAGTCTATCTTGAATACCTTCTGTATTGTCGAGGGGACAGCGAGCTGGTCGGTCACGTTCTTGTGCGCAACGAAGACGACGCAGTCCTTCCCGATAAGCCCTATCGATGTAGCTCCCTTCCTGACAGCCTCCTTTGCGTACTCCACCTGGAACAGTCTGCCGTCAGGGTTGAACATCACTCCTCTATCATATGCTTGCACGTTTGGGTACATATCATTCACTTTAAGCAGAAGATGCTTTTTATTATCTCTACTTATAATTATATAGTTTTGCTTTTGCCTCGTTGCGCAATCTATTAATATGCAAAAGGGGCAATAGTCAATGCTTATCTTGGGGATCCTATGGACGATGCTAACAACGAACAGAAGGGCATGAAGATGCACCCTTCAATACTCAAGGTCATAGAGCAGAAGAACGCGATAAGGGAGAAGCTCTCCACCATAAAGCACAAGATAGGGGTCTACAGCGCGAAGGGAGGGGTCGGCAAGACGACCGTAGCTGTCAACATGGCGTACGCCCTCAGCTCGCTTGGATACAAGGTGGGATTGCTTGACGCCGACATAGACACGCCCAACATAACGCTGTTCCTTGGCATCGAGGGGCCATGGGACCAGCACTATCCGCTGAAGCCTGCTGAGAAGGACGGAATAAAGGTCATCTCGACAGCAATGTTCATAGACGACGCAAGGAAGCCGATAATATGGAGAGGGCCCATGATAGGGAAGATGGTGCAGGAGTTCCTTGACAGCACCGAATGGGGAACCCTTGACTACCTCATACTGGACCTGCCCCCGGGCAGCTCTGACGCGCCGCTCTCCATAATACAGCTGCTGGACCTCGACGGTTTCCTCCTTGTCACCACGCCGCAGCATATCGCGGCGATAAACACGATAAGGTCAGGAATGATGGCGAAGAGGCTCGGAGTGTCGCTGCTGGGAGTTGTCGAGAACATGTCTGAGGGCGATGCAAGAGGCGCAAAGGAGGTGGCAGAAGTCCTGCAGTGCGAGCTTCTCGGGAAGATAGGCGCCAACAGAAAATTCGCTGAGCTCAGCGACGCAGGGAAGATTCCCGTCATTGAGGACGGCGCCATCAGGGAAGAGTTTATAAGTATTGTAAAGAAGATAACAGGATAGAGCGTGTCTTGATGTCCACAGAACCTTTTTCTTCTCTTTTCAAGGAGTCCAAGATATTCCAGAACAGGGAGGTGCTGTCTCCTCATTTCGTGCCCGCCAGCCTTCTCTTCAGGGACAAGCAGATAGACGACATAGTCAAGTCGCTGAACCCTTCGCTGAGGGGAGAGCGCGGAAGGAACCTGTTCGTGTACGGCAAGACCGGAACAGGCAAGACGTCGTGCATGAAGTACATAATAGACAAGATAAGGACGCTTCCTGTCGTCAAGGCCAAGATCATCTACATAAACTGCAGGATACACAACTCACGGTACAGGGTGCTGCACAAGATAATCAGCGACTACCTCCCATTGTACGCGAAGAAGGGCTACGGGATAGTCGACATATACGAGAAGGTCATAAACTGGATAGAGGAGGACGGCAAGGTCCTCGTGGTTGTGCTCGACGAGATAGACGTCGTGAAGGACCTCGACGACCTGGTCTACACGCTCACCAGGGCCAACACTGACATAAAGTCAGGCGGCATAACGATAGTCGGCATATCGAACAAGATATCGTTCAAGGACGCGCTGGATCCAAGGAGCCTCTCGACGCTTTACGAGAACGAGCTTGTATTCCCTCCGTACAACTCCAACGAGCTGTCGGCGATACTGAAGGACAGGGCCGAGAAGGGCTTCAAGAAAGGGGTCATAGACCAGTCAGCGATAAACCTCGCCGCTGCAATAGCGGCGAAGGACAGCGGCGACGCAAGGCTGGCGCTCAAGATACTCTCAAAGGCAGGCGAGATATCTGACGAGCACAGCCTAGACGCTGTAACCACGAAGGAGGTCAGCGACGCGTCGAAGTACGCTGAGGAGGAGATAGCATACGAGCTCGTCAACACGTTGCCGGAGCACCAGAAGCTGATAATATACGCGATATCGATGCTCTCGATACAAGGGAGCAGGTACAAGCGGCTGAGCGAGGGCACCGACACGTACCTCTTCAGCGGCGATGTCTACAACAAGTACTCGCAGATAAGCGAATCCTTGCAGAAGGAGCCGAAGAGCTCGAGATGGTACAGGAAGTACATAACTGACCTGGAGATGCAGGGGCTGATAAATACATACGAGTCAGGCAAGGGGATACGGGGGCACACGAAGCTGATTAAGCTGGCATACTCTCCTGAGAAGATGAAGGACACCATAGAGAAGACGCTGCTCAGGGAGAGCGAGGCAGAGGTGGGCAAGTGAGGATTGCCATACTCTCGGACTTCCATTTAGGGTATGAAAGGTTCCGCGAGGACGCGTTCAAGCAGGCCAAGGAGGCACTCGAGAGCGCGGCAAGCGAGGCCGACATACTGCTGATACCAGGAGACATATTCGACAACAGGAATCCAAAGCCTGACGTGCTAGCTGAGGCCATAAACCTCTTCAGGGAGCTTTCAAGAAGGGACTGGAAGGCAAGGGCAACTGTCTCCAAAGGAGCCAAGGCCTATGCCGATGTCCCGATAATAGCGATACCCGGCACGCACGAGAGGAGGGCGCAGGACGACGAGGACCCTGTCGATCTGCTTCATCTGGCAGGCCTTCTCATAGACGTTAGCGACGCTACAGCAATCGTGGAAAAGGGTGGGGAGAAGATCGCAGTCTGCGGCCTCGGCGGCATATCGGAGGAACGGTTCAGGGACATAGTAAGGGAGAAGGCCCCCAAGCCAACAGATGGCGCCTTCAATGTCCTCATGTTCCACCAGTCAGTATACGAGCTGCTGCCGTTCAGCAAGGACTTCATATCGCTTGACGAGTTCCCGAAGGGCTTTGACCTCTACGTCAACGGCCACATACACAGCAGGTACGAAGGAAGAATACACGGATCGCCATTCCTGATACCTGGAAGCACAGTCCTGACGCAGCTCAAGGACAACGAGCAGGAAAGGAAGGGGTTCTACATATACGATACAAAGACACGCGAAGCAAGCTTCAGGGAGATAAGCTGCAGGGAGTTCATAGTTGCTAAGATAGACATGAACGGAAGGAAGCCCGGAGAGATAGCCGAGTCAGTCGAAGGCACCATCTCAAACATAATATCCAAAGGATCCGTAAAGCCTGTCGTAAGGATAGTGCTTGAAGGCAGGATGGACGACGGATTCAAGAGGATGGACATGAAGCTGCACGCCATCGCAAAGAAGTTCAAGGACAGGGCCATCGTAGAGATATCTGACAAGGGAACGGACGGCGCAGAGATCCAGATTGAAGGGGCGAGGAGGATGAACGCCAGCGAGAGCATATCCGTCAAGGACCTGGGCATGTCGATATTCATGGAGAAGCTGCAGCAGAAGAAATACGGGCTCAAGACCAACCCCTCGGAGCTCTTCGAGGCACTGTCAGGAGACGAGAGCAAGGAGAAGATAGTGAAGAGAACGATAGAAAAGCTGTTAGAAGATTTATAATTACCAAACGGTACATCCATCTGTTGGTACTATGGGATTCAAGGCAGGCAAGAAGATAAGGGACGCGATAAGGCGGGACCACGAATTCATGCTCACCACGACCAAGGGGGAGCATCCTCTTGTTTCTGCATGGGGCGACGGCGACTACATAACCGACATAGAGGGCAACAAATTCCTTGATTTTGCGACCATGATATCTGTCTACAACTTCGGCGTAAACAGCAGCAAGGAGGTCAGAGACGCTGTGAAGGCACAGGTCGGCAGGCTGATGCACGCCGCATTCACGGATTTCTACGCTGAGGAGCCCGTAAGCTTCGCCGAAAATCTCATGAAGATGTTCCCGAAAGGATTCGGGCGCGTCTTCTTCTCCAATTCAGGAACAGAAGCCAACGAGGCTGCCATAAAGTTCTCGAAGATATTCACCAAGAAGCAGTACATACTCGCTTTCTACAACTCGTTCCATGGGAGGACCCTCGGCTCCCTATCACTGACATCGTCAAAGCTTACGCAGAGGGAACATTTCGGCCCGTTCAACTCCACGATACATGTGCCTTACGCTTACTGCTACAGGTGCCCGTTCGGCAAGGAGTACCCTTCCTGCGGCATGGAATGCGTCGACTACATAAGGAAGTACCCGCTCAGCAAGGAGGTGTCTCCTAAGGAGGTCGCGGCCATATTCATGGAGCCGGTGCAGGGGGAAGGGGGATACGTGGTGCCTCCGAAGGAGTTCGTCAAAGGAATAAGGGAGATAGCCAGCGACAACGGATTCCTGATGGTTGCGGACGAGGTGCAGTCAGGTTACTTCAGGGCGGGCAAGTTCCTGGCTCTGGATAATTTCGGGGTTGAGGCAGATATCTACACCATGGCGAAGGCGGCTGGCGCAGGCCTCCCGATAGGGATAACTGTAACAAGGAGATCTCTCGGAGACACTCCGATGGGCGCGCATTCCAACACGTTCGGGGGCAACCTCGCGTCTGTGGCAGCGGCAAGCGCCCTGCTCAAGTACATACAGAAGAACAAGGCAAGGCTCGAGAATGACGCGAAGGCGAAAGGCGCCTACATAATGAAGAGGCTCAGGAAGATGATGGATGATTACGAGATAATCGGGGATGTGAGGGGCCTCGGAATGATGATAGGCGTAGAACTCGTGAAGGACAGGAAGACAAAGGAGCCTGCGGTGAAGGAGAGGGACATGATAATGACAGAATGCTTCAACAACTTCCTCGTGCTCCTGCCCGCAGGAGTATCCACGATAAGGATAATACCGCCAATCACAATGCCCATGAAGAACATCGAGAAAGGCATTGATGTCATCGAAGATGCCATAGGGAAGATAAACAGGGCGCGCAAAGGCTAGCGCCCAAAATGCAAAGCTTATTATTGCTGGACGAAGAGATACGTTATGCACGCTCAGCAGACTGCGGCAACTGCAATATTCCCAATAAACAGGCTTCCAAGCCCGCTGGTGCTTGTAAAGAGGGACATACCTTTTCCTAGAGAGGTCCTGAATGAGTCAAAAGTTATCGAGCTCGCAGGCGCATTGCTGGACGGGCGCAGAAGCGTAAAGGGAGCAACAATAGACCACTCATCCTCTCCGGACCTTGACGATGCCATATGGGCAACAGCCCTGGCAAACGGCAGGTATAAGATAGACGTGACGATCGCCGACGTAACGGCCGTTATCGGAAAGGGCTCCGTTACAGATGCCGAGGCTTTCCTCAGAGGCGCAACGATATACAGGAATAAGACTCCACTGTATCCCATGATGCCTAGGAGGCTATCTGAGAATCTCCTGAGCCTGTGCGAAGGCGCACCGAAACCAACAATAACAATATCGACTACCCTAAACTCCGGTCTCGAAATCGAGAAGATAAAGATAGAAAGGACGGCATTCCTGAACCCAATGCGCTATTCGTATGCTCAGGTTGACGCAGCGATAGACGAAAAGGGGCACGAACTCGGCAGGATGTTCCGCCTATCATTCTCCCTAGCCGAGAGGCTCCTGGCAAAGAGGCAGAAGGAGGGCGCGCTTGCCTTCTACAGCGGAAAAGGGGGCATAGTGACAACTGAAGACGGGACCATCATAAACCTCGCGCTGAACCCCCATAGGAACAGCAGGGCTTCGCTGATAGTGCAGGAGTTCATGATCCTTGCCAGCAGGTCCGCCGCATCTGTCCTTATAGAGAGCGGAGTGCCTGCCCTATTCAGGAACCACAAGGCGAAGCCTCCAGAACCTGACATGGAAATAATACTGAATGAGCTTGACAAGCTAAGCGACTCGCCAACACCCCTCGAGATAAAGATGATGCGTCAAAAGCTCGATGGGATGTTCGAGAGGGCGTACTATGCTCCCGAAGCCCACGGTCACTTTGCTCTGGGCCTTAGGTTCCCGCAGGCGTATACCCACGTCACCTCGCCGTTGCGAAGGTATCCCGATATGGTGAACCACAGGCAGCTGATGGCGGTGATATACGGCGGTAGCGTAATGACCAGGGAAGAGCTCGAAGCGATAAGCCAACACATAAACAGCAGGGAACGGGAGGTAAGGGACGAGACCAACACGATACTGAAAATCGAGAGGTACACGACTGCGCAGAGGGCCCTCGAGACCAACAGTCCCAGCGCATTGGTCAACGGCGACTTCTCAAGGCTCATAAAGCTGGCTACAAGGAACGGTGGGATGACCGAGGAGATAGGCAAAGAGATAGTCAAGAGACTTAAGGCAAAGAAGCTCAATGAGATAGACCTATTCACGATACTATTCGAGCCAAAGGCAGAGCCGCAGATGTGGCATGAGATAAAGGACATGGCGCTTGATTTCCTCAAGCACAACCCAGGCATGGCTACCTACCTGTACGGCATAGCTTCACAGGCCTTCAACTGGCCCAAGATAGACTTCGAAACGAAGATTTCCGTATCTGCGAAAGTCGCCTTAGGGGAGCACGAGTTCAGTTCGCAAGTTGTTGACAAAAGCGGAAGAAAAGGCACAAGGCACAGGGCTGTAGTCGATCTCCTCACGCAGATTGTAAGAACGGATTGAGACCGCAACAGACAGATAAGATCATACGTACTTCAGCAGGCTGAACTGGCCTTCTGTTGCAGCAGAATCCTTTTCGACAACCTCGAAGATGTCGCTTATCTCATCGCGTATCAGGTAGAGCCTCTGCCTCGTGTACGTGTCGAGTTCGTACCTCTCAGCAAGGTTTATCGCAGCGCTGAGGTACTTCTCAATGCCTCCCTTCGACACCGTGAGTAACAGCTTGCCACCGTCCCTCTGGCACCTCCCGCTCAGCGGCACCCTCCTGTACTTCGCAGTGCAGCTTGAGCACCTGAAGGTCTGCCTCGAGAACGAGTGAAGGTTGCCTATGAGGTCAGGTATGAAGTGGCTCATTATCACCTTCCTTGCAGCATCACGCCTGTCAACGCAGTCCAGCATGTCCATGAGCTTGAACTCGTCGTCTATCTTCTCCTGCATGGTCTTAAGCTCTGTGTACCTGCTCTTCCTTGGAACTCCCCTGAGCACGTTCATTCCAGACGGGTGGGTGAACCTGAGGTTGTCATAGACCCTATCCGAGTTGAGCCTGTTCTCCACGAGCTCCATCTTCACCTCTGAAGGATACGAGTTTGAGAATGTCTTGTTGTAGAAGTCGAGGTCATATCCGTCCACGACCTCCATAGCGTGGGCCTCATCATCGATCTCCTTGGGCTTTACGTTCACCGTGAGTATCAGCGGCGTGTCCATCGTCCCTCCAACGGTCGTTGGAAGATAATCCTTGGAGAAGTTTATCAGCGCGTCGAGGAGCAGCATCGTCGTGTCCTCGTCCCCGTCGGCATTCCTCCTCCTCGCGGATATCGTGTACGGATGCGCAAACCCGACGTTCGCGTCTGTGAATCCTATTATCCTGTTCAGTACCCCGCACGAGGTGTGTGGCGAGAGCGTTATGACAAGCGTGCCTATCAGGTCCTGTATGCTGCCCATGCCGTAGAACGCAGGCAAACCGTACAGCTTCTCCAGCATCTGGTCCACGAATTTCGAAGTCCTCAGCATGTACTCTGCACCTCTCCTGTTGAGTATCACGTCCTGGTGCCTCATCTCGACAAGCTGGTCATCGCTTTCTAGCGCGTTGCCATTGTAATCCTTGTCATACCCAAGCTTCCTCATCTTCTCAAGGCTGCACTCTATCTCTTTGGGGTAGAAGTGCGTTATCGGTACGTCTGTCGCGTCGAACCTGGAGGTCCCGTCCTTGAATATGTAGACGTTGTTCGCGCTCCTCAGTATGCCCTTCTCCAGCACCTCGACGCACTTGCTCCTGTTGCTCATGCCTCTCACCCCCTTCACGACCTTAGGCAGCTTCCCTATCCCGAGCCTCTTCATGGCCTCGGAGGTCAGGTGCGCCAGGTTGATGCTCCTCTTCTCGTACGCAACCGTCTGCGTCTTGCAGTTGGGGCATGCGCTGTCAAATGTCAGGGTCTTGCATGAAGGGCAGACGCTCTCGATCACCGCTCCCCTCATGCAGTCGTAGCAGAAGGGCGAATCGACTATCCTTTTGCAGTTCGGGCACCTGTACCTTGCCAGCTCTATCTCCACCTCGGACCTGAACTTCTTCGCGTCAGCGCTGTATGCGCTGCTTATGTTCCTCTCCTTGCCCCCGTAACCGGATATCGGGAACAGTACGTTGGGCGCTGGCTTCATCAGCCTCTCCTTGGCCTTCTCCGGCCTGCCTATCCTGGTCCCCACGAACGTGCTCCTCCTCATTATCCTGAATGGGGATACCGCATTGACTGCAGCAAGGGCATCCTCGGCATTATCGTACCCATTCACTACCGACTCACTGGCATTTACCACGCCATCCACGCCGGATATGAAGCCCAGCGACGCCGCAAGGCCGGCGCCGTAGTCCTTCTGCACCACTATCGCATTTCCGTCAATCCTGTGCGGCACGTTCAGCTTCTCAAGGATCCTCTTCACGCCGCCGACGTTTTCGAGTTTTACATCGTCGACATCACCGAGCTTCTTGAAGGATGCCAGGTTTGAGCTCTTCAGCATCGCTGTTGCGAGCTCCGCCAGCTCTGTTTTAGATATGGCCTGGAACTCGAAGAGGAACCTGGGATGTATCGGTATCCTGTGCTTCAGGGACAGTCCGTAAGCCTCGACAAATCCCAACGCGGCATGGTCCACAACCGCATCCTTGTCGCTCTTCATGAGCTCTAGCTCCCACAGCTCCTCGACATAGCTGGAAGGCTTGAGCTGCGTGTTGGACTTCCTGAAATCCCCGTACGTGGCGAGCATGTCCCCTATCGATATTATCTCGACGACGTCGTCCTTCACCTTCATGGCCGTCTCGACGTCGTTCACCCTGAGGCATTCGCCGGATTTCAGCTTCACGAACGGCCCCTCTATCGAGTCGACAGGAGTCGCTATGCATCCCTTGCCTGGGAACTCTATCTTGAGCTGCGTACCAACAGCAATGTATCCCATTGTGAGTATCATCGTGGCGACGCTGAAGCCCTTCGAGGCTATCCCAGTGAACCTGCTCCTTCCGTACCTAAGCCTGAAACCGCCGTTGAACCCAGGATAGGAGAGTATCGGCCTACCCGCAACGAGCTCCTCAAGAAACGCGCCGCTGTTCTTTGCCGAGTCGGTCTTCTTCACATCCACCTTTATTACGCTGTTCAGCCAGTCCCAGTCGAGGCCTGCTGCCTTGGTCTCCTTTAGCACCTTCTTCGCCTTCTGCGCTATTCCCTCGCAGACGACCAGCGGCACACCTCCCCTAACCCTGTTCGTTATCTGGACCGTCTTGCCGTCAAACCCGCTCCTGTCTATGTTGTTGTGTATGCTCACCTCTATCGTCTCCGTAGGTACTCCGTCGACGCACACGGGGCAATTAGAGACTATCGTCCTTATGTCGTCGTCAGGCGGCCTGTACTGCAGTCTTGCGCACCTCTCGTGGTATATCTCCGTCTCCTCGACATACCTCTCCACCTCATCCATCGTCGCCTTGTACGCCCCTATCTTGAATATCCTCCTGGCATAGTCTGCCAGCGCGACCGACAATGCAGCGACGGTGCCTCCCGCGCCCCTGATCGGCCCAGCATAGTTAACTGCCAGGTAATCCGTTCCGTCCCTGTTCTTGTACCTCTTTATGCTGCTTATGCCTTCGGTAGGAGCCACAAGGATGCCCTCCGTCAGTATAGCTGTGCCTATCCTGACCGCAAGCTCGATTCTCTTTACCGTCTCGTACCCGTCGAAGCGCTGGTCGGTGCATATCTCCTTGACAGCTGCGAACGCAAGCCTGCTTCCCGGGTTCTCCTTAGACAATCTCCTCACCATCTCGGAGATGCCATCCACGTTGGTGAGACCCTCAACCCTGCTCGCAAGGTCCGGTGCAGGCTTTATCTCAACGTAGTGCTTAGGGTCCAGTCCCTTGGCGCGCGCGTCCTTAGCCACGGCGTACGCCCTCTCGAAGTCGTTCGAAAGCCCGCTAAAATAAGGTCCTATGTCCAAGCCTACACCATTATGTTGTTGAAGTCAACGTGGCTTATGCCCATGCTCTTCGTCTCGTAAACCGGAAGTATGGCCGGAGTCGGTATGTGCCCGTTCTTGACCTGGTAAGCGGTCCTCGCCTGCCACGTGCCGCTGTTGACCACCAAGGTGCCGTGGTAGTCAGCAATCCCGTTCTTGTGGAGGTGCCCCATGTGTAGTATGTCAGGCACCTCGTCTATGACCATGTTGTCCCTCCTGCTAGGCACTATGGGATTATCGCCGTATATCGGCGACAGGTGCCTCCTCTTCAGCACCTCCACCATCGCTGTCTCGGGCTTCGAATAGCTGCATCCCGGCACTGCTTGGATAACAGAGTCAAGCGAGGTTCCATGGTAAGCCAGCACCCGCAGCCCCTCTATGGTCACGTATCCTGGGTTCGACAGCAGGTGTATGTTGTGCAGCTCCCTCTCGCCTACAAGGCTTGCCGGCAGCGCAGGCTGCGGCTCAGCCCTCTGCACGCCGTCGTGGTTCCCCGGCATCATGAATATGTGGACATGGTCCGGGATCTCCGAGAGCAAATCCAGCAGCACCGTATACTGCTTGTATATGTCGTCTATGCTGAGCTCCCTGTCCTGGTTCGGATATACCCCTATCCCATCGACAAGGTCTCCGGCTATAGTTATGTACTTTATCTTGTCCACGAGGTCCCTCCTGTAGTCGACGTTGCCGTTCATCCACTCTATGAACCTGTTGAACTGCCTGTCGAGGAAGAGCTTGCTCCCCACGTGTATGTCCGACAGGAACGCTATCGCGACATCCTTCTGTGTCTGCTTCCTGTTCCTTATCGGTATGTCAGGGCGTATCAGCGAGTTGGCTATCATGAAAGGTACCTTTCCGCTTCCCGACAGCTTTCCCCTGACGGCAACGACCTCGTCGGTCACGATCTTTGAAGCGTCGTCGAAGAGTGCCGATTCGCTGCCCTGCGACTTGCCTATGAAAAGTATCTTCGCAGGGCCTGTCTCGTCCTCTATCGTGACCAGCAGGTGCCCGTTCTTGGTGACGCTCTTCTCGTTGACTATGCCCGCTATGCATATCTCCCTGCCCTCGACATAGGTCGCGACGCTGGCGATGTTGTTTATCATCCCGAAGCTCCTGCTGTTCCTGCCGTCCTGTATCATCGCGCGCAGCCTGTCGAGCCTGTTCCTGAAATATACCGCGAAGCTGTCTACAGCAGACGTCGTCTTCTCGGGCACTATGCTCCTGATCCTGTAATCGGCGTCAAGGTGCTTCGCCGCAGGCATGAAACCCGACTGGCGGACCGTCTCCGGCTGGAACGGAAGCTCCTCGTTCTTCATCTCGATTATGAGCTTCTCTAGGGCCTTCCTGTCAAGGACTCCTGGGCGCTTCTCCCTCCCGTAGAGGTCTACGATGTAAGCAGTAAGGGGCTCGAGCTCAACGCCAGCAAGGTCCTCGTCCGTTATGTCAGAGCTCACCAAGGCTATTCCATTAAGCCTCCTTGCAAGCTCCGTAGCTATCGTCCTCCCCGTCATTTAAACCCCCAAAGCAGCAGCAAGACTATCTATCGCTTGCTGTCTTTATTTACTTTTCCAAGGAGCAGGAGGACTAGCCTAGTCCTTTATAGATTCGAGAAGGCTGAGCACGTTCCAGATTACGGTCCTTGCGTAAGGCGGCAGGTTGATGTCGTTGCTTACCTCATCTATCTTGTAGGTCGCAGCTGACGCCTTGACCGAATACCCGGAATTCTGTTCCAACGCCTTCTTGGCCTCGTCAAGAGCGTTCTTGACGTTCCTCGGAACGCTGTTGTCGTTCAGGAGCATGTCGATCTGCTGCTTTATCTGCGTTATTATCTCGTCAAAGTTCTTGTTCTCATCCGTCATCCAAACACCTTAATGCGCTTACGGGCCCGGCGGGATTTGAACCCGCGACCATCAGCTTTCCTCAGATTAATAGAAGGCTGCTGCTCTATCCAAGCTGAGCTACGGGCCCGTCAGCCATATTATATATAGAAAAATCCTTTAACATTCTGTGCCGCGCGCAAGGCGACCTCCTCAAAGCTGAAACCCTTGAGATCGGCCACGAGCCTCACGACCTTCGCGACATCAGTAGGATCCTTTCCTACGACCGGCGAGTCCGTTTCAAATACCATACTACTTAAATCTAAGTCCTTTATAACTCTTTTCCTCTTCGATGACTCTGCGGGAGGTATCGATATAAGGTATCCTTTCTTCGCGAGCTCCGTTGCCTGCCTCTCATCCCCCTCGAAGAAGTGGAACATCGCCTTCTTCACCCTCCTCTCTTCCAGTATCGCGACGACATCGTCCAGCATGCCCCTCGAGTGTATGACCACGGGCATGTCGTGGACCTTCGCAATTTCCAGCTGTCTCTCAAAGACCTCTCTCTGGACCTCTATCGGAACCTTGTCGAGCACCTTCGCGTCGAGCCCTATCTCGCCGATGCCTACAATCTTCCTGCTGGTCAGCATCTCCTCCTCAAGATTGTCTATCATTCCAGACTCTTCTCCTGCAGCCTGCGGGTCTATGCCTATGGTCGCGAAGACCCTGTCATGCCTGGCAATCCTCAGCGCCGCCATGTTGCTCCTGCCGTTCCCGCCAGCAGTTATCATCGCCTCTATGCCGTTTGACACCGCCATGCTCACTACACTGTCAGGATCCGGAAACAGGTCGAGGTGGCAGTGAGCGTCTATGAGACTGGCATCGACAGAATAGCCTGTCCTGAGCTCCTGCAAGCTCTGGTTCATGCTCCCCACAAACACATGTCGGTGTTTCTGTTTAAATATTCAGCGGTGATGCCGCAACAATACTGAAAAACCGGCCGTCGCATGCGCCATTTATATAACCTTAATGCAAAAATACCCTTCAGTGAAACAATGGCCGCTAGAAATGGGAAAGAGCAGGAGAGCCTCAGGAAGACCATATCAAGGCTCAAGATGATAACCAACATATCGCTTTTCGTAGGCATCGCAGGCATACTCCTTGCATCGGGCATGGCAATATACCTGTTCACGCATCCTGGCAAGACGGTGTACGTCAACGTGACGACATCGGTTCCTGCTCCTGGGCAGGGCGGGCCAGGCAACACGCTCAAGTACATAAACGAGCCCCTCAATGCAACGGAGCTCGCGATAATAAACAACGCGCCGCAGAGCTACTTCTCAAAGGCTGCAGAAATGTTCCTGAACGGATCGATACAAAATACGGTATCACCAGCTGGGACCAAGGCGCAGACGGCGTTCAATCCAGGCGGCGGCAAGGCTCCGGTGATATATCTGGGCTCCATAACGTGCATATTCTGCGGCGAGAACAGGTGGTCTATGGCGCTAGCGCTGTCGCAGTTCGGCTCGTTCAAGAACCTGTACAACGGCTATTCGGCATTGGGAGACGCAGACGTCCCGACCCTTTACTGGACCGTCGAGCCTATAAACTCATCCAATACCACGGTCGCCAACGAGTATTCCAGCAACTACCTGACATTCGTGAGCATGGAGGACACAAACCCAATAACCGGCGGCTTCGCGCTCAATCCGCTCTCGAAAATCGCGTCCAACGTTGACGCTCGTGGCAACTCGACAGCAACTGCCGCGCTCAATTACGTGCTGAACATAAGCGCCAACGCGTCGACCGCTTTCCAGGGAACCCCCTACACGGTATGGGGCAACTACGTGTTCCTTGGAGCTGACGCTGTGGCATTCGGCAACAGCACGCCATCCGCAGGAACCCTGCCGCTTACCACCATGACGCACAAGCAGGTCCTCGCGGAGATAGCGTCTCCGAATGACCAGTTCGCATGGACCGAGTACGCTGGAGCAGACGCGTACATAGTGGCGATATGCAAGTCGATAAACAACACGGCGCCGATATGCGGTGACAGCGCAATACGGGCCTGGGAAACCAGATACTATTCGTGAATTGGATGCCTCGCACAGTGGGGATAACTAGGGCGCAGATGCTCTTGACGATATTCGGCAGGCCTGCTTACATAATCGCCGCGGCAATCGGATTCCTGATAAACTACGCGGTGCTCGCGTACCTTATACTGTACTCGAACAAGGGGGTCTTCCTCATCCTTGCGCCCGTATACCTGCTCTATCCTGTATTGATGACTGGTGGCATGATGCTCGCGATAGCGGCGTACTCGTTCAGGGTCAACACGATAAGGGCAGCATCCAAGGCTTCCGAAGGCTTCCTCGGCGTCGTTCTCCCTGCGCTTGTCAGCATGATAGCCAGCTGCGCCTGCAGCTATCCGATATTCGCGACGCTGCTGATAGCGCTAGGCGTGAACATACTCACGGTATCGAACGTGGTGCACGTGGTCAGCGTTAACCAGTCGCTGATAATTGCCCTTGTCCTGGCCGCCAACCTGTTCCTGATACACTACTATCTCGGGGTGGTCGCAAGGGGGTGCAGCATCCAGACGAGAAGGGCGCCAAAAAGGCCTATTTAAAGACGACAAAACTTAAAAAGCGGTGCCCTCCAGGCAAGGGTTAAAAGCTTTATTCCTCCAATACTCTTTGATGGCAACTCTATTTCCTTCAGGGCCGGGGATTGGAAGAATAAGGGGCATCGTTGGGCTCATAAAGCAGAACAACGGTGAGATAAGCATATCTGCGCTTGCGGAGGAGAGCGAGGAGGACATAGACGATCTGCTCCCTCTTATAGACGCATGCAAGCTGCTAGGTTTCGCCGTTGTCGATTCATCAACAATAAGGCTGACAAAGGAGGGGGGCAGCCTCACAGTATCCAACGCGTCGAAAGCGATAAGGGAGAAGCTGCCTTCGATAGAGCCATTCAAGAGCACAGTCGCGATACTCAAGAAGAACTACGTGACATCCAGGGAGCTGTTCGACCTGCTCCATGCTAAAGGGATAGTGCTCCACGGCGACAAGTCAACCAACGACGAGCAGCTCAAGAAGCTGCTCCTCAGGTGGGGGGTAAGGAGCAAGCTGATAGAGTACGATGCCAACAAGGACGAGTGGCGCTTGAGATAAGGTCATCTTGCCAGCGCCGCATACACCCTGTCTATTACCTTCTGCATCTCCCTGCTCCTCGTATCCCGCGGCCTCTTGATCCCTATCTCGATGACCTCCTTGACGTGCGACGGCTTCTTAGACAGGACTATTATCTTGTCTGACAGCTCCACAGCCTCGTTAACGTTGTGCGATACCATGATGACTGAGTTGACGGATATGTTCTTGTTCTCCAGCATGTACACGATATCGGCCCTTAGGGTGTTGGCTGTGAGCTCGTCGAGCGCGCTGAAAGGCTCGTCCATGAGCAGCACCTGCGGATCACCAGCAACGGCCCTGGCTATCCCTACCCTCTGCTTCATGCCTCCGCTGAGCGCGTTGGGATAGTAGTCATCGAAGCCGTCGAGGCCGAACCTGTCGAGCAGCTCTGCTGCCTTCCTGTCCTTCTCATCCTCCTCCATATCCGAGAAAGAGAGCCCGATCTTCACGTTCTCCAGGTTGGTCAGCCAAGGCATCAGCGCGAAGTCCTGGAAGACGAAGGATATCTTGCTGTTAGGCTCGGTTATCTCCCTGTTCCTGTAGTAGACTCCTCCAGTTGTCGGCTTTATCAGCCCCGCAATCATCCTGAGCATCGTGCTCTTGCCGCATCCCGAAGGACCAACTATCGATACGAATTCGCCCTTCGACGCGGAGAACGATATGTCCTCTATGATGTTGAGATCGCTCTCCTCGAAAGTGTACGACACGTGGTCGATTCTTATGAGCGCCATATTTTCACCTGTAGGTCTTCGCGATCTGGCTATACATCCTTCTCCACACTAGCCTATTAATTACTATTATCATCACGACGAGGTTGAATATCGCAAAGCCCATTACAACAAGCTGGCCGTTGGCAAGCGCAGTGTCGAGCAGGTAGCCTATCCCCATCGGCACAGTCCTGCCGAGCAGCATTATGCTGCCGACTTGGGTGTAGACGCCGCCAAGGCCGCTTATGCCGCTGCTGGTGAAGTATTCCGCTACGATGCTTGCGTTCCATTCAGCAGCTATCGCAGTTATGCTCCCCGTTATCAGTCCAGGAAGCAGCGCCTTCACGTATATGCTCTTCCATGCGTTCAATCCCCTGACCCCGAATATCCTCCTGACCTCGAATATGCTGCTGGGTATGGTCGAAGCGTTTGCCATTACCCCGAATATCACGTACCATATGCCAGCGAGGAAGAAGACTGCGAACGCCACCAGCTCCCCGTTATCGAGGTTCAATGCTATCCAAGGAAGCAGTATGGTTGCAGGTATCGATGCCATTATCTGGAAGAGAGTGATGTAGCCGCTGCGCCTCCTTGACATGAAGACAAGGTAGACGCATACCGGCAGCGCCACGGCGACTATCGCCACATACGCCATCCAAACCCTAATGAAAGAGAACAGCATCGCGAGCAGCACCACCGGCTCGTTCGCTATGAAAGACGAGTAGTTTGCAGACAGGTAAGCTACGACAAGCACGGCCAGCAGCGCGAAAACAGCGTACCACATCCTCGTGCCTACGCTTATCCTGTGGTACCTCTTCCTGAGCTCCCTCCTGAACATCAATATGTCGTCAGCAGCCTTGAGGCTCCTCTTCTTGATGCCTATCTCAAGCTTTACCCTCTGCACCCTCTCCGCCCACTCCTTGGCTATCTTCCTGTAGGTTGTCATCCTGTCCGGCTTTATCGCGCTGCCCTTCATGTACCTCCTGAAGTGCTCCTCGAGCGGCCTGAAGAAGATGAACCTTGTGGCGACGACGAAGGCGATGAAGACCGCAATTCCGATTAGGTATCCTGTGCTGTCTGGGGCAAGCTGCGCTATCGCCACCCCTATCCCTCTCTGGACGTGGCACGCGCCTCCCCCGCCGATCGGGCAGCTGTTCCCCACAGAGAATATCTCGCTCGTGACAAGGTAGAAGAGGCCTATTGACCAGGACAGTATAGACTGTTCGACAAGCCTGGGCATGCTTGCGGGGATGAATATCCTCCGCAGCTTCTCCACGGGGCTGAGCTTGTACAGCCTGCCCACCTCGAGCAGCTCGTTCGGTATGGTCTTGACCGATTCGTAGACTCCCAATATCATGTTCCAGAGCATGCTCGTTATTATGAGTATTATCACCGCAAGGTTCAGCCCTATGGTGTTCGGTATCGTGTTGAGCACAACCAGGACAACGAACGGGAAGAATGTAAGTATCGGAAGCGTCTGCAGTATGTCGACGAGCGGAAGGGCTATCCTTTCTCCGGACCTGGATGTCGCTATGTATATGCCTACAATGAGGCTTATCGCCATTGACGCGAACAGAGCAGCAAACATTCTTGCCCAGGAAAAGGAGGTAGCCAAAACTAGAGCTGCGACCAGACTTAACAGACTCATGATAAAACTAGCGCACAAGAGGTAAATATAATGCTTTGTATAATCTTAATTACAAAAGAACACGTGTGCAAATGAGGAAGGCAAGAAGGCCCAGGGCAAGGGCTGCAAAACCTAGGGGAAAGATGGCCAAGAAAGTAAAAAGGGCAGTGCGCCTTGTCAACGCATACGACGTGCACGAGCTGCTGGTCAGCGATTTCGCCGCGCATGGCACGGAAAGCCGCGCGGACGTCGACGTCGAGGATTTGGTTTATTCTGCGACAGAGTCCCTGGCCAGCCTAGGCTACAAATCGGGATATGCTGTAGGCAGGAGCCTCTTCGCAAGGTCGAACCGGGAGAACATGCTGCCTGAGATAATGGAGAAGCTGGGCTTCGGCAAGGTCCTTTACAGCCCATCCTCGTACAGGATGGTCATCACCTCGTTCGACAAGCGTTCGCCGGATCTAGGCATCGGCGCGAGCCTCCATATATTCGAGTCCGGGATAATAGCAGGATACGTGTCAGCCTCTTCAGGAATGCACGTGGTGACCAACGAGACCCACTGCTCGTCCAACAGGTCGCGCTTCTGCCAGTTCATCACCTTCCCGGACACATCCGCAGCCAAAAGGAAGGCGTATCCTGACACGAGGTCGCTTCCAGAATCGATATGCGCTGTCATGGATGGCAGGAAGGGCGCCTCCCGCAACGCAAGGTACCACATGCTTGCATCGGCTCCGCTGCTTGAGGAGCCGCTTCTCCAGGAGGTCGCGAAGCTGCTTTACCTGGCCGGAGAGCTGATGGCTGAAAGGCACCAGCAGTCGACTGCCAAGGATGCGATAGCCGCGATAGCCGGCTACTTCGGAATCGGTGCAGAGCTGGTTCGCGCAAGGAACAGAAGGGTTATAAAATTGAAATACGGCCATTATAACTCATCGGACGCGTTCCTGAAGTACTCCACTGCGATGCTGCTGGGTTTCGCCTCAAGGATGTTCGGAGGCGAGATGGCCCTTGAAAGGGGCACCACGCCATCAGGGAACTACACCGTAACCATAGAATCAAGGGCAATCAAATGAACCTCAGTTTTCTAAACAGGCTTGAGGCACTGCTCAGGCTTGTGCCTCACGTGAAGAAGCCCCACGAGCCGCTCACCTTCAGGCAGAAGCTGAAGTGGACTGCAATAATCATGGGCCTCTACTTCATACTCTTCAGCACCCCCGCTTTCGGAGTCAACAAGACAACGCTCGAGAATCCGGTATTCCAGCTGCTCAACATAGTCTTCGCATCAAGGACAGGAACCCTCATAACCGTAGGTATCAGCCCCATAGTGCTGGCGAGCATAGTCCTGCAGTTCCTTCAGGGCGCAGAGCTGCTCAAGATAGACATGAACAATCCCTACGAGAAGGGCAAGTTCCAGACCATACAGAAATCTGCAGCTATAGTCATCGCGCTCGTCGAGTCGGTGATATTCGCCCATTCGCTTCCATTGCTGAGCCCAAGCTTCTTCACGATAGTCGCAGCGCAGCTGGCGATAGGCGCGATAATAGTCATATACCTGGACGAGACGATGGTCAAGTACGGCATCACATCAGGAATAAACCTGTTCATAGCCGGAGGCGTGGCGTACGCGATAGTCGCAGGTACCATAAACATACTGATACTGGGGGCGATAGGCCAGATACAGTCCGGAGCATGGGCAGGATCCAACCTTCTGCCTAACGTGCTGCTCGCGTTCGGCTCCCTATTCTTCGCCATACTGGTAATGCTGATATGCATCTACGTCTACGACATAAAGATAGAATTGCCGTTGGCCTTCAGCCAGGCCAGGGGAGTAGGAGGAAGGCTGCCGATACCGTTCCTCTACGTTAGCGTGCTCCCTGTGATCCTCGCAAGCTCCCTCATAGCGAGCACCACTCTGTGGTTCAGCTTCCTTTCAGGAGTCACCGGACAGTATGCCAACCTCGCGCACTTCATAGGATACTATACGGTAACCGGCAACGGAGCCGCTGGAGGCACCACAAAGGCGCTCTCAGGAGGCCTTCTGTACCTGATATCCCCGACGTTCAACATAGGCGAGCCATATCCTCCTCCGTACGGGATAGGATACGGGGACTACTTCAACAACCTCATAGCAGGAATAAGCCCTCTCTACATGCCTTGGGGCGGAGTCGTATACGTGCCGGAATGGGTGCACATAATAACATACACAATAGTGCTGATCATACTCTGCATAATATTCGGCAAGTTCTGGGTCGAGATGACTGGGCAGAGCCCAAAGAACATGGCCGACCAGCTGCAGAGCATCGGATGGCAGATCCCGGGCTTCAGGAGAGACCCAAGGATCATAGAATCTATACTCAACAAGTACATACCCACGATAACGGTGCTCGGCAGCATAGTGGTCGCGCTCCTCGCAGCCTTGGCGAACCTCACCGGCGCGATAGGGACAGGCATGGGAATACTGCTTACGGTAGGGATCATGTACATGGTCTACAGGCAGCTCGAGCAGGAGAACGTCATAGAGAGCTCGGGACTCGAGAAGTACATCTCATGACCTTTTCTGTATTCGTAAAAATCGTAAAGGTTAATAATTAGAACCGACAAATTATCTTCTGAATTGATGAAGACAATGGGGAAGGTTCTAATAATCGGCGCAGGAGGCGTCGGCAGAGTCGTAGCGCACAAATGCGCACAGGTTCCTGAAGTATTCGATGAGATTACGCTTGCCAGCAGGACCGTGTCCAAATGCGAGCAGATAAGGGACGAGATCAAGGAGAAGACCGGAAGGGCGATAAGCGTAGCCCAGGTCGATGCTGACAATGCCGCGGAAACAGCCGCGCTTATCAGGAAGATAAAGCCTGATCTTGTCGTGAACGTCGCGCTTCCTTACCAGGACCTTAGCATAATGGATGCGTGCCTTGAGGCCGGAGTTAACTATCTAGACACTGCAAACTACGAGCCCAAGGAAGTTGCGCATTTCGAGTACAGCTGGCAGTGGGCCTACCAGGAGAAGTTCAAGGAGAAGGGGCTGATGGCAGTCCTCGGCTCAGGCTTCGATCCCGGGGTGTCGAACGTGTTCTGCGCATACGCGCAGAAGCACCTTTTCGACGAGATAAGATACATAGACATACTGGACTGCAACGCAGGCAACCACGGCCATCCTTTCGCGACGAACTTCAATCCCGAGATAAACATACGCGAGGTAACGCAAGTTGTGAGGCACTGGGAGAACGGGAAATGGATAGAGACGCCTCCGATAATGGACCAGAAGAGCGTGCACTTCAGCTTTGATTATCCAATAGTCGGTCCAAAGGATAGCTATCTTCTCTACCATGAGGAGCTTGAATCGCTCGCGAAGAATATCAAGGGATTGAAGAGGATAAGGTTCTGGATGACCTTCTCCGAGAACTATCTCACGCACCTGAGGGTCATGCAGAACATAGGCATGACAAGGATAGACGAGGTCGAATACGAAGAGAAGAGGATAGTCCCGATAAAGTTCCTTAAGGCGCTCCTCCCGGATCCCGCTTCTCTAGGCACCAACTACACCGGAAAGACCGTCATAGGCAATGTCATGTCAGGCATAAAGGACGGGAAGGAAAGATCCGTATACATCTACAACGTATGCGACCACGCGGAATCATTCAAGGAGGTTGGCGCACAGGCGATATCCTACACGACTGGGGTTCCTGCGATGATCGGGGCGATGATGATGCTTACGGGCAAGTGGAACGGTGCCGGCGTATTCAACATGGAGCAGCTCGACCCCGACCCGTTCATGGAGGCGCTCAACAAGTATGGCCTTCCTTGGAAGCAGGTCGAATTCAACGGCAAGCTGCCAGAATAGGGGGATAAAATGGCCAAAGACCTGCATCTGAAAGAGCTCAAGGATTTCCCGACATCAGTTACCAACAGCGTCGAAAGCCCATGCTTCCTTGTCAACGAGGGGATCCTCAGGAGTAACATGGAGACGCTCTCATACGTGAAGAAAAAGACCGGAGCGAAGATTCTCCTCGCGTTGAAGGCATTCGCCATGCACAGCACCTTCCCAACCATAAGCAGGTATTTGGACGGGGTGTGCGCAAGCGGCCCGATGGAGGCAAGGCTCGGCTACGAGAAGTTCGGGAAGGAGGTATGCACTGCGGCTCCTGCATATTCCGACAAGGACATGGAAGAGGTCATCAGGTACTCAAACGTCATAATATTCAATTCGATATCCCAATGGAAGAAGTACAGGAAGAGGATCGCCGCAAGCGGGAAGAGGATAAGCGTAGGGCTGAGGGTCAATCCCGGGCATTCTGAGGTTGAGACCGATCTCTACAACCCTTCAATCTCGGGCTCAAGGCTCGGGATTATGCCAGAGGAGCTCGAAGGAGAGGACCTTGCAGGAGTCGAAGGCATACACTTCCACACGCTATGCGAGCAGAACGCTGACGTCCTTGTCCGTGTACTGAAATCTTTCGAGAGGCTCTATGGCGAGTATCTAAAGAACGTGAAATGGGTCGACTTCGGCGGAGGGCACCACATAACAAGGCCTGACTACGATGTAGAGCTGCTGATAAAGACGATTAACGGCTTCAAGAGAAGGTACGGGGTGCAGGTATATCTGGAGCCAGGCGAGGCAATAGCGCTGAATTCAGGGATTCTGGTATCGACAGTCCTTGACGTAGTTCACAACAAGATGGACATAGCGATTCTTGATACCTCAGCAGAGGCTCACATGCCAGACGTGCTGGCAATGCCGTACAGGCCTAACATAATAGGCGCAGGAAGGCCGAAGGAGCTCAAATACACTTACAGGCTAGGGGGCCTCACGTGCCTTGCAGGCGATGTCATAGGGGACTATTCCTTCAGCAGCAGGCTGAACGCCGGCGACAGGCTGGTCTTCCTTGACATGGCACACTACACGATGGTCAAGACGACCATGTTCAACGGCGTCAGGCATCCGTCGATAGCGCTCTACGATCCACGGAGAAGGGGCAAGAAGGTCAGGACTATCAGGAGATTTGGATACAAGGACTACGTGGAAAGGCTGTCCTGATCATCCTATGTATCCCTTTGCCTTCAGGAGTTCAGCATTGAGGATTGCGGCCCCTGCAGCACCCCTTATCAGGTTGTGCCCCAGCACCAGGAACTTGTAATCCAATATACCGCACTTCCTGAGCCTTCCTACCACCGAAGCCATGCCGTTCTCGGCGTTCACGTCAAGCTTAGGCTGCGGCCTGTTCTCGTTGCGCATGTATACGATGGGCCTTTCCGGAGCCGAAGGCAGTCCCATCCCCTTCAACGGCTTGAACGATTCAAATGCCTTTATTATATCCTCCTCGCTCGTTTTCTTGGACAGCTTCACGTTCACAGTCTCCAGGTGTCCGTTCCTGACTGCGACCCTGTTGCACTGCGCGCTTACCTTGAAGCCTGCAGGCATTATCCTGTCTTTTGCAAACGAGCCGAGTATCTTGAGCGGCTCCGTCTGTAGCTTCTCCTCCTCGTCGCTTATGAAAGGTATCACATTGTCCATTATGTCCATTGACGGCACTCCGGGGTATCCCGCGCCGCTGAGCGCCTGCATTGTCGACACCATCACGCTTTCAAGGCCGAACTCGTCATGAAGCGGTTTCAGCGCTATGCACAGCTGCATCGCGGAGCAGTTCGGGTCCGTAACTATGAATCCCTTCCACCTCCTCTCCCTCTGCTGCCTCTTGATAAGGTTCACATGGTCAGCGTTTATCTCAGGTATCAGCAAAGGGACGTCGTCGAACATCCTGTGGTTCTTCGAATTGCTCGATACGGCGTATCCGTTCTTCGCAAGCCCCTGCTCTATGGGACCTGCGACCTTCGAGTCCAGGGCAGAAAGGACGATGTCGCAGTCGGGCTTGAATCCGGCCTCCTTCACCACCATATCGCGCGCATACTCGGGCATCTCAGGGCTAGCGTTCCACCTGAGCTTCATGACCTCTCCATAGATCTTGCCTGCAGAGTTCTCCGATGCGGCAAGCTCCGTTACCTTGAACCACGGGTGGTTGTCTAGCAGGTTCACTATTGTCTGCCCCACCATCCCCGTAGCGCCGAACACACCTACAGATATCTTCGCCATTCTATGCACCAAAAAATTCCTTATGCAGTTTCCTTATCGCAATGCTTGCAAATTCCTCCTTCACGAAAAAGCTCTGGCTAATCCCTGAGCTGCCGTATGATATGGCTTCTATCGGTATCCTTTCCAATGACGAAAACGCCCTTCCCGATATGCCTGGAATTGTCGAAAGGGACTTGCCAACGATCGACACCTTGGCCCTGTCGCTCTTGACCGTGACCTTCCCCATGCCTCCAAGCTCCCTCGTCGCATCTCTAAGGTTCCTGTTGTAATAGCCGCTCAGTATTATGAGTATGCCGTTCCTTGACGCCGTTACCGAATCAACATTAAGCCCATGCCTCTTTATTATGTCAAAGACCCCATGTAGCTTCCCTTGCGGATCATTGGTATGCACATGTATTAGTTGCATGTCGTCCTTGTGCGTTATCGATGCAACCCTCCTGCTCTCAGGTATGTCGCTTTTTATCACCGTGCCTTCCTGTTCTGGGCGAAGCGTGTTCAGCACCCTTACCGGTATCTTCCTCTGGAATGCCGGCTTTATCCCCCTCGGATGCAGCGTGTTGGCCCCAAGATGTTCGAGCTCGAGCTCCTCTTCGTATGAAATGCGCGGGACATTCTCGGCCCTGGGCACTATCCTCGGATCCGCAGTAAGTATGCCATTGGTATTAGTCCATATCTGTATCTCTGCCGCATTGACGGCTGTACCTACCAGCGAGGCTGTGTAGTCGCTGCCTCCCCTTCCAAGCGTCGTTATGTCGCCGCTCCTGTCCTTCCCTATGAAGCCTGTGACAACAGGAACGCATGACAGCCTGTTCAGGGAGCGCCTCATCGCGGATTCGCCTTCAGGGAGCGGATTGGCGCTGCCGAAGTTGGAATCCGTCACCAAACCTACGCTGAAGGCATCGTAAGCATGCGAGTCAACTCCCAGCGAATCCAAGCACGATGCTACTATACGCGCAGACATGCGCTCGCCGAACGACATCATGTTGTCGAGAGCCTTTACGGATACGTAGCCGCCCTCCTCTATCTGCTTCACCGAGCGCTTCAACTCCGTTGCCTGCTCTGCTATTATGCTGCCTTCGAGTCCCAGATCCTTGATTACCGCGAGGTGCCTGCCTATGATCTCATCGCATTTCCCCGAGCCTGTTCCGCTCGCTGCAGAATTAGCCAGCTCTATAAGCTCATTGGTCGTTTTTCCAACAGCCGAAACAACAACAAGAGGCTTTTTCCCGACTTGTGACTTCACTATGCCGGCGGCGCTCCTTATCAGTTCCGCGCTCGCCACGGAACTGCCGCCGAACTTCATTACAATCATTTGTCTTTCACAATCCAGTTCTCCTTGGAAAAGGCTACTGGAAAATAATCTCATGATAAATTATTTAAACCGAGGCCCAAAACATTTTACAGGAATAAATTTCCCTGCCTGAGGACAAAATCGGCATTCATCCATACCTGACTCCGACGGAATAGATTGCCGGCACCTCGTATGGATGCGCCTTTCTTATGGCCCTGCACACAGCGTCAACCTTCCCCTTCGGGCAAGACATCTCAATCCTCACCGACGCCACCTTAGATATCCTGCCGACCTTGCCTATGGCAGGATGCGAGCCCTTATCGGACCTCCATGTGCTGTAGCCACTGGTCACTACAGCGCACTTGCTGTAATTGCCGTACCTTCCGGCCCCTGCTTTCGAAGCCGCATCCAGAAGCTTCCTCACGATGTCCTTCCTGTCAGGGCAATCGAAGACTATCCTATATTCCATCGCATCACGTCAACGGGCATGACGGGATTTGAACCCGCAACCCCCTGGTCCGAAGCCAGGTGCGCTATCCAAGTTACGCCACATGCCCGTTTATAATCCTTGACAATACGTTATATTATACAATGTCTTACCTGCCGAACAGACGACTACAGAAAGCATTTTATAGCTATTCTTGTCAATATTATCTTGAAAAATACTAGAGTGATTGTATGATAACAAACATAGACGTAAACAGGATAGAAGCAACAAGGGACATGAAGGAAATGATATCAAACATGAAGTTCAACATCAACTTCGACACCGTCAAGGTGGACAAGGAGAACGTGGATGTAGGCTTCACGTTCGTTACCGCCTACGAAGGCCAGGGCAACTCGAAGAACGTCGGCAAGCTCACAATAAGCGGCACCATAAGCGCCAAGGAGTCCAAGAAGGACGCCGAGGACATCGACAGCACCTGGAAAAGCAAGAAGACGCTCCCGTTGAAGTTCGCAGAGGACGTCATCAACATGCTCAACTTCGAGTGCGGCGCAAGGGGCACGCTCGTCGCTTATTCGATAGGATTCGTAGCGCCTCTGCCGCTGTCAAGGGCAAAGCTCTCAGAGGCCCCAGCAGGCAGTGCGGGAAGCGGAGCCGGCTGAAACCTGTTTATTCTGTAGCAGAATAAGGATCTGAAGGGTTATGGAGCAGAAAGAGCTAGAGGGCATAATAATAGATGTGGATTATGCTTCCCTTCAGGAAAGGAACATTATAAGGATCACGCTGAAGCACGGGAAAGAGGTGCACACGCTTTACGATCCCTCATTCTACCCCTATTTCAGGCTCCTTCCCCACAACGAGGACCTCGACACGGATTCCCTGCTGAAGATGGAGTTCACGAAGAACGACAAGACCGTCAAGATACGCTCTGCGACAACTGAACCAACGGTAGTGAAGGGCAAAAAGAGGACCGCGATCAGGATAGAGGCGACAAACCATGGCGACATACCTGTGATAAGCGAGAAGCTCCAGGAGTTCGGCGAGAGGTACGAGTACGACATACTGTTCTGGAAGAGATACCTGATAGACAAGAGCATAGTGCCGCTCCAGGGAGTGAAGATAAAGGCCCACGAGGACGACCAGGGACTGGTGATAGACAGCATAGGGCAGGGCAGCGACAGCACCGCAGTGACGCAGCTGTGCTTCGACATAGAGACCTACAATCCCCTCACGCAGCCGAGGCCCAAGGAAGACCCGGTAATCATGATAAGCTACGCGACGAACAGCAGGAGCGGAGTCCTAACGACCAAGAAGATAGACCGCGATTTCGTTACCACATTCGGCAGCGAGAAGGAGCTGATAGAGGGATTCATAGGCATCATAAAGGAGATAGATCCTGACGTCATAGCAGGATACAACTCATCGAACTTCGACATACCATACCTTATGGAGAGGGCTGCCGCGAACAGGATCAAGTTCGACATAACAAGGTACGGGGAGGAGGTCAAGAGGGAGCACCACGGCCTTCTAGAGGCAGTAAAGATACCTGGAAGGGTGAACATGGATATATACAATGTGGCCAAGTTCGTCTCTATAGTCGGAGCATCAGAGAAGCTGCTCAAGATAAACAACTTCACCCTGGGAGAGGTCTACGCCGCTGTCACAGACACGAAGAAGATAACGGTGGACAAGAAGAATATCTGGCAGCTGTGGGACAACAACGGAAAGGACCTTGAGGAGCTTACAGACTACTCCCTCAGCGATTCCAAGACCCTCAACGAGCTCTACAACTTTTTCGCACCGCTTGAGGTCGAGGTCGCGAAGGTCAGCGGCATATCGCTTGGCGAAGCGGCGGTATCGACAACGGGGCAGCTTGTGGAGTACCTTCTGATGAGGTACGCTAACGCGAACAAGGAGCTGATACCAAACAAGCCAAGCGAGAACGAGATATTCGCTAGGACAACGAATCCCATAGAGGGGGCGTACGTAAAGACGCCAGAGGCCGGCATATACGACAAAATAGCGGTCTTCGACTTCAGGGGCCTGTACCCTTCCATAATCATAGCCTACAACATAGACCCCAACACGCTGACAAAGCTGCCCGACGGGCAATACCACGAATCGCCGACAGGGGCGAAGTTCATCGCGAGGCCCGAGGGCATAGTGCCAAAGGTGCTCAGGATACTCATATCCGAGAGGTCCAGCGTAAAGGCGGCGTACAAGAAGGATCCTGACAACAAGAACCTCAGCGCAAGGTCAAGCGCTCTCAAGATACTCGCCAACTCGTTCTACGGCTACCTGGGCTACGCAAGGTCGAGATGGTACTCTAGGGAGTGCGCCGAGAGCGTCACAGCGTTCGGGAGGAACCACATCAAGAACACAATAGAATCGGCGGAGAAGGCGGGATTCAAGGTACTCTACACCGACACCGATTCCGTGTTCCTTTTGATGGAGGGCAAAGGCAAGAACGAGGCGATAGACTTCATGAAGAAGGTCAACAAGTCCCTGCCTGATACCATGGAGCTCGAGCTCGAGGATTTCTATGTCCGCGGAGTATTCGTCGGGAAGAAGGGCGCAGGAGAGGGCGGCGCGAAGAAGAAGTACGCGCTGCTGTCAGAGTCCGGAAGGATAAAGATCCGCGGATTCGAGCTCGTGAGAAGGGACTGGTCGTACGTCTCAAGGGACACCCAGAAGAAGGTGCTCGAAGCGATCCTCAAGGAAGGGAGCAAGTCAAAGGCGGTATCCATAGTCAAGGACGTCATAGCAAGGCTCAACGAGGGGAAGGTGCCCCTCAAGGACACGGTCATATACACGCAGCTGAGGAAGAGGATAGACAGCTACGAGGTGAGGAATTCGCCGGAGCTCGCAGCCGTAAAGAAGGCGATAGAGAAGAAGGTCAAGACGAAGGACGAGATCGAAGGGGCAACGATAGGATACATTATAACCAGGCACGGCAATACCATATCGGAGAAGGCGGAGCTCGAGGAGATTGCCACGGATTACGACCCTGCATATTACATCAACAACCAGGTAATACCAGCAACGCTCAAGATACTGAAGGAGCTGGGGTACAGCGAGGAGGAGCTCAAGTGGGGAGGATCGCAGAAGAGGCTTTGACATGAGAAATGATTACGACTACGATAAGCTAAGGGAAGCGGGAAAGGTCTCGACAGAGGCTCTTGCCCATGCCAGGAAGCTCGTGAAGGAAGGAGCAAAGCTGCTTGACGTGGCTGAAGGCATAGAGAAGCTCATCAAGGACAAGGGATGTCTCATGTCCTTCCCGGTGAACATATCCGTCAATGAGCAGGCTGCCCATTACACTCCTTCGCATGATGACAAGACGGCGTTCGGCGCAAATGACATAGTCAAGGTCGACATAGGCGCGAGAAAGGACGACTACCTCACAGACTGCGCCATAACCATAGATCTTTCAGGGAACAACGGCAAGCTGGTCGAGGCAAGCGAGAAGGCCCTGGAAACCGCGATAAGCATGGTCCGAGACGGCGTTAAGGTCAATTCCATAGGCGCGGCAATAGGCAAGGTTGCAAAGGAGTACGGATTCAACCCGATAAAGAACCTGGGAGGACATGGGGTGGAGCGCGACGAGCTGCATGCCAACATATTCATACCTAACTACGACAACGGAGACGAAAGCGTCTTAAACGAGGGAGACGTAATAGCGATAGAGCCGTTCATGACTACTGGAGAGGGCTTGGTGGAGGACGGGGATTTCGTGGAGATATTCCAGAAGACAAACAATGCAAACGCAAGGGCGCAGGATACGAGAAAAGTGCTCGAGCACATCAGCAGCAGGCATAAGACCTTCCCGTTCGCGCTGAGGTGGCTCGTAGACGAGATGAAGGACATATCCGAATTCGGAATAAGGAGAGGGATAACTGAGCTGCTGAATATGGATGCGCTGGAAGCGTTCCCGGTCCTCATAGAGCGCTCGAACGGCCTCGTCTCGCAGTCAGAGAAGGAGGTAGTGGTTACAAAGGACTCGTGCGAGGTTATAACGAAGTGAGAGCATGAAATGCCCCTATTGCGGATATTACGATACTGAAGTCATAGACTCGAGGGAGAGCCCCGACGGCGACAGCATAAGGAGGAGAAGGGCGTGCGAGTCCTGCAAGAAGAGGTTCACGACCTACGAGAAGGCCGATTTCGCTGACATAACAGTAATAAAGAGGAACGGGGCGAGGGAGCCGTTCGACAAGAACAAGGTGCTCAACGGCATAATGAAGGCGTGCGAGAAGAGGGCCATCAGCAGGGAAACCATGGACAAGCTCACCGACAAGATAGAGATGAGGATCAGGAGCAAGGGCATAAAGGAGATAGACAGCAGGAGGATAGGTGACATGGTAGTCAAGGAGCTCTTCAAGCTCGATCCGGTGGCTTACATAAGGTTCGTCAGCATCTACCAGAACTTCGACTCCCCTGAGGAATTCAGGAAGGCAGTAACCCTATTCAAGAAGAGTTCCAAGAGTAAATAAATTAAGGTTGATTACGTAGTAACCATAGCATTATCCAACATCGAAGCCGCAATCTTCGACATGGACGGGACTATGGTGGACAACATGTCTTTCCATAAGGAGGCGTGGAAAGAGTTCTGCATTAGACACGGACTGTCGCTTACAGACGAAGAGTTCAGGCAAAAGATATCCGGCAAGAAGAATAACGACATATTCGAATTAGTATTCAATAAACAATTATCAAAAGACGAAGTTGGGATATTTACTGAAGAAAAGGAGGGAATCTACAGGGGGCTATACCTACCATATATAAGTGAAATAAAGGGACTTTCGAACACCATATCAATCCTGAAAGGAAAAGGAATGCGTCTTGCAGTAGCCACAACCGCTCCAAAGAAAAATAGGGAACTCGTACTTAGCGCATTAAAGCTCGATGGCAAATTCGATTTAGTACTAGGAGATGAAAATGTCTCTAAAGGAAAACCGGACCCCGAAATCTACCTGACTGCTGCAAAAGAACTTAAAATGAACCCAAACAAATGCCTTGTCTTCGAGGACACGCCGCCTGGAGTGCAAGCAGGAAAACGGGCTGGAATGAAAGTCGTAGGAATTCTTTCAACTCATTCAAGAGAAGAATTAAACGGTGCCGACTATCTAGTGAATGACTATCTGGAAATATCACTAGAATAATCTACTCGCACTTGGTGTAGCTGCAGCTCTTGCAGGTGAAGCAGCCGTTCTCGTTCACAAGGGTCCTTTCGCTGCAGTGCGGGCAGACATCGGCCCTCAGCTCCTTGCCCTCGAACATGCCTGGCTTTACTACCGACTTCTGGACCCCGTCCATGATGCCGTCCTTCTTCTTTTCATCCGTCTTGAGCAGTTCTGCCGCCTTCCTAGGCTCCACAAGGCCAGCCATGACCTCCAGCGCCTTCGCAATCGCGTCAGGCACGCTGTAGAGCTTCATGCCCTTGTCGTAGCTTATCGCGGAGTTTGCCTTTATGTTCTTCAGCGTGTCGACTATCTCGCGTATGTCGCCGCCCTGCTGCAGGTACTTGCTTATCAGCCTTCCCATGGCCTCGCAGTAGCTCCTCTCCTCGCTTCCAGATGAGCCGAGGGTCACGAAGACCTCTCGTATCTGCGTGTTGTCGTAGTTCGCGGTGACGTACAGCGGCCCTTCCTGCATCCTTATCTTCATCGTCTGCCCCGTAAGGACGCTCTCGCGCTTCCACTCTGCTGATATGTGCGCTGCAGGCTGCTCCACCTTCGCATCATTCTTGCTGTTGTTCTTCTTCTGCTGCTCCTCTGTTATGAGTATGCCCTCTCTCGATCCTTCCCTGTAGACAGTTATGCCCTTGCAGCCTGCCTCCCATGCCTGGAAATAGATCTTGCCTACCTCTTCCACAGTGGTCTCCTCGGGCAGGTTTACCGTCGAGGATATCGCGCTGTCTATGTGCTTCTGTATAACCCCCTGGAGCCTTACTCTGAAATCGGCCTTTATCTTGTGCGCAGGCACGAAGAATTCGGGCAGGTCCTTCTCCTCTGCGATGTTGAACAGCTTCATGTACTCGAAGGCAAGAGGGTGGAACACCTTGAACTCGCCCTGGCTGAGCGACTCGCTCCTCCTGGTATAGCTGAACGCGAATATCGGCTCTACGCCGCTCGAAGTCCCTGCAAGAACCGATACGCTGCCTGTCGGCGGCACTGTGAGTATCGCCACGTTCCTCAATCCGTTGTTGTATATCTTGTCCTGCATCTCCTTAGGCAGCGTCTGTATGAACGCCATGCTCGCGTGCTTGTCCCTGTCGAACATGAGGAACGAACCCTTCTCCTTGGCTATCTCTACGCTCTCGTCGTACGACCAGAGCTTTATCCTGTTGAAGAGCTCGTCCACGAACTTCAACGCCTCTTCGCTGTCGTACTTTATGCTCAGCTTGACGAGCATGTCCGCGAGTCCCGTGATCCCGACTCCTATCCTTCTGCTGTTCCTGCCCGCCATGGTCTGCTCCTTGAGCGGGTGCTTCTCGTCGTTGTAGTCAAGGACGTTGTCAAGGAACCTTGTTGCGTACCTTGTCGCGGTCTCGAGGTTGCCCCAGTCGAGCGCAGCGCCCTTGGTGAACGGCGATGTGACGAAAGCGGAAAGGTTGAGGTTGCCGAGGTCGCATGCGCCGTAAGGCTGCAGAGGCTGCTCGCTGCACGGGTTCGTGCTTATGACCTCCATGCCGTTGTACTCGCTAGGCGAATACTTCTTTATCGTGTCCCAGAAGACAAGCCCAGGCTCGGCCCAGTCCCTTGCGGACTGCACGAGCTCGTTCCACAGGAACCTTGCGTTAATCTTCTTCTCTATCCTCCCTACTACCTTGTTCTCGAACCTGAGCGTGAACTCCTTGTCCTCTTTCACCGCTCTCATGAACTCGTCGGTTATCCTGACGCTTATGTTCGCGTACCTGACGTTGCCCAGGTTCCTCTTTATCCTTATGAAATCCAATATGTCCGGATGGTCTACACTCATGGTTATCATGAGTGCTCCCCTCCTGCCCTGCTGGCCTATCGTGTGGGTAGTCTCGCTGAATATGTTCATGAACGAGGTGGAGCCTGTGGAGACGACCGCGGAGTTGTTCACTGGCGCCTTCTTGGGCCTCAGTATGCTTATGTCAGTGCCTACCCCTCCGCCGTAGCTGTATGTCCTTGCGGCCTCCTTGCACCAGTCGAATATCGCCTCGATGGTGTCATCCTTGACAGGTATCACGTAGCAGTTCAGGAGCGTGCTCTTCCTCGATTGGCCTGCGCCGAACAGTATCCTGCCACCAGGAAGGAACCTGAAATCAGTTAGCAGCCACTTGAACCTCTCCTGCCACTGGGCCCTCTTATCTCCTTTCTCAACGCTTGCTATCTCTTTGGAGACTCGCTCCCAGAGGTCCCTAGGCGTCCTCTCTACAGTTATCCCGTCCTTGTCCTTAAGCGCGTACTTCTCGTAGAAGACCCTTGCGCGTATCTCGTCTCCGTTGAAGAAATCAAGCGTCTCTGCAGGAAGCGCGTTGTCCGCAACCTTCACTTCAACCTTAGCCACAGCATCGTTTTTGTTCTCTGAATCAGCCATAGAAGCACCACAACCCATAGTGTTAGGGATAAACCACAACCACCAAATATAGTGGAAAAAGAAGATATTTAAATAGGGCTTGGAAACGCCTTTTCTCCAAATCAAACTGGCCGACAGAACCTTATTTAAAGCAGTAAGATTCGCAGCGAAAATTCCGTCAGCTACGCCTCAGCCTGTCGAGCCCCCTGCGCTCGTCCCTTATCCTAATTATCTCCGGCAAGCCCCTTACCGCCAATCCAAGGATCCCGGAGAGGGCCATGCCGATGGGTTTCTGCCCGTGGGACAACGCCGCGGCTATCCCAGAGGCGCCGGCTCCCCACTTGGTCGCAGGCACAAGGACTCTCGCAACGTCGTTGTTGCCGAAATGGACTCTCATGTTCCCAAACGTACTGGATTCTCCACCATATTTAAGGCATTCATCGCCTTCGTCAATCAAAGAAGCAGAAGGCCTTGGCCGGGAATCGGACCCGGACCTGAGGATCCACAGTCCCCTATGCAAGCCACTACACTACCAAGGCCATGTATGGCTTAATTAATAATTCCCAATATAATATATACACCCCTTTAAACTGGTAACATGATAGAGATAGGCGTATTCGGAGCCATGATCGCAATGCTCTCCTGGGCGTTCGCCAACGTCATAGCCAAGAGGGTATCAACCGTTCTCGGCACCCTCAACACCAGCCTTGTGATCATACCTTTGGGGATCCTCCCGATGGTGATCTACCTCCTCCTGAACGGGGGATGGGCCGGCACCACGGCAATTGGGGCGATAATCGCGGCGATATCCGGCATATTCCTGTTCCTAGGATTCTTCACCGGATACAAGGCATTGGAGACGGAGCAGCTGACCAACGCATACGTGCTTGGGGAGATGCAGCCTGCGCTCCTCGTCCTCTTCGGGCTCTCCGTGCTCGGCCAGCGGCTGACCCAGGCAGAGGCTGCAGGAGTCGCGGTCATATTCCTTGGCGCGTTCCTGGTCATAACCAACGAGAGGTTCAGGATAAACAAGATGCTGATCCCGTCACTGTTCTCATCGCTACTGTTCACGGCGTACTGGATACTTATGAACTATGCCATCGGCCACTCGACCAACGCGATAGCGCCCCTGACGATAGGCAGGATAGTCGGGGTAGTGACGGTCTTAGGATACCTCTTCATGCACACGAAGGAGGCAAAGAACAGCCCGAGGAAGAGGATAAGGCTCAGGGACGCAGCCATGCTCATAGTCATCATCGCAATAACCGCCGGAATCCTCGACGGTTCCGGGGACGTGGCCTTCGCAGTTGCGATACAGGCCAACTTCCTCACGATAGGCAGCGCGCTCACAGCGCTTGCCCCTGTGGTCGCTGCAGTGGCGTCTTACTTCGTCTACAAGGAAAGGCTCAGCAGGCTGCAGTTCATAGGATTCATGATCATGGTCCTCGGAGCTGTATCCCTCAGCCTCTTCTGAATGTGCAAGGTATATAAATTAAGGAAGGGGATATAACAGCAATGGCGGGGTAGCTCAGCCTGGTTAGAGCGCCAGACTCATATGCAAAGCAATATGAGTGATGAGCATTATTGCTGTGATCTTAGAAATCTGGAGGTCGTGTGTTCAAATCTCGCCCCCGCCAAACTTATGTTCAACGGTGCATCCATGGTTGAGCGCGCAACCAACTGCCACATAATAGACAAGAAGAAGGGAAGGATACTTCTCAAGCTCGCGACAAGGGGGGTCAGCAAGGGCAAGTGGAACTGCTTAGGGGGCAAAATAGAAAAGGGGGAGAGCGCAGTCCACAGCGCAGTAAGGGAGGTGTACGAGGAATCCGGGCTCAGGATTCGCAAGCCTTTCTACCACGGGAAGCTCAGGTTCCACGTCCATGGCAGGATATTCGACGTCTCGCTATTCAGCACAAGCAGCTTCTCCGGTAAGCCCAGGCATACGGACGAAGGCAGGCTCAAGTGGTTCGACATAGGAAGGCTGCCATACGGTAGGATGTGGGACGATGACAAGTACTGGATAGTGCCGATGCTGCACGGCAAAGTATTCGATTCGGAGTTCCATTACGATAAACGCAACAAGAAGGTAATTAAAGCTGCGATGCGAGTAAAGAGATGATGGACGCAACGGACGAAAGGATACTCGCAATTCTCAAGGCAGACGGAAGGAAAGCATTCGTGGACATCGCAAAGGAGCTGAACCTGACAGAGGGAGCGATAAGGGCAAGGGTCCACAAGCTGGTAAGCGACAAGACGATAGAGAGGTTCACTATAGACACAAGGGAGGATGTCAAGGCCATAGTCATGGTCGCAACCTCAAGATCCGTACCGACATCGGACATCGCCAGGCAGATCAAGGAGTTGGGTGTCGAGCACGTGTACGAGGTATCTGGCAACTACGACATCTTCTGCCTCGTCGCATCCGACTCGATAAACAACACCAACAGCATAATCGAGACCATACGCAAGCTGGAAGGCGTGGAAGATACATCTACGACAATCGTACTGAAGAATGACTAATACTACGATATTCGTAATCTAAATACGAATATTTATATACCACCTTTTTCACTATACTAGCAACTCATAAGGATTAGAATAGGTGCTCAATATGGCCGCTTTGCGAGGAAGGGAACCGAACGACAGAGTTATACAATCCCTATTTAGAAATAGTTCAGACCCTAGCAGCTTCGGTCCTATAGGATACATCGGGCAGGCAGGAGACTCAAGACTGAAAGGCCTAGTCGGTTACACTGAAAGGCCTCTTAGGGCGATTGCCAGGGATACCGCCATAACCCCAATAACAGACGCGAGGGGAGTAGAGTTCGTAAGCAACGTAGCTTCGATAGGCAAACAGATGCTCAGGGATCAGCAAAGAACAAGACTGACATTCAGGACGCTTGCAACTAGGGATGCGGTCAAAGATATCCGGCAGAGTCTTGATGGAGTCGCTAACGTCGAAGCTGTAATACCGGTAAACGAGCCGTATTCTATGGTATATGTAGGCTTCAATGCTGCAGATAGGACGCTTGAGAGGAACAGCCAAGAGAGGGCAAGGGAGCTCACACGCTCAGCGGAATACAGGCAGACGCTTGTCACAATGGCCGAAAGAGTCTTCCCCGTCCACTATTCAACGATAATATATCCCATCGATGACAGGAGTGTCGAGTACCGCTTCAGCGCCGAGCACAGGGAACAGGTGACAGGGCTTCTCCGCAGCTTCGGCCACACTAGCGAGAGCGCAACTACTGTGCTCAGGAACCCTAACGTTCTCCTTGGAGTTGCGACGACGCCTTTCGAAGAGACCAACGAAGTAGTAGGAATATGCATAGCAGAACGAGTCAACATAAGGCTGAACACAGGAGATGCGCTCAGTTTTGTCGAAATAACAGATGCAAAAGTGAGGGAGGATCATCAGGGAAACGGAATATACTACGACCTATCTACGGCAATGATAAATGACATCATAACTGACCACATGCGCGGTAGCAGGCAGACGGATCTCATATTCGCAGAGTCAAACCTGCAGAACACTTCGCTGATAAAAACTGCACTGCTCCAAGGGAGGTCCTTCACAGGCCTGCTACAGAACCACGTTAGCATAGACGGCAACCTGAAAGACTTCGCGGTGACGTATCTGCAGGGAGGATCCCTTGCAACTACGATATCTGAAGTAGTGAGGCACTGAACTGATCAAAATGGGTGCTGAAAGACTTCTGTCCGAGATAGTAGGGATAAACTCCATCTTCCCCAACGAAAGCAGGCTGGCTGCCTTCGTAGAAAGACGATTGAAGAGAATGGGGTTCAGGGTCAGGAGAGACTACCTGACAAGGAGCAGGTACAACCTGCTTGCCGAGAGGGGGAAGGGCAAGGGATCAATACTCTTCTACTGCCATCTCGACACCGTTCCTGATTACGGCGATTGGCACACGAATCCATTCAGGCTTACTGCCAAAGGGGACCAGCTGTACGGTCTTGGAACCTGCGACATGAAAGGAGGCACAGCCGCGGCACTATGTGCTATCGACGAGGCTAGGGGCAAGAGAATCAAGATGCTCTTCTGCGTCGATGAGGAGAACATATCGGAAGGGGCATGGCACGCTGTCACGCACAACAAGGAATGGTTCAAGGATGTCAAATTCGCAGTCTCATGCGAACCTGGCGACTCCAGAAGGCATACTGGCGGATCAAACGTCATAACCATAGGAAGGAGAGGAAGAGTCGTAATATCGATAGACATTGAAGGGCTGGCATCGCACGGAGCGCAGCCGCAACGTGGCGTAAACGCGATAAACGAGGCAAGCACGATAGTCAAACACCTGGGAATGTTCAGATTGCTCAAACACGGAAGATTGGGGCCAGAAACTATATTCGTTAGGAAACTGGAATCTAGCTCAACAAGCCTCTCCGTCCCCGACAAGGCGCATCTGGAGCTTGACATGCACCTTGTCCCTCCCAGCACTAGAAAAGATGCAGAGAGCCGCGCAAAGGAGTTCATCGAAATGCTTTTCAGGAACAAGCACCTTGATTCAAGGACAAAGATCAAGGTCGGCATAAAGGAGAGGAAGACCCCATACATAGAGCCGTATGTGAACCACAGGAACAACGGCCACATAAAAAGGATATTCGGGATAGTCGCAGATGACTATGGGAAAGCCATACCCAACTACGGTAGCTCTGTTGCTGACGACAACATACTCAGCACGGAGCTTCACGTGCCGATAGTCACGATAGGACCTACTGGAGGGAATGAGCACTCTGAGAACGAGTGGGTCTCAAGGAAGAGCCTGAAACAGCTTGTCGGTACGTATTCAAGGATAATAGAGGAGTGCTAGTCCCTGTCAAGGTACTGCTCGAAGACCTTCTTGTACGTGTCAAGGGTTCCTATGTCGAACCAGTTGTCTTCATAGACTACCCCATGTATCTCGTTGTTGCTTATCAGCCACTGCAGGAAGTATCCTGGAGCATCGGGATTGTTCCCATTCTTTATGTACTCGGCGAACTTGCCGAGCATCTCCTTCGGGAATAGGTATATGCCAGTGCTTACCATGGTAGACTTGGGCTCTTTCGGTTTCTCCTGGAAGCCTGTCAGCACATCGTCCTTTATCGTCACCACGCCGAACCTGGTCGCGTCCTCAAGCGACTTGAGGTCGTAGAGCGCGACTGTGGGCTTCCTTGTCTTGTTGAAGTGCTCGATGACCTTTCCCAATCCGAACTTGTAGAAGTTGTCCCCAGCCACTATGAGCAGGTCATCCTTTATTCCTGCCTTGTCAATCGTGTAGTTTATGCCCTTTATCGCGCCGAACTTCTCCCCCTCATGGTTGGTCGGTTCCACGACCAGCTCGATCGGATTGTCGACGCCGCTGCTCTTCCTGTGGTCTATCCAGTAGCTGAACTGGTCGGAGAACTTCTGGTTCGTCGAGAATATTATCCTGCCTATGTTAGCGTCACGTATCTTGTCAACGGTATAATCCAGTATCGGCCTTCCTCCTATCGGCAGCAATGGTTTTGGCACGAAGAGGGTTATCGGCTCCAACCTCGTCGCGAACCCGCCACACAATACCAACGCTTCCATCTCCTAGTCCCCACGAATTATAAGCCTTAGAACAGATGATTAAGCACAGATAAGGGTTAAAAACTCTTCTGAAAGTTTGGATGCAACTGCGGGACATCGCGCAACATCTGCATCTCAGCCGCAGTGCATACGCATACAATATATACATTTTGAATGGATGTATAATAGGGACAAATCATGGTTAGTAAGGAGACGTTCAATGGGTCTGTAGAATACGTACAGGTGATGGACGAGAACGGGAACGTCGACCAGTCACTGTTCCCACAGGACCTGAAGGACGAGCAGATAGTGGAGATGCTCAAGTGGATGATACTCACAAGGGCCCTCGATGCGAAGACATTGAGCCTGCAGAGGCAGGGGAGGGTGTATACGTACGCGCCCCTTGTAGGAGAAGAGGCAACGCAGGTAGGCACAGCGCTGGCGATGCGGAAGCAGGACATGTTCGTGCCAGGATACAGGCAGCACGGCGTTTACCTCGTAAGAGGAGCGTCTCTCGAGGCCCATTTCATGGGATGGAGAGGGTTCGAGGAGGGCCTCAAGGTACCTAAGGAGGTCGGCGGACTCCCTGTAAGCGTGCCTGTCGGGACGCAGATACTCCACGCAGTAGGTCTCGCGTTCGCGCAGAAATACAAGAAGCAGGATTCTGTCGTGCTTGGCTATACGGGCGACGGAGGGACATCCGAAGGGGACTTCTACGAATCCCTCAACTTCGCCGGAGTCTGGAAGGTGCCGGTAGTCGCAGTTGTAGAGAACAACGAATGGGCGATATCAGTCCCAAGAAGCCACCAGACCGCTGCACAGACCCTCGCCCAGAAGGCGATAGCCGCTGGGATAAAGGGTGTGCAGGTTGACGGAAATGACGTAATAGGCGTCTACAAGGTAACAAAGGACGCGATCGAGAGCGCTAAGAACGGCATGCCTGTCATGATAGAGAGCATGACATACAGGATGTCCATGCATACTACCGCAGATGACCCTACGAAGTACAGGGACCCGAAAGAGGTGGAGTACTGGAAGGCAAGGGACCCGATAGACAGGGTAAGGAAGTACCTTACGGCAAAGAACCTCTGGAACGCCGACATCGAAGCAAAGCTCGCAGAGGAGAACTCGAAGAGGATAAACGAGGCCGTGGAGAAGGCAGAGGCTTTCAAGGGAGACCCTAAATCGATGTTCGAGAACGCTTACAGCTTCGTTCCAGAAACGCTCCAGGAGGAGCTGGACGATGCAGAGGCGAACAACTTCTGGCAATGATGATAACATGCAAATGAACATGCTTAACGCGATAAACAATGCGCTTGACCTTTCCATGAAGGCCGATGAGAACATAGTCCTGCTTGGAGAGGACATAGGCAAGGACGGAGGGGTATTCAGGGTCACGGACGGCTTGCAGGCGAAGTACGGCGAGAACCGTGTCATGGATTCGCCGCTTGCGGAATCCGGCATAATAGGGACTTCCATAGGCATGGCCATAGGCGGCCTGCATCCAATCCCAGAGATACAGTTCGCAGGGTTCATGCTTCTCGGGTTCAGCCAGCTGCTTAACCACGCCGCGAGGTACAGGGAGAGGTCGAGAGGCGCATTCACTGTACCGATGGTGGTAAGGACCCCGGTGAGCGGAGGCATAAGGGCGCTGGAGCACCATTCTGACAGTCCGGAGATACTTTACTCGCACATAGGCGGCCTCATAGTCGTGGAGCCCTCGAATCCCTACGACGCGAAGGGCCTTCTCATGATGGCAGCCACGATGAACGACCCTGTGCTCTTCCTGGAACCGACGAAGCTCTACAGGCTGTTCAAGCAGGAGGTTCCCGAAGACGCATATACGATACCGATAGGGAAGGCGAACAGGATAGCAGAGGGCAACGACCTTTCGATAATCACATGGGGCACCATGGTGCCAGTCGTCAGGAACGTGGTAGATAAGAAGAAGCTCAGCGCAGACATAATAGACATGAGGACGATCAACCCGCTCGATGAGCAGGCCGTTCTAGAGAGCGCCAAGAAGACGGGCAGGGTATTGATAGTGCACGAGGCGTCGCTCAGCTTCGGCGCAGGCGCAGAGATCTCGGCAAGGATAGCAGAGAAGGCAATGTTCGAGCTCAAGGCCCCCATCATGAGGGTAGGGTCGCCGAGCCTGCCATATCCGCTCCCTGGATACGAGACAGCATACATACCAAACGAGAAGAAGGTCGCGCAGGCGATAGACAAGCTTATGTCGGTGTAACTGATGAAGGAGCTAAGGTTCGTAGATGTCGGAGAGGGCATTACCGAGGGCCACGTCCAGAAATGGCTGGTCGCGGACGGCTCCACTGTCAAGGAGGACGAGCCCATACTTCACATAGAGACAGACAAGGCCATAGTCGACATCCCGACGCCCATATCAGGGCAGATCAAGATAATGGTTCCTGATGACTCGATAGTGCATGTGGGCGACATAATGGCCTACATAGGCACACCTGAGGAGATAGCGGGGATAAAGGAAGGCCAACCTCCAGCGGAACAGCCGAAGGGAGAGCCGATAAAGAAGGAGGAGCTGCATTACGACACGCAGCAGCAGAAGGTCCCAGCAGCGCCAACCCCGGCAAGGCCCCAACCTGCTCTGACCAACGAGGTCATAGCGACTCCGAACGTAAGGAAGCTGGCAAGGGAGATGGGGATAGACCTGACGAAGGTCAAGGGCAGCGGCCCCAACGGAAGGATACTCGAGAGCGATTTGAAGCCTGCCTCATCGTCTGAACCATCGAAGGAGGCTCCGCAGCAGCAGGGATCACAGACAGTTCCAAAGAGGCAGCCCGCAGGCAACGAGGAAAGGGTCCAGATGTCGCAGCTCAGGAAGGCGATCGCGAAGAACATGGAGGTATCTGCAGCCATCCCCTCAGCAGCGCACATGGACATACTCAATGCCACGAACCTCTACAGGATAGTCAAGAAGGAGAAGGCCAACGCAGAGAAGCTGAACGTCAAGCTGACATTCCTGCCGTTCATAATAAAGGCGGTAGTCGAGGCGCTAAAGGAGCACCAGAGGTTCAACTCGAGCTACGACAGGGACAGGCAGGAGATAATACTCAAGAAGTACTACAACATAGGCCTCGCTGCTCAGGCAGAGGACGGGCTCAGGGTAGTCGTCATCAAGGACGCAGACAAGAAGAAGATACTCGAGATAGCGAAGGAGATAGAGGAGCTGCACAACAAGGTCGTAGACAAGTCCATAACGATAGACGACATGAAGGACAGCACCTTCACCATTACAAACATCGGCAGCCTCAGGGGCGGCTTCTTCTCTGTGCCGATGATAAACCCTCCCGAGGTGGCGATACTTGGCGTGCACCTGATAAGGGACTGGCCGCTGATAACAGAGGACCAGGTGATAAAGATAGGCAAGATACTTCCCTTCTCGCTCGTCTTCGACCACAGGGTCGTAGACGGAGCCGACGCTGTCCTGTTCGGGAACACGCTCATCAAGTACCTGGAGGATCCTGAGTTCCTCGAAATGCTGTGATGCTTTATGGTAATGGGTGCACTTCCTGAAGGCGTAGACCTCGCAATAATCGGCGCAGGGGTAGGGGGATACATAGCCGCGATAAGGGCTGCGCAGCTCGGGCTCAGCGTATCATTGGTCGAGAAGAACAAGCTGGGAGGGCACTGCCTGAACTACGCCTGCATACCTTCGAAGACCCTAATACACATAGCGGACACGTTCTACAGCATAAAGCATTCGGAGCAGTTCGGGATAAAGGCCGACAACGCGACCCTGGACGCGCAGAAGATGTACGACTGGAGGATGGCAGCGTCGAAGAAGCTCGAGGACGGGGTCGGCTTCCTGTGCAAGTCGAACGGGGTAGAGGTGATCAAGGCAGAAGCCACATTCCTTTCGTCGAACACCATACAGCTGACAAACGGCACCAACCTCGTATTCAAGAAGGCGATAATAGCGACGGGCTCCGAACCAACGACGATACCGGGATTCGAGTTCGGAGGAAACGTGATAGACTACAAGCAGGCGCTTATGCTTAACAGGGTCCCTGAGAGCATGGCGATATTAGGAGCAGGATACGTGGCTGTAGAGATAGGGACCCTGTATGCAAAGATGGGCACCAAGGTCTCCATAATAGCAAGGTCCGACGTGCTCTCGCACTTCGACAGGGACGCTGTCAATCTAGTCAAGAAAAGGATGGAGGAGCTAGGGATAAAGATATACGCAGGAGCGCAGCATGTGGCGCGCTCAGGGAACAAGATATCGCTGGATAACGACCAAGCCATAGAGGCGGAGGTCATAGTGGTTGCGATAGGCCTAAAACCTTACACGCAGAGCCTCGGCCTTGACAACACAGAGGTGACGCTGGACGACAAGGGCTTCGTAAGGGTCGACGACACGCTCCAGACGACAGACCCGAACATACTTGCGATAGGCGATGTGATAGGAGAACCGATGCTGGCCCACAAGGCGATGAGGCAGGGGGTCGTTGCTGCGGAGGTCGCTGCAGGCAAGAAGTCGGGATACGACAACACCGTGGTCCCCGCAGTCATATTCTCGGATCCTGAGGTCGCAGTCGCTGGGAGCCTTGACGGCGACGGAATAAGCGTGAAGAAGTTTCCCCTATCTGCTCTCGGAAGGGCGATAGCGCTGAACAAGACGATGGGATTCGTAAAGATCGCATACGATTCAAGCAGCATAGTGAAAGGGATAGAGATAGTCGGACAGGACGCGAACGCGATGATAGCCGAGGCGGTGGTCGCAATAGAGATGGGCGCGACGCTCGAGGACATAGCAGACTCGATACATCCGCATCCGACATTCTCCGAGGCAATACAGGAGGCTGCAGAGGCCGCATTGGGAAGGTCGATACATTTCTTCTACGGCAAACCTGGAAAGCAGTGATATCATGAAGATAACGATAATGTCAAGCAGGGAATATCCGGAGATAAAGAAGCTCAGGGAGAGCTTCCAGGTATCAGCAAAAGGGGACATATGCATCGCCATAGGGGGCGACGGCACCTTCGTAAATGCTGCAAGGAACTTCGACGGACCGATACTCCCGATAAGGAGCGGCGAGAGGGGCAGCATAGGGTATTATTCTGACCTTTGCCTTGACGACATCGACTTCGTTATAGACAGATTGAAGAGGAGGAAGTTCAGGATAGAGAAACTCGAGAACAAGATAGAGGTGCTCTACAAGGGCAAGGCGCATACGGCTGTGAACGAGGCGCTGCTGCACAACATAGACGTCGAGGTAAGCTTCAAGATATACGAGCTGGAAAAGGGCAAGAGGTACGAGGTGTATCCATACGTCATGAGCGGCGACGGAGCGCTCGTGACTGGGGTCATAGGCTCCACGGCGTACAACAAGTCCGCTGGAGGCCCGATAATACTCAGCCCCCATGTCGTGTGCCTCACCTTCCTGAACGTCGACGGGCCGTACAAGAACCCGATAGTAATAGACGCGACAAAGGAGCTGGAGATAGAGATATCTAAGTACTCGGGCATACTGAGGTGCGACGGCACCGAGATAGGCAGGCTGAAGAAGGGCGACAGCTTCAGGGTGAGGCTCTCCAAGAAGGAGCTTAACATAGTGAGGTTCAAGGACAGGTACGAGAAGTTGGCAGACAAGCTTGAAAGGGTAATCGTCAGCAGGATGGTCAAGTGATGATATGAAGATACTGAACGCGAATCCGCCGTACAACCTCTTCGGGATAGAGAATCCGGATTACGAGAAGGCGAAGGTGGCTGTGCTGCCGGTGCCGTATGACGCCGCTACAACATACAAAGGAGGAGCAAGAGAGGGTCCGCACGCGATAATAGACGCGAGCAGGAACATCGAGCTGTTCAGCGAGGAGCTGGATGGGGATACAAGCACGATAGGCATATACACGCTTGACGAGATGATGCCGGACATAAGCGGGCCCGAGGGCATGACAAGGCAGATAGAGAAAGAGGTATCGATACTGCTTGATGACGGCAAGGTCCCGCTGCTCCTAGGCGGCGACCATTCCATAGCGATAGGCTCCATAAGGGCCGTTGCGAAGAAGTTCAAGAACTTCACTGTCCTGCACTTCGACGCGCACAGCGATTCAAGGGACTCTTACATGAACAGCAAGTACTGCCACGCGTGCATAATGGCAAGAGCCAACGAGGTATGCGACAGCTGCTACAGCATAGGCGTGAGGAGCACGGACGAGGAAGGCTTCGCCAAGTACGGCAAGAGCACCATATACCGGAAGGACATCCACAAGATGGGCGTAGAAGGTGTCGTGAAGGACCTTCTCAAGAAAACTAAGGGCAAGGTATACGTCACCATAGACGTCGACGTCCTGGACCCGAGCGAGATGCCGAGCACAGGAACACCTGAGCCTGACGGCCTGTCTTTCTACGAACTGAAGTCGATACTAAAGGGTGTGCTTGAAAAGAGGGAGCTGATAGGCATGGACGTTACGGAGCTGAGCCCAATAGGCGGCATCGTGGCGCCGAACTACCTTGTGGCAAAGCTGCTGTACCTGTCTTTAGGCTTCGCCTTCCTGAACAAGAGATAGGGATGAAATGGAATTCATAGAGGAGCTCAGGACGCTAAAGGAGCAGGTGAAGTTTGACAAGGGGATAGACAATGCTGAGAGCTTCGGCAACGTTGTCATCGCAGGAATGGGAGGATCAGGCATATCCGGAAAGATATTCCAGGAGCTCTACTCGAAGAAGCCGGTCCTGGCCATAGACGACTACCACTCCCCTGAGTTCATATCCGACAATACGCTGTTCATAGGCATAAGCTACTCCGGGAACACGGAGGAGACCATCAGCGCGATAAACGAGGCAAAAGCGAAAGGGGCTCACATAGTCACTATAAGCTCCGGAGGAGCCCTGGAAAAGATGGGATTCGAGCATATCTCGATACCATCAGGGCTGCAGCCTAGATCCGCAACAGGCTACATGCTAATGCCACTGCTCAGGAGCTTCTCGCTCGCTGACGACCAGGCTGTAGAGAGGACATATGCGCTGCTCGACGACCTTGACAAGGATAACAGCAAATGCATGGTACATGCGAAGAGGATAGCGACAGGCAAGAAGATACCTGTGATATTCGGATCAAGCCCGTACAGGAGCGTGGCGATGAAGTGGAAGACGCAGTTCAACGAGAACGCGAAGGTCATCTCATACGCGAACTACTTCCCGGAACTTAACCATAACGACTCGATGGCCCTGGCGCACACCTACAGGAAGAAGAACCTCTACTTCCTGGTATTCGAAAGCGACAGCGAAAGGATAAGGCAGAGGGTGGAGATAACCGGCGAGATAACGGACACGAACTTCAGGATCATCAAGCCAAAAGGCAAGAGCACAGTGGAGAAGCTGTTCCACCTCATACACTACGGGGACTACGTATCGTACCATCTTGCTGGCATACGGGGAATAAACCCTACCGACGTCAGCATAATAGAGGAGCTCAAGAAGAGGCTTAAGTGACTACAGCTCCTTAGTTTCCCTGTCTATTGGCTTCTTCTCGTACTTGAAGACCGCTTCCTTTATCGCCCTGAGCGAGAGGGTCGCGCAGTGCATCCTTACAGGACCCGGGTCTATGCCTATGACCTGCAGCAGGCCTGCCTTGCCCATGCTTTCTAGCTCCTGCAGGCTCTTCCCCCTTATGTGGTCCGTCAGCATGCTCGCGCTGCCCATCGATATTACGCAGCCAGAGCCGTCGAACTTCACGTCGCTGACCTTCCCGTCCTCTATCTTGAGATACACTGTTATCTTGTCGCCGCAGGAGATGTTCTCCTCGTGCATCTCCGCCTGCGCCCCTTCCATCCTGCCCTTGTTGTGCGGATGCTCGTAGCTGTAGAGCAGCTCCTCCGCGTACATGTCCAGGTCGCCCATCAACTACACCGTTATGCCTACCCTGGCCACGATAGGCCTGGCAATGTCGTTGATCCTTTTCCTATTGGAGTAAATTATGAACCCCACAATCAGCCCTACCGCAATCCCCGCGACAACGTCCGTAGGATAATGCGCTCCCAGGTAAACTCTTCCAAACAGGACTATTGCAAGCCACGCGATATACAGGATTCTCAGGTACTTATAGCCGCTCACGAAAAAGTAAAGGCCGGTAAGGGTTGTCGCATGGTTGGAAGGGAAGGAATAGCTGCCTTCGCATCCGACAACGTTTATCCACGAGAGGTCCGGATTCAGGCATGGCCTCGGCTCTCTTACAATGAGCTTGATTATATCCGTTACTATGTAAAGCGCTACGGCGGCCGCGATAAACGGGAAAGCGTCCTTCCTATTCCTGAAAAACAGGTAAATGAACAATAACGGTACCACTACGTAGAAGCTATCCGCGAATAGGGACATGGCAACGTTCATCTGCGGGCTAACCAGGGGCTGAACGGCCTTGAATGCCCACGTATTGATGGAGATAATGTCCATTGGAAACCCAGGAGCGCTATTTAATATTGCCTAACGGATTATTAAAAATATGGATTATGTCATCCTCGATACGAGCTCCATACTCTTCTCCGCATCAAACAAGCACGACATATTCGCAGCGATAATGGAGAGATACCCGAAGCATTCAATCATGGTCTCGGAGGGGGTCCTGAAGGAGCTTAAAAGGCTCTCCTCGGGCAGGTCGAAGCACGCCAAATACGCTGCCGTAGCAATATCTTTATTAAATAGATATGCGAGTATAAAGGTAGCAAATAATAGCACTTACGTGGATAAGTGGATCATCAGAGAAGCTAGTAAGCTAGGGGCTGTTGTTTGCTCGAATGATATTAAGCTTAAGAGGGCCCTCAGGGCTCATGGCATAACAACCATAAGCGCAACGAGGGAAGGCTCTTTCAGATGACTCAATCTTATGGCACGATGGATGTTTGGTGAATAATTGCACTACGTACACACAATAGAGGACACGATAAGCATACCACCAAGGTACTTCGGCAAGGACATTAAAAAGACCGCAGAGGAGATACTCAGGCTCAAGTACGAGAGGACCCTTGACAAGGACATGGGCGTGATGCTCGCCGTCTTCAACGTAAGGGACGTGAGCGACGGGAACCTGATGCCCGGAGACCCTTCTACTCATCACAGCGTAACGTTTGACGTACTCACATTCAGCCTTGAGATAGAGGAGGTTGTGGTTGGAGAGGTATCGGAGCTCGCCGAGTTCGGCTGCTTCGTAAGGCTTGGCCCAATAGACGGCCTTGTCCATCTCTCGCAGATAACCAGCGACTTCATAACATTCGACAGGAAGTCAGGCACGTTCACGTCGAAGAACACCAAGAGGAGCCTGAAGAAGGGGGACATGGTCTACGCCAAGGTATCCTCGATAAGCATGAAGTCGAACCTCAAGGACACCAAGATCGCGCTGACGATGAGGCCTGACGGCCTCGGAAGGCCAGAGTGGCTCAAGGAGCCTAGGAGGGAGGTCACCTCAAGGCCAAGGCACAAGAGAAGGTGAATGGATGGCAGAATACGCGTGCAAGAACGACAAGCTGATAATCTCGCAGGGGAACGTCTGCCCCATCTGCGGCTCTACGAACCTCACCACCAAATGGAGCGGCCACATAGTCATACTCAATGTAGAAAAGTCTGAGATAGCGAAGAAGCTGGGCATAAAGGTTAACGGCACCTATGCCCTAAACATAAACGATTAGCCTAATTACTTGGACTTTGCGTATCCTTCATCTACTGTTATCTTCTCCAAATTCGAAAGATACTGGAAAGCGGCTCTTACGAATGCCGATTTGTTGACGAAATAGTCGGCGTTCTTCTCAGTCTTGTCACCGAAAGACACCTTCGCTGTGCCTCCTGACACCGAAACGCTGTCAGGCTTCAGGTTGTACGCCTCAGCAAGCGCTCCAAGCCTCTTGTCGTCCCCATCGACTTTCTCGACTATCTTCACATCATAAACCAGCTTCTCCCCTGCAAGCGGGTGGTTCGCATCCACGACTACCCTTCCTCCGTTGACGCTCTTGACTACAGCCACGACACCGTCTAGGTCGACCTGCAATCCTGGCTCTGGGTTTATGTCCCTCTTCCTGAAGTCGTTAAGATGCATCACGGTAACGAGGTCATCTCTCCTTTCGCCGAACGCCTCTTCTGGGCTTACCTCTATCTTCTTCGACTCCCCGACGTCCATCTTCCTGAGTTCCTTGTCAACTCCCTTTATCACGCTCTCCTTGCCCACCACGACTAGCTGCGCCGCGTATCTGGAGTCCTTGTTGAATATGCCTGCATCCTTGGCCGCTTTCTCATCGGTCGTATAGACAACCGAATCGTCGGAAACCCTCTTTGCCGTATAGTCTATCTTTACAAAATCCCCATCGCTGAACGTCATCTAATCAACCATTAAATAAGCAACCAACTATATAAGGTTCAAGCATATAAAGATAATGGATGGATGAGAAATATGGATAGGAAGAAACTTACCCAGATACTGATCACGCTGTTCATAGCAGTCATATTCATAACGTCATACTTCTCGCTGACCAACTACAACAGCAGCCAGGCGAACGCGACCACCACCGTGCCGCCAACGATCTTCACCTATGGCATAGCCAATGCTTCCATATACGATTACGGCAGCACCATGTCAATAACCATCTCGTGCGGGAACGCAACGAACGGCACAATGAGCGGCTTCAGCACCCTGCTTTCTGGATTGGAGACCAACGGCTCAGTTGTCACTGACTACTCGGTGGGGAACAGGATCAACATCGACATAGGCAGCCTCAATGCATCTGCATTGTACGGTCACCTGGCACAGCAATCCAGCACCAAAGAGCTTAACTGCAGCACGTTCTCTGGAACTGCAGTGCTCCTGCTCCCGCCATCTATCAAGGCGCAGGTGCAGGGATCAACGTACACGATATACCTGCCGGATAGCGTAAGGCGCTACTCAATACCTGTCACTTTCCCAATCAACTCTACGAGAAACATAACCGTTAAGGTGTCAACTCTCATAACCGCAAACGGCACCGTGTATGGCAACATCAACGTTGCCAGGGTATAGGTAATGCGATGGCTCTGAACAAATCAGCTAAGGAGAAGATACTGAAATTCGCGCTCAAGAACGCCATGGACTACGGCAAGGCTGTGGAAGGCGCAGTGATAAGCAAGGCGATAGCCTCTGACCCGTTGCTGAAGTCGGACATGAAGGAGCTCGTCATAGAGGTCAAGAAGACGATATCTGAAGTCAACGCGATGAACAGGAAGAAGCTAGACGATGCATTCTCCAAGTACTCCGACGAGTTCGAGAAGAGGGAGATGGACAAGGCGATAGAATCGGCGAAGCACAGGTTCCAGATAGACGGCGTGGAGCAGGGCAAGTTCGTCACAAGGTTCCCTCCTGAGCCTGGGGGCTACATGCACATAGGCCACACGAAGCCCGTATTCATAGAGGACGAGCTGAAGAGGCTCTATGACGGCAAGGCCATGCTCTATTTCGATGACACTAACCCGGACAACGAGAGGCAGGAGTTCGTCGATGCGTTCCACGAGGATCTCGAGTGGCTCGGAGTCAAATTTGAAGGAGAATATTACGCGAGCGACAACCTTCCCAAGTTCTACGCTTATGCGGATACGGCGATAAGGAAGAAGAAAGCGTATGTCTGCACGTGCGATGCGGAAACGGTCAACAGCAACAGGGGCAAGGGTATGGGGTGCGCACACAAGAGGCACAGCGTGGAGAAGAACCTTGAACTGTGGGGCGAGATGCTTGAAGGCAGGACCGATGTCAACGGCGCCATACTGCGCCTCAACTCCGACATGAAGGCGCTGAACACGACGCTAAGGGACCCCACGCTATTCAGGATAAAGAAGACTGAGCACTACAGGCAGGGCATGAAGTACTCCGCATGGCCTACCTACGACTTCTGCACGCCCATAATGGACTCCACCAATGGCGTAACTGATGTGCTCCGCAGCAAGGAGTACGAGATGCGCGACGAACTCTATTTCGCAGTTCTTGACATACTCGAGCTTAGGAAACCCAGGATAACCAGCTTCTCGAGGCTTGAGATATCCGGCAACGTGACATCGAAGAGGAAGGTAAGGCAGATGATAGCCGATAATGTCATAAGCGGATGGGACGACCCAAGGCTTGTCACGATAAGGGCCCTGAGGAGGAGGGGCATAATGCCAGAGGCGATAAGGCAGTTCGCGCTAAGCTTCGGGATGGGCAAATCGGAAAGCAGCGTGCCCCTGGAGATGCTGCTGAGCATCAACAGGAAGATGGCGGACAAGGATGCGAAGCGCCTGTTCTTCGTGATAGAGCCATTCGAGATAGAGATAAGCGGCATTCCAGAATCCCTCAGGCACGTGCGCATGGACTTCCATCCGTCTGGCAGCATGGGCCACAGGGAGTACGACATCGAGGACATAGTCTACATAGCGAAGGAGGACGCAAAGCAGCTGAAGAAGGGCGACATAATACGGCTCAAGGGAGCATTCAACCTCAGGATAGATGGCAGGAAGGCAGGAAAGACGCTCGCAACGTTCACCGAGGAGAAAGGAGAGGGCATGCCTACTGTGCAGTGGGTATCAAAGGGCAACTATTCAGAGGGCAGTCTGCTGATGATAAACGACCTGCTTGTTGGCGACAAGCTCAACAAGAACAGCATGTACGTTGTCAATGGGTATGTGGAAACTCATGCCGGAAGGTTCAAGGAAGGGGATATCGTGCAGTTCGAGAGGATTGGCATGTTCAAGTTCGACAGCAGGAAGGACATGTCCTTCATATCGCTGTAGCTACTTCAGCAACTCCATTATCCCCGCAGCAATGTCCGGAGATATGTCAACGACCTCTATGTCCTTGCACGGTATGGTATTAGACCCTACGACCCACGAGACCCCGCTTGCAGCTATCCTCTGCCTTGCGTCTCCTGCCATGAGCATGTGAACTGCCGCTGTGCCTACGCTCTTCGCACCGTTGCCTAGCGAGAACTTTGATGATGCCACTATGGTGCCGCCGCCGCTTATCACGTCATCAACTATGACGACATCCCAGTCCCTGAAGCTGCCGTCTATGATGCTCTTTATGAGCACCTCCCCCGTGTTGTAGTCGCGCTCCTTGTCAAGGCTTGCTGAAGGGCAACCTAGCTCCTTCGCTACAGAGACCGCGAACTCAGATCCCCCCTTGTCTGGCGACAGAATCAGTGGCCTCTGGCATCTTTTCCTCACGGCCTCCGCAAAGGTCTTGACAGGCTCGACAACCTTAACCTTCCCTGTCATGCCCTTCAGCGGCTCTGAAGTATGCGGCCGTACCGTAATGAACCCGTCAGTTCCTACGGAATTCAGCAGCTTCACAACCGTATCTATGCTTATGCCCTCCCCTTCCAGGAACCTCCTGTTCTGCCTGGCATATGCAAGGTACGGGACGACAACGATTACCTTGGATGCGCCCAAGCCTTTGGCTGCATCTATGATGAAGAGGAGCTCAAGGAGATGCTTTTCCTGGGGCCCGTACAACGATTGGACTATCACAACATCCTGGCCCTTCACATCCGCATTTATCCTTATCTTGAACTCGCCGTCCGGAAAGTTCTTCTTCTCGATCTTCACGACCTTCGCTCCAAGTGCAGCAGCTACGCCATCATCTATGCCGTTGGCTGCGGACCCTCCAACTATCAGCATACTCACAACTCAAATCTAAGGTATATAAAGACAAACAGATAAATAGCATCTGGGGATGAGGATGAAGATCGAAGATCTGAACTGGATAGGACATGCTGGATTCCTGATAAGGGATTCAGGGAAGAACATATACATGGACCCGTTCATGATAGACGGGGTTGAGGACAAGGCAGACATAGTCTTCATAACGCACCCGCACTTCGACCATCTGAACCAGGACGACCTGAAGAGGATAGTGACCGACAAGACAACTGTCATAGTCCCGAAGAGCTGCGCAGCAGAGATCAAGAAGGGCAAGGTATATCCTGTAGAGCCCAACAAGGAGTACGAAGTCGAAGGGATCAAGTTCAGGACAGTTCCTGCTTATAACGTGGTCAGCGAGAGGCTTGACAAGCATCCAAGGACGAACAACTGGGTCGGTTACATAGCCGATATCAGCGGCACAAAGATCTACCATCCTGGGGATACCGATTTCATACCAGAAATGAACGGCCTCCAGACTGACATAGCGTTGCTTCCTATGAGCGGCACATACACCATGGACGTCAACGAGGCCATAGAGGCGGCCAAGGCCATCAAGGCAGGCAAGGTAATACCTATGCACTACAAGATGGTGCTGGGAGAAGAGAATTCAAGACTCGCAGAGAAGCTGTTCAAGGAGAAGGTGAAGAACAGCGTGTTCCTGAAGGAGATAATACCGGCGAAGTACTCATTCCAGTAGCGCGGATAGATGCTTGGATACCTCGAGGATTCTCTCAGGGGACAGCTTGAACACTCTCTCGCCTTTCAGCTCTATCCTATCCGCAATCTTCTCCAATTCGCCCTTATCCATGCCGATGGATGACGAAGAGTCAATTATGGCGTTCCTAAGAAGCTTCTTCTTGTGCTGCATTATCAGGCCTATGAGCTCCATCTCACGCTCGGTTATGGCAACCTTCTTCGGCTGCATGTAGATGATTGCGGAATCGACCTTCGGGACAGGCCTGAAGCTCCCCTTCTTCACGTTCATGATCTTTACTATCCTGAAAAGAAGCGAGGACATGACGCTGAGCTTCGAGTAGCTCCTGGTGTCTGGTTTCGCGAGCATATGCTCCACGAACTCCTTCTGCAGGCAGAGCACAGCCTCAAGCCTGTTCTGCGCAAGCCATTCTATCACGCTGCTGGAAAGGTAGTAAGGTATGTTCGAGATGACTATGTCTACCTTGCCCAGCTTCTTGTCATCCTTAAGGTCCATGAAATCTGCTGGCAGGAGCTCAAGGTTCTTGTGCAGCTCCCCTAATCTGACTTCAAGGAGCCTGCACAGCCTCTCGTCCTTCTCAACAGCTATAACCTCCTTCGCGTTCTTGCACAACTCCTCTGTCAGTATCCCCTGTCCTGGGCCTATCTCAAGCACCGTCTTACCCACGGCATGAGCCGCCTCGGCCGCGGCAACGTCCCTATTGATGAGGAAGACCTGCCCAAGGCTCTTCTTGGCCCTTAACACATCCATCAAGATCGCTGGTAGTAATGCGGTCGGGCAGCTTAATAATCTTAATCCCGAATTTATCTGTTGTATGAAACAGATGAAGGAACAGTCGGCAGTGGAGTTCCTGACAATCTACGGCTTCATGTTCGTCATAATAGGAGTAACGATAACGATAATCGCGTTCGTCGCATACACGACAAATGGCTACATACCGCAGCAATGCAGCGGCCTGACAGGTCTCAACTGCCAATTTGTCATATACTACTCGAACTCATTGCAGGCAAACGCAATAATAACAATGCAGCTGACGAATTCGCAGAGCGTCCCAATCAACATATCGAACATAACCGTCAGCGTGAGGAACTTCACCTTCAACGGAACCTGCTCCCCACAGTTCATCAACCCCAGCGGCTGGACCGTCTGCACGATCCAGGGACCGTACACACCAACACTCGGGAGTCAGATTCAGGGATCCTACATAATCAGGGCAAAATACTGCAATTCCCCCATATCCAACCTCAATCAGACCTCATGCAACTTCGAGAAGGTCTCATATGTAGGCACGTTCATGACAACTGCGAGCAAACTCAGCACCACAACAACCTCATCAACATCCACAACATCTACCGCCTCTACGACCTCGTCGACCAGCACCACCACAACCTCTACATCAACATCTACCACATCAACAGTAGCTTACGTCTATTGCTCTGGGGGCGGAACTAATGGAGTATACTATGCTCCGATCTCTAGTACAGGAGTAGGAACCTGGAGTGTGGGCACCAACTATCCGTTAAGCAGTTGGGGGGAGCAAGGATGTGTGGCATACAACAACATAATCTACTGTGTAGGTGGGCAGAGTGGTGGCACTAACACTCAAACGGTTTACTACGCCCCCATCTCCAGCACCGGCGTCGGCACCTGGACTGCAACAACCAGCTATCCCACTTCTTATACCTACAGAATCCAATGTGTCAATAGCAACAATTACATATACTGCATAGGCGGTTATTATTCTGCTTCTTCGATCAGCAATGTCTACTACGCCCCCATCTCCAGCACCGGCGTCGGCACCTGGACCAGCACCACCAATTATCCTACGGTGATATGGGGCCACATATGCTCCGCTACCAACGGAGTGGCATATTGTGTAGGCGGAACAAATAGCATTTCTGATACAAGTGCAGCATACTATTCCCCCCTTTCTAGCACTGGAGCAGGATTATGGGGCACTGGTACTGCTTACCCTAGGATTGTTGAGGAAGCAGGCTGTACAGCTGCACCATCCGGTTACATATACTGTGCAACAGGTGGCTTCAACAACGGCGCCCTGAATGCAAAGGCCAGCTACTATGCAGCCATAAGCTCTGGAGTGGGGTCATGGGCAGCAACGACTGCGTACCCACTCAACGAAACCGACATAGCCTGTCTAAACAAAGACGGATACATGTATTGCTTTGGAGGGTATACAAGCGGTGCGGTCAGCAACGTCTACTACGCACCCATCAGCAGCACCGGCGTCGGCACCTGGAGCGCAGGCACCAATCTTCCTGTTGCCGAAACATCACCTATCTGCGTTACGCAATAAGCTTATCAAACCATTAATAACCTTGACGCTGAAATTACGTCCGTATGAAACAGATGAAGGAACAGTCGGCAGTGGAGTTCCTGACAATCTACGGCTTCATGTTCGTCATAATAGGAGTAACGATAACGATAATCGCGTTCGTCGCATACACGACAAATGGCTACATACCGCAGCAATGCAGCGGCCTGACAGGTCTCAACTGCCAATTTGTCATATACTACTCGAACTCATTGCAGGCAAACGCAATAATAACAATGCAGCTGACGAATTCGCAGAGCGTCCCAATCAACATATCGAACATAACCGTCAGCGTGAGGAACTTCACCTTCAACGGAACCTGCTCCCCACAGTTCATCAACCCCAGCGGCTGGACCGTCTGCACGATCCAGGGACCGTACACACCAACACTCGGGAGTCAGATTCAGGGATCCTACATAATCAGGGCAAAATACTGCAATTCCCCCATATCCAACCTCAATCAGACCTCATGCAACTTCGAGAAGGTCTCATATGTAGGCACGTTCATGACAACTGCGAGCAAACTCAGCACCACAACAACCTCATCAACATCCACAACATCTACCGCCTCTACGACCTCGTCGACCAGCACCACCACAACCTCTACATCAACATCTACCACGACAACAGCACCATACGTTTACTGCGTAGGCGGTAACACAGGCAGCGCGGTCAATAACGTCTATTATGCTCCAATTTCAACTACAGGTGTAGGTTCGTGGGCAGCAACAACAAACTATCCAGTAAATATCAATGACTTTGTGTGCTCAACGTCAAATGGTTACGTTTACTGCGTAGGCGGATACACTGGTTCATCTTACCTAAGCACAGTCTACTACGCCCCCATCTCCAGCACCGGCGTCGGCACCTGGACCAGCACAACGGCATATCCCCTCGCATCAGGCTATTATTCTACAAACGCATGCTCGGCATCAAACGGTTACATATACTGTGTCGCAGGTTATACTCCTGGAGCATCGATCACAACAGTCTACTACGCCCCGATCTCCAGCACCGGCGTCGGCACCTGGACATCCACTTCTAGTTATCCATTAAACGTCTATGTCCATACTTGCTCAATATCCAACGGTTACATATACTGTGTCGCAGGCGGGATTTACACCGGCGGTAACGACAATCTTGTCAGCAACGTCTACTATGCTCCCATCTCCAGCACTGGCGTCGGCACCTGGACATCGACATCAAGTTACCTGGTAACCGATTACGGTCAGTCATGTTCCATATCAAGTGGCTACATCTACTGCTATGGCGGCGATGCTGCAGGATCATATACCACAGCAGTCTACTACGCCCCCATCTCCAGCACCGGCGTCGGCGCATGGTCCAGCACCGCAGCATATCCTCTCGCACTATTTAACTCACAATGCTCCATCTCCAATGGATACTTCTATTGCATCGCAGGTCATGGCAATACAAACGCAGTCTACTACGCCCCGATCTCCAGCACAGGCGTCGGCACTTGGACAGCGTCAACATCCTATCCTCTCTCTATTTACTCGCATTCTTGCAATATTGGTTGATAGACTGTCAATCTCTATTTTAGAATGCATGCGATGTTCTTGAAACTTGCGAGTTGCATCCCTGCATCGTCTTCAGAGTTGAAGATCTCAATCTTGATACCGTGCCTGTCTGCGCTATCAAGAACGGTTTTTATCTCATCGTTGTTTATCACGCTATCATTGACTAACACGGTGTTGGCCGTACCATCGTCAATCATGGACTTGACGCCATCAATCCCTGAATGGGCCCTTCCCATCCTGAGCTCAGTTATGAATAGGTTTAGATATTCGAACTCCTTCCTGACATGCTCATTCGAAAGCAGCTTCGCCACAACCTCCCCTTGCATCACCTCCCTTATTCCTGATCTTTCGGCATCGCTGGCAGGAGCATAGGCAAGCCTCTTGTTCATCTCTACGTGCTTCGACTCTATGTACTTCTTGATGTCGTCCTTCATGAAGCCTGGACCTGAGATTACCACTATATCTACCTTCATGCTGTTGACAAGGCCGAGAACCTCGTCGAAGTACTTGCTTAATGTCTTCGCATAGTCCTTCTCGCTCAGCCTCTTGCTCAGATGGCTGTAAATCTCGCTTATTATATCGATGCCGTATCCCTTGATGTACGAGAAGAGCGCCTTCTCATCGTCCATGACGACTATACCGAGCTTTGGCTTCCTCGAGTCCACGACTGCCTGCTTGAGCCTCTTGATTACATAATCCTTCCATTCCTTCTTCTGTATGTCAATGATATCCCCACCTCCTATGTTCACCGTGTGGTAGCTGCCTATGTTGATGAACTCCTCGGGATGGCCGCTGATTATCTTGCCTGTGAACCGTATCCTTCCAGCATTCTTGTCTATCTCCGATTTCTCGACCAGTATCCTTACTGTTATGTCCTTCTGCTCCCCCTCGTCCCTCTCGTTGCCCCTGAACCTCCTGGTGCTCCTGGCCTCTATGACATCCCCTTTAGATATCACTATCGCCAGCAGGTAGAGATCGTCGAAGCTGTGCGGCTCCACCTTCAGGCTGCTAGTGACTGGATTGAACCTTATTATCTTCATGGGCACCAATTCCATATCTCTTCAGCAAGATTAAAAGCCCCTTTGCATCTGAGAAGCCGGAGTGGCTGGATGCCTTCCTGAGCCTGTTCATGATTGCAAGCCCTATTCCGCTGTCGCTGAACGATTCCACAACGGCAAAGTCAGCTCCAATAGAATCCACTCTTATCAGCGCGTCGAACAGGTTCCTTGCAATGTCTCCCATGTCCCTTCTCCTTCCCAGCTGTATCTTCCTGCCCTTTCCTATGGGGAGCATCGAGCATGCCTCATCCGTTCCTATGAAAGCGTACCTGGTCCTGATCCCGGAAAGGATTCCGGTAAGCGCACTCTTCCTGCCAGTATACATGAACAGCGGTGTGCTTGGGGCGTAGTGCCTGTACTTCGTACCTGGGCTTATCGCCTTCGTGACGCCCTTCTCCCCCTTCGTGACCGCATCCACCCTTGCTTTCCTCCCGAACGCAGTCTCTATATCGCGTTTTGTGAAGACTCCTGGCCTGAGTATGGCAAAGGTGCGCAGGTCAAGGACTGTCGATTCCAAACCAAGCCTGCTGTCCTTCGAGCCTATTATCACATCCACCTTGCCCTTGAAGTACCTCAGCGCGTGCCTGAATGCTGTAGATGATGGCATCTTCGAGGGGTTGGCGCTCGGAGCTGCTATCGGCACCCCTGCCTTCCCTATCAGCTCCAGCGCAACCTTGTTGTCAGGCATCCTTATCGCTATGGTGTCAAGCCCTCCGGTCACAGACCTGGGCACCTTGCCCGTTGACTTGACCACAACTGTGAGCGGCGCTGGCCATACCCTTGCCAGAATCTTCCTGTTCCTGCCATCTATCCTACCTATACCGCATGCCATCTCCATGTCAGACACATGGACAATGAGCGGATTGTCGCCTTCCCTGCCCTTTACCCTAAAGATCTCTCTACAGGCCCTGGCATCCAGCGCGTTAGCGCCTATGCCGTAGACGGTCTCGGTCGGGAATACGACTACCTTGCCCTTCCTTATTGCAGTTGCTGCCTGCGCTATCTTTTCCTTCTGGGGCTTGTCTGCGTCTATCCTTAGTATGCGCGTCCTCATCTGCTCACTGGCTAGAAGAAGCTACTTGTGCTTGGAGAATATGCCGTTTGCTGTAGATGCAGCTATCTCCGCAGGGCTTATTATCGTTGCATTGCTGCCCGCGAGGTTCCTCAGGTGCCTCTCGGTCTCCCTGTTCGGCGCTATCACAACGGTCTTGACCCTCTTTGCCAGCTCCCTTACCACCATCAGGGTATAGACGGTTTTGGAGCTGTCCCTGTTGTCTATGACTATCCCGCTTGCCTTGTCAAGCCCGAATACCCTCATGTCGGATTCAGATATGGAATCTGCGACGAAGGCCCTTATTCCGTTGTCCCTCATCTTGTCCACTATGGTCTTGTCCGAGCTTATGAGTATGAACTTCTCGCCCTTCTCCTTGAACATGTCAGCGAGCGTCATGTTTGTCGTATTCGACCCTATCAGGACTATGTGCTTGTTCAGCACGCGCTTGTCGAAGGCAGTCAATCTGCCGGTCAATGCCTCTATCCTCTCGTTCATTATATCGCCAGCAAGCAGGACTATCGTGCTAAGGAAGGTAGTGACTCCTGTTATTATTAATACCATGACAAAGACCTTCGCCTCGCCAGTCACGGGGTATATGTCCCCGTAACCCAGCGTCGATATCGTGATTATGGTGAAGTATATGGAGTTGAGGAAGGAGCCTATCGGCTGGTTGAAGCCGTCATGGTTTCCTATGTAATACGTGCCTACTGTGCCGAATACCAGCACAGCTACGAACGTGCCCATGTATATAGCTGCCGTCACCTTCGAGACCATACCCTCACTCACATATTCCAGCAGAAAATAATTAAGCCTTTGTCCAAGGCCTTCTCCTCTGCCTCAGCCTGTTGGCCATCCCCATCATGGCCGATATCTCCGGAGAGATGCTCTTTGCAAGGCCCCTGAGCGGCGCGGTCATCGGCTCCAGCCGATACGCTATAAAAAATCGTTCATGCGCCCTATGTCCTCCTTGGACATCTCGAAGCCCGATGCCGCGGCGTTCTCAGCCATGTGTTTCGGGTTCCCTGCCTTAGGTATCGCAACAACGTTCTCCTTTGAAAGCAGCCAGTTGAGCGCTATCTGCGCAACGCTCTTTCCGTATTTCTTGCCTATCTCCTCGAGCATGCCGCACACCCTTGAGTACTTGGCATCGTACAGCCTTCCCATCGCCAATGGGCTGTAGGCTATGACAGTGACCTTCTCCTTCTGGCAGTAGTCCAGGAGGCCGTCCTCCACGTCCCTCACAAGAACGCTGTACTCAACCTGGTTGGATACTATCTCGTTCCTCTTCAGCGAATCCTGTGCAGCCTTCATCTCATCAACGGAGAAGTTGCTGACTCCTATGTATCTTATCTTGCCATCCTCTACCAGCTTCTCCATGGCCTTCATGGTTTCCGCAATTGGAACCCTTGGATTGGGCCAATGCAGCTGGTAAAGGTCAATTGTCTTGATCCCGAGCTTCTCCAGGCTCGCGTTGCACGATTTTATGACATCATCATATGCAAAATGGCTCGGGGAGACCTTTGTCGCTACGAACACCTCCTTCTCACCGTTCAGCGCCCTTCCCACTATGTCCTCAGTATGGTACATCTCAGCAGTATCAACGAACCTCATGCCTAACGAGAATCCTTCCTTGAGCGCGGCAAGCTCCTTCTCAGGGTCCTGCCCCAGCTTCCACGTTCCCATGCCCAGCTCAGGAATCATCTCCTTTGTCTTCCCAAGCTCCTTTTTCCTCATGATTCTTATCTTGACAGCATGCTATATAAGATTGTTACGCAAATTCGGTTTGCGAATGGCAATGGACTACGACAAGGACTTCGAGAGCGCGATGGTGCAGACAAGGCACGGCAGGATAAACACCATGCACCACAAGGGCAGCAGCGGCTTCCCGATGATATTCATACATGGTTTTGGCGCCAGCACAAGGACCTTCAAGAGGCTCATGCCCTACCTTGACAGCAAGCTGGACATATACCTGATAGACCTTCTCGGCCACGGAATGTCAGAAGATCCCGAAATAAGCTACTCGGTGCAGACACAGCTCGACGTACTCAGCGACTTCATATCGCAGCTCAAGCTCCCATCCCCTGTCCTATTCGGTCACTCCTACGGCGGATGGATAGCAACGCTCCACACCCTGAACACTGGCAACGTAAAGGGACTGATACTGGAGGATTCTGCAGGCCTGGAGGAGTTCTCCAAGGAGATGCACGAGGAAGGGCCAAAGTACAAGGCTGAGATGCTCAGGCAGGCTACGATGCTGAACGGCAGGGCCCACGTGATAAAGAGCGCCCTCGAAGCGGATGACAACGACCATCATATAGACGAGCATGATCTGGACAGGATAAAGGTGCCAACCCAGATAATATGGGGCAGCGCTGATGATATAACGGCTGTGAAGTATGCGAGGATATTCGGCGACCACATAGAAGGCAGCAGGCTGAAGATAATGGAAGGGGTAGGCCATACGCCGCATTTCACAAACGCGGAGGAGGTTGCCTACGCCATAATGTACTTCCTCGGCGACCTTTGAGCTAGCTTCTGTATCGTAACCCGCTTATCTCGCATTGTGCAGTAGCATTCTAGTAATCTTTGTCCGGAACAGTTTTGTATAGCTTCTAAGCGCTACCAGAATAACGAATATAACTGAAAAAAGCACCAAATTGGTAAAATGTATTTGTATGGTCATTTGCGGAAATCCTGTAAAGTTTGCTACCAATTGAATCACAGAGAAATACACTAGAAGCATAAGGAATAGTATGCCAATTACGCTTACGCATAAAATGGCAACTTTCATAATCGGTTTTTTACCTTTTGCTTTTAACCTGGCCAGATTCCCTAACATGAATATATCTATCAAAGAGAACACCAGGATTATTGCAATCCCCTGCACACCGAACTCCGAAATTCCAGTACCGAAAATATTCTGAAAATACTCTATAACTACTGTGGAATATATGGATAGTATGGACGACAGGAAGAATACGATTGCTAGGTAGTTTCCAAGTGCGTGGTGGTTTATGCGCCGTACCTCTATTTTCAAGGATTTTGTGCGATTATATAGCGTACTGAAGATTAAGAGGGACAAATAAGCTAAGAATATCTCCAATATCACCACCTGAAGATCCATATAGAAGGTCTCATAATCAACAGTTCCGTTATTGGATACCTGTTCAGTATAAGCGTTGAAACTGCTGGTCAGATAATAAAAGATTTTGTCTGTAGGGAATATGGCGGTATAATAATGCGTGAAGTTGGTTTCATAGTAGTTGGTAACCGAGACTATCGCGTACACAGTAACAAGGACTAGAATAGGATAAGCCGCATACTGCAAGATGCTTCTCAATGACACTACCATGAAGATCTTTTATTCTACTACTCTATTCAGATAATAAAATACTATCTCTTCAAGTTCGAAAAGCCAAGACTCTTACTGTTCGATTCAGGTGCCGAGGTACTGCTTGGTTTCGGATCCTCAACAACTGTCTTGTTTGCGGGCTTTGGCTGTGTCGCTTCAAATGTACTGACCCATGCAGATATTGCCACTCCTAATAGTGACGTATCAACACCGACAGGTGCCAACGCAACATCCCCTACCTTTCCTACCAAGGTAGGTATATCCTGAGTAAGCACGGCAGCTCCTGTGTTTATCCTGCTTAGCACTGACTCAAGCTGTCCCATCACAGGGTCACCATCTACACTTGCAATTATCCTAGTCACTTCATCTGCAAATCCAACCCCCTGGTTGACTCCAGTAGCAGTCCCTACGACTTGCGTGACATTTATGGGCTGCGCAGATCCAGTGGTATCTTGATTGACTGTTGTGGTTGTCTGTTGTGTACTGGTTCCTGTAGTGGTGCTTGTGGTCGTTGTAACTCCCTGTGCCGGATCTGCTTTCTGCGCGGTTGTCTGACCCTCTGCTTTTGTCATGGTCGTGAGGGTGCCGACTCCGGTCTTTATGGTTATTGGACGTACTGTTGCAGCAGAACCTGGTGCATTTGATTGCGAGGTAGACGGAGTACCTTGCTTTCCAGGCGCAATCAAATATGCGACATCTGTTGGATTCTGCACTCCTGCACTGTTGTTCTGCGAGAAGTTCGTGTACCAACCTTCCCCGACGAATCCCTGCTGCGCATCATAAGGTTGCTTTCCAGGGGCAACTAAATATACGACGGCTGTTGAATCGGGCACGCCTGCGTTATTGTTCGGAGAGAAGTTAGTGTACCATCCCATCCCAAGAAAGCCCTTCTGCGCATCATAAGGATTGCCCTTTGAGCCTGTTGCTTGTGCAAACTGAGAGGCAGGCAGAGGCCCTTGCTTTCCAGGCGCAATCAAATATGCGACATCTGTTGGATTCTGCACTCCTGCACTGTTTCCCTTGGAAAAATCGGTATAGTATCCCACGCCTACGAATCCCTTCTGTGCATCGTATGGGTTGTTCTTTGAACCATCTGGAGACTCAGCATTGCTTTGGGAGCTGCCCTGCGATGTCGCAGGCGCTGATGGTTGCACTTGCGTTGTTGCTGGCGTCGTTGTTGTAACCTGAGACGCAGTTGCTGTCGGGTCTTGGTTCTGCTGTGCTGCCGCTGAAGGGTCCTGGCTGGTATTTTGGGGCTGGGCTGGAACCTGGACTGGCTGTTGAGAGGGCATAGGTGCTGGCCCCTGGGTCCCTGGGGCTACCAAATAAACTACATCGGTGGCGTTGGGCACCCCCGCTGCATTTCCTTGGGAAAAGTCGGTATAGTATCCTGGCTGGACGAATCCGTTCTGCGCGTTATATGGGTTGCCCTGCGAACCTACGGATGAGTCTGCCTGCGCCAATCCTGGAGACAGTGCTGTCACTACGGCTACGGCCGGAACAGCCATTGCTTTCGCTAGAGTCTTCACGATCCTCCTATCTCTATGACCCACATCCCTTTCCACCTGCCTCAATGCATCTGGCAGTGCATTCCCTTCTGCATGGCTAACGCGCATCTCGCTTACTTTTGACTTACTCCTCATCCATACACCAATCAAACGTGAATCCTGTAGGAATAGTGGCAGACTACTTCGCCGAACCTGCCCCTGTAGTTCCTTGATATGTAGCTGCGCAGCCTGTCCTGCCCTTCAGCGCAGTCAGCCTTAACCATCAGACCGTAATCCCCTTCCGATACGAAGACCTCGCTTATGCCCTTAAACCTGAGCAGCCTGCATGCCGCATCCCTTATGTTCCCATTCGCGTCGGGCTTGATGAAGAAGAACCTCTGCAGGCTCTCCCTCCTCACGGTAACCCTATTGTTTTTGCCTTCCATCCCATCCCTTTATAGTGTCTATTTATTACGCTTTACAGTCCTGAATGTGCCAAAGAAACGCAGCAGGCTCGTCAGATGTGAACTCTTTGCAAACAAAGCAAGTATAAGAGTGCGTATGGTTGGTTGGGTTATCGGGTCCCATACGCTGGGATTGTGGAACGGGCTTGGGTATCAGGTCAGAAAGAGAAAGTTGGGTTAGGTTGTTTAGCGCCTTCATTCCACACATCCCACAACTATTATGAACGTCCTACTATTTATATCAATCGTGGATAAGCTAATAAACTTTTTAGTCTTGAAGAGAAATATCGCATAATTAAATCATATATAAGCTAATAAAACACCCAAGAATGTAAAAAGTGGGATTGGAAATATTTAAATATTACCCACCATATAAATATAATTATGAAAAGTTTACCAGATAAAGTTAAGGAAGCATTAATAAAGTTGAAGGCAACGCACATCCATTATGTAGAGGCAAAGTCGATTAAGGGGCGCTATTATGCCTTTGAAGTTACTGGTAAATGGGACAAGAAACTGAAGAAGAAATTCAAGGTAACTCATTATCTTGGCAGAATAAGGGAAGACGGCGCGTTCCTGCCCGCAAAACACAGAAACAGGACCTCACAAACACCGTCGCCGAAAAGTCCGGCGGAAGAACCCGTCCATAAATATGACGAGGTAATATTAAGGAACCTTACCATGAATGGTAGAATGCCTATGCCATTCCTGGCAAAGAAACTGGGCCTTAGCGTTACTGCGACAAGATATCAGGTCAACAGAGTAGAGGAAAAATATGGCATAAGATACATAGCAGAAATAGATTTTGGCAGAATTATCGGATATACTACATATGTTGCCTTTGTCAAGTTCGTTGACAAGGTTCCCAATGCTGACGATATAAGGACTGCAATGCAGAATGAACCCTCCATATCGGCAGCAGCATTGATTAGTGGCACATATGATTTGGCAATATTTTTGATAATAACCGATAACCAGCAATTGCTGAACCTGATAAACAGACTTAGGACGCAAACTGCGCTTAAGGATTACGAATCGTTGTGGTACTTCTCATTGAGATATAATACCTATAACTTTATCCCTGCTCGCGCCAAGTTCTTTGATCTACTCGAAGAAAAGATATGGAAAAAGACGGCAGAGCAGCCAAGACCGAAAGGAGGGGAACTGAATTACCGCGAATTTATAGTTCTGAAGGAACTGACCAACGATGGAAAGATCAACTTCTCGGAGATAGACAAAAAATATGGATGGGATTCAGGTGCCTCTCAATACACCTTCCATAAATTGATGGAGGAGGGCACTATAGTAAGGACCACAATAACAATGGAAAAGCTCCCGATAAAATATAATGCACTGTTCATAGCAAATATTATAGACGATGAAAAATTCTTGAAGGCAAGGTTCCATAGGCTTCAAATGATGATCACTGACAAGAACGCTCTAATCAATAACTACGTTTTCATAGCCACCATCGGAACACCCTACAGTCAGATATACATATGTCCGATTTTTGAAGAGTCTAATCTAATAGACTATAAGAATGATATGCAGGAGATAAACAAAGGTAGCAGCATAAGTATGTCAATCATAACTAATGTGCTTGTAGGTAATCTTTGCTATAGAAATCTAGATAATATGTATTCTTACCCCTACAAAACACTAGTGAATGAATATAAGATACCCCAACCAAAGCAGCCTGTAGAATACGAATAAGTGCTTCCCGATCTATGTTTCTAGGTTCCTCCTCCGTCCATCAACAACACCTCAATTAGAGAGTCGTAAGTCGGTTTTAAAAACCTATTCTATGACCATATTTACTGGAATAACCGGTCTTTTTTATGAGGATAAGATACGCAAAACCAGGCGATTTCAAGGATATCGCTACCATGGTTTATGATATGTACGTAGAAGTCGGGAAGAATTCCAGTTTTGGCGATTATGTCAGGCTTAACCGACCCAATACCCATCTAGTAAAGGACTGGTTTGCAAATATCTATAAAGAATCAAAGAATGGCCATTCCGTATATCTTGTGGCCGAGGAGAAGGGTCACGTAATAGGACATTGTTTTGTGAGGAAGAGGGACATACCAGACTCGGAGAGATCCCATGTGGGTGTTCTTTCCATATTAGTGAACAGGACATGGAGAAATAGCGGCGTAGGCACGCGTTTGATTAAGAAGACTTTGAAGCTCAGCAGGAAAAAGTTCGATGTAGTGCAACTATCCGTATTGGCCATAAACAAAAGAGCGATACGACTTTATGAACGTTTTGGTTTCAAGAGATGGGGAATCGAACCAATGTATGCCAAAAGAAAAGGGAAGTATATCGATTCGGTCCATATGTATCTGAAACTATAATCGCCCTTTGGAACTTATCCCTTTGCCTTCTTGGCAAGGTGCTTTATGAGAAGCCCTGCAACGTCTATCTTGGTAGCTTCCTTGAATCCCTGCCATGACATGGTTGGATTGGCCTCGAGTATGCTGTATCCGTCCTTGTCCTCAGCTATGTCTATGCCTGCATAATCAAGGTTCAATACCTCTGCAGCCTTCACCGCGATCTCCCCCATCTCCTTCGGTGTCTTCACAGCTGTAGGTACCGCTCCCTGCGCCACATTGCTCTTCCAGTCCTTTCCCTTCCTGAATTCAGTCCCTATGACCTTGCCTCCTATCACGACCACCCTGTAATCTCCTCCTCCCTTCTTCTCGATGTATTTCTGCATGTACAGCGGCTTGCTGAGGTTTGTGAAATAGCTGAATATATGCATCGCTACATCTGGGTCCTTGACGCGGAAGACACCGAAGCCCATCGCGCCCCTGAGCGGCTTTATGACCACCTCCCCCATCTCCTTTACTGCTTTGTACGCGACGTACATGTCCTCGGACATGAAGGTCCTTGGAACCGGCAATCCCTTCTTCGCCAGGAGCGTGAGTGAGGCAAGCTTGTCGCTTGCAGTGAGCCAGCTGAGGGCACTGTTCATGACGTAGACTCCTGATTCCTCTATGGCCCTGACCGACCACACCCTGCTGGACAGCTGTTCGAAGTCCTTCACGACACCAAGGTGCCTGAGCATCGCAGCATCAACCTCTATCCTTTCAGGATGCCCCTTCGAGACCATCTGCGACAGCTCGATCTTTCCGTTCCTCAGGTCTATGCCGAGCTTGTCTATGAATATGCTGCCTATCTCATGTCCCAGTGCCTTTGCAGCCCTCTCAAGGTCCTGATGCCCCTCATTGCTGTACTCGACCCCGTGAGGCCTTATGAGCCCTATCCTCAAGCACACACCCAGAATAGATCCCAGAGCAGGTATAAATAGATTGCAAGGCTCAGTCCCTGAGAACTGCCTCTATGCTCCTCAGGTACCTGCTCCTAGGCATCTCATGGAAGTTCCTCCTCTGCATGTCCGCCATGTTTGTGCCAGAATCCACTATCTCCTGCGCGTATGCAAGGTATCTCTCGTTCTCCCCCGCAAGCCTCAAGCCTTCAAGCGCAAGCCTTACCATGTCCCTTGCGACCTCAAGCATAGGCTCTCCATCATAGGCGCCCTTCAGGCCGCTGTCTATCGCAGAGACCCTCGCTGCCCCTATTGTATCGTCACCGTGCATCGCCAGCCTCTCCATAGCAGCATCAGCATTCGCCACAAGCCCCCTTACTATGGCAGCGATCGACATTATGCCGCTTATGCTTCTTGGAGTATCTGCTATCCTGACCTCGAGCCTTCCCTTGACCTCTCCGTCAGACTCCCCTATCCTTGGCCTCACGCAGTGCCTCAATGCGCCAAGCTGCGTATACAGCTCCTCCCTTCCAGGGATCACAGTAACGGCCCTTTCATGGTGCTCCACGCTGTAGGCATCCGCGCTTCCGTTGCCTATTACAGAGCGCAGCGTAGTGGGCTCCCTGTATGCAAGGTAATCCTTGCCTTTGCTTGTAACGAAGGCAGGCATGTCCAGCACCATGTCAAGGACATCGTGCATGCTCTCGACCTTAGGAGGTATGCCGACCAGCTGCAGGTACTTCCAGGTCATCTGGTCCCAGAATCCTTCTCTTACGCTGGACCTGCCGCTGTCCCTTCCCATGTATATCGGCGAGTTGCCGAACACCGCGGATATCGGCGGTATGTATCTTTTCAGCATCTCCATCAGCCTAGGCACCTCCTCCAAAGACACCTCTATGTTGGGGTGCACGACAGCGCTGATCGTATGCAAGTATATGAGGTCTCCTAGGAAAGGCCTGAATGCCCTGTACCTCCTCCCAGGGGTCATCTGTCTCTCATCAGGAACAGCATACGGGCTTATGCCTGAACCCAGGTCCAGAAGTCCCAGCTCCCTAGCTGTCCTGGTTATCGTAGGCAGGTTCTCCCTGAGCTCGAGCTCAAGCGCCTCTAGCGATGTATGCGGGGCCCCAGCAAATTCTACTATGCTTATCCCCAGCTCCCTCTGTATGCTTAGCGGGTAGCCGTTGTTCTGCTTCCACAGCGTCTGTTCGCCATTAAGGACCCATGCCGGATCCGCAGCGGCAACTCCCTCTATCAGCTCCTTCCTCCTAGCAGCGGTCATCGGGCTTCCGTCCTTGGCCTCCACTATGACCCTCTCGACCTCAAGCCCCATCCTCCTCCTGCGCTCGCTGATGCTGGTCCTGAAGCTGCTCCTGAGCGCATCCCCCATCATCCTTACGGTGTAAGGCCTGGGAGTTTCATCAGGATGGATTTTTGTTGGCATATACTATCATCGTTTGTAAAAAGCTGCAAGAGGATCTGGCAGCTTAAGCGCTAAACCAGAAGCCGAAGAAGAAGACGGAAGCAGAGCTGGAGGCCGAATAGGTCCTTGAACTGCCCTTTGCCTGCATGCTATCTGCTGAAAGGAGGTGTTTTCAGGTATTTAAAGCTTGGTCTTGGCGGTCCTGTCGCTTATTCGTCAGTTTATATGCCTGTCGCATTCGTCAGGTGCTTTGGGGTGATTAAATGAAATTACCCTCTCTTTCAGAGCAAGATAAACTCGCAATTATAGGCATAGTAGCAACCAGGATACTTCTTATTCTTTTCTTGGTTATAACTTCTTGAATAGGGTATTCAAGTGGATGTGTATGATTTTCTTATAACACTCGTGTTAGTTTCAGGACTCGCAATAATTGTAATAGGCCTTCTAACTCATCAATCTACATATTTCCTATCGGGAGGATTTATAGCTATAGGTTTTTACCTATATCTCCTATTTCTAATGAAATTAACGTCATTTGAAGTTCATTCTACGGTCTATAGAGTAGGGTTATACGTTATCGCTATTCTTTTCATATGTGTGGTATTGGGATATATCATATCATTTATAATGCAGGTAAATGTCCCACATATAGCTCAATTCGAAATTTCCATTTTCGAAGCAATACACACAAATCTAATAGTCGGTTCAAGCATACTTGTTGCGATAGCTGGAATTTTTGGTAAGAACAACAAGATTCTATTAAAACAAACAATTTTCATCGCTTTGATAGTAATACTTATGTCTTTAGGTTCACTGGAGTTCTATTCATTATATAATTCTTACAAATTTGATTTTCTTATAATAATAAATGCAGAATTTCTGTTAATTATAATTTTGTTCAAGATTTTGTATAATATAATAGGAAGGCCAGGTTATCCATTCGAAATAACATATACTACATCTGAAGGAACATTAGGTCATGAGAAAGAGCACGTGGCGATATTGAATATAGCGGCACGCACGCCACACGAAGCATTTATGAGTATACGGGCGGATAATAGACTACGCAATAGAAGAAACGCTGAGGATAGGTTATTCCTTGAAATAAAGAATGGTGAAATTAAAAGGATAAGGAAATTATAATGACGAATGTTTAATCAGATTTAACCATCTATTCCTTTCACTACCAATACTTATCCCTACCATCTCCGAAGGCGTAAGTCCGTTGAAATTTGTGCGATTATCTCCGCTCAAAGAACCATGTGGCTTGCACCAACGAAATTCTTTTGAAGGTTCTATGCCATAATATATGTGTGCTGATACAGGAAATGTTTGAATTAGGGATAAAACCTGAGTTTTTAAGTGTATAAATGTCGTCTACAAAGATTTTTATTAGTCATGCTGCCGAAGGTAAATTTCTTGCAGGTCAGATTAAAGGCTATCTATTATACAATTTTGGGTTAGATGTGTTTGTAGCGCATGATGACATCAAACCATTATCAGATTGGAGAGAAGAACTTTTGAAAGGGATGAAAGAAAGTAATGTCATTATTATACTTCTCACAAAAGATTGCAGAGAATCTGAATGGGTTGATCAAGAAAGTGGAATGGGAGTAATTTTAGGACATAAGATAATACCGATTTCTGTCGATGGTACAACTCCACATGGATTTATTAATAAGTATCAAGCGTTTAAATGGTCTGGTGAATTCGATGCAGGTATGTCTCGCCTAATTACTCTTATGACTCGACAGGGACTTATAACTATTGACAATTTTATTGATAAATTAGACAGAACAACAGATTTTCACGATGCTAAAAGAAACTTGAAAACTATAATGAATATGGAAGATGATGGAGTGAAACTTGACCAAAAGCAAGTTAATAGGATAGTAGATATTACAAAACATAACTATGCTGTCTCTAATTCTTTTTCTGCCGAATCACTTATTGCGGAGTTTATTAAAAAACATAAAAAAGATATAGAATGAGGATAATTTCCGTTTTCCGACAAAATTAGGACTTTTCCGACAACTTCAAAGTTTTCCTACAAAGCCAAACTAAACATAATATACTTAAGTACAAGTATGGCATCTAAAGGTTCGGATTTAGCCGGTAAGGCGCTTCTGGTACATCTCCTTAGTGAGGAGGGTGCTGTTCCTTATCCATGTCTTGATCGGTATCTCCATCTTGGTGGAGATGTAAGAATAGAGCTGCTCCCTAGTCTCGAAGTACAGCGGTGTTCCTCTCAATGCCTCCCTTACGTGCTCCCTTACGTTCCAGACTCCTACAGGCATTATGTAGCCTTCGTGCGCCTCCCTGAGTATGACGACTCTTGCCTGCTTCTCCATCTTGTCGAGCAGCTCTGTGGAAGCGAGCTTCGCCGCGTAGTAGCAGCCGCCTATCTCTGCATACTTGGTTCTGCCTGTGAAAGGCTCGTACGATGAGTATATGTCTATGGACTTGCCGTCCGGATTCCAAGAGGTCTTCGGATACCAAGCTTCTACAAGCTCGTATTCCCAAGCTCCTGGGAACATTATGACCAGCCAGCGGTTGTCAAGCGCGTTGTTAGGGTATACCCTTATGCAGTCTATGCTGTCATACTCCTTGACACCCTTGAGCTTGTACTTGCCCAGTGTGTCGTCTACAGCGGTTATGCTCCATCTGGTAGGCACAAACTTCCTGTTCTTCCCAGTTCCCAGCACTCCTGCGGACAACGCCTTCTGGATCTTCGATACAAGCACATCCTTCTCGTAGAGCTCTATGATGGCATCCTTCGCAGGCATCGCCGTATCGCGGTAGGCGCTCTCCACCTTCTGGTTTACAGTAGTGTTGTCTATGCGCATGTCCTTGAGCGTAGCGCTCGGCCCGTACGGCTGGCTGTTCTCATCGAAGCTCATCCTGAGCACGGGCCTGTGCGCCAACGTCTCTGTGACCCCGCTGTACTTGTCCGATATGGCAAGCTCCTTGACCATCTCCTCTATCCTTCCATTATCGGCGTTGGTGACCTTGGTCCTGTACATGCCCCTTATCAGCATCGACCTCATCTCCACTATCTCGGGTATGCTCTTGCCGACCCATCTCTCGGGAGTGCTCATTATGGAGGTGTCGCCGAACTGCGGCGGCACCATCGGCCCTATGTTTACGTTCGGGTACCCGAACCTGCCAACGAATATGTCTGGAGGGGACGATCCCTGCACGTCATTGCCGGAAAGATGCTCCAGTGCCTTGAACTTGTAGTAGTACTTGAGCAGGGACGGATCTCTCATGTTCTTGTAGACTGCTATGGACCTTACAACATCCATGCCTGCCATCATTTAGCACCCTTATAAATCCTAAGCCCTCATTACAGAATAAGCAGCTCAGATATTAAAAGGTGTCAAGATAAACGTTTTACTCAGGAGAGTATCAAAGGTCTTCGCGAACTGCAAAGGGGTAAGCCGCATAATCCTGATCAACACAGGAAGCCGTGACCCTAACTTCACCTACATGACTGGGTTCTCGAGCGGGCTGTTCGAAGGGAACTCGCTGATAATCGGGAGAAAAGGGATAGAGCTGTTCACGAACTCCCTGGAGTACGAGGACGCGATGAAGCAGAGGGGTGCGGGGCTCAAGGTCACTAAGGTCGTGAGCTCGAGGCAGCTCAAAGGCCTGCTTGCAAAGGCGATAAAGGGAAAGGTAATAGGGATAAACGAGGGCTTCCTTCCAGCGAGCCTTTACAACAGGATAAGGAAGACGTACAAGCCCAGGAAGATAATAGACGCTTCAGAGGCTTTCTCAAAGGCAAGGTCGGTAAAGGACCAGGCAGAGGCCGCAAACATAAAGAGGGCGGCACGGATAACAAAGACGGCAATGTCAATGATAAAGACAAAGCTGAAGATTGGCATAACAGAGAAGCAGATTGCCGCAGAGTTCGACTACATATCAGGTACGCTCGGATCAGAGGGCCCTTCCTTCAGCACCATAGTGTGCTTCGGCAGGAACGCGTCGATACCGCACCACATGCCTGACAACACGAAGCTCAAGGAAGGGGATTTCGTGCTGATAGACGCTGGTGCAAGGTTCCGCAACTACTGTTCAGACATAACCCGTACATTCATATTCAGGGGAAAGGCAAAGGCCAACGCAAGGGAGCAGGAGATGTATAACGTCGTCAAGGAGGCGCAAAGGATAGCCATATCAATGATAAAGGAAGGAACAGTCGCGTCAAAGGTGGACAAGGCCGCACGCGACTACATAGACGGCTTCGCAAAAGGGAGGTACAAGGGAAGGTTCATACATTCTCTTGGCCATTCTCTAGGGATAGAGGTGCACGACGGCGACGGCCTGTATCCGGGCAACAACCAAAGGCTTAAGGCCGGGATGGTCGTCACAGTAGAACCAGGAGTATATGTCCCGGGATTCGGCGGCGTGAGGATAGAGGACGACGTGCTCGTAGGGAAGAAAAACGCAATCATACTTTAAGGGGGGCTCTGCTAGCTTGGTCAGGCTTCAGCCTTCGGGAGGCTGCGACCCGTGTTCAAATCACGGGCCCCCCGTAATATTCACTTATCCTTTCCCTTTGTCACGTAGTTGTAGACGCATGCTGTTATCGCTCCTGCTATGGCTCCGTCTATGAAGCCCAAAACGAGGCCTATCAGCGCTCCGAGCGGCGTTGCGCTGTATCCTATGTACAGCGAGCCGAGCGTGCTCACGAAGGCTCCGCCCCAGCCGAACATAGCCAGAAATCCTGCCCCTCCAACTCCCAGGCCCCAGGTCGTCCCTGCGGCTATTGCCAATCCCTTTATAGATACTTTTGCCATTTTATCCCGGAAACTATCTGGCAGGAAAAGCTTAAAGCGCTTGTCATCTCAAAGGCACAGGGGGTCCGCAGGAGTGCACGGCGCTCCTGTGTTGGAATCCCTTGCTCCGCTGCCTGGCTTTATTGTGTCGGCAAGGAACTTCATCTGCACCGCTGCTGACTGACGGCTGCCGAGCGTCACCTTCGACACGAAGATGCCTATTACCGGATTTGTCTGGTTTTGTGACGTTGCCGGGAACTCCATGTAGGACTCGGTGCCCTCCGCAACCGACCTCTGGTAAGATGCGCCATTGGGTTCGTAGACATCGAATGCGGCTGCACTGACAGCCTGCCCATTGACCGAGGTCGTGCCGACGGCCGCCAGAACGACCGTATACCCATGCATGCTTATCGCGTCATGCCCTTTCTGGTTCGGGTATAATATCCGCACGCCGCTGAGCTGCGATACGGGGCTTATGCTGTCATAGGCCCCCGAAGCGGTCTTCGCAGTCGGGTCCTTCTTTACCGGATCTTTTCTCGCGACCTCCTTGGCAGCTACCGCATGCACTGCAGCGACAGCCCTGTGGCTGCCATCCCTTACGGCATGCCTGAGATAGGCTCCCGAGGCTACTGCAACTGCTAACGCGGTGCCGTACACAGCCACTACGGTCCTTGTGCTGACTCCCATAAGCCCCACCTGCACGAATCTAGACCCATTGCCTGATTCTTAAGGCTTTCGTCCGAACGCATCAGCCTGCCGCAGCTGTCGCATTGCCGGTATAATACAGCTTCGCCTGGAAAGGCATGCCTGCTGCCTGGACTGCAGATGTGACGCTGTCAGGATAACTTGGATAAAGGACGAGATTCCAGTAAGGGCACTGGACGGGATCGGGGGTGTAGTTCAGGTTGAACGCCGAGTAGTACTTCGGTATTATCACGTAGACATTGCTGGGTATGCCCCTGCAGTCCCTTATGCTGTCGTACGCATGGAACCTGCTCATGTTGTCGTATCCAGTATAAACGAGCACGTCGGCGAACCCCGACTCGTAGTATATGCCTGTGCTGTCCGGCAGGGTCGTGATGTAGTTGGCTATGCTCCTCTGGTCGTATGTCTGGTACTTGACCACGCTGTGCCAATACAGGCTTATCTGGAGCCCGCTCAGCACCAGCAGGCAGACGATTGCGGCTGATGCCGACAGCGCTGCGTATCTCCTTGCCTTCCTCCTGTTGTCATGGACGAACCTTACGATGCCCATTGAAATCAGGAGCACTGTCGGGACGCTGACTATGGTCAAATACCTCCATAGCCTGTGCGTCACTATGTACTCGAACGGGAAGAGCCTGAAGTATATCGGTCCGAACTCCAGGTAGAGGAAAGCGACACCGAACCATACGAACGGTACGTAAGCCCGCTTCTCCTTCCTTGCGAGTAGGTACAACGAGGAGAGCACAAAGGCGTAGAAGTAGAACCCAACGTTGTTGTGGTTCGACGAGTAGATAGCGCTCCATATGGACAGCGGGTTCAGGATCCCGTAATGCGCCGCGTTTCCCAGCACAGAGATTATCCTGTAAGGGAACATGGTGTTGAAGTAGAAGTACGGATTGGTGTTGATCAGTATGCCCTCGACGGCGGTGCCGGCAGTGCTGTATATTGCAGCGGTCCCGGTTATCGTTATGAAAGGCCTTCCAGCATTGCCGTAGTTGAAGGCCATGAGGCATGCCCCTGCGGCAAGCAGCCCGTAAATGAGGTATGCGCTGGTCCTGTCGAGCCTTATCCTGCCCATGACAAGCTCCGCAGCCAGGTATACTGCCAGCACCACGATTATTATCGCGCCTGCAGGGGTCGTCAGCGGAGCCGCAACTACGAAGATTCCGCAGAGGAAGTACCACAGCCATGACCTGCTCCTCTGCGCCCTTATCACGGACAGCATCACAAGGCCGGTCACGAGCGCCTCCACCATGTTGGGGCTTGGGGTCCCTGCCAGAACAGTCATGAGCGGGAAGAAGCCCATGAGAAGCGCAGCAAGCAGGCCTGCGTAATCGTTGTAGAGCTCCCTGCCTATGCAGAACGTTATGACTATCGCGCCTGCGAACGCGGTTATCGCCCATGCGGCGCTGCTGAGGGCGCTGATTCCGAAGAGCTTGAAGAAGACCGCGATAGGGAATATGCTCAGGAGCCTGAAGCTGAATATGTCCGTCGCATACTCGTGGAAGCTTCCATTGGCTGCCACGTTTGCATAGTAGGTATAGACAGAATCGTCGCCGAAGTACGCAGGCCCTTCCACCATCGCTATCTCGTAGACAACTGCGCATGCCACTATAAGGCCGAGAGCGAAAAGGAAAAGCCTATGGCGCGGCGCACCGGTGCGTGCACTCCTACCTCTCTTTCTCATATCCTTAACTATCTTCCTATAACTTAAAAAATAATCAGGAGCCCGGTCTTCATGAGAAGCAACAGAAGCAACATCGGATTGGCTGACATCCTAGTGTCAAGGATCATGTTCCTGGTAAGGGCGGTCAACCTCAGCATAAGCTACGCGATAGTCACGTATCCTGTAATAGACAACTGGTACGACATACTGCTGCTAAAGGGCGGGGCCAGGACCGAAGTGAAGATACGGCTGAGAAGGGCGAACAGCAGGAGGCGCGGGATATCCTCATACGCATTGAGGCTGCGCAAGCTCCTGCTGCCAAGCAGAGGAACGTTCGAGTCCATAGGGAACGGAATATGCAGCGTGGACTACCTAGGCAAGACTGTGCGCTTCTCGTACGCCAACGGCAAGCAGCTGCTGGACGTGGTGCAGCTGGTCACTGACCAGTTCATGCTGGACCAGTACCAGTGGTTGAAGCCAAATGGCAAGGAGATTGTGGACATAGGGGCGTGCATAGGCGACACTGCGATATACTTCGCCATGAACGGCGCCAGGCACGTCTACTCGTTCGAGCCATACCCGTACTCATTCAGGATAGCAAGGAAGAACATACGACTTAACGGCATGTCCAACCGCATAACCCTGCTTAACGAGGGCTGCGGCGCGAGAAACTGCACGATAGCAGTGAACGAGGGCTTCGAGAGCGACGAGCTGAGCTCCATCCGCGACTTCGGCAAAGGGAAGCGGATAAGCATGGTCACGCTCGAGGGGATCGTCAAAAGGTACGGACTCGAAGATGCGCTGCTGAAGATCGACTGCGAGGGCTCGGAATACGGCATAATCATTGGAGCGGACAAGGGCACGTTGCGGAAGTTCTCCAAGATGATGATAGAGTACCATAACGGATACAGGAACCTGAAGGAGAAGCTCGAGAGCGCCGGATTCTCGGTCAGCGTCGAGCCGCCAACGTACCTTGCGAACAGGAAGGTCTACTTCGGCTTCCTCTTCGCGCGAAGAATATGAGGACTACTCTGTCGCTGTCTGTCTTGCAGGTATGCCCCCTTCGCTATCGCCTGATTGTCCGATGCGCTTCCTCTTCCTGACCACGAATTTCCCTATGACCAGCGTATCGGCTCCAGTGTTCATCAGCGTCCAGAGAGCATCCTCAGGCCTCATGACCATCGGCTTCCCGTGCTTGTTCAGGCTCGTGTTAAGCACCGCTCCCGTGCCGGTCATCCTCCTGACATGCTCTATCAGCCTCCTGTACATCGGGTTCTCGTCCCCGAGTATCTGCGGCCTCGTGGTATGGTCGACATGCGATGCTGCTGACATGGCTAGCCTGTACTCCTCCCTTACGACATTGGCCCCTGTCATGAACCTGTTCGCATGCGCATAATCCTGAAGCAGCTCTTCGGCGTCCTCCTCAAGCACAGTGCTCGCGAACGGCTGGTAATACGGCCTCTTCTTTATTATCAAGTTTATCCTGTTCCTGTTCTCGGGATCCGAAGGAAGGGCAAGCACGCTCCTGTTGCCCAGTGCCCTCGGTCCGTACTCCATGGGCCCCTGGAACCACAGTATTATCCTGTTCTCAGCGATGAGGTCAGCAGCATGTCTCGCCGGATCCGATACCTCCTCATACTCGAGCTCCTGCGGATTCTCCCTTACCGCCTCATTGACTGCCTTGCCTACCTGCCCGTCGGTGTACGAAGGGCCAAAGTACGCGCTCTCTATCTGCCTTGCGTTGAACTTCCCGTTGAGCATGAAATCGATGCCTGCGGCTGCGCCGAGCGACAAGCCTCCGTCTCCCATGTGCGGGAACACGAAAAGGCTCTTGACCTCCGGAAGGCGCTCTATCATCATGTTGGTTATCACATTCGAGAAGAAGCCCCCTGCGACTGCAACGTTGTGTATCCCTGTCTCCTCTATCCACTGCTTTACTATCTTCAGCACCTGCTCCTCCACGTGCGCCTGCACCGCATACGCGAACTGCTCCCTCTCCACATGCGAGAGTATGTGGTCCTTCATGTATTCTGCGAGCAGGAACTCGTTCCTGGTGCCTATGTCGGATACGAGCTGCCTGCTCCTTGCGTCGTACCTGCATATCCTGGCCAGCTCGTCTATCCTCTTGGGATAAGAATAAGCCGCGAGGCTCATCAGCTTGCCCTCGTCCTCCCCATATCTCATGTCGCAGGCGATGGTGGCTGCTCCGTACAGTATGCCGAGGCTTGCGCTGGCCCTGAACTCCGCCAGCCTGGTTATATCGCCGTTGCTCCCTACCGACACTGTGCCGCTGAGACCGTCCCCGGCCCCGTCAAGGGTGATGACCAGAGCCTCCTTGAATCCTGAAGTGTAATAGGCAGAGGATGCGTGCGCAAGGTGGTGCTCCATCATGTAAACCTTCTTTCCGGCGAGCTCCTTCGAGATCCCTCCTAGCCTCTTCCTTACCGTTCTCATACCTACGTACGCGCCAGCAAGCTCCCACATCTTCCTCGGGTGCTGGTCCTGTATCAGCCTGTACGCGAGATTTGACAGGTGCATGCCGATCCTGGATGGCTTGGGCACCTCCCTCCTCCACATCCTCCTCCTCAGCGATCCCCATCTGGGCACGAGCCTGGATATCAGCGCGTTGCCCCCTATCCATGCAAGCGCTATGGCATCTGTATCCTGTCCGAGCCCATGGATGTGCCTTACCGAATCGTACGGGAAGCCGAACTCGTTCTTGTTCCTGGTGAAGCGCTCCTCGTTTACCGCGCAGACCACCGAACCGTTGCCTACCATCGCGGCTCCCGAATCGTGCGCATCGCCTATTCCAAGAACCGCCATAGCCCCACTTCTACATCTAATTGATGGCCATCATTTATTAATTCTCCATGAGAGCATATCGCGTTACTCCTATACAGAAGTGGTCAATTGGAACAACCTGAGACATACGACAAGGCCTACGCCAGAAAGGCGCTTATACTCTTCTCAGGCTTCATCATAATCGTCATGTACATAGAGACGATGCTGGTGCCGTCGCTGCCATCGATAGCCAGGAGCTACAACGCGACTCCTGCACAGATAAGCCTCATACTCTCCCTTTACCTCATATCCGGCATAGCGCTGAATCCCATAGTCGGCAGGCTTGCAGACATATACGGCAAGAAGAAGATGCTCACATACATACTTCCCATATACACTGTCGCAGTCGGCATAACGGGCTTCGCCCCCAATCTCCCGTTCATATTCGTGGCAAGGTTCATACAGGGCATAGGGCTTACCATATTCCCCCTCGCGATGAGCCTGGTCAGGGAGCAGTTCCCAAGGGAGGAGATACCAAGGGCGCAGGGCATGCTCAGCGCCATGTTCGGCGTCGGTGCGGCCATAGGCCTTCCGATAGGCGCGTCGATATCGAATGCGTACGGCTGGCAGACCACGTATCATACCGCATTGCCTTTCGTAGCAATATTCACGGCGTTGATACTGATATACATAAAGGAGTCGAAGTACCTGAAGCCCAACATAAAGATCGACTACCTGGGGGCGGTGCTGCTTGCAGTTTCGCTAGCTGCGCTGGTCTTCGTGCTGTCCGAAGGCACGGCCATAGGATGGACATCGATGCCGATGATTGCACTGATGGCCATAGGCCTGGCTTCGCTTGCGGCCTTCCTCAAGTTCGACAGGAAGGACAGAGCATCTGTCATCGACTTCCCGATGCTAAGGAAGAGGAACATCCTGATATCAAACCTGATAGTGCTAGTAGTCGGGCTGAGCTTCTTCCTCGGTTACCAGGCATACGCATACGAATTCGAGTCTCCTGCACCTCTGGGATACGGCTTCGACATATCCCAGACAGGGCTTGCCCTGGTCCCGTTCGCGATAACAAACATAATAATGGCGCCGATTGTCGGAAGGTCGGTATCGCGCATCGGCACTAAGCCATTCCTTTACATAGGCGCCATAATAACGATACTTGGCTTTGCAGTGTCTGCGTACGTGCACAGCTCGCTCATGCTGATATTCGGGGCCGCTATAGTGGGCGCAGGATTGTCGATGCTCCAGGTATCTCTCATAAACGTCCTCGTATTCAGCGTCAACCCGGCAGACATGGGCCTCGCGACGTCGATGAACACCGTATTCAGGTTCATAGGCGCCGCGCTGGGGGCACCCATAGCGGGAGTGATGATAGCCGAGATAGCCTCAAGGGAGGCCTTCGTCTATTCATTCCTGATAGGCATACTGGGCTTCGCGATAATACTCGCGATATCGTTCTACGCGCACGAGGTCCTCGGCAGGCACAAGAAGGAGATGGCGCAGTTCAACTACTGATCTCCGTTCTCTAGGAAGTCGCTTATCTTGAGCTGCCTTATGATGTCTATGGTCTTCCAGCGCTCGCGTATGTAAGGTGTCACAGTCTTGTCCTTCAGGTACGTCCTCAGCGCGTCAACCGTCTTCATGTCGGACGGATAGCCAGAGCCTATGTCTATGCCCAGCTTCTCCTTTATCCTGTCTATCTCGTCGTCGCGCTCCACCTTCGCCATTATGCTCGCGCACGAGACCACGGGATACCTCAGATCCGCCTTGTGCTCAGCAATCAGCGTTATCCTCTTCTGGTTTATCTCAGGAGTAGGTGTCTTTGCCTTCACCTTGGTCCCGAAGACCCTCATGCTCAGGTTCGAGAAGAGGCTCACCCGTATCCCGAACCTCTCCGATACTACATCAGGCGAGTCAAGGTATATCTTGGAAGGGTACTCCTTTAGCGAGTCTATCAACTTCGCGAAGTTGAGCGCCTCCAGCTCGTTTAGCGACATGCCTCCTTGCATAGCCCTGTTTATCTCGTCGTTGCCTATCTTGTATACCTTGACATCCTCAGCAATCGAATGTATCTCATCAACAAGGAACTCGCGCTTCCTCCTGGTGAGCAGCTTGGAATCCCTGACCCCGATCCTTGAGAGCTTTGCCTCCTTGCCCTTGCTTATGCTCACGACGCTTACAGTAAGGGGTCCAAAAACAGCGCCTCTACCGGCTTCGTCGCCGCCGGCGATTATTATCCTAACACCTTGGTTATCAGAAACCCTTCTTGTCAACAACTATGAAGTCGTTGACAGCCATGACGCTTGAATATGGCACGCTGAGCTTCCCTCCCTTCACGTTGAGCTTGTTGACGAACTCGCTGTCGACATTCGGCTCTATCACAAGAGCCGCAAGCTTGCCGTTCGTCTCGTTGACTTCAGCGTCAACGAACTTGCCAACATCAAACCCATCGCTTGTCACAACTTCCTTCCCTACAAGTTGCTCTGCTATAACGTATTTTACCATATCAGCACCATTCTCGAGCAAATATACAAATGCTTTAATATTTATATATCCATATCCCAGTTGCGACGACGGGTTTTCGCCATGGCAGACTCGATTGGCACCCTATTTTTCAAGGATAAGCAGGTCAGGCTACTCCTCACGCTGAGCAACGCCTCAAGGGAATGGCACATTGCGGACCTCGCGAAGGAGGCCAAGGTCACGTACATACACACGACAAAGTTCATCAACAAGTGCGAGCAGATGGGGATAATACAGACAGAGAGGCACGGAAGGATGAAGAGGCTCTACCTCACCAACAAGGGCACCTCCATAGCCAAGGAGATAACCACGACGATGGACAAGGTGACGAACAGCAGCTACGAGGAGCCGCCACCGCAGCCGAAACCGGAAGAGCAGCAGCCTTCTAAGAAACAGGAAGCGTGAGAGCTGACTACCAGCTGCATGCCTTTTGCGAAAGCCTCACTCCCCTATCCTCAATCCTCCTCCTGAGCCAACTCAACTCCTTGGCCTTCTCCAGTCTTCCCACCTTGAAGCAGTCGAGCGATTCCCTAGATAAGGCCGCTGAAGACCTGTAGGCATGCCTTGCCGCCAGTTCGAAAGCGCCCCTATCCCTCGCGGCGTTTGATCTAAGTAGATGATCGCGCGCATCTGCTATGTTGCTCGCCATGTCAAACAAAAGCAGATGAAATTTCCTGATATTTAAACTACACTGCTTCAACTATTGTCCTCTTCTTCATCGCGTTGAGGACATGCGCATAATCCCTGTAATGGACGAACGCTGTTATGGTGAGCGTGTACTCCCCCTTGTCCGTCCCAGAATCTCCGAAAAGCCCTATTATCGCGTCCTTCTCCTCGTCAGGCGCGAGCGTTCCGAGCCTTACCTCCTTCTGCTTGGTGAACCCGGTCTCGTCAAGGCTTATCCTCTCAGGAACTTCAACTACCACAGAGCTCACGACAGGCTCTCCCGTCTGGTTCTTCAGGCTTATCCTTAGGCTTGAGCTGCTCCTGACGTTTGCCTTCATCTTGTATGGCACGAGCTCGGTCTTTATCGCGTACGGCATCTGCCTGCCGAGGTCCTTTGATACGTCCTTCTTTCCGAATAGGTCGAAGAATCCCATTGAAATCACTAATCGCCTGATTGAAATGCTGCGGATACTTATTTAATGCTTATTCTAGAGCGGATCAAGTGTTATGCCTATGCGCTTGCTGTGCTTGCCGTTGTTCTCGAACTTCGTCAGCCTTATCGTGCCCACCTCCTTGGTCGATTGGACGTGGGTGCCGCCGTCGTTCTGGATGTCCAATCCCTCGATCTCTATCACTCGTATGGTGTCGAGGCTCTTGAGAAGGTCGTCTCCTGGCATGGTCCTGGACAGGTTAGGTATGGACCTTGCTTCTTCCTGGCTCAGGAACTTCGCTGTCACCTTCCTGTCCTCAAGCGCCACCGCGTTAGAATCGGCTATTATCTTTTCCGCCATCTCCCTGTTGAAGCCCTCGACGTCGAAGTCCATCCTCGCCCTGTCCTCGTATATCTGGCCTCCGGTGCTCCTGCCGTTGGGGTCGTACTTCGTGACTATGATGCCTATGATTATGTGGAGAGCGGTATGGTGGCGCATGAGCCTGTACCTCCTGTCCCAGTCTATCGAGCAGTGAACCGTTGTCCCTGGCCTTATGACGCATTCCTTGTCCAGCGTATGGAATATCTCGCCGTTCTCCTCCTTGACATCGGTGACACTGAACTCATCGGATTCAAGGATTATCTTGCCTGTGTCGTTCTGCTGCCCTCCGCTGGTCGGATAGAAAGCGGTCTTGTCCAATACGAGCGTATTCCCGTGCGTCCTGACTACCTCCGCATCGAATGCGTGAAGGTATGGATCCCTCCAGTAGAGCTTGTCGGTCATAAACCCCATCATACTGGGCACGCTAATAAATTTATATCCAGTATATTCTCGTGATATGATGCTGATAACGATATACACCGACGGCGCCTCAAGGTCCAATCCGGGAGAGAGCGCATCAGGGTACCAGATGCTTGACGACAAGGGGAAGACGCTCATCGAGAAGGAGTTCTACAACGGCGTAAGGACCAACAACGAAGCTGAGTACTTGGCGATAATAGCGGCCCTGGAGGCTGCAGGGAACCTCTACGGCTTACAGAACGAGATAAGGCTCTTCTCTGATAGCCAACTGGTCGTTAAGCAGATAAACGGCGAGTTCAAGATCAAGGGCGACAACCTGAAGGCGCTGAACCTGAAGGCTAGGGCGCTGGCAAAGAGGTTCCAGGCATGCTCGCTGGGCAACGTCCCGAGGGAAGAGAAGCACATATCGCAGGTCGACAAACGGCTCAACCTGCTTCTCGACGAGAGGGCTAAAAAAGTATATAAACCACAATAAAGAGGTAGTAGTGATAGCTTTGGCAGCAGAAGAGAAGGAGAGCTCAGAGCAGCAGAAAAAGGACACCGGCAATCCGAAGGCTAAGGAGCTCTACAAGAAGGCTGGAACCTTCTTCGAGGACAACAAGTTCGAGGAGGCGATAGACCTATACTCGCAGGCGATAGAGGAGGATCCGAAATACTCGAGCGCATACTTCAACAGGGCACTCTCCTATGCGATACTCAACAAGTACGAGGAGGCCACAAGGGACGCTGAGCACGTTCTCGAGATAGAGCCTGAGAGCTACGACGCGCCGTACGTCATGGGGATAATAGCGGAGTACCAGCAGGACTACGAAGGCGCAAAGGAATGGTACCAGGCGGCACTGGCCAAGAACCCGAAGTACGAGCAGGCGAAGGCCAGGCTGGAGCAGCTGAAGAGCAAGTCCAAGAGGCATCCCGAGGCTGAGAGCTCCACTGCGGAGATAAAGGAGACGCAGACCGAGGACGGCCAGATCAAGAAGGTCAAGTGGCACAAGTCGAAGATCAACTTCAAGGACGTAGTGGGCATGAAGAGGGAGAAGAAGCTGATACACGAGAACATAATACTTGCGATAAAGAAGCCTGAGCTGCTGAAGGCGTACGGCAAGAAGCTGGGCCTCGGCGTCATCTTCTACGGCCCGCCGGGGTGTGGAAAAACATTTTTTGTAAATGCAATAGGTGGGGAGACCGGCGCCAACGTGCTGATTGCGAGGATAAACGAGATAGTGGACATGTACGCAGGCAATACTGAGAAGAACATGCACGCCATATTCGAGCAGGCTAGGAAGGCAGCTCCATGCGTAGTATTCTTCGACGAGCTAGACGCACTTGGAGTCAAGAGGGGCGGCGGAGACGGCGGTGGCGGCGGAGACGGCGGAGGGCAGAGCTTCATGCGCATGGCTGTCAACCAGTTCCTCCAGGAGATGGACGGAGTAGAGACGAATCCTGAAGGACTTTTCGTCATAGGGGCAACCAACCAACCTTGGGACATTGATCCTGCATTGAAGAGGAGCAAGAGATTCGGCGAAGCAATATACATCCCTCCACCCGACTACGCGACAAGGCGCGAGGCATTCAAGTACAACACCAGGAACATGCCTCTGGCGCACATAAGCTACGGCAGGCTCGCAAGAGCAACGATGGGCTTCTCGCAGGCAGACATCGAGGAGATCTGCGATAAGGCAGCCCTCATACCTGCAGCGGAGGAGGACAGGACCGGCAAGAGAAGGAAGATAACGATGAAGGACTTCCTGAGCATGATAAGGACGCACGGGAATACGCTGGACGAATGGTACGCGATGGTCAGGAAGGACATAATCAACAAGCGCGAGACGCAGATAGTCGACGGCAAGAAGCAGGAGATAGTCAAGGAGGGAAAACTATCACCTGAGGAGAAGTCGAGGTACAAGAAGATGGTGAAGGACGTGAAGAGGAATGCGAGTCCCTTCTACATATTCGTCAAGAGGTTCGTCAGGAGCTTCTCGCTCTACGTCATCTGAAGGCAGGAGTTCTGCAAGCCTTTAAAAACATTCATGGCAATTACTCTTTCATCAGAAACCGTACAGACGGAAAAAGGCGCAACCACTCTGATGAAAATGGCAAATGCTCTGAATCTCAGCAGCAGCGATGTATCAAGGAGGAACAACGGCCAGAGACTGGACGAGAGCATACTCAAGAGCGTCATTAGGAACAACTGGCAGTCGAAGATGGATGCAAGCGAGAGGCACGTTAACAAAAAGCTCCTGGAGGAGATAGAGCAGCATGCATCCAACATGTACGGGATACTCAACGGCTACGACTACGAAGCGCTCTGCATACCGAACATAATGGCAAACGCCAAGCACATGTCTAAGGAAGACTTCAGGACATACCTGAGGCTCATGGAGTCGATGGCGATAGGCTACAGCAACCTCCTCGACAGGGAGATCGCCAACCTGCTGATGATAGGCCTTACGTCGAAGACGAGGAACCTTGGGTCGGCGCAGAGGTACTTCGAGCTCCTGTCAAAGGACATAGAGCAGCGGGTCGGCATCTACAATAGGATAATAGAGAGGCACGGCAGGAAGTCAGACGCGATGCTCGCTAGGCTGAAGACAACAGAGCGCAACATCTTCAGGATATTCATGAAGAGGAGGATAAGGGTCATAAAGAAGGCGATATCGAAAAGCGCCTCTAAGAAGCAGAGGTTCGAGGAGAAGAAGATAAGGTACTCGAAGCTCATGAGCGACGTCAGGCAGAGGGCATCACCTCCAAATCCTCCGCAGACGGGCACCTGACAACGGCAACATAAAAACCTTCAACATATTCCATCGTCTCTTATTTAAGCAATAACTTTATTAAGTAGTAACTTTACAACATCTCTATGGATGCATTCTACGCCCTTGCAGAGCCCAGGAGAAGGAGGATAATGGAGATACTTGCTGGGAAGGGGAGACTATCAGCAACAGACATATACAGCAACTTCGACATAAGCCCGCAGGCGATATCCCAGCATCTGAAGGTGCTTCTTGATTCAAAGCTGTTGAGGATGGAGAAGAGGGCACAGCAGCACATCTACGAGATAAACCCGGATTCGGTCATGAGGATTGGGGAATGGTCAAGGGAGACGCTAAGGATGTGGAACGGACGCCTCGACAGACTTGACAGGGTGCTTGAGGATGAGAAGAAAAAGAGCGCTAAAAAAAGATGATGGAATGGCAACGAACAAGAGCGGATTGTCGAAGGAGGAGATCGCTGCGATGAAGGAGACTCTCGAAGAGCGGAAGAGCGGCGCAGGCGAAGGGGAGGGCGCCGTGCTCAAGAAGATAAACCAGATGCCCGAGCCAGACCGCAGCATGGGCAAGAGGATCCACCAGGTCGTGATGGCAAGCGCGCCGTCCCTGGCGCCAAGGACCTGGTACGGGATGCCTGCGTATTCCAAGGATGACAAGGTGATCTGCTTCTTCCAGAATGCAAGCAAGTTCAAGGCAAGATATGCGACGTTCGGCTTCAGCGACAAGGCCCATCTTGACGAGGGCGCAATGTGGCCCACATCCTTCGCTATAAAGAAGCTGACAGCGTCAGAAGAGGCAAGGATCGCGGCATTGGTGAAGAAGGCCGTAGGCTGAATGCTGAAAAGGTGATTGGAATGGCGAACGAAACTAAGGAGCTGACAATAACGCGCGTCTTCGACGCGCCAGTTGATCTTGTCTGGAAGGCATGGACAGACAAGAAGATACTGCAGAGATGGTGGGGCCCCAAGGGGGTGACGAACCCGACGTGCGAATGGGACGCGAGAAAGAATGGCAAGATCTACATAGTGATGCTTGCAGGAAAAGAGCTGGGCCCAGCGGAAGGGATGAAATGGCCCATGAAAGGGACGTTCAAGGAGGTAGTGCCTATGAAGAGGCTGGTATTCACCGGAGGAGCGCTTGACGATGTGGACAGGAGCAGCAACACCTTCATAGAGAACGAGACCACTGTAGATTTCGAGGACATGAACGGAAAGACGAAGATGGTGCTGCGCATTGTGGTCACCAAGGCCGAAGGGCCAAAGGCTCCAGGAGCGCTTCAGGGAATGGCCATGGGGTGGAACCAGCAGGTGGACAAGCTGGGGGAGCTCCTTCAGGCATTCTGACACGATTCATCGCGGCCTGAACCTTGCAAGCAGGAGCGAGTTCGTGACAACAGTAACGGAGCTGAATGCCATCGCGAACGCAGCCAGCAGCGGCAGGAAGCTGTAGATGCTTATCGTAAACAGGGGTATGAGGGCTCCAGCTGCCACAGGTATCAGTATTGCATTGTAGCCGAAGGCCCAGAAGAGGTTCTGCCTTATCTTCGACATTGTCCTCTTGCCCAGCTCCAGCGCAACGTATGCGTCGTATATGCTGTTCCTTATCAGGATTATGCCGCCTGCCTGCACCGCAACCTCAGTCCCTGCTCCTATTGCTATGCCCAGGTCCGCCTTGGTAAGAGCAGGAGCGTCGTTCACGCCATCTCCCACCATTGCGACTACCTTGCCTGATCTCTGCAGCTCCGCGATCTTCTCCATCTTCTGCTCCGGCTTTGACTGAGCTATTACGTTCTTTATGCCAAGCTGCCTTGCGACAGCCTTGGCAACGCGTTCATTATCCCCGGTGACGAGCCACACCTCCTTCCCGGAGCCCTGAAGCGCCTCTATGGCCTTCCTGCTGTCATCCTTCAGCACGTCAGCCAGTGCTATAAGCCCTATTATCTTACCATCGACGCCAACTATCAGCGTCGTTTTCCCGTCAGCCTCCAGCTTCTGGAGCCTTCTCTCAGGTCCATCTGGCAGCTCCTTGCCGAACAGCTCCCTGTTGCCTACCATTATCTTCCTGCCACCCTTGTCGATCGCTGTTATCCCGAAACCCTGCTTATAGCTGAACCTCTTCGGGAACTCTGCCCTTATCCTTTCCTTGCCTGCCCTGCCGACTATCGACCTGCCGAGCACGTGCTCCGAATTCATCTCGGCAACTGCAGCGAGCCCGAGCACCTGCTTCTCGCTGTATGTCGAGAGCGTTACTATGTCGGTGACCTCTGGTTTTCCTTTTGTAAGCGTCCCCGTCTTGTCAAGGACAACCGCATCAACCCTGCTTGCCGTCTGCAGGCTCTCCCCGCTCTTTACGAGTATGCCCTCCTTGGCGGCCTTTCCAGAAGAGACAAGGAGCGCCGCAGGAGTAGCAATGCCAAGCGCGCACGGGCATGCGATGATAAGCACGCTTACGAATATGAGCAAGGCAACGTTGAGCCCAACTCCTCCCACGAAATACCATGCAAGCGCAGCCACAACGCCTATCAGCACCACTGTCGGGACGAAATAGGACGATACTGTGTCGGCAAGCTTCTGTATCGGTACCTTGCTCGAAGCCGCATCCCTGACTATCCTCACTATCTGCGCCAGCGCTGTGTCCTCGCCCACCTTCGTTGCCTTTATCCTCAGCGAACTGGTGGAGTTTATGGTCCCTCCTATAACCTTATCACCTTTTCTCTTTGTGACAGGTATGCTCTCGCCCGTGATCATCGACTCGTCAACTGAGCTTTCGCCTTCAACGACAACGGAATCCGTAGGTATCCTCTCGCCAGGCCTGACAAGGAGCACATCGCCTTCCCTGATACGCTCTATCTGGACGTCCGTTATCCTGCTTCCCTTTACCAGGTGCGCTGTCTTCGGCTGCATCGCCACTAGCGCGGATACAGCATTGGACGCCCGCTCCTCAGCAATCCTCTGCATGTAAGTTCCGGTAAGTATTAGCGATATGATTATCGTCGACGTGTCGAAATAGATGCCGCCTGTGGGGAAGGCTGCAGGGAAGAGCACGACGACTGTGCTGTACATCCACGCCGCGCTTGTGCCTATCGCTATAAGCGTATCCATGTTTGCAGATCTGTTCTTCACCGCATCGATTATGCCCGCATAGAACCTCTGCCCGGCATAGAACTGGACTATGCTGGCCAGCGCAAGCATCGCATAGCCGCTATATCCAACGTGCAGTACGTACGTGAGCATGGCAACTATTGCTGTCAGCGGCCATGAGACTATGAGGGCGCGTCTCAGGGTCCTCATCTCAAGCTCAGGCTTGTCGAACTGGAGCTTGCAGCTTGTGCTGCAGAAATAGTACTTCCTGCCCTCGCGCACGCTGTCCAGCTCCGTGCTCTTCTCATCGACATACATACCGCATACCGGATCAGTGGCCACTCATCTCACCCAGACGTGCCTTTCGGCCTCCATCGACTGCCTGCCTATCTCAAGGTTGCAGCTGTGGTGCGCAGAGCACCATGCGTAGCATCTGTCAGCCAGCTCCCTGCTCCTGTAATGCAGCCCGCATATAGTGCACTTATACTCCATGGCGCAGCTAACCCTTCGCGTACCTCCCAGGCTCCTTCTCGAAAGCCTGCTTGCACGATGCCGAGCAGAAGAGATATTTCTTGCCCCTGTACTCGCTCCTGAAGCCGGAGCTCTCCTTGACCTCCATCCCGCATACCGGGTCCTTCATCATAGCACCTACTTCAGCTTCAGGGCCCAGTTGTACGAGACTCCTATCACAGCCCCGACAAATGCGCCGAGGACGACGCCAAAAACCACGACCAGCAGACCGTATGCTGGGTATGCACCGTACATCATGCCCATCCCATAACCGCTCCCGTAGCCCATCATGCCATAGCCGCCGTATCCGAACAGCGCGGCCATCAGCCAGCACAGGAAACCTACGATTGCTCCGGTAATGGCAGCAGCCTTCACGTTTATCTCCGAAAACGCTTGTTTAGCCATATTTCCACCAAACGTCATACATTCATGTACATGAACGGGTTGCCATCGAATGCAGCTTTGCAGTCCTTGCAGCAGAAGTAATACCTGCGCTGTTTGAATGTTGAGGCGAATCTCGTCTCCCTGCTGACAAGCATGCTGCATACAGGGCATACCGCCCTTGCACCGCCCATGTTCTTATCTCCCGCGTCATGCATATAAGCACCTAGCACGATGTCCCCCCAGCGGCAGGCGCAAGACCGTTCTCCCTGAGGTACTGCAGCGCACTTGCAGCGCCAGCTGCGCTGGAATAATTGTAGCTCATCGCTATAGACGGATCAACGCTCTTCCACTCTGCCCCATGCATTTCAGAGTATGCGGCAAGGTACGTGTACTGCTGCGGGAACTGGATACTGTTGAAGTTTTCAAGTGCAGAGAAGATGCTCTGCTCGCTGGCTCCCTGCGACGCCATCAACTCTATCAGTCCCAGGGCCGCAGCCCCATGGTTGCAGTCCGGGAAGAAGGTGGGATTGTTGCAGCATGGCCTGTAGCTGTTCTGCGCAGTGTAGTTCGCAACCAGTTGCTGCGAACCTGACAGGTTCACTATGTTGAGGTTGCCTAGCTGAAGCACGCCGAGCTGGCCGTATCCACCGGTGCTCGCAAAGGCGTAGGGATCACCGCTGTGCGTTACAGGCCCGTTGTTTATTATCGTATTGTTGTTGTTTATCCCGAGCGCCCAAAGCACAAGCAACGTGAACATGGCATCGCTCCTGTTCATTGTTATATTGCCCTCATACGTTCCGTTCAATATGCCCTTTTCAACTACGGTAAGGGGATGACCGTTTCCTGAAAGCGTCCTGTTAAGGAAAGACACGTTGAGGGCGTTGCTCGCAACAAGCCGCTCTATCGACGCGCCCCACCTGGTCTGCAGGACTACGTCTCCTGCAGGCACGGCATCCCTCTCAGCAGCTGTCAGCGTGCTGTTTTGGGCTGCGCCTGTCCCAACAGCCGTGGTGGACACTGCGGAAGAGTCCGATAAAAGCGGAAAAGATGTGCCAATGATATACGAGACCGCAAATACTAGCATGATTCCCAATGCAACTGACACGGCCTTCCATTCCTTCGCCCCAATCTTCTTGCTCGTTCTGTGCGTGACCTTTACCATATCAGACACCTCCATCTGCCCTATACGCCCTTGTCACCACCGCAGTCCCGTCACCATTTATCCTCAGCGTGACAATGTCTCCGTCCGAAAGACACGGTTTCAGCATCATATCGTGCTCATAGTTGAAATGTATCGTACCGTTAGGCGTGCTTATGCCTGCTGTGCAGTTGTTAAGCTGCGTCTTTGGGTCTATGCCGCATCCCTCGTCAGACAGGACGTGAAGGCCCGTCAGTGTCTGCGCCGTCAATCCTGGCTCTACCATAGTCCCGAAAAACACCCTAGGATCGTTGCTGAGGCGCTGTGCAGCTCCGTTAAGGAATCCCAGATACGACCCCAGCAGCGTCGCTGCTAGGAGAGCCGCGCCTATGTAAATGTGCATCGCCTGCATGCTAGTCAACAATTATCCTTCCGTACATGCCCTTCTGTGCGTGGCCGGTCACCGTGCACACGTAGTACATGCCCTGCTCTGCGACAAAGGAGATACTCTGGCCCGCAAACCCTCCGGAGCTCTCAGGAGCAAGCATCATGCTCGTTCCGTACGAATGCATCATCATAGGCATAGTGTACTGCGCATAAGGCGGCTGCTGGCCTGTAAGTGTGAGCGAATGGACGGCATCTGTGTCTATGTTGATGATCAGGAACGTGACGTTGGCGCCCTTCCTGAACTCAAGGGTAGGATTCGTCATGTTGTCTATCACGAACGAATACATGCTCTGGTTATCATCCATAGGCCCCATCATGACAACGACCCTGACATCGCTGCCGTTGAACAGCAGCGTGTTGTTGGACGCGATTGCAGCGGACTCCGAAGAGACCAACTCGCCCAGCCGGCTCGAGTTCAGCGACGCATAGCTGCTGCCATGGCTGTTCCAATAGTACTGCATCATCCCCTGCACCGACCCGTTTCCGTAATCCATCATCCCAGGCACACCGGAATACCTGGAGCCCCGCGAATATTGCGACGAGAACCAGATCGCAAGCACTACAAGGATGAAGGCAAGGGCCGCGACAAGCATCGCCCCGGAATTCCCGCCTCTTGCAGAGGGCCTTTTCATGCGCATCTATCATGTTGCCAATCCGAGATATTTAAAAAAGGCCCGTCCAATAATTACTCGGAATAAACCATGATACTGGAACCAAAGCATGCGAGGATCTTCGTATCGAACGCGCTCATCGGCAGCGCCGAGAGCCGCGGCGATGCGGCCAAGAGGGGACCGGGCAGGCCTCCGCTGCACGCCGAATGCCTCATACTCGGCATACTTGCGGCGAAATCCGTTTTCGGGCTGGTTACAGGATGACATTAGACCTCTTCTCCGATGCCGGATGGCCCAACCTTCCTGACTTCAGGACCGTGCAGTGGAGGGCGAAGAAGCTGTCCAACGGCAGGATCTCGATGGACATCGCATGGTGCGACAGCGCCACCTGCATATTGATAATCGCAACAAGGCCAGACTCCTCCAAGGCGATCAAGGCGCCAAGGAGAGTGCCCCTGCATGAGGCAAGGAAGCTCGTGCGCGCGCTAGGCTCCGACTATACTGAAATGGCGCTGTGAAGGAAAACCGCTTCCGAAAGCTGCGCTAGGCCAATTAAAAACATTATGGCAAGGGTCTATTCAGATCTTCTTGACGTTCTTGGCCCTAGGTCCGCGCTCTCCTTCCTCTACTTCGTACTCCACTGCGTCTCCGACGGCAAGTGAAGCTCCTCCTTCTACTGCAGTCTTGTGCACGTAGACATCCTTTCCATCATCTCCGGTTATGAAACCGAAGCCACGCTCTGCGTTGAACATCTTTACTTTCCCTTTCATTATATGACCTCTAGTCATAATGCTTGGGAAGCATTACCTTATATACTATTCAGTATCGGGCCGTGAATGCCCAGAAATGGAGGCAAAGGGAATCGAACCCATGCCCTCGCCGTGTAAAGGCGATGTCCTACCATTAGACTATGCCTCCGTAAGTGAAAGATGTGGTCAGACCGTTATAATATAACCGTCTGTAGCCGCGCGGCTGTTCCTGAAGATTTTCCTTGCCTCTTGCTCCAGCTGGCCCGCGTCGCTGTACCTCGCGCTTATGTGCGTGAGCAGGAGCGCCTTCACCTTCGCCTTCTTCGCAAGGTTGGCGACCTCGACAGCGGTCGAGTGCTTCCTCTCGACGGCAAGCGCCTTCTCCCTGTCTGCGTACGAAGATTCATGTATCAGCAGCTCCGCGCCCTCCGCAGCGTTGGCAGTTGCCGCAACGGGCCTGGTGTCAGTCGCATATACTACCTTCTTTCCAGCCCTGGGAACCGTTACGTCCTCTATCCTTACCGACTTCTTGCCAATGGTTATCTTGCCCCTCTTCTCGAGCTCCGAGTACATGATGCCCTTCATCCCGAGCCTGGTGCATCTATCCTTGAGGAACTTCCTCCTGTCGTGCTCCTTCAGCACGTATCCAAGTGTGGGTATCGTGTGGTTCAGCCTGAACGAGGACACGCTGAACCATTTTGTCCTGTAGGCCTCGCCAGCGCCTATGCCCTTCACGGCTATCGGATAGCCGAGCATCGCGCTGTCGAACGACAGCAGCGATTTTATGACGCTCTCATAGCCCTTCGGCACGAATATCATTAGCTCGTTCTTCCTGCCGTTGAGCGCCATGCTCCTGACAAGCCCGGCAATGCCTATTATGTGGTCGCCGTGCGCATGGCTTATGAATATCGACTTTATCCTCGCCGGGTTGACGCCGTACCTCAGCATCTGCATCTGCGTCCCCTCGCCGCAGTCGAACAGCACCACCTCGCCCTCGTATATCACGGCAGCGCTAGGAAGGCCCCTGGACTTGGTCGGCAGCGAGCCCGATGTCCCCAGCATCACGACCTTGATATCCATCATCGCACCTCTATTATTACCGTCTTGTTCTTGAGGTCAAGTCCCTTGACAATGTCCCCGAACTCGGCCCTCAGCTCCTGCAGCGTCACTCCCTTCCTGCTCCTGAACGAGCCTATGATTGAGTTTATCATGTGCATGTTCTCATATATCTTCCCTGCAGCTGCGGCGAGCTCCTCCGACTCCTTCATCAGGTTGATGGCAAGCTCCCTCTGCTTGGCTATGTTCACGTCAAGCTCCTCGATGCGCCTCTTCCTGGGGTCCTCCACAGCGGTCCTCTCCCGCATGTGCAGCTCGTCAAGCATTGCGTCAAGGCTCCCGTACTCCTTGGACTCGAGGGTGTCGTACTTCCTTATGTCTGCCAAAGCGTAGTCCACGACCTTGCCGTCCTCGATGTAGGCCCTTGGCCTTGGCTCCTTGATCCTGGCGAAGAGGTCTGCGATGCTGCCCGCTATCCTGGCCTCGTCTTCGCGCGACAGCTTCGCCTTCGGGTCCAGCCCCGCCCTCAGTATCGCGTCCTCCATGTACAGCGGCCCGACGTTCACGTACTTCGAGAGCGCTACTATCATCTTCGAGCCGTCATCGACAGCGAGCGCTGCAACCTCGCGCAGCTTGCCCGCGTCAAGCTCCTCGAATGGATAGCTGCTGCTCTTCGGGAACCTGTACCTCTCCTTGGGCCTGATGGCCCTGTCCGCGTATTCGAGCCTCTTGTAGCAGAGCTCTATGGTGCCGTTGCCGTCTGCCAGTATCATGTTCCCCTTGCCGAACATCTCGATTATTATGTCGTGCCTGCTCCCCGCGGCCTCCAATCCTATGATGACTATCCTGTCCGAGCCCTTCTGCGATATGCCAACCACCTTCGCATTCTCGATCCTCTTCCTCATGGCCATCGCGAACTGCGTAGCCTCTCCGGCCTCCTCCGCGAACCCTGTCAGGTTCATCACCTCAGCCAGCCTTATGTACAGCATGTGGTTCTGCGAATCCGAGTAGAAGCCTATCCTGAAGGACCCGTTGCCGAGGTCGTAGAACTTCCTCAGGTAGCCGTTCCCCACTGTGGCGCTGAGATTGTCCACTACCACCTTTAGCTCTATAGACGAAAGCTCCCGCATGAAACCAGCAACTACTTCTTGAGCTTCTTGAGCCCCTGCTCCTTTATTATCCTTGAGAAGAAGCTCGTGCGCTCCTTTGCGTTGGTCGCAGTCTCTATCGCGGTCCCTATCTGCACTATGTCGGCGCCGCTAGTCAACGTCTCCTTCAGCGTCTTCTCGTCCCTTATGCCTCCTGCCACGACGTAAGGCACCGATATCGCGCTCTTTACAGCTCTCACCATCTCAGGGGGCACCGGCCCCTTGCCCTGCAGCTGCGGGTTCGAGCCCACGTCAGTGACTATTATCCTGTTGCCGAGCAGCTCCCCTGCAAGCGCCAGCGCAGCTGCTATCTTCGGCTTCTCCCTCGGCACCAGGTTCACGTCGCCTACCCATCCGACAGTCCCTCCTGGAGCCACCACAACGTATCCTACGGGCAGCGGCTCTATCTTCATCTGCCTGATCAGCGGCGCAGCAAGCATCTGCGCGTGCGTTATCCAGTAGGTGTTCCTCGCGTTAAGCAAGGACATGAAATATACTGCATCCGCGTACTTCGTAAGCGTGGCTATGTTCCCTGGAAAGAGGACAACAGGCACGCTCACCTTCTTCTTCACCTCCTTTGTAACGTAATCCAGCAGCTCTCCCTGCGCCCCTATGCTGCCCCCCATGAGTATCAGGTCCGCGCCCCCCTCATCGGCGCCGACAGCGGTCCTTATCGCATCCTCTGTGCTCTTGTAGTCTACGGGGTCTATGAGCGAGAACATCAATGCGCCTTTCTTCTCAAGCCTCTCGTATATGTACCTCTCTACCTTCCCTATCCTATCCATCTCATCTGCCATCTTTCATATTCACGAACATGTTTATTAGCTCTAGCATGCCCTGCTTCATGCTGACCTTGGGCTCGAAGCCAAGGTCCCTCCTTATCTTGCTTATGTCCATGGTCCTGTTGCTGGTTATGAACCTGAACTCGTCGCTGTCTATGTCCCTGCTCCTGGCGACGAACCTTGCGACCAGTTCGCTCACGTGCCTTGTGGGCTTCTGGACGTTGAGCAGCTCCGCAGCCATGGCGAACAGCTGGCTGAGCGTGTATACGTTGCCGTCGCTGACGTTGTAGATGTTGTTGGCCGCCCTGTCGTTCTCTATTCCCAGTATGAACGCGTTGACGCTGTCCCTCGCGTGCAGCAGCGCTATGCGGTTCATCCCATCGCCTATTATCGCGGCCTTGCCCTCCTTTATCGCCCTGAAGACCTTGAAGTAAGCCGACTCGAATCCCGGGCCGTAGATCGCGGCCATCCTGAATATCGTCGGCGACAGCTCCTTCCTGTGCTCGAGTATCTTCTCCTCCGCGAGCATCTTGCTCAGCCCGTACTTGTCTGACGGCTTGAGCGGCGACTCCTCGGTCAGCATGTCAGCCCGCTTCCTGCCGTAGACGTCTATCGTGCTCGCGAATATCAGCCTGCCGACGCTGTTGCCTATGCACGCCTCTACGACGTTCTCAGTGCCTTTCACGTTGACCTCCATCAGCTTCTGCGTGTACTCCTTGTACTCGCTCACTATCGCTGCCAGGTGTATTACAATGTCTGCGCCCTCGGACGCCTCCTTCAGCGTCTTCTTGTCGCTTATGTCGCCTATGTACGGCACTATGCCGCTCGGCATGTCCATGAGATAGCTCTTCTTCTCGGCGAGAGCCCTGACGGTGTACCCGTGCATGAGCAGCTCCTGCACTATCGGCCTTCCCAGCCTGCCGGTAGAGCCTGTTATGAATACCGTCTTCTTGCCTTTTTTCCTAGCCGCGTCTGCGTTGCTCCTCAAATCAAGCACCAGGCCTGTTGTCGTTCAGCAGCCTTCCGGCGAGGAAGCGCGTATATCCTTCAGGAACGTTGTTCATAGCATATCTTGCCCAGTCCTTCCCGAATGGCACGAAGATGCAGAGCTTCGCGCCCTTCTTAAGGGCCTTCTTGATGCCGCTGTTGCTGTAACCTAATCTGAATTCAAAGATTAAATTCCTTTCGCTGGAGGTGCTCCTGAGCAGCTGCCAGAAGGCCTTGTCGGGCAGCGACGAAAGGACCGGGGTCATGTGGCTCCTCCTGCCCTTCGTCACCTCCTTGGCCAGCCTCTCGTAGTAATCCCTTCCCCTGTACTCCTTCTCACGGAATATGATCTTGAATGCTTTCAGTCCTCTGTACTGCCTCAGGCACCTCTCTGCATTGGAATCCTGGAACGCGACCCCGAAGCCCCTCGCCTCGTCGAACTCGTCGAGGCTGTCGGCGCCGTCCCTGACCTCGGCCCAGACGAAGACTCCGTGCCTGTTCCCTATCTTCAGCAGCTCCCTGAGGTTGGCATAGGCTATCTCCTTCCCTATCCCCATGCCTATCTGGTCAAGGGGCACCTGCACGGACGCGTTGAGGCCAAGCCTCGATATCCTCCTTATTATCTCGGCATAGGTCGTCATTACGTACCTCGCCTTGGACCTGTCAGTGACGTCGGCGCTCAGGAAGTTTATCGACGCGAGCATGCCGCTCTTGTTGGCCTCCTTGGCCCTGTCCGTCGCAGAATCCATGGTGGTGCCTGATATGTGCTTCTCAACCAGCCTCTCAAATACTCTCTCTAGAATGGGCTCCTCGGCCAACCTGCTCACCAGTGCAAAGCTATATTACGTGGGAACGAATTTAATGCTTGATACTGCAAGGTTGTTTCATGCAGACGCTCTCAAAGCCAAAAGGCATAGGAGGAATCCTCAAGTCGGCTCCTGAGGACTTCATAGTCAAGGAGATAACAGGCAAGGGCGTGGTCCTAGAACTAGGCAAGGCATACCTGCCATCGGACCTCAAGGAAGAGGAGGTTCCCGACGGCAAGTTCAGCACCATCGTCATGCAGAAGCGCGACTGGAACACCATAGGCGCGCTCACAAAGATAGCTGGCCTTGTGAACAGGGGCAAGAAGTCGGTATCGTACGCGGGCACAAAGGACAGGACATCCATATCGGTGCAGCTCGCGAGCATCTTCGGCGCGACTCCGGAGCAGCTGATGCGCATAAGGCTCAAGGACATATCGATAAACGGCGCATGGAAGAGCAACGGCGTGGAGATGGGCACGAACATAGGGAACGCGTTCGAGATAACTCTGAGGGAAACCTCTTCGACAGCAATCGAGCCGATAATGGAGGAGCTGGACGGAAGGTTCCCCAACTACTTCGACAGGCAGAGGTTCGGCTCAAGGCTCAACAACGCGTCTATAGGCGCATGCATAATGCGCAACGACTTCAAGGGAGCCGCGATGCATTACCTGACCGACACGCAGAACGAGACCAATCCAGAGGCGATAGAAGCAAGGAAGAGGCTCGCGGATGAGCAGGACTTCAAGAATGCGCTCTCATACTTCCCGAGGCACCTCAAGGGAGAGAGGAGCGTGATAGCTTACATGGCTATGTACGACAACTACGCCAACGCGCTGAGGAAGATACCGAGGGGCATAACCACGATGTTCATACATGCTGTTGAGAGCCTTGTATTCAACATGGCGCTGGAGCAACGGATAAAGGCAGGGGATTTCAAGGCAAAGGTATCATGCAGGGCAAACTTCTACGGATTCCCGGACATAGGATCGCTCAGCACATCCGAATCCGATTTCTGCGTAATGCCTTTGATAGGCTACGAGACAAAGGAGGAGCATGTATCGGAGTACGAGAATGAGGCCATGGAGATGCTTGAAATAAAGGCCCAGGACTTCAAGATAAAGGGCATGCCTGAGCTGTCCATGAAAGGCGCATTCAGGTCTATGCTGGCCCCTGTGAAGGAGATGAGCCATTCGTTCGACGGCAATTCGGCAATGATAAGGTTCTCGATACCGTCAGGCAGCTACGCCACAGTCCTCCTCAACGAGATCATGAAGACAGAAAGCCTGGACATAAAGGAACTTATGCATTGAGAATGTTGTTATACCATGGATAGGGTCAAGCGGAGGAAGCTTTTCATGCTCGCAAGGCAGCTCAAGCGGAATGGCTCCCAGTGGCACTGGCACCTGCTTGGCGCGAGATGCGCCTTCAACAGGCACAAGGGCAGGTTCGCGATAGTCCTTGAGGACAGCCGCAGCCGCACGAACTACGTCTGCCTGTTCTCAAAGAAGCCAAAGCGCGAGGCGAAGACCCTGGCGAACATGGCATACGGCAAGGGATTCATGGACAAGAAAGGGGCCGGAAGGCACAACCCGAGGTTCGATGCGATTATCAGGAGGGCGAAGGAGCTCAGCGCCCAGGGCATCGAATGGCACCACCACCACCTCAATCCGGAATGCGTGTTCAACTACAGGAAGGGAAAGGACTGCATAATACTCGAGGACCCGGTAAGGAAGAGGACGATGGTGGCTGTGTACAAGGGAAAGCCGATGAGAGACCTCACAAGGCTGGAGAAGCTGTTCTATTCCCAATGAAAAGAATGCGCCGGGATAGGGAATCTCATCAGCTTTTGGTTAAGCTTTTGCCAAAAGCTTATTTTGAACCCTAAAAGCCCGAAGGCCACCAGATCTCGAGTTTCGCCAAATGCTTCTGGCGCGATACCTGATTCTGCCATCCCGGCATGGCAATACCTATTGCAGACCAAGGTTAATGAATATTATTAATATACTGCTGGAGTATAGGGTAATGTTAGCGGATAGCATGGAACTGCTCGACAGGGCGCTCTCGATGGTGCCCATAGTGTTCTTCATACTGCTTACTATAGCGGGCATGACGTTCGCCCTCTACCTGCTCTACAGCAGCTCCGGGAGCGCGTACGGCTCGTCTTTGTCAGTGCTCTTCCTGGTCCTTGCTTCTGTATCGGGCTTCTTCAACATCTTCGCCTCATACTCTTACTACAGGTCATCCCTCTACGACAAGTACATGGAGAACCTTGAAAGGGGCACCAAGGAGCTTGCTGCGCTGCCAACGGTCGCGATAGCGATACCTGTCTACAACGAGGACCCTGGGATGGTGAAGAAGAACCTGCAGAGGATGAAGGAGATCGACTACCCTTCATCGAAGCTCAGCTTCTACCTACTCGACGACTCTACAGACAAGGAGACGTCAAAGGAGCTCAAGGCTTTCGCATCGAAGAACGGCTATGCTTACATACACAGGAGGGTCAGGAAGGGCTTCAAGGCAGGGGCATTGAACAACATGCTGAAGCAGTCAAAGGAGGATTTCATAGCGATATTCGATTCCGACGAGCACCTCAAAGACAAAGGTTTCCTAAAGGACCTCCTCAAGTACTTCCAGGACGAATCCGTGTCATACATACAGACGGAGAAGAGGTACTCGAAGGGCACCTTCTTCTCAGATACCGTTGACCTGTTCGACGCATTCTTCTTCAAGTTCATACAGCCTTCAAGGGCATTGAACAACACGGCCATATTCGCAGGCTCCTGCGGAATAATAAGGAGAAGCGCGCTCGATAGGATAGGCGGCTTCCCCGAATACATAGTCGAGGACACGTTCTTCAGCCTGGAATCGGACATGCACAAGTACAAGAGCCTGTACATACCCAAGGTCTACGCACTGGGAAGGCCGATAAAGACCTTCACCGAGCTGGTGAAGCAGCAGTGGAGGTACAATTACGGTGACACTCAATTCCTAGGATACTTCCTCAAGAGGGGGAGCTTCTTCGGCAAGAAGCCGATGTCTGCGATGTCCAACATCGACTACATAACACATGGATTCGGCCTCAACTACATCTCCACATTCCTGATATTCTTCACTATTGTCTCTGTACTCATAGTCTTCTCTTCTGTACCGCTTGCAAAGATAACACTGGAGCAGATAGCGCAGGTCAGGTCCTTGACAACGACAATGGAGATACTGGGCTTCGGAACATTCGCGCTCTCGCTGATAGCGCCCGTGATACTGACCAAGATACACTTCAAGTCCATACGCAAGGGCTTCATGGTATTCATACTCAACTTCGCGCTCGCATTCATAAGGGCAAAGGCGGCGCTCTCCGCGGTGCTGAACCTCTCGCCTTCTATGCCTTGGCATACTGGAACAGGGGACGGGACTAACAGGAAGATGGGCATAGCGCTCAGGAACTCGCTGTCTGAGGTGCTATTCTCGAGCTCCCTATTCGTGCTGGGCATGTTCGCCTTCACGATACACGACCTGTCCGGAGCCCTGTGGCTGCTCTGGTACGCATTCCTTTATATCTCAACATTCTACTTCTTCTACAAATACGGGTGATCCATTGGCAAGCGGAAAGATATACATCAAGACATACGAGACGGAGAAGGGCACCATGATCGCCATGTGCGACGAGGAGCTTCTCGGCAAGGAGTTCGGCGACGGCAAGGCGAAGCTCGACCTCAACAGGTACGCATCGTTCTACAAGGGCGAGCTGCAGGAAGAGGGCAAGATAAGCATAGACATGGAAAGCATATACTCTGCCAACGTTGTCGGCGAAAGGTCAGTGGCAATAATGATAAGGACCGGCGTGGCAACAGAGGACGAGATAAAGAGGGTGAGCGGGATCCCGTTCCTCCAGGTCTACAGGGTTCTGGGAGCGCAGTCCTAGCAATGTCTACTGCTCCTTCAGCCTTATTATCGCTTCTGCAATGTCTCCATTCGTCTCCTCAAGCGTCTTCCTGACAAGAGCATCGTCAGCAACTCCTGTCTGCTCCTTAACCATCCTGACATCATCGTCGCTGACCTCAACCTTTACGTTGCTGACCTCTTTCGCATCTCCCGCTATCTGGAAGGTCTGCGTTCCCTGCGCCTCTATGATCGTGACTTGAGGGTTCTCGATTATTATGTTGGTGTCCTTGCCTTCTATGACTACTCGAAGGGCATCAATCTCCTTCTGCTTTATGCCCATCTTGTCCATCATGCTCTTGAGCTGCCTTGGGTCTATGTTCGGGAACATGCAATCAGCAATACTCTGCGCTGCAAAAGGCTTTTAATACTTTATACTCAAGAATTAGTTCGTGGTATTGATATGTTTGGCCGAATTTTCCTAGCATTCGCAATGCTTTCATCAGTATTCCTGCTTGACAGCATAAACATCGTGAGCGCTTCGACGTCATACGTTTGCGATGGCTATTCAACAGGGGGCGCTGCTGCCGCAAACATCATATGCAGGACGAACGGCAACATCATAGTAACAAATACAGTAATAGATATAGGCCAGTATTCCTTCATAACTGTCAATGGCATAGCCAACACTGTTGGAACCGCTCCTCTTCCGATGACTGCAAACATCGTCTACACACTTCCAAACAACGTCCCTACGAGCAACACAATACTATTCGGACTCAACTCAACAGGTAATGTAATAATAGGCCTTAACGCCTTCCAGGCCAACCAGCTTGTGATAACGGCCAACAGTTATAGCGCAGGCAAGTCGGTATCGGTGACTGCTTTCAATGCAGTATCAAGTTCTACTACCAATACGGTCTACGGCTCGTGGACCTTCAACGCTTTCGTACGTGACGCATCAGGAGGCGCAACGCCACTGAACACCTTGACAACCAATCAGATACCGCTGATACAGATTAACCCAGCGTTGGTCATCCCTACGCCAACCACAACATCGACATCTGTAGTGCAGCTGAACCAGGTCACGCTCAGCGTAAACGCACCGACAACAGGCACGTCACCTTACACTTACCAATGGTATCAGGAGAATCCAGGCAAGAATTATGTGCTGCTGTCAGGAGCAACCAGCAACTCATACGCTTTCGGGACCAGCCAGTTCACAGCTGAGGGTACTCACAACTTCGTACTTCAGATAACGGATTCGGCCTCAACGCCGGTTACTGTTAATTCATCTACGATGAGTGTGGTTGTAAACGCAACCTCGGTAGGCTCCAGCTCCGGCGGCTCAGTATCGACCAGCTCCGGCGGTACCGCATACACGACCCGAGCCACGACTACGACGACAACAGTAGCGACTACCGTAAGCACCACTGCGCAATCCACAGTTCCTACTACAACGCCATCAACGACAGTCCTTCCTGCCAATACGACGGTAGCGAGCACCGTAGCTACAACGGCATCGACTTCGGTCCCAACAACTACCATCCAGCCTTCGCCACAGCCCAGCTCCCAGAATCCGCTGTCAGGCATAATAAATGCGATAGCGAAGTTCTTCTCGAGCCTCTTCGGACACTGACGGTTTTTGCTACCGAACCGTGACATACCAATGCAATCTTACAGTCATAACTTTATTTTTGCATTAGCTGCATTACTGGTTCTTGCTTTTGCCGCCTATGAAAACGCAACATCGGTATACGGCACGAAAATGATAGGAAACATAAAGTATTGCTCTTTCGATAGCCATAACTATTCTCTTGATCTTTACATGCCTGTATCTCAACTCCAGGAGCAACGGCCTTTGATAATATATGTCCACGGAGGGGCATTCACTTCCGGAGATAAGAACAATAGTGTGGGAAACCAAATCTTTCCATATTTGGTATCTAACGGTTTTGTGGTTGCCTCAATAGACTATGGGCTCTTACAGAATGACACTATCGTCCAGGAAATAGAAGAAACGAAGTGTTCGATAAGGTTTCTGAGGGTCAATGCCCGACTATATGGGATAGATCCGCAACAGATTGGCATATGGGGAGCATCAGCAGGAGGCTATCTTGCAACAATAACGGGAACAACGAACAGCATATCCTCATTCAACCAAGGCCAGTATCTCAATTACTCAAGCAACGTATCGGCCGTCTGCGATTGGTTTGGTGTAACTGTTATAGCGAGATACATCGGTGTCGACGCGCACAGCAGTCTCCAAGAGCAAGAGACCGCAAAGCAGTTGCAGCCAGGATACTATGCCTCAAAGAACGATCCTCCTTTCATAATATTCCACGGCACGAATGATTCTGTCGTGCCTCTTAACGACTCATTGCAGTTATATGACGAGCTTACTTCGAACGACGTGAACGTTGAACTCGTGCTCGTTAAAAACTCAGGACATGACTTTATGCAAGTGGGGAACAAATCAATATCGCCATCCTTTACAAATATAACCGACGAAACGATATCCTTTTTCAAGAAGAACCTGCAATGACTGTCACTTGTAGTCGATCTTGAATATTTTGGTGTCATTGTTTAGATATACTGCATCGTACGTTACATTGGATGTGTCTGCAGGGCATACGTAGGCGTTGCATAGGACTGTGAACTTGAAGAAGTTGCTCTTGTACAGCTCAGGTCCAACTATCGTTCCTCCAACTATCTCGTTGTTCTTGTACGTTACCAGCAGCGTGTAGTTCAACGAGTTTGTGACATTCGACGTGGCTATGCTGTAGTTGAAGTTCTGCGTATTGTAGAATACCACATTCCTTATAAGAACAAGGGTATCGGAAGAGACGGTGCCTATGAAAGCGGCAAATCTTGTCGTTTGGTTCGACTGTGGCGCAACCACCAGCTCTGCCCTATAGCCGCTTGTGTTGTTCCCCGAAGAAAATCTGTAGTATACTGTATTGTTTATGATTGTCCTGTTGAGATCGGTCAGTGTCTGGTAGCTGTAAGGGGTAACATTGGTGAGGCCGGCCTCAAAGAAAAGTCCCTGGAGTTCAGCATACCAAAACGTCCTTGAAACAAGGTAATCTGGCTTTCCAATAGAATACAGGAAATCGGTGGCGTTGCTGGTGTTGAAGAGCCATCTGTTGAATGGAGCTATCTTGGTGCCGTTCTCGCCGCCGACGCTGTCCAGATAGCTCGTTCTGTTCGCCCACCCCTCGACCACGCTTCCATCGGTCCATACGGCTGCAACTGTCGCGTTCGTAGGTGTGTTGTTCCTCATCCACTGCATCGCCTCGAGCAGTCTGCCATTTATGCCGTCGGCAGGATGGCTGGTCGCCGCAGCTATGTACGCAGAATAGAATCCGTATATCAGCAGCACCGCCACGAGGCACGCGTAGGCTTGCGCAGCAAATTCCCTGTTCCTTGCATAGCCGTATGCGATGTAACCTATAGCAAATACGATTGCTCCAACAGATACTATGCGCGCCACTATTCCCACGATAAAGTAAGAGCCAGGTATGGATAGCGGCGATGTGATGTAGAGGCAGACAAGAAGGGATGCGCCAAGGGCCAAAGCCGACGCTGTCCTAAGCATCCTGCCGCTGCGAATTGCGTTGGCATGCTTCCTGAACAGCGCCAAAGGGAGAAAGAGGCAGTATGCGGCAAATATCGCCATGGGAACTGCAAATACGGCATTGAAGCGGACCGCCGACCCTTGCAGTATTCCTGTCACGATGATATATGAGACTATAGAGAGAAATGCCGGGCTTATGTTGAGGTGGAGCTTCCCAACCTTGCGATGCTCATTATCCTCGGCATAACTGGAAAGGAGCAGGAAGAAGAGGAAGCCAAGCGGCGCGAGCAAAATCTGCATGTTGAATACCCTTGCGAGGAAGTCAAGCGTGGTGGGCTGCAGCTCAAGTGTCGTAAGGCCAACTGCATTGTGCCCGAATACCGCGTTGTAATGGCTGATGATCTGTCCGGAGAGGAGTACAAGCGCTACCGCTGCAAAGGCTATAACTGCAAGTAGTCTATTCGTGCTGCTACTGAGGAATCTGAACCTCTGCCTGCTGCCTAGTGCGTAATATGCCGCTGCCAAGCCTGCTAGCACCGGCAGGTAAATGACGAAGAAATCAAGGCCTGTCAGAGGGAGGCTTAGTCTGGATAGATCGACATAGGCATATAGGTGCTGGAGCAGGTACGCGAGAAGGAGCGATAGCGAGGCGACAATGCCCTTTTTCAAGAGCGGTTCCCTGTCTGCGATGAAGGCGTATAATGATATCAGGACAACAGCGCCAAGATACACGAGAAAAGTATAAGGGAAGCCGTTCCAGACAACGGATCCAAGGCTGAGCACCACGCCTGAAAGGGCAATGGCATAGTAGGCCTTCCTGACATTTCCGGTTTCCTCAAGACCCTTGAGCATAAGGTACAGTGCAGCCAGTATGAAGACACCGATGAAGGTATCTCCTCTGTACTCCGTTCCTGCAGTCCTTGAAAGGCTGCCTATGGAGACTGCTGTAAGGAATAACACCAGGAGCCCGAAAACAGGGCTCTTGGAGAGCCTCCTGGCAAGCATCCATGTGCCTATCATGGTGAGGACACCGAACAGGATCGGCACCAGCCTCATTACTGTATAATAGCTGACTCCGAGGTACCTGAGGAAAAAGTACGGTATGGCGCTCATGTATATGATTCCAGGAGCCTCCCCTATGTGGTTATGTGCCGGAAAGCCAGAAAGGTATGAGTATGTGGGCACAATGAAGCCATTCTGGATGGTCTCCCTTAATACTGAATAATAGAAGTATACATCAGGCTCGAAAAACCCCAGGTTCTTGAGCATTACTGCCCTTATGACGACCCCCATGGTCACTGTCAGGATACCTAGGATCAGGAAGAGGTTCCTGCCTTTGAGCTTCTCTATCATTGGAACACGAAAGCATAAGCTATATAAAAAGAAGATTATAAATGCTATTCGGGCACGGTTCGGACAGCGGGTTCAAGGCAGGCAGCTGCAAAGGGTTCTGTCCAAAACCCGCATCCGGATAGCTTTATAAGACAATTGGCGAAGTTTTCGGTATGAAAAGAATGGCACTACATCAAATGACGAACATTTTGCATGGATATGCAAACAAAAAGATAAGAATACCACCATCCTTTAAATACTTATCATTTCTACTATAAGACTACAAATGTTAAGTGGTTGAATGAGAACCAAAAATGCAAAGCGAATAGCCGCTGTAGCGGCAAGCTTACTCATGGGTCTCGCCTTCGCGGGACAGGGAGTAACGGTCGGTAATATACCGATAATAAACAGCCAGGGACAACCTGTGGTGCAGATTGTGGTCGGAGGAACCTCCGCACCTAGCGACGGAGTGGTCGCTGGCAACATCGCTGCAGTGATAGGCAACCTAGCGTTTACATCCACGAACGTGACCGCAACAGTCAGCGGATCAGGAGTAAACTGCGTGGTAACGACGCCTACATGCACGATATCGAACGCACAGGTCTGGCTCGGAGAGTCTGGAACAGCCGTTCCGGCAAGCTCTTATGGAATATACGCGTTAATAGGATCTGTCCTTAACCAGGCAATCCCATTGAACGTCCCTGATTCTACAAAGCAGTTGCAATCAGGAACTGGAACGCAATATGCATTCCGCCAGCTGTTGTCACTATCGATAAGCCCTGTCGCTTCGCCGTACACGGCTCTGGGATCTGCTCCTATAGGGACGACCGCATCAGCCGCTTCTAACGGAGGTGGTGCGCAGTTCACGGGCTTCTCAGTAACCTCTGGTGGCTCGACATGGGACAACATACTCCAGGTAACAAACTCGAATTTCCCATCCCTTGCGAACAACTGGGGAACGAATGGAGAGAATGAGTACCTGTGGCTTACAGGATTCCCTGTATTCGACCAGGCAAGCAACATAAACCAGTTCAGGTTGCTGTCTGCAGGAGGCGCCTATCAGGCTACCTTCAACAAGCCGATACAGAACAGGACCTCAAGCAATGGCCTGTCGATAAACGTGCCTATAGAGTTGCTAGGTCAGAACTACACCATACTCTCAATGCAGGGTGGTGCGGCCAGCAGCGTTGGCTCATCCAACACTGTAAATGGAGGTAAGGTGCAGTTGGCATCAACCTTGGTTCCTGCCCAGGTAATCTATGTCGGACACAACGTCACGACAGGACCTTGGACAGTGCAGCTACAGGACTTGGGTCAGCCGACATCCGGTGGTATAAGCACTGCATCAGTTGCAATATACTACAACGGGCAGCTGACAAACACGACAAGCATCTTCCCTGGCAACACCGTGCAGTTCAACTACACGGGCCACAATGTGTATGTCAACGTACAATCAACCTTCGCAGGTTTGTATGCATACCAGAAATGGGCAAAGATGCAGGTGTACTCCAACCTCCTGAACCTATCAGACGGAAAGGTCTTCAATCAGACGAATGACCCTGGCTGGTATGTAAGGCTATATTGGACAAACACGACCAAGTCAAGCGCTGGAAACGCAGTGGCACTGCAGAGTATAGTGATATACAATGCAAGCCCTACGGACCTTGCTCCTGGACAGAGCTTCAACTTTATCCAGAACCCCAAGGCGTACAAGTTGACCTTCGTGGGAGACACGCAGGGTTCAGCGAACTACGACACAGTAACTGCATCGACATCGGTTTCGTCATCCGTTCAGTACCAGAACCTGGGAAGCAACGGAGCAGGGCAGCCTTCGCTGTCTAACGTTACCGAGCCTGCGCAGTACCTGACCGTCACGAGCGCGATACCTAACTCACTGACCTACTCTGGTCAGACGAGCAGCAGCGTATCGTACGACCTGACCCCGTTCGAGCTGTTCAACTACGCGAACACGCTTGGAAACAACGGCGGCAACCAGGCATCCAATGGAGGTGCTGGCATTCAGGCCGGAACCATAGGAGGCGTGTCAAACGTGGTGCTGAACTTCATGGGTGCAAATGGACTTGGGTGGATAAACACAGCATATCCACTTACCGTAACCGTGACTGGATATACATCCAACACTGCTACGTCGACAACGTCCTCTGCGGTGACCTTCACGTCGAACACTGCAAACGCGTTGACTTCGGTCAACTTCTACAACATAACGGGCATAACCCTCTCAAGGGCCCTGCCTGGTGTTATGTCAGTAAGCGTTTACAGCAACTCGATTGTTGGAGTGCAGGCTGCGAACTCAGTGTTGCTGGCAACGTTGGCCAACGTGCCTTCACTGCCTGGTGCCATACTCTACGGACCTCTTGCGGGTAAGACATACTACTCCGCAGTCGCAGTAAATGGAGGAAACGTGGTGTACAACCAGCAGAACGGGCAGCCTACCACGAGCTGGTACCTGAATCCTACGGCCCAAGTCGCTGGAACAGTGACCAAGGGAGGAGCACAGCAGCAGTACTTCACGTTCTCGATGAACACGCTGGCGGTGTCTACAAACACCAATGCAGCCGGCGCGTTCGCGTTCGGAATCGTGAATTCGTCTGCAGGAGTTGGATCCTCACCGCTGTTCACGGTGAACTACACGGCGAACTTCGGTTCTAACGCAGTCGGCACAGCAAGGAACGTCACGTATGTTCCTTCTGGAGAGACTTCAGGAACCGCGTTCAACGCGAAGGTAGGCTTCAAGGGCGAAAGGGGCGGTGGACCTACGTCCATAAGCTCAAACGGCGATGCATTTTCGCTGGCAAAGCTGCCTGACCAGCTGTTGTTCACTGTCGGACCTGCTAACACGACCGCAGCCAACACGACAACGAAGCTCTATGGACCATACTCTGTCGGACAGGCAACGAACCTGGCCAACGTAACAATTGGCAAGGTCAACGCGACCTGCACTGGCGGATCTGGAGCGTCCTCAAGCTGCACTGTGACTGGCTTGGCGAACCTGACAGCAACACCTTCGGTGACGCAGGCAGTAGTCCCTGTAGGACTCAACACTGCGACAACGCCTCTGGTGGTGCTGGACAGCAACGCAAACCAGGCTGCGACTTTGGTCCTCGTAGGATCGAAGTACGTGAACTCGGTATCTGCACAGCTCTTCGCGCAGAACCCATCGCTCGACTCGAGCTTTGGAACAAGCTCTGTGGTTGAGCAGGCCTTCGGTGGCAACAGGATACTGGTGGCAGGATACACTGCGAACCAGACTGTGCAGGCAGGCAACGAGTTCATACAGGCATTGCTCGCGGCTGCAAGCCAGTAAGCGCAACCAACTTGATTTTTCCGCGGGGCCGTTTTGGCCCCGCACCTATTTCTTTTTGTTTTTCAGCTCCTTAGCGCCAGCGCGTTTCCCATTCTCTACACCAAAAAATGTGCAAGGTATTTAAAGCTTTGAGCGCTATCCATAACAGAGATTCATGAACAGCAAGGCGCTCCTCACCTCGCTAATAGCCATATTCATGGTAACTAACTTATCCTTCGCCTACGATGTCAATCTCGTCAACGCCCTGCTGCACAGCTACAACGTCTCCGATTCGCAGATAGCGTCATACAAGATGTACAATACCACTTACAACGGTACCCCATACGTGCTCGTATACGGCAACGGCAAGCCACTGTTCCTGGTGAAGGCGGTGGTGCCGTACTCATTCAAGCTGAACAGCAGCAACGTATCCAAGATAATCAAGAGCTATATAGTTGCGAACTCGCTGGAACAGGTCAACGGAAGCAACCTGTTCGCGCAGATGCACCTGTACGAGGATTCGTCATCAACACCTTTGAATGACTGCCTGTTCGAGACAGGGCTGTCCACGAACAACACCTGCACCCTCTCAAATTACTGCTCATCCTGCTCGCTTGTGCCTATCTGCAAGAAAGCTCTTGGGCAGACAGGAGGCCCATCAGGGCCCATCGGCACTGGGGTCATGCAGCTGGAGACCGCATACGACAGCCTGGCAGCTGCATACTCTGCCTTCTATTCAGCAACAGCTAACCTTAATGTTTCAAACGCGAACCAGCAGATCAGCAGCATACAGAGCGCCTTTTCGACGATATCCTCTACGACTGGCACCCTTGGCCATAACCCTCTGTTCCCGCCTCCAGCAAGCTCCGACTACACCCAATGCCTCGGCTATGGCTCATCCACGTCCAACACGGTCACTGCAGGCCCATGGTACTGTAATTCCGTGGGGTTCTGCGCCTTCCTGACATACAACACGACGCTCCTTGCAACGATGCAGTCTGAGATAAACTCCATAGGCAACCTTCCGCTAACAGACGCGCAGATAACGGCGATAGCCAAGAACATAACAAGCAATGAGAACTCGTTCGTGGCCCCTATCCTGCAGGCGGAGCAGCAGCATAAGCTCGATATCATACTCAACACCACGCTTGCCAACTACACCAACATTACCACTGGGGCAACAGTACTCCTGATGCACGTGGACAACACGTCCATATCCAAGGCTCTTAATATCCTTACATCCAACTACTTCGTTCTTACAGACGATTACCTTGAGATCAACCTCACGCAATACAACAAGACCGTAGGCAGCCAGCTCCAGAACCTCACTGCCCTGTACCTGAGCGCGAACGCGCTGTACAGCAGCATAGCGGGGGTCGCAGACAACAATACGGCGCTCCTGCTCGAGGCGCAGTTGGCCAACCCGAAGAATCCCGACCCCAAGGTGAGCTCGCTCAGCTTCCAGCAGGCGCAGCTGAACCTGCAGACGAGCGGGAAGATATCAAACCTCAGCTACACCAAGGCAACGCTCTTCAGCATAAACGCCAACGCGAAATCCATACTTGCAGCTACCTTCGCGAACCCTCTCGTCGAATTGGCGAGGTCGATAGACATGCCCATAATACTAGCGATAGAGGGGCCTTCACAGGCAAGCTACGCAAGCAAGGTATCGTCAGTACCCCTTTACTCTGCCCTAGTATCGCTTGGGATAGGTATAGTGGTAATACTGCTGCTTACAGGCCTCTACGCAGCGCTGCACAGGCAGAGGAGGATAAGGATGGACCACAGGGCAAGCAGGGCATGGAAGCTGCTGTTCGCTACGGTCCTCGCCATAGTGCTGATATACGTCTGCGCAACCTATGTGCTGGCATCCGATGCAAATACGACCGGGACCCTAAGCGGCTTCAAGAGCGCTGTAGCAGGCTCAGCCAACGCGCTGATAGCCGTCAACGGGACACCTACCCAGGCGATGTCAGGCTGCGCCACAAAGCTGACCAACGCGCTGGCAGGCATGAACAAGAATGTCTCCATAGCATACATTACCGGTGACAAGTGCGTGCTAAACAGCGGAGTCAGGACAACTGATAGCTGCCTTAACTCGTATGCATCGAAGAATGCGCCCATAATCATGCTCCAGAGCGGCTCCACATCCTCTGTCTCAGTGTATTCCTTCTACGGAACGACGCTGAAGCTGCAGGGAGACGACAACTTCATGAACTACTGCGTCGCTACAGCATTCCTCAAGTGATGAGCTATGGCAGATAAAGGATCCAACCAAAAGAAGAAGGAAGAGAAGCCCAAGAAAGGTATGAGCAAGTACCTGCAGATGGCGCTTGTATTGGTAGTTGCAGCAATACTGATAGCTGTAGTCTATCTCCTGTACACCTCCGCTCCTGTGTCGTTCTCAACATTCAAGTCCAACTTCCAGAGCGCCAACAGGGTATCGATAACCGCGACATACTACAACACAACCCAGTACGCAGATGAGAGCCCATGCATGAACAGCATAATCCAGGTCATCGCGCATACGAGGAAGGCGAGCACAATAGACTTCTTCTTCATTGACGCATCCAACAACACCTGCACCTATCCTATAGGCACGGTTGGGGGGCAGATAAGCGTAGGATCGACCAACTCGTCAACATGCCTCAATACAGCGCGCAGCGAACCTGGCATATTCCTGAACTACAGCCAGGGAAACGCAAAGGTGGTTACGCCTTACAGGCTTACAGTGTACGGCAATTCCACGTACATGAGCAGCTGCCCTATAGCTATAGAGATGGCGTGACAGCTGGAGAAACCGCATGGATTGCAGGAACAGCCTTCTTTCCGACCACATCCTCGAACCTCCTGTTTATGCCCACCGTCTTCTTCCTCGTGATGTTCCAGTTGCGCTCTGCCTTCGTGAATTCTTCCAGTTTTATGAAAAACCAGCCTGAACCGTTCATCCTCCATGCCACAAAGGTGGGGAAATCGGTATTCCTCTCCCATTCTACAAGCTTCATGTACTGTTCAGGATCGAGCGCCAGGGAGCCCTTCTCCCAGGCCTTGCACTCTATGGCTATGCATTCTTTGGCCCTTATAACGACCAAATCAGGGCCCAGGGCGTTCACACCGCTCCCGGCTGCCCTTACGACCGAATAGCCGTTGTCGTAGAACTTTCCGAGAAGTTCCCTCTCTGTCCTTGCCCCCTTGTTGTAGTATCCCATCCTGTCGCCAAATCTTATTTCCTACAATAATATTATTAAGTTATCTGGCCAATAGATTATTGGCAGTAGTGCAACCAATGGTGTTGATATGGCATATCATGCTTATTCCTGGAAAACAAGGGAGTCCGAGCTTCAGCTCGGAAGACATGGATGCCTGCAGCGCTAACTAAGGAGCCTACGCCTTAATTAGTGAGCAAAATGGCAAAGACATACCTGGAGATCGTAAAATACCTAGTGGAATCGAAGTTCACGATAGACGGAGTTGTGGACAAGCCCGACATTATCGGAGCTGTATTCGGGCAGACAGAGGGCCTTCTCGGCAACGACCTGGACCTCAGGGAGCTGCAGAAGAACGGCAAGATAGGCAGGATAGAGATAGAGGTGTCGCAGGGGCAGAACAAGACCTATGGCAAGCTCTTCCTTCCAGCCTCATTGGACAGGATAGAGACCTGCATACTCGCAGCCGCGATAGAGTCCGTCGACAGGGTTGGCCCTTACGAGGCGCAGTTCAGCGTCGACAAGGTCGAGGACACGAGGTCCGAGAAGAGGAGGAAGATACTGACCAGGGCGAAGGAGCTGCTCAAGAACCTGCTGAACACTGAGATACCTGACAGCAGGGAAATCTCCGAGATGGTCCAGGCAGACGTCAGGGTAAGCGAGGTTGTCAATTATGGCCCTGAGAACCTGCCTGCAGGCCCAGACATAGCCAAGAGCGACGATGTCATAATAGTAGAAGGTAGGGCAGACGTGCTGAACCTTCTCAGGAACGACATAAACAACGCCATAGCTGTAGGCGGCGCAACAACCAGCATACCGAGGAGCATAGTCACGCTCGCGAACGAGAAGGAGTCTACGCTCTTCCTCGACGGCGACAGGGGCGGAGACATGATCCTGAGGGGCTTCATGAACGTAGCCGACATCGACTTCATAGCGAGGGCTCCTGACGGCAAGGAGGTAGAGGACCTGACGAGGAAGGAGATAATCAAGGCTCTCAGGACAAGGATACCTGCGGACCAGTATCCCGGTTTCAAGGCAGCGCAGCAGAGGCAGGCCGAGCAGAGAAGGTATGCGCCTGCACCTCAGGCGAGGGCTCCTATGCCTCCGCCGCCACCGCCTTCGCAGCTGAAGCCGGCACCGGCGCCAGCCCCAAGGCAGGCGCCAGCGCAGCCTGCGCAGGGCATAGCGCCAGTGGGTCCGGACGACAGCGTAGTTCCCAAGATAGAGCCTGACTATGTGCAGTCCGGATCTAGCGGGGCAGCTGCCAAGGAGCCTCCGCTGAAGGCGATAATATTCACGCAATTGGGAACAGGACTAGACGAGCTCTCGGGCACGCTGAGGAGCAGGCTATACGACAATGCGGGCAACCTTCTCAAGGAGATCCCGATAAGGGAGCTGCTTCCTGAGATGCAGGACTCGAGCGGTGTGTACGCTGTCGTCCTTGACGGCGTCATAACCCAGAGGCTGGTGGAGCTTGCGGCCCAGAAGAACATAAGGGCGATATACGGAATAAGGGCGAACCCTCTCACAAAGAGGCATCCCGACCTTGTGCTGTACACGAAGGAGCAGGGCAAGATAGAATAAGGCTTAACCTACTGAGAGGTTGCCGTCCCTACTGGCAATCTCCTTGCCTACGGACTCGAGGAAATCGTGCAGCTTAATGGCATTCTTCTGCACGTTGCTCCTGTTCCTTACTGATATGGTCTTTGCCTCAGCCTCCTTCCTGCCGATGATTATTGTGTAAGGTATTTCGCGCATCTTCGCGTCTCTTATCTTGTACTCAAGGGTGCGGTCGCTGACGTCCAGCTCCGCCCTTATCCTGTGCTCCTTCAGCTTCCTGTATACCTCTCTGGCATAATCCTCCTGTTGGTTCGATATCGAGATCACGGCTACCTGGACCGGAGCCACCCATGTGGGGAACTTGCCCTTGTAATGCTCCACAAGTATCGCGGTGAACCTCTCAAGCGACCCGAGTATGGCCCTGTGTATGACCACGGGGGTATGCGCCTTCCCGTCCTCGCCGACGTATTCCAGGCCAAACCTGAGCGGCTGCTGGTAGTCGACCTGTATCGTAGCGCACTGCCACGCCCTGTTCATGGCGTCATACACGTCGAAGTCTATCTTGGGCCCGTAGAAAGCCCCTTCCTTCTCCTTTGTCTCGTACTTCATGCCGTTCTTCTCAAGCGCATTCTTCAGCGCCGAAGTCGCCTTCTCCCACAGCTTCTCGTCGCCCATGTGGTCGTCGGGCATGGTGGAGAGCTTCGCAATGAACCTCATGCCGAAGGTGTCGTACACCTTCTTCACGAACTCAAGGAGCGATGCGGTCTCCTGCTCTATCTGGCCCTCCCTCAGGTATATGTGGCCGTCGTCCTGCGTGAGCTCCATCACCCTGAAGAGGCCTGTCAGCGCGCCGCTCACCTCCTTCCTGTACAGCTTGTCGAACGTGACCGTCCTGAAAGGAAGCTCCTTGTAGCTCCATTTCCTTGACTTGTATATGAGCATCGTCGAAGGGCAGCTCATCGGCTTGAGGCCCAGGTGCCCCATGTCGTTGTCGAACATGAACATGTTGTCCTTGTAATGGTCGTAATGCCCGCTTACGTGCCAAAGCGCAGTGTTGGCCACTACCGGTGTCTGCGTCTCCTTGCAGTCATAATAGTCCTCGAGCTCGCGTATGAACCTCATCAGCTCCTTGTAGATCACGTAGCCATTAGGGTGCCAGTAGACCATCGAAGGAGACACCTCCTGGAAGCTGTAAAGGTCGAGCTTCTCCCCTATGGTCCTGTGGTCGGTCTCCGGAAGGCCCGCCCAGTCGCTCTTCCTTACGATGGACGTGTTGAAGCTCACGGGCTTGACCTTCTTGTAGCTCTTCTGCTCCCCTGCCCCGTAGCTTCTTGACTGCTCAGCGAGCGGATGGCCCTTCATGACCAGGCTGAGCTTCTTGGTCCACCCGAAAGGCGCCTTAAGCACCTCCACCCCTTCTATCTTCTGCTTGAACATGTGGTTGACTATGTGCATTGCAGCTGTTGGCGCCGCAAGGTTGTTGCTGATGTGCGCATAGGGGTACAGGACAAGCCTCTTCCTCTGCAGCTTCTTGAGGAACTCCTCCGTGTCCGCCATGGCCCTCTCAGCAATCTCATCAGTATCCCCTATCTCGACGCTTATGAGAAGGACAAGGGCAGTGTCGACAGAGGCCCTCTTCTCCTTTATGTCCTCGTATATGCTAGCTTCGGGGGCTATGGCCTCGTATGTGATGTTGTCAACGTCAAGCTGAAGGATCTTCAAATTACCACAACAAGCATTAGTCCCTCGCTATCAATCATTTTAATGCTTTTGTTCAGGCAAAAAGCTTTATATATCTAATGTTATATAATGTTATCACATTATAGGACGAGTTCATGGTAAGGAAGAGGATGCAGGAGAGGAGGAAGTACACGACGATAACGATACCGAGCCCTCTGTTCGACAACATACAGAAGAAGATAGAGAACACAGGATTCTCATCCGTGTCCGACTATGCGACGTTCGTGCTGAGGGAGACGGTCGCGGACCTGGTAATAGAGAGGTCTGGAAAGAAATCAAGGGAGACGAGCGCGATAATGGACAAGCTGAAGGCGCTCGGCTACATGTAAGCTAAAACCGTGATAGCATGGCAACTGACATGACGAAGATAAGCGAAGCGCTGTGGAAGGACCCGAGCAACGCAAACTGGAAAAGGTTGGGGAGTGCGCTGCCCAAGAGCGGCATAAAGTACTACAAGGTGTTCTACCAGCAGGGCAAGGTCTCAAAGACCGAGGACCTCAGGGATGCTTACGTGGAGCTGTATGATTCTAAGGAGAAGCTCGTGGCAAAGGTGCCGGTATACGAGAAGAAGGCTAAGGGAATAAGGGGAGCGACGATATACCTTGTCGGGCTTCTCAACACGAACAAATAGGCGAGAATATGATACAACAGGATCTTAAGGAACTGGAGGAGCGTTCGATCTACATAATACGCGAGGCCACGACGAAGTTCGACAATGTTGCGGCTCTCTGGAGCATGGGCAAGGACTCTACCACAATGATAGCCCTTGCAAGAAAGGCGTTCCTTGGAAAGGTTCCTTTCCCGGTGATCCACATTGACAACGGGGTTGATTTTCCAGAGACATACAAGTTCAGACAGGAGCTCGCCAAGAAGTGGAAGCTGAACCTGATAGTCGCTGAGAGCGAGATAAAGCCCGAAATGTCAGGATTCGCATGCTGCGGGGAGAACAAGACCGTTGCGCTGAAGAAGGTCATGAAGGACCACGGCTTCGACGCGCTGATAGTCTCGATAAGAAGAGATGAACACGGCATAAGGGCGAAAGAGAGGTACATGAGCCCTAGGGACAAGGAGTTCAAGTGGGACTTCAAGAACCAGCCTGCCGAGATATGGGACGACTACTCGAGCAAGCTCGACGCCAAAGGCCACGTCAGGATACATCCTCTGCTTGACTGGAACGAGGTTGACATATGGGGGTACATCAAAAAAGAGAAAATACCAATAAACCCACTGTATTATTCAAGAAACGGGTTAAGATACAGGAGCCTAGGTTGCACACACTGCACAGTGCCAATTAAATCTAAGGCAAAGACAATAGATGACATAATAAAAGAATTAGTGGTAACCAAAGTAGAAGAAAGATCTGGAAGAGAACAGGATAAAGAAAAAATTTATGTAATGGAGAAATTACGAGCATTGGGATATATGTGATTTTATGGACTTAAATATACTTGCCTATACTGCTGGTTTTTTCGATGCAGAAGGCAGTATAACTCTTAAAAAATTCGAAACCAACACAAATCCTAGATATCAAATAGACGTAAGGTTATCCAGTCAAAATAAAACTGTATTATACGAAATTAAAAAATATTTTTCAAATAAAGGCTCGATAAGATCAAAAAGCGATAATAAATCGGTTTTAGAATTAGTTTATACTGCAAAACACGCACTATACTTTCTGCAGCAAATCGAACCATTCCTAATACTTAAAAAACACGAAACTAATTTAGCAATAAAATTTGAAAAAACCCTAGTTAGAATCTATGGCCATACCCTGCCATCGATTGTTATATATCAAAGAGAACAAATGAAGAATGAAATGGCATATATACATAAAAACAGGGGAAAATTTGGTAAGATAGACAAAAAGTATCTATTGCCATACTTTGCGGGTTTAGTCGATGGAGATGGTTACATAGGTATTTTACATAAAAATACTCTTACACTAACAGTAGTTAGTAAATATCAGAAATTTCTCACATATCTATACAAACAAATTAGTTCTGGTTTTATCACGCCTAACAGTAATGCTTATCACTGGACGATATCAAGTAAAGGTGCCAAAGTTTTATTGCAAAAAATTACACCATACCTAATTATAAAGAAACCAGAAGCAAATCTTGCAATAACTTTTCAAAGCTCAATAAATAGCCTAAATAGAAGACCTCTAGATAAAAAGACTATGCTGAAGAGGCAACACCTAATAGAATCTATCAACAAGATGCATTTAGGAAAAGGGCAGGCCAAATACTATCATTGAGGAAGTAAAATGTTAATTAATCGAATAACGCTGCTTGGGCACAAGGACCACGGCAAGTCGACCCTCATAGGGAACCTCCTGATACAGACAGGAACCGCGAGCGAACAGAGGATAAACGACGCGAAGAAGACGAGCCAGAAGCTGGGGAGGCAGTTCGAGCCGGGGTTCATACTGGACAGCTTCGAGGAGGAGAGGGAAGGAGGGCTCACGATAGACACGACCAGGGTACAGATAAACTACAAGAACATAGGTTTCGAGTTCATAGACGTTCCCGGTCACGAAGAACTCATAAAGAACATGATGAGCGGCGCGTCGTACGCGAAGTTCGCGATACTCCTTGTCTCTGCGAAGAGCGATGAAGGGATAAGACCGCAGACCAAGAGGCACCTCTTCCTTGCGAAGATGATGGGCATAAACAGGATAATAATAGCCGTAAACAAGATGGACTATGCGAACTACCACAGAGAGGTGTTCGATAGCATCAAGAGCGACATAGAGGATTTCCTGCAGAAGATAGGGTTCGACAGGAAGCAGGCGTATTTCATACCTATATCGGCTTACACTGCTGACAACCTGGTCAAGATGTCCAAGAAGATGCCTTGGTACAAGGGTTCCACTCTCATGGAAGCGATGAAGGACGCGGTTGAGACCGAAGGAAAGGAAACCGACGGCAAGCTAAGGATTGTCGTGCAGGGAACATTGCCGACCGGCAAGAAGATACTGACTACTGGAAAGGTCATAAGCGGAACGATAAAGAGCGGGGCCAAGGTATCCATAGTGCCTGCAAAGATGAACGTGATCGCAAAGGAGATCTTCGTCAAGGGGAAGAAGCAGAAGCTTGCCAAGCAGGGAGAGAATGTAGCTTTGTCATTCGATAAGGTGCCCGACGGAAGCCTTAGGGGATCCGTCATCTACGGCTCTGGCTCCGCAGCGAAACCTACGAAGAGAGTCGATTCCCTCATATTCTTCACGAAGAACGTAGTCAAGCCGATAACGATAAAGATAAACGGCAACGAGATAGCGTGCGACGAAGCGAAGATAAAGGATGTCATAGACACCGGCACAGGAAACAAGATGAACGCTGGCTATGATAGGACGCTCAATGCTGCTAATGTGGAGCTCAGGCTAAGCAAAGAGGTTGTCGCGGAGCCGTTCGATACCTCTGCGGAGCTTGGAAGGTTCGTCGTCTACGAAGGAAGGGAGTTCGTGGGCCTGGGCATAGTAAAAGGCGCTTAAATTGGATAGGATACTCAATGCAGGCTGCGGTTCAGACACGTACGGCACGGATTTTGTCGACATAAACCCAAAGAGGAAGGGCGTAAACAGGTGCGACCTGAACTCGGAGAGGCTCCCTTACAAGGGCAATACCTTCGACAAGGTATACTCAAGAGAAGTGATAGCCCACCTGCACACCCCCATGCACTTTCTTAAGGAATGTCACAGAGTCCTAAAACCGAATGGCGAGCTTTATCTGACTACTGACTCGGCAGGTTTCTGGGGTTCTTTCGGGAAGGTCTATTTCGGAGCTTATGATAGCAGTAAGACATACGGTAAGGACGACAGCGTGTACTACCTTCACACGACCAAAACGCTCTATAACCTGCTCAAGAGAGCTGGTTTTAGAACAATACAGGTAAACTACGAAATCATAAAGCCTATAGGAAACGAACCTAAGCCTCTGCCGCACAGAATATTCATGCGTACAATTGCTGTTCTTAACAAAAGACTTAATCCGCACATAGTGGCAAATGCATTTAAATGAACAATGAAAAAGTCTAATGAATGGTGGTTGCTTGGACAAAGAAGACATAACGAAATATCTGGCCGAAGGGGCTGCTGCACGCACTGCAGTCGACACTGAAATGATACTGGACATTTCGTCAAAGATAGGTAAGAACATGATCGAAGGCAAGAAGCTGATATTGATGGGCAATGGAGGGAGCGCTGCAGATTCGCAGCACATAGCTGCAGAGTTCGTTGGGAAATTCCAAAGGGAGAGAAGACCGCTGATGGCACTGGCATTGAACACAAATACATCATCAGTTACTGCGATAGGCAACGACTACGGCTACGATAAGGTGTTCGAGAGGCAGGTTGAGGCCTTTGCAAGAGAAGGCGATATCGTAATAGGGTTAAGCACGAGCGGAAACTCCGAAAATGTCATAAAGGCAATAGAGATGGCAAATAAACTGGGCTGCATCACTGTAGGAATGACTGGAAAAAATGGAGGGAAGCTTGCTGAAAAGGCAAAATACTCGATAAAAGTAGACAGCAATAAAACCTCGATTATACAGGAGGTCCATATCGCGATAGGGCACATAATGTCCAACATCATCGAAGACATGATATGACGCGTGCATGCAATGATGGACCAAAATTTCAGGTATGTTGTCTCGAAAACGCCACTGAGGATAACCTTTACTGGCGGAGGAACCGACCTTCCTCAATACTATCGCAAACATGGACCAGGAGCAGTAGTTTCGGCAGCGATAAACAAGTACATATTCATAACGGTAAGCAAGCATTTCCATAAGGACGAATTACGAATAAGCTATTCCAAGACTGAAAATGCCGTAAAGAAAGTGGAAGACATTGAGCACCCTACAGTTAGGGAGGCGCTCAAGATGCTTGACATCAAGAGCGGAATACAGATAACCAGCATCACCGAGATACCATCGCAAGGAACAGGGGTAGGGTCCAGCAGCACCTTTCTGGTAGGGCTACTGAATGCGCTACACGCGTGGTTGGGGGAAACAGCCTCGCCAAAGCAGCTCGCAGAAGAGGCTGTGCGGATAGAAAGAGGAGCACTGAAGGAACCAGGAGGCAAGCAGGACCAATACATGGCGTCTTACGGAGGCATAAAGCTAATGGAATTCAACAGCGACGACACGGTCTCCATAAAACCCGCCATTCTAGATCAGAAACAGAAGAACGAACTCAATAAGTATCTCTTGATGTTCTATACTGGAAACCAGAGAGGATCAGCTTCAATCCACGCAAAACAGGAAAAAGAGGTGGAAAGCCACATTAAGGAATACGACAGGATGCGTGACCTTGCATACCAGACATACGATTCGTTGGCTTCAGGCAAGTGGAAAGATATCGGACAGTTGCTCAATGAGAATTGGAACCTCAAAAAGAGCCTTTCAAACGGGATAAGCACAAGCGAGATAGACGGGTGGTATGAAGCTGCAATGAATGCGGGCGCGGTAGGAGGCAAGATAATGGGAGCAGGCGGCGGGGGATTCTTCCTGTTCTTTGCCGATCCTAGCAAGCACAAAGCGATACAAGAGGCTCTTCCTGGTCTGCAAAACGAACCCTTTAAGTTCGAGATGGAAGGAAGCAAGATAGTATATACTGAAACTTAATTGATTGGAGAGATGGGCATGAGAATAGGGCTAATGGGTCTTGAGGACAACTTCGTCAGGAATACTGGATTGGGAATACCAGTCTACATGTACGAGCTCCTGAAGCACCTCAGGAAGATGGAGGGCAAGGAGGGCATAAAGGTAGAGAAGATAGGGTACGAGAGGCAGAGGAACGAGCTCGCTAGCTTCATCAACATGGTATTCAAGAGCGCCACCGAGTACTACGGCAACTACGACATACTGCACAATCCAGACGTGAAGCCCATATTCCCGAGGAACAGGGGCAGGGCTGTCTATGTCAGCACAGGGCATGACTACCAGCCGCTCCTCCAGCCCGAGCTCGATGCCGACGTCAACACTACGATCAAGAGCAGGATAAAGCTGCTCCTCGAGATAAGGTATAGCCTCAAGCTGACCCTGAAGTCGGATTACCTCCTTGCAAGGTCCACGCTAACGAGGGATGATGCGGTAGAGCTGGGATTCGACAAGAGCAGGATCTTCGTAGTAGGCGGCGCGGTGGACGACAGATACAGGAAGCCGATAAGGAAAAGAAAAACAGGCAAGACGTTCACAGTAGGCTACCTCGGAGCTTTCAGGACAAGGAAGAACGTAGCCTTCGCGATACGTTCGTTCAAGAAGATAGACGACAGGAACATACGGTTCGACCTCTGGGGCAAGCCAGTCTACGAATACGATATGCTAAGGAGGCTTGCAGGCAACAGGAGGAGCATAAGGTTCAGGGGCTTCGCTCCAGAAGAGAGGATGGTTGACATATACGACTCGTTCGACGCGTTCGTCTTCCCAAGCCTCTACGAAGGGCTATGCCTCCCGATATTCGAGGCGTACGCGAGGGGGCTCCCTGTGATAATATACAAGGATGCGAGGATACCCGAGGAGACGAGGAAGTACTGCTTCGAGGCCGAGAACGAGGTGCACATGGCGCGCATAATCGAGGAGCTGAAGCACGAGGGCTACGAGGAAAGGAGAAAGAAAAAGGCCATGGACTACGCAAGAGGGCTCACATGGGAAAAGACAGCGAAGGAGACGCTTGCCGCGTACAAGAAGATGCTCTAATCAGAAAATAGGCGCCTTGCCTATCTTGTCCCGCTTCAACCCGAAGTATCCAAGGATGGTGTTCCTGAACCCGTAGATGTCTATCCTGTTCTTTTGTACCTTCAGCTTCCCTGATTTGGGATCCATGGCCCCGAATATGCCTTCCCTTATGTGGTCCCCGCTCCTTGCGACATCAGGATCTATATACAGCATGGCCGGGGAATAGTCCTTGATGTCCACTATGTAGCCTTTCGCAACCTCGACCATCATGTCAGGGGCTATGAACTCCTTGGTGTTTTTGTAATATTCGGAGCCGTCGAATATCCTGACAACCAGTTTGTCTCCCTCAATCGTCCTTACCTTCTCCAGCTCCTTAGCTATCTCCTTCTTGAGCGCCTCCTTCTCGCTCTCATTCACCTGCGGATCCGAGAACCTGCTATCGTTTATCCAGATAAGGCCTACCGGATTGTTGGATACCGATGTGAAGGCCCTTGTGTTTTCCATGTCTATGTCGAAATCATGTATCCTTGTGTAGTCTCCTCCGGAGCCTGAGGCGAGTACGCTGCCCATCGCCTTTGCGACCCCTCTCCTGAGGCCTGCCGGCATCCTGTCATAGACAAGCTTCTTCGCCTTGCTCTTGATTATCTGCTCCCTCAGCGTGTACTTTATCCCTGGAGCAGCTTCACCTGCCTTCTTCTCGAACGCCTTTGCGTATCCCGGCTTCAGTGCAGTGTACCCTTTCTGTACCAGCCACGCGTTTATCATGAACTTGTGCCTTATTGGCTGCGCACCGTGGTCCGACACGAGCATGATCACTGCATCCTCATCCTCGTTCCTTGCGCGCTCCACGATCCACTCTATGAAATCCGACACGTGCCTGTACAACGGCATCACGTACTCCTTCCAGTTGCCCTTGTTGAGCGTGTAATGCTGCATCCTGTCGATCTCGGTGAAGGCCACGAATACCAGGTCGTAAGGCTTCTCTCCTATAAGGTGCTTTGCTAGCTTTGCCCTCTTTACCGTGCTCTCCTCATAGCGCTTGAACGCTTCGGATATGCCTATCCTGCCGTTCTGCAGCTCCTGCTCAATGTCCTCCTCTCCCCTGAAACCGAATCTCTTGGCAGCTTTCTGGAGCTCCTCCGAGCTGAACTTTGGAGGCAGCGGCCATCCTGTTATGATGTCCACATTCTCCTTCCTGTTGAGGTTGACTACGACAGGCGGCGTTATAACAAGGCTCCTTATTCCATGGTCGGAGAGCGTATCCCAAAAAGGTGCCTTGCCAACGACATCGTAGTACAGTAACTGCTTCGTGTACTCCCTGTCTATACAGAAGAAGTCCATGACTCCGTGCTCCCTGGGCTCCATGCCCGTGTATATGCTCGGCCATGCCACTGGAGTTATCGGAGGAAGCGTGGATTCCATCTCCTCCAGGGTGCCGTCCTTCATGAACCTCTCGAAGCCCCTGAGTCCGTACTCCTTGCAGTTCTCCTTGATTATCCACAGCGCCGCTGCGTCTATCCCTATTATGTAGAGCTTCTTCCTTCCAGTTCCCTTTGGCACAGGATCACTAAAAAGAGATTGAATCCATCTATTAAATAGATATCTAGGCGAAGGCCACGCTCGCGTACCCGACTACCGAATCCTTGTTGCCCGTTATGTCGGCCGATGTCGCGTACTTAAGCAGCTTCCCGGATTTCGCCTTCCTCATCCTCGCGTACTGCTGCACCGCAGCCATTGGCCCGAAGCCTGAGGCGCTGTCCATGCTGTTGTTGAGCTCCGAATAGAAACCTCTCGTGTCGAACGACATGAGCTTCTCAATCAGTGGCATGTCCTTGCCCCTCGCCACTTGGTCGCTCTCGTTGCTGTCAAGGTCCGATGCTGCTATCATCACTATGTTCTTCCCAAGCCTCTTCCTGACAGAATCGACGTCATGGGCAACTGCCCTGCTCGCATCCTCAGTCTGGTCCAGCATGCTTATGAAGCAGCACTTAGGCCTCTTGACTACATGCTGCAGGAATGGAAGCTGCATCTCTATCGAATGCTCCAGCCTGTGCCCTTCCTCGTCAGGGACCATGCCTACGGACATGGCGATGAGCTCCTCCGCGAACTCCTTGTCGTTCTCCACATCTCCAAGAGGCGTCTGCCAGCTGTCCTCGGATATTGCTATCCTTGTGCCGATGCCCTTCTGGTTAGGCCCTACTATGACGAACGTGTCTATCCTGTTGATGTCCTTGTTCATGGACAGTGCCTTGTAGGTGTACGCAGCCACGCTGCCCGCGTACCTGTAATCCGAATGGGGAGCCACGTATGCGACTGCATTGCCAACCTCCTTCTGGCTGACTGCCGCAGTATTCATGAGGCTCATTATCGCGGACTTGAGCTCGCCCGCATCCGACGGGTACAGCGATCCTGCCGCAACGGCATTGCGCATAGAAACACATTTATTACTAAAACGGAAATCCTTCCCTTATGCAGGGAAAGGACACGGAAAGGTATATGCAGGCAATACTAAAAAAGCTTACTAAGCGGTATGGAGCGAGCCTCAAGACCCAGCTGGAGCACCAGGACATGACGCAGCTGTTCGTCGCCGTTCTACTCTCTCCCCAGTCTACCGACAAGCAGACGAACGCGGTGACCGAAAAACTCTTCAGGAGGTACAGGACCTTCGAGGACTTCGCGAACGCAGACATAAAACGTTTGTCGAAGGACCTCAGCGGGATGAACTACTACAAGACAAAGGCAAGGCACCTCAAGGAATCGTCAAGGATGATTCTGGAAAGGTTCCATGGAAAGGTCCCAAGCACCCTTCATGAGCTGATGGAGCTGAAAGGGGTGGGGAGGAAGGTAGCAAATGTCGTCCAGGCCGAAGGCTTCGGAATCCACGAAGGCATAGCGGTAGATACGCACTGCGGAAGGGTCGCAAGGAGGCTGTTAAGGATAAGGAGCAAGGATCCTGCAGTCGCCGAGAGGAGATTGATGCGGATAACCCCGCAGAAGGACTGGAGGAAGGTATCAAACCTTTTCATAGAGCTTGGAAGAGATGCCTGCAAGGCGAGGAACAGGGAGTGCTACAGGTGCGTGCTGAAGGAGATGTGCCCCAGCAGCCTCGCGAAGTAGTCAAGGCAGGTACTGCTTGTTCCTTATCTTCTCCGTTATGTACTCTCCGACGAACGTCAGTCTCGGTCCCTGCAGCGCGTCCTGCTCAAGCTTCTTCTTGCTCTTTATCATACGCTCCAGTTCTGTCACCCATTCCTTGCTCTTCTTTATCCATTCGTAGTTGAGCATCTCCTGGGCCCTCTTGATGTCTATCTCGTTGGCGTTTATCGTCAGCTTGTTCAGGAACTGGTACTTGTCAAGATCGGACATTGTCACTCCCAGGAACCTCGCTTCAGGGGTCGCGACATCCTTTCCTATGTAAGCGAGGTTTATGCTCCCGGTCTTTATAGTCCAGTATATGTACCATCCCCATGCGTCTGAGTCCGTGAATACGTAGACGGGCAATCCTGCGTCTGCCAGCTTCCTTATCAGCCTCCTGGTACCTCTTGCTGCCTGCCCCTGCGGAGTTATGAGTATGCAGTTCTCCTTCTTCCAGAACCCGTCCTCATTGAGCCTTTGCCAGAGAGCGTCCTTCTCGACAACGATGACGTACTTGGCCTTTATGTCCACGAACTCGATGTCGTTGTCTACATCGCTCGGTATGGCCCAGCCGCTCCTGCCCTGCTTGCTGCAGTCTATCTGTATCATCTCGTCGCCGAACTTGTCCTTTATCTTCATGTTGCCCGCGAGCACGCCCTTCCTGTTGGCGTTCAGGTTCAATGCCTCCCGGCTGAGCCCCAAACCCACTTCCAGGTCCTCGATGAGAGGATTGGACTCTGCCTGCTCGTTGAATATGTTCTCGTCTATGTCCTCTCCAAGGGAGTACTTGAGCTGGTAGAATAGTCCTCTTATCGTGGTGTGCAGGTTCTCCGTAACGAACTTGTGGCACTTAGCTGCTATCGCTATCGTCTGCATGAACCTCTTCGACTGCGCCACGTTCAGGAAGCTCCTCTCCTCCTTGCTCTTGCCCAGCTTCAGGTACCCCTCCTTCTGGTCGAAGACTATGTTCGACCTTGTCCTGGCAAGCGTGACGAACCTGGGGCTCCTTCCGCCCTTGACGTCCCTTACTATCTCCTCCCCGAGCTCCTCTATCCTATCCTTCGGTTTCGCCTTTTCGCTCTTCTCAGCCATGCAATCACTCTATGTCCAGCGGCTCCCTCTCCCTTATGTCGCTGGTTATGTACCTGTGAAGCTTCCTCACCATCTCGTCCCTCCTTGCAGACTTCTTAAGCACGTTCTTGAGCACGTCGGCTATGTTCTTGACAGGTATTATCTTTATCCTCTTGAGGTACTCCTTCTCTATGTATACGTCCTTCGCGTTGCTCTCAGGTATGACTGCTATCTTCATGCCTGCCTCTATCGCAGCCATGATCTTGTTGCTTATGCCCCCGACAGGCAGCACGTCGCCTCTCACAGAGAGCGATCCCGTCATGGCCACCTCCTGGTCCACTGGTATGCCCTCAAGCGCCGATATGACGGCCACCGCTACCGATATGGACGCGCTGTCCCCCTCTACTCCTTCATATGTCTGCAGGAACTGGACGTGTATGTCGTAGCTTGCCATGTCCCTGTTCATGTGCCGCTTGATTATCGCGCTGATATTCTTCACGGCCTCTCTCGCTATCGCGCCGAGCTTTCCCGTAGGTATGAACTTGCCCTCGGTCCTCGAGCTCGCCCTTGTGACCTCTGCCACTATCGGAAGAACGACTCCGGACGAAAGGTAGTCGGATCCTATTATTGCGAGGCCGTTCACCCTTCCTATGGCATAGCCACCAGTCTTGAATATCTTGTAGTCCTTCCTGTACTCCAGCGACTGCTCAACATACTGCGCCTCTATCGGCTTCGCCAGCACCATCGCGTCCTTGATATCCTCCTTTGTGACTGTTTTTCTTCCCTTCTCCACCGCTATGTCCCCGGCTGCCCTCACGAGCCCTCCAAGCTCCCTGAGTATCAGCGTCAGCCTCTCCTTCCTGCCGCTCCTTCTCCTGGCCTCCTCTATTATCGCCATGCACGCGTCGTAGTCGAAATGCGGTATCTTGCCGTCCTTCTTGACCTCCTGCGCTATGAACCTTACTATCTTCTCCCTGTTGTGCTCGTTGTCGGGCATCGAGGATTCCATGTACACCTCATAGCCGTATCCCCTTATCCTTGACCTGAGCGCGGGATGCATCTTGTTTATGTCCTGCAGGTTGCCTGCAGCTACGAGAAGGAAGTCGCAGGGGGCCGGCTCTGTCCTGACGAGCGCTCCGGAGCTCATCTCGCTCTGCCCTGTTATGACGTACTTCTTCTCCTGCATCGCAGTCAGGAGCTCCTGCTGGCTCCTCGCCTCGAGGTTCGCGACCTCGTCTATGAAGAGGACGCCTTTGTTGGCCCTGTGCACGCCTCCGCTCTCTACCCTGAGGTGCGGAGGTGTACCCAACCCTCCGGACTGCAGCGGATCGTGCTTGACGTCGCCGAAGAGGGCCCCGGCCCTTGATCCTGTTCCGTCAACGAAAGGGGCATGGGTCATGCCTGTATTGTCTACTATCAGCTTCGGCTCGTTGCTCTCGAATGTGCCGGGCATTAGGCCCGAGCGCCTGAAGCTGCCCACGAAGAGCAGCATGGAGCCGAATATTAGGACACCGAGTATCAGCGCGCTCAGGAGGACTATGCTGTATCCTGTGAAAAGGGTCGTGAACGAGAGCGCGAAGAGTATCACCACGATGACTATTACGGCTGGCGCGATGTTGCTCCTGCTCTTTCCCATGTCCAGCCTGTTCTTGAGCTTGTCGCGCTGCACTATCTGCCTTCCCTGCCCGTCCCCCAGCGGCTTGTCCTTCTCGATCGTAGGATACGTCTTTACGACCTTTATCAGTGGCTTGTTCTCGTCGTTAGGGTTCTTGTAGGCAAGCACGTCCTCGAGGTCGGCGGCTGGCAGCAGCTCGGCTATAGCCTGCGCAAGCAGCGTCTTGCCTGTTCCTGGGGAGCCTATGAGTAGAACGTTCCTGTGCTGCTTAGCAGCCTTCTTTATTATGTTGACGGCGCGCTCCTGGCCTATCACCTGGTCCACTATCCTTTCAGGCAGCTTGACCTCCTCAGTTGTCTTAAACCTCTTCATGGATACCATTCAAAAAAGTCGCAGCGACAATTGAGCTTCTCACCCAATCTTTATAATCCTTTATCCAGTCCTTTGGCAGGAATTGTATTCGTAAAACTGAGGCCTTTGGATAGGAAGCGTTTAGAGGGTGGGGAAGGACAAATAGGATATGCTCTAAACGCCAACTCTACTTATTTGTATATAAATTTATAAATACTTCCCAACACCATATAGTTTACCAGTTGCTTACGCACGACTCCTGTGAAAAAATGCTCGACGACAACAAGCCTGCAAGGCGGTCGAAAGCGATAGCGCTGCTGTTCCTCGCGCTGACAGCCGTGCTCGTCCTGGCCTACATGGCAGCATCAAGGCTCCCGCAGCTGCCCGCCAAGTCTGTGCAGAGCGCCATAGCCCTGACGATAATATCGATAGGCATGGTGGAGGCGCTGAAGAGGGGCATATACTTCTACTTCGCAGGGACTGTGAACAAGGCCGAGGCTAAGACCCTCGCGGAGCTCTTCAGGATAATCGGCTACTTCATAGTGCTCTTCATACTTGTCTCCGACTTCAACGCCAACATAACGAGCCTGATAGTGAGCGCCGGCTTCCTCGGCATAGTCTTCGGTCTAGCGGCGCAGTCAACGCTCTCCAACTTCATAGCGGGGATATACCTGCTCGCGACCAAGACCGTCGAGCCAGGAGACCATGTGGTCATACACTCGTGGCAGTACACCTTCCAGGCCCAGACATACCCGCACGACAAGTTCATACCTGGATTGCCCGGAACCATAGAGAACATAGGCGTGCTCTACACGATACTGATAAACGACGACGGCATACCGATATACCTGCCTAACAACTTCGTGGCCCAGTCAATGATCATGAACTACCACAAGGCGAAGGACTACACGAAGAGGATACAGTTCGACGTCGACATCTCGGTACCGTTCGACAAGCTGAAAAGGATAATAGATATAACCATGAAGAAGAACAGGATAAGCATGTACAGCGTAAACATAGAGTACCTTCACACGAGCATATACGTTGTCACTATATACATGAAGGCCTACGGCAAGAGCACCAAGGAGCTCAGGTCAAGGATATTCGCGAACATACAGGCGAGCATGGAGAACCTGAAGCAGAAGCCTGTGGTCCAATGAACAGGATCCACGGCTACATACTCTTCCTTATGGGCCTCGCGGCCATAGGCTACACCTTCTATCTTGGATACCAGCTCTACTCGACGATATCGCCGTCGAGCCTCAGCGGCGGCGTCTACGGCCCCATAACCTACTCGGTCAAGCTCCTGGTCCTGTTCTTCCTGATGAGCATAGGCTACAAGCTCTGCGACATGGGCATGAGGATAGCGAACGGAGGGGAAGCGATACAGAAGAAGGCGGACAGGAGCTACTAGCTCGCTCCTATCAGCGCAGTGCCTACGGCTATGATCGCTATTCCTGCTACCCTGAGCGCTGTGACCGGCTCCCCGAGAACCACGAAGGCGAGCAGGCTTGTGAAGACGTAGCTGAGGCCGCCGAAGCCGTAAGCCCAGCTTAGGTTGGACCTTCCGAGGGCGTAGAAGTATGCAAGGGTGGCGGAGCCGTACGCGACTATGCCTACCGCTATGAGCGCTATCTCGTATGTCTCGCTGTGGTCCGACAGCCCCATCTTGAAGAAGAGCTGGCCTAGGCTGCCGAGGAAGGTGCTTATGACAAGCAGCACAATGAAGAATCTTTTGGAGTCCCTGTTCATTCACGCACCGTAGGACGACGATATGAATAGTATGCCCAGCAGCACCAGCAGCAGCCCCGCTACCCTCGCTGTACCTATCCGCTCCCTGAGCGCGAAGAACGAGATTAGGGCTATGAATATGAAGGTGCTGGAGAAGAGCGGATACACGAAGGAGAGCTCGCCAGAGCCCAGCGCGTAGAGGTACAGGACCAGGCCTAGGAAGTACACCAGTATGCCCAGCATGAGCTTGCGGTTCCTGAACAGCATCAGCACCTCCCTGGCCTTGAAGTTGAACCTTGGGACAGAGCGCTTGAACTGGTACTGCGCGAACGCTGCGAGGATCGCAGCGCCCAGAGTGGTGACTACTATCCCTAACTCTCCTAGCATTGAACCACTATACCTATCATCAGAACCATTTTTTAATTCTTGAGGTTTAATAGCCTATAATTATGCCTTCAGGAATCTGGGACCAAAGCAACAGGGAATTGCTCATAGTTGCAGTCGTCGTTGCGTCGAGCCTGCTCTCGATGGCGCTCTTCATACTGCGCCTGCCGGTGATAGCAGTCATGGCTACATCGCTTGTCGCGATAGGCGCAGGGCTGTACCTGCTGCGGTGGCTCTCCAACGCTACCCAGGAGCCTCCTGCAGGGCCCAAGAGAGGACGAAGTAGAAGGCGGTAGGCAGGAGAGCTGAAGCCAATGAACAAGCTGATAATAGCAGAGAAGCCAAGCGTTGCGCTAAGACTAGCGATGTCACTGGGCGACGGCAAGCCAAGGACCAGCTATGTCAGCGGCGTCAGGTACTACGAGGTCAACGATGGCACTGACACGCTCTACATAGTCGCGGCTGCGGGCCACCTTTTCACGATAAGGGAGAGGGGCAAGGCCGACATACCTGTATTCGACGTGGAATGGGTAGAGTCCTTCAAGGTCAACCAGAGCTCATATTTCACCAAGAAGTACCTCGACACGATAGCAGCTGTAGGAAAGAGGTGCAACTTCTTCATCAACGCGTGCGACTACGACATAGAGGGCACCGTCATAGGCAGCAACATAATCAAGTACGTCGTCAACGGCAACGTCAACAGCGAGATAAAGGCAGAGTCGGCTAAGAGGATGAGGTTCTCCACAACGACAAGGACGGATCTGATAGAGTCGTACAAGGGGCTGAACGACTTCGACCTGACCAACTTCTACGCAGGAGAGACCAGGCACAAGATAGACTGGCTCTGGGGCATAAACATGTCCAGGGCGCTGATGAGGGCCATATCCAGCGCAGGGATAAGGAAGGTGCTGTCGATAGGGAGGGTGCAGGGACCCGCGCTCGCGATACTGGCCGAGAGGGAGAAGTCGATAAAGGACTTCAAGCCGCAGCCCTACTGGAAGGTAATACTAATAGTAAAAGGGGTAAAGTTCGAGAACAAGCGCGACAAGATATTCGAGAAGACGGAAGCCGAGAAGGTGCTCGAGACCACAAGGAACGGGACCGTGGTGCTGAAGGGCTTCGACTCCAAGGACAGGAGCGTAAGGCCTTTCCCGCCATTTGACCTGACGTCGCTGCAGCTTGAGGCCAACCGCACATTCGGCATAGACCCTTCAAGGACCCTATCGCTCGCGCAGTCGCTTTACGAAAGGTCCTACATATCCTATCCAAGGACAAGCTCGCAGAAGCTGCCGGCAACGCTGAATCTACCCAGGATAATAAAGGCGCTCGCCTCGAACCCCAAGTACAAGGAGCACGCCGAGAAGCTGATAGCCGCATCAAGGTACAGGCCGGCAGAGGGCTTCAAGGAGGACGAGGCGCATCCCGCAATATATCCTACCGGAGAGAACCCGACGAAGCTGACAGAGGAGGAGGGCAGGGTCTACGACCTGATAGCGAGGAGGTTCCTCGCATGCTTCGCAGACTACGCTGTCTTCGAATCGACCAATGTCTCGCTAGACGTAGGCGGGGAGCAGTACGCCGCAAGCGGCGAGAGGATAAAGAGGGCGGAATGGATCGATTTCTATACGTACTACAAGCCCAGGGTCGCCGACATACCGTCATTCTCAGCGGAGGAGAAGCTGGCGCAGGACAAGGCAGAGATGAAGGAGCTCGTGACAGAGCCGCCAAAAAGGTTCTCCAAGGCAAGCCTGATAGCATTGCTTGAGGACAAGGACCTCGGGACCAAGGCGACCAGGGCCGAGATAATAGACACGCTCTTCAAGAGGGAGTACATCAAGGGAGCCGCGCTGCAGGTCACAGAGTTCGGCATGTCGATATACGACGCGCTGAGCATGTACTGCAGCAGCCTGCTGAACGAGAAGTTCACCAGGAAGCTGGAAGAGGACATGAACTCGATAACCAAGGGCACCATGCAGAAGGAGGAGGTCATAGGCGAAGGGAAGGAGATGATAGCCGAGATAATATCGGAATTCAAGAAGAACGAGAAGCAGATAGGCGACGAGCTGTCAAAGGGGCTCAAGGAGAGCGAGGCGTCTTCCAGGATAGGCATATGCAACAGGTGCGGAGGAAACCTGGTCCTGAGAAGGTCTAAGGCCGGCAAATCCTTCATAGGCTGCAGCAACTGGCCATCGTGCAACAATACGTACTCTGTACCGCAGTACGCTAGGATAGTGCCGACAGGCAAGGTGTGCGAGATATGCAAGACCCCTAAGATAAAGGTCTTCAGGAAGGGCAAGGTATTCGAGATGGACCTGGACCCGAACTGCCCTACCAAGCAGGAGTGGGCGAAGAAGAAGGAGGAGCAGATAAAGGTGCAGAAGGCGAGCGAGATGAAACAGGATGCGGGACCTGCGGCAAACAGTGAAACACAGGAAGGCTCACAGCAGCCTGCGGCTACGGTAAAGGCAAAGAAGACAAGGGCGAAGAAGCCTGCGAAGGCAGCCAAGAAGACAAAGAAGGGTAAGTAGATGTTCATATATCCAAGAGAATACAGGAAGCTGAAGCGGGGTCCTCAGGTCATACTGCCCAAGGACATAGGCATGATAGTCGCGTTCTCAGGCATAACCAAGGAGAGCGTATGCGTAGACGCTGGAACAGGCAGCGGCTGGCTGTCGCTCAGCCTTGCAAGGCTCTGCAGGCATGTCTACTCGTACGACACAAGAAAGGAGTTCATAGAGCTCGCTGAGAGGAACTGCGCGATATGGAACATAGGCAACGTCACATTCAGGAACCAGGACGTCACAAAGAAGATAGAGGACAAGGGCGTAGACCTGGTATGCCTTGACCTTCCGTCTTCCGAGAAGGCGCTAGGCAACGCGAAGAAGGCGCTGAAGGAGAATGGCTGCGTTGTAGGCTATCTGCCGCACACCGAGCAGGCGAAACGCTTCGTAGGAAAGCTTGAAAGGCTTGGCTTCTCAGATATCTACACGATAGAGACGATAGTGAGGGACATGCTTGTCAGGAAGGAAGGGGTAAGGCCTTCCACCAAGGGCATATGGCACACCGCATACCTGGTCTTCGCAAGGAAGCCACAAAGGCAGGAATGATCGAATGGACGCAAACGCAGTGGACAACGGCGGACATGCTGCACATCACGAGCATGCGCACCACGAATCCCACGCACGCGCGAAGAACGGATGGACTGATCGCGACTGGAAGAGCATCGCAGTGTACGCGATAGCCGTCATAGCAATACTCGCTATGGCAGTCTTCATACGGTCGAGGATGCTTGGAATGTTCGGCTTCTTCGAACCCGACGGCTACTACCACTTCAGCGTCATAAGGGCAGCGATAAACAACGGCTTCGTAATCCCCAAGATACTCAGCATCTCCGGATGGCCGGTGCACGGTGCTGTGACAGAGCCGCACGGCCTCTACTGGATAACTCTGATACCCTACTTCTTCCTGAGGTTCCTCGGGGTCAGCTACTACACCATAATGAGGATCATGCCTGTCCTGTTCGGCCTGTTGAACGTCATAGGCGCGTACTATCTCTCGAGATACATAAGCAAGGACAAGCTCTTCGGCCTGCTCGTCATGGTCCTTGTGGCCCTCAGCCTGGGAGACTCTGCGAGGACCAGCGCCACCGTTTACAGGGGGGATTCCTTTGTCACTATATTCCTTATACTTTCCCTCATACTCGCCATAAATACGATAATGCAGGCTGACAGGAGGAAGAAGCTATACCTTGCGATAGCTACTGGGTTCGTGCTGAGCCTATGCAACATAGTCTGGAACGGCGCGGCCTTCGCGTTCGCCACCATGCTCTTCGGCTTCATGCTTCTCGCATCGATAGCGTTCATACTCGGCAAAAGCGACCTGCTCAAAGGCTCAGGATATCTACTCGTAACGTTCATCGCGTGGTACCTGCTGGTGAACGCCTACACCTGGGCTCTTGGCTGGATAACCTCGGTAGAGGTGTTCAGCGGGATAGACTCGATACTGCTGCTGGCCCTTGTAGGGCTTGGGTGGCTCATGGCCTATTACGTCGACACCAACAGGCACAGGATGCCCGCTTTCCTGGGAAGCGCTGCGGGCAGGACAGTGCTATTGGCAGCCGTTGCCGTTTTCGGATTTGTGATCATAGAGGCGGTCGCGTCGTCGATAGTGTACTCGATATTCATAGGCAACGGCTTCATACCGACCACCAACTTCGGCGCAACGATAGAGGAGCTCCAGGCGCCTAGCGCCTCCTACTTCTACCAGAGCTTCGGCGTGGTGCTCGCGACAACTCCGATGACCGCGCTGATGTACCTCTCTTCATACGCGCACAACGCAAAGGTCCTCATCTGGATATTCATAATGCTCTCCATGATCCTGTACCTATTCATGCGCATAGACGATGACGGCAATGGCTTCCTCAGCGGCAGTCCATCAATCAAGTTCTCAGTGAGTGCAGCTTTCGTTCTCATCATGGCCTATCTGGGTCTTACCTCATATCTCCAGATACATGCGATACGCTTCAATTCGCTGGTAGCCGTTCCAATAGCCCTATTCTCAGCGTATACGGTCTACTGGCTCATCGCGTATGCGAAGAAGCTAAGGAGGATATTGTACTATGCGTCTGCGGTGCCTTTGTTCATAATCCTCGCAATGCTCTCATGGCAGGCGATTGCCTATACCAGCCATCTCTATCCTGCAGACGCCATCAACGGCGATTTCATAAGGGCTTTGCAGTGGATGAGCCTCAACACCCCTCCGAGCAGCGTCGTGCTGACGATATGGCCGGACGGCTCTGTCGTCGAAGGCATTGCCAACAGGACCAGCGTGACGGACTCAGTTGGAGCGCAGAGGAACATGACTGCTGGACCGTTCGCGACCTGGATACTGAACCAGACTTCCGACGGGCAGTTCCTGCTGGGTAGCAGCGCAGGCAGGCCTGACTACCTGCTTGCCAGGAGCACATGGCTGCTCGAGACGAGCGGAATATTCACCGAATCGGGGCTCAACCGCAGCCTTGCCCAGAGCTACGGCTACAGCGTGCTCAACCAGTTCGCCGAGGGAGCCAACGCAACGGACCAGATAATCAGGAGCAGCGACGGCCAGTCGCTCACTACCATCGTCGACTTCAAGAACAGGACAGATGGCACCAAGAGCGTAACCAGCGCGCTGTACTACAACGGCCAGGAGGTGCCGGCATCGTACTTCGTGCTCTACGACCAGGACACGCTCAACTACTCGATCTACAACCTGGACGAGATCAGGGGGACTCCTGGGAACGGCGACATGATACTGCTGCTCTACTCGAATGTCCCCAGGCATGGATACTTCCTCAACGTCACCGGAACCATAGTCTTCGGCAGCGCGATAGCGCAGAGCAACATGCTCTCTTTCATATACCTATGCAACTACCACGAGTGCAGGTGGGACAACAGCGTGGCAAGCCTGCAGCTGGTCTACCACAACGAGGACACCAACATATTCAAGATAGACTACAACTCCACAGCGCGGTGAGCCTAGGGGCAGAATGAAAAAGGAAAGGAAAAGAAAAATAAAGAGCTATTATTTCTTCCAGGCGAGCCCGCTCCCGAGGAACGAGAGGACGAAACCGAGCACAGCGGCCCAGTAGAGCGTCGATCCTGTGCCGAGCCCAGGGCTCGTGCCGACAAGGGCTATCAATGCGAATCCCCCCATGAAGGAGAATCTCATCGCGCCCCAGTTCTCCATGCCCGTCAGGTTCGTGAAGCTCAGGAAGAAGAGCGCTATCGCGCTTATCACTGCCATGCCCCACAGGACCGGAAGCCACAATCCCCCTCCTTGCGAAAGGGCACTACCTGTGCCAAACACAAGGACAAGGTAGACCAGACTGCCCAGAAACTCGAGCACGAACGCTGCGGTTCTGCTTGAGCCCTTGGAAGTTGCCTTTGCCATCATACCACAAGGATAAGGTGGCAACGAACGCTTTTAAACGTTCTGTTGGCCCAAGTCCCGAGCTTCAGGCATAAGCCCGGCGAAGCCGATGGTGGCAACGCTATCTTAAAATATGTATTATGCTATATACCAGCGAATAGCATGAGGGGCAAGGGCGATAGGCGCAGGAGCGTTTTCATACTCTCTTCAATATTCGTCGTCCTCGCCCTCTACAATGTATCGACGCACCAGCTCCTCGGCGCGCAGTCCTCATACTCACCGAACAGCACGATCCAGGACACTGGCAACGTAACGTACAACTACGGCAACGCGACCATAACCCCGCTCGTAGCATCGGGCCCGAACTACTGCGGCGCAGTATCATGCTCGGGGGCTCCCGCATACGGAAGCGGCAAGTCATCAGTTTCAGAATCATGCTCCTTCAGCACCTGCTACGACCATGCGACCAGCACCTTCAGCAAGAGCTCGGGCTCCAGCACGGACACCTCTCCAGCAAGCAAGGTATCGAAGTACAACATCAACAACAACGGATGGCTGATAACCTGCCCTTCAAGCCCTGAGACGCATCCGCAGGACCAGTCATGGATAGACACCGAGATATACTCGTTCATAGCCGGCAACGGCTGCCAGGCATCGACAAGCTCGCTGAAGACGACATTCCAGTTCCAGGCGACCTCATCGGCGTCGTCTTCGCAGCTTGCGACCACGCAGGTCACGCTCCAGGTCAACAACCCTGCAGACGTCGGCATACGCGAGCTCACCTTCTCGCCTCAGGTTGACGGTTTCGTATCAACGGCATTCAGCAACCTGTCATACATATTCAAGCACTTCCCCACCGAGGCGCAGAGCGTCTCCTGGTACTGGTACGGAAAGTACGCCAACTTCTTCAACGTGAACCCTGCGGATGTGCCTCCTCTGTACATAGGCCCCGTCCCTCTCACGTACACGGACCCTTCGACCCAGTGCACCTACAACTACGACTACTACAGCAAGACGGTGCTGGACAGCATCCAGAACACGTACATACCCTTCACCGAGGTGCTGCCACCAGATGTCAATTATCCGATACAGGGAGTGCAGTCAAGCGGGCAGAGCCCTCCTTACACTGCTCCAGATTCTCCGTCGAAAACTGCAACATTCCCTGCCAACGTCTATCCATACTTCATACAGCAGTTCAACATTACGAACGCTGCAGTGCCGCCGAACAGCCTGGACTTCAACGCCACCTATGACGTATACGGGCCGTGGTCGTACTACTCTCCGTACAACTCCATCGAGCCGTTCCCGCTCGACAGCAATTCATTGCTCTACGTGGGCTACGACAGCAACCTGGTCTCGTTCATGAGGGACACCTCTGCACCTAAGGTCAACTACCACAACGCGATGCAGAGCAATACCATCGGAGCGAATACGCAGCAGCAGGCGAACATAGTGTATGGCATATCCGGATCTGGAGGCGGCTCGGTCAGCGGAGGAAGCTGCCCTAGCCAGGACTACAACGGTGATCAGGCAACTGCGCTCTCCTTCGACCAGGTAGTGGGGTGCGCGCAGCAGGCAGGCTTCTCAGGAACGGACCTTGAGATAATAGTATCCATAGCATATGCAGAGAGCTCTTTCCATCCTGGCGAATGCTACGGCGGCCAGAGCCCATGTCCTTCAGGAGTGCCGGCGGGATTGCTGCAGACCGGATCCTCAACAGGGGACACCAGCGGCTACAGCACAGGCTCCTGCCCGACAGGAGGCAGCGACTGGTGGTACAATCCAGCATGCGAGATGCAGTTCGCTTATGTGTACATCAACGATCCGGTCAACACCAACTGCCCTGGGCCAGTCACAGGACACAAGTTCTGCTACTGGCAGACATACGGCGACCCTGCGGCAGGCCAGCCAATAGGAAGCTACTGCAAGTACATGCCTGTAGGATATGTCGGCGACAACTGCCCTGCGGGCCAGGCACGCGACGCTGCAGGATGGTGGAGCGGCTCAGGAGTTTCAGCATCTCCATCGCCAAGCCCATCTGCTCTAGCGAACCCTGACTCTGTAGCTGGGATAGCATCCGGATACGTCTTCGCTCTCATCGGTTCATTCTCCGGAACCCCTTCACAGGGCAGCCAGCAGACACAGCAGCAGTCAGGCAGCACCTCTGACATAGTGGCCGCTGCGCTCACGCAGATAGGCGTACCTTACTGCTACGGCGGAGAGACCCCAAAGGGGCAGGACCCGTTCTGCAAGAACGCTTATACCACCAGCACATCGGGAAGCTTCGACTGCTCGGGCCTGGTGCAGTGGGCGGCGCAGCAGGCAGGCTTCACACTTCAAAGGACGTCGGAGGACCAGTGGAACGAGGTGACCCACATACAGCAGTCGGACACAGTGCCTGGTGACCTAATATTCTTCGCCATATCGGGCGATCCGTCAGCGGTCCCTAACCATGTCGCAATATGCGCAAACGCAGGATGCACCCAGATGATAGAAGCTCCGTACACCAGCCAGTACGTAAGGGAGGTGCCAATAAGCGCTGACTGCGGATCAGGATGCTCAGTGTACGGCTACGGAAGGGTAAGCGGCGCCACGCCTTCGGGCAGCGTCTCGGTGAGCACAGGATCCGGATCAGGGGAGATAGACGTGCTCAAGGTAGTCAACCACGGGTACTACAACACCAGCCAGTACCAGCCATCCTCTGTATCCTATGCCTCGTCAAGCTCCCCTACGCCGCCGTTCCCGGTGCAGTCCGCGAAGAACACCTGGGACCAGAACTGGAAGAGCTACTGGGACAACGTCATACAGCTGCAGAACGGCGAGACATATCTGGTTAGGAGCATACCGATAAGCGAGATAGCCTCCGCGATAGACCTGTCTGCCGAGAAGTCGCACATACCTTCAGGAACGAACCTCGTCTACCAGCCCTACAACATAACCGCGGACAACGCCGGCGACATCTTCGTAATAGGCGCGGTCAACGTCTTCGACAAGACATTCGGGGACAGCCCCATAATGTCTCTTCCGTTCATAGCCAGGATTACCAACTCTACCGGAGGCGGCAAGATCATCGTCACGGCGCAGCTGGTAATGGACTGCTACCATGGCAATCCGACTCCGATAAAGAACAACTGCCAGCCGCTGCTTACCAACGGCCATCCTGACAACATAGTCACGGCGTCGCCGATAGGCGACCTTGTCTTCATATCTGGATGGTACGACAACGGCATCCACGTGCTGTCGGGCAACAGCCTCGACTACCTGGGCAAGACCATATCGCTTGACTACGGCAACGACCTCGGTTCTTACGGACAGAGCGGTGCGGACGTCAACATAGTGCAGTACCTGACCCGGGGCGGCCTGTACGGGATAAACGTCGATGGCAATACGCCCAACGATAACATAATGAAGCAGCTCTTCTCGTACAACAACGCCCTCACCGACGGTTCGCTAGAGGGGGGCGTGGGCATGCCTGGGGGGGCAGGCGCGAAGGCCGATTCCAATCATGCAAAGAACATGCACCACGTCCTCGGCATGACTGACGTGAACGGTTACCTCTATGTCATGGACAACTGGGTGGGCCAGCTTGGCATACACTGTCAGGGCATCCTTAGCGTCGTAACAGGGATAGACTGGTGCGCAGGCGAGACGTCTTTCGACATGCTCTCTCTACGTGTCATGAACTCAACAGGCGTTGACCTCCCGATAAACCCAACGCAGTTCAACGACATAGGGTATCCAGCAGGCAAGAGCAGCACCAACGGCTGCTCCGGCAGCAGCTACCACTGCATACAGCAGTTCCAGATTCCTCCGTCAACATACAGCTATTACCCTCCTTACGGATGGGTGCTGTCGGCGAACATCTCAAGGAAGGGGACCAACCTCAACCTCTGCAGCGGCACGTTCAAGGACGGCAGGTGCGCGCTTCCAGACGCCTCAGAGTATACCGGATACTTCATGCCTCTCGGCCCGCATCTCAACAGCTGGCAGTCGCGCTGCAAGGGTGTACAGGTGTTCGGCACTTGCTTCGGCGTCCGTGTAGCAAGCCCAAGGCCCATACTCGGTGCTAGCTTCTCAACCTCATTCAACGATACCATCGCACTGCTTCTTCCAGATCCGAACCTGATTAACAGCGGAACAGCACACAAATACGGCGAGATGCTGCTGGCGCAGTTCAATCCCGAGAACTACACGACGGTCATGGGCCCTGGAGGTCCTCCCAAGCTCGCATACGCGTGCTATACCGATGCGCAGGACGAATCATTGGGCGCATCGGGCAACAGCAACCCTCTATCGTGCTTCTACGACCAGCAGATGCGGAAGATAACCGGGCCGATATACCTCATGGAGAACCCGTTCAGGTACACTGAGGGCATAGGCTCCACGACGACGCTGACGCTTGAGGAGTACTACGGCTCTGCCTTCTCAGGAACGGCAGGGTTCCCTTCTGCGCTCCAGAACCCTTCCCAGAACCCCGGGGCCGCTGAGCAGTACATAAACCAGAACCTGAACAAGTACGTCTCCAACCTGCCGCAGACGATCAACGGAGCAGCATCCGCTGCGCCAAGCCAGCAGCCGACAGCAACAACCGCGGCTCAGGCAACAGCTATAAACGCAATGATATACGGCTACCTGGAGGTTCCGTTCAACTATACGTACACTGTATCGGACACGTACCAGACCACTGGTAACAGTGCCTCCAGCTGCCAACCGCCGCAGCACGACAAGACGACATACTATGTCACGTACACCTCTGCAACCCAGGATGTCAAGTCCAAGCCCCTCTCTGCTGGGGTCGAGGCCGGAGACACGTACCTCAAGTACTTCAGCAACTACTCGTTCTACATCCCGAACATAAGCTCGATAACGCTGCCGCCTACGATAATCACTGACATACTCACAAACAGGCTGTTCGGCGACATATACGTCAACCAGACGCTAAACCACCTCACCAACCAGCAGGAAATAGTCAACGCGATAATGAGCGACAACTACCAGCAGAACACCTACACGCAGGGACAGTACCCCGGATTCAGCAACGCAATCTCCTCTGCAGTGCTTCCTCCATGCGTCGGCGCGAAGTGCGCTATACAGGCGGATACCGGCAAGACGGCATCAGGAAAGGGAGGGCTCCTGACAACATTCGGCTACGTGCCGCAGAGCACAGACACCATCGCGGCGCTCTTCACATGGTACAAGCAGATGGTCAAGAGCTCGCAGGTAACGCTTGAATACCAGGGGCAGGCGTCAAACGCGCAGCAGAGCGTCTTCGGCTACAGGAGGATGGTGTACGTATTCAAGGACAGGTTCGACAACAGCATCTTCGCTACCATCGACGCAGACACCGCCAATATCACTCAGATAAACCTTACGATAACACCGGTCGTCGATGCGCACAACGCGAACCTGACAACGGTGTACATAAACGGGACCGCTTTCTGGACACCGCCACTCTCCACGCAGAACGTGCCGCTGAAGAACGGCAACATATACGTGTACTACGCGCAGAACCTCAACTTCGTCGATTACAATCCTACTCTGACATACCAGTACAGCCCCAATGGCGGGGTCAATGGGAAGGAGAACGCGCAGCTATGCGCCTTCGGCGACAATACGACGCACCCTGACCAGGTACCCACCGACTGCACCCTCGCGAACCCGATATGGCAGGGAAGGTCCCAGAACGCAGGCATAATCACCTACCATCCTTCTTACAACGCCATGGGGCAGTGCGACCCTGCGCCCAAGAGCCTCCTGCAGCCGCAGAAGCTGAACTGCAACATATACGGCAACGACGGGAACAGCAACATACCCGCTTTATGCCCTGTGACCGGGTCATCGTACCAGCAGTACTGCGTGCCGCTGTACACTAACGGCACGGGCTTCTGCACAAGCGAGGTGGGGCTCATGGGCATAGCCAAGACGACTTCCAACGGCAAGTTCTCTCTCAAGGAGCCTGTGTGCGGATACGGCGGCGCGTCGGCGGGGGTCAGCTACTACGGCGCCCCATCCCCAGAGCCGATAACAGTGCGCCAGTCAGACCTGCTCAACTCGTCAGATCCCGGATCCAGCTTCAGGCTCAGCTTCCAGGCGTTCAACTACACATGGACGCCGCAGGGAGCGAGCAAGAGCTTCCAGATAGGCGAGCTGCTGCTGTCGTTCGGCGACCTCAATGCCGCATACCTTGCTGCAGGAGCCGCGATGGTCATTGCCCTGATGTTTATAAGGCAGAGCAGGCCAAGGGGCGTAAAAAGGAGAGCCTGACATAGCACGCCTGTCAAAGTCCAGGTATAGGCATATATATCTGAAAAGCCATACCATTTCTATGGTTTTATGACAATACAAACCAAGGTTCAGGGGGCAAAGTATCACGTTTCTGAGTCCAAGGATTGGGGGAAAAGGAGGCTCTTTACGTCCAAGTTCATAGCTTCGCAGGAGGACAGGAAGAGGAAGATAACAGGCATGGTGGAGAAGGACCTAGGGGACTTCAAGAGGGGCGCAAGGGCTCTTGCCAGGAACTCCAGAATGTCGGGCATGTACGGAAGCTCGCCCGAGATACAGGCACTGCCTAAGACCATCGAAGGCATACTGGAAGCAACGAACATGAATATAGGACCAGCTACAAACACGGAACTGGTAAACGATATAGCCGGCATACTGGAAGGTAGAGGAAAGCAGATAGAGGCTGCAATAAGAAGCAACCCAAGGGAGGCTATGCAGAAGATGCTGGACATATATGTAAGGACTCTTAACGAGCTCGACGAGAGCTACGGCGAACTCAAGCCGTTCTTCAGCGCCGTAAGGACGTCAAGCAGCCTCATCAGCAAGCAGGCAGCCGTAAGGTTCCACAGGGGACCGAAGTCCATGTTCATCGAGGCTGACGAGAAGAGGCTCGCAAAGCTCGCAGCGGAGATAAACGCAGATCCTGACAAGATAGAGGGGCATATCAGAAATCTCAAGATCGCCGAGGCGCAGCTGTCCATGGTGACCGAGATAAGGAACGCCATGAAGGAGGGCAATTACGCAAAGGCCAGTGAAATAGCACTCAATTACCCTGCTACATACACCGAAGGAGCAATGGCTGACGACATCTACGGACCTGAAGGCAGGGAGGCAACGACGGTAGCAGGCCTCCGCCACCTCAGCGATGAGATAGACAACGACATAAAGGCCCTCCTTGCGTTCAAGGCCAGCAAAGGCAAGGGCAAGCCCAAGGTGACTAACGAGGACGTCAACATCAAGATGCAGAAGCTGTTCATAATAGGCCACGCGATGATCGACACGCTGGACGAGGAGCTCAAGTCAGCTTCTGAGAAGGAGATGAAGGATCACCTTGAGGGCCTCAAGGAAGAGGTCCTTGGGGAGCTCGATGCTGCAAACAAGTCCGTGAAGGCAGCATGGGAGACTCTCGGAAGGGGCAAGTCCATCGATTTCTCTAGCATAAAAGAGACCAATCCAGAGATCATACGGTCTGTCAGCGACTTCCTCAGGGCAGAGGACGCACGCGAAGCGCATCTCAGGGACGACATAGAGAACAAGCTCAGGGCGCTCTCAAAGACCATGGGCATACCTGCGATAAGGCTTGAAGACGCTGTGGAGAGGGCCATGATGGACATGACTAGGATCAAGCAGGGGCTCCGCGACAGGAATGTCTTCGACGAGGCCAAGTTCATGGATACGCTTCCTGATTCGTCCTGAAGCGCAACTGCATAGCCTCGGCGGTCGTAGCTGCTGGCATTTAGAAGCTAGGCTAAGCGCCTACAATCATAAAAAGAAAAAGGAATAGAAATTACTCCTCGTCGAAATCGTCGAGGTCTTCGTCCTCGAAGTCCTCGTCATCCACGTCTTCGGATTCGTCCTCTTCGTCCATCTCTTCTTCGTCTTCCTCGTCGTCTTTTCCCTTCGCCATGTTATTACCTCTTTCAGGTACGTCAGAGACAATATATTGCAAAACTATTTAAACGTTATCAAAACCTCAGGCGGGGAATGCTAACGATATAAATAAATACAATGCATGGGATAGAAGAACGTGGGCTTGTGGCTCAACGGTAGAGCGTCCGCTTTGCATGGTAAACTTTTATAAAAAGTTTAATCAAAAGTGCGGAAGGTTTCGGGTTCAAATCCCGACAAGTCCATACATACTTGCTTTGGACACAAACATCCAAAAATAATGGAATTGGGGTATTTAAAAAGGCATTGGGTTCAAGTTGAGGGTTCGAAAATGGAAATCCATGGGATTAAAGGCTATCAGATTCTTCTCATAATAGTTGGTGTAGCTTGTATAATATCTATTCTGGCAACATTTGCGCTTTTAGGTGGAACAACAAATGCAATTACAATTATCGTAACAATAGCAATGATTGGTATTATAATCGCCACAACGACTACGACAGAGCATGCTATTAGAGAAACAGCCGATAAATCGTCAAGCACCCTCAATAGCATTAAAACAGAATTAACTAACATGAATACGGCGCAAGGGGCGCTCTTTTCAAGAATACATGAATATATCAATAGAACTGAAGGTGCGCTAAACGCAAAACCGCGAATAACTCTAAGAAGGGAGAAAAAAGAATATCTCAAATATTTTATCCATCATTATTATCTATGGGTTACAAATACTAATGGTAGGAACGTAACTGTAAAAATAGAGCCAAAACCCGATGATAGTTCTGGTATATACTCGCTTAATGAGGAATCTCAAAAGGACTTTTATATTAATGATTGGGGCATAATCAATGGAAAAGAACGTATAGTGACTATTACCTGTGAAGGTTTAAACGGCACAAGGTATAACGGCCAAATGAATTTTAAAGATATAACAGAAGCACCATCAGATGTGCCTTTGAATTTGCTATAAAACAATGAACTTATTAGATGTTTTATTATGGAGTGTGGTTTGAGTTATATCTTTTCGAAAAAATTCCTATACTCTAAAAGATTGACAGAATATCTACAAGGAGCACTACTATCACTAATGCTACTTATTACAATAACTGTAAAATATCCATCTACAGCGCCCGTAATCTTTTCTCTATCCCTAATAGTATCGATTGTCTTACTGATCAATACTGAAAAAATAGATGAAACTCAAGCCATACGATATGTTAAATCTATAGCAACAAAAATCAAAAATTTTATATTGAATTTTCAATATTTAGATAGCGAAAAGAAACAGGAACTATCCGATAAGAAAAAAGGTCATTTTTATGATATTTATTTCCAATTCATGCCCGCGATTAAATCTTTGGCTGTTCCAGTATTCTTCCTAATTATAACTATCTCATCATTTGCCTATCTCGATACTCAAACGAGAGAACTTAGTCTTATCTATCCCGTTAGCACTATCATAGGCTTCACTATCGCACTAATTATTCTGTATTGCTATAGGCTCTCTCCACTCGACACGTTAAAGATATCTTTCTATAAAATGCTTCAATATAGAAACAAACAAAAATCCGAACAATTAACTTTTGAGGAAAGAAGCGAAATTCTGTTGTTTTATAATAGAGCAACCATATCCTCTCAAAAGATAGAAACCATCCATTTATTCCCCAATGAGATTCTTGCATTTTCGAATTTTGTTCAGAAATTTGGAGAATTTATTATACGCTCCAACAAAACTGATTATAAAAATCTAAGAACAGATATTAGAAAAGTTGTCAAGGAACTTCCAAATCTTAGATATGATTATTCAAAATCAGTTATAGGTCTTTTCTATAATTCATATTATGCCCTCTTGAAAAAGAGTAAACAGTATATGGATTACTTAAGTAAAGATGGAGTTTCGAGTTATGGTAATATAACTGGTAAACAAGGATTGACTGTTCGTGGTATAAATGATATTTTTGAGTTATTCCAAAATATCTACAAAATAGCTGAAATAATAGCAGTAATATTTTTGATATATACGTTGTATGAAAGCGGAGATATCCATGCTGCTTTATCTACAATAATAAATGCAACAAATCTGCAACATTATGTGATAGTTAATGCAACTAATACTACGTCATTAATGACACATTAACGTTTGCACTAAGAAAAAGATAAACAACATAACTACTACAACCTGCGAAATTCTGTATAATACATTAATCAAAAATTGCAACTTTCTGTTCACATTTTAACCTCGATAGGTTTTATCATTTGCTCTATGAAAGAGTATAGCTCCGTCTTGTCTGAATGTATATAATGCAGAGTAGTAGAAGGCGCAAGATGCCTTGCGAACCTTGACGTAAGAACCAAATTACCATTAGTCTTCTTGCTGAATGTCGTTATGGCAAAATGCCTCAGGCTATGCGTTGTTAGTCTGTGCAGTTGCCTTTTGGTTCTCCCTTCCACGCTCTCCTCGCTCTCGCTATACACCTCATCCAATCCAGCAGATTGGCAGTAGCCCCTGAATACCTTACGAACATAATTAAGCTCAAGATATGGCTCTTGGCGTTTAGATCGTTTTTTGTCTGCGAAGAAAAGATAGCCCTCTGCGTTGTCTATCTGGCTCTTGTTTTCAGCTATGTATTGCTGTGTCCTTTCAAAAAGCGGTAGCGGTATTACAAGCGTGTTAAGCACTCTGGCTTTTTCGGTGAATACTGTTAGCTCTCGGTTGTGGTTTATGTCCTTCACATTCACCTTCACAACCTCGCCGATGCGAAGCCCAAGATAAGCCATATAGGAGAAAAGAAGCGAGTATTTGAGGTTGTCAATATTCTTCAGGAACGCCTCAAGCTCTTGGCTATCAAAGCCTTTATTCAGCGTGCCATACTTTAGCGGTTTGTTCTGCACTTGGTACTTCTTGACGTAATGGTTGGCTATCAGCTGCTTAAGCTCCCTTACCTTAGATTTGGATAGCTGAGGCAGCAGCCTGTCAAGCTGGGCCTCTATGCCCACAAGCTCCGAGAGTGCCTCCTTGTTCATGGAGAACACCTCCCTGATGAAATTCCAAGAATATGTTGGAATTGTAGAGATTCGCGGTTCAAATCCCCGCCGCGCAACGACACGCTGTTCCGGTATTCCGTTGGCAACGCCGTGCAATGACCTACCGTTCCGGTATTCGCTGACCCAATCGAGCATTGAACCGGACTTCCAGCCTCGCCGTTGCCGACGGCTCGGCTTGCTTGGCGTAGCGAGAGCAAAAGCGCAGGAGAGCGAGGGGTCGTAGCTGCGACCCCGAGCGTTAGCTGGTTGGGCGTGGACTTGTAGAGAAGCGAGCCATAATTACAAACTCTTTTTAAATCCATACGAGATAATAGGGTTATGCCACGATATGGTTCTGATATATCGTCTGCGATAGATATAGTATGGAAAATAGCCATACTGATTCTAATGCTGTATGTGGTGTTTGGCATATTACTACCCGCATTGCAGCATTTCCCAACTGTTCCGTGAATGAGTTGCGAACCAGATAAAGAGAATAAAAGTTAGTGTTAGCACTATATTTTTTGTTAAGAAATAGACACCAAATATTGCAGGAATAGATACAATCTTTATTGATACGTCAAGCCACAATCCTATCTCACGAAATCTCTGATACCCGACAAGTCCAATTATACTTACTTAGAATACCTCCTCCTTGTAGTCTTATTTGTTCTTCTCTTAGCGAGCATAATTCTCTTTTCGATAAATCCTACCTCTAAACTTGAAAGACTAACTGCTGGCATTACCTTTTTGCTCTCCTTTTCTGGCTTTATTGTGCATTATCTTTTTTCTACCCACAAGCACGAGTGAGACCACTATGGCTACAAGAGATATTCCAAAACCGAAATTATTGACAGTTCTACAAAAAGGTTTGATTCCAGTCTGTGTCACATTCACCTTTAAGCTCTCATCAAACCGTGTTCCGTTAATCGTGCAATCTCCACCTGCGCCACCATATGTATTTATGGAGCTATTTGGCCCTTCAATAATTCCGCCTCCTGCGACAAGAGTTACAGGCCCTCCATTCCCTCCGACAGCGCAGTCTATACCGATTTCTTGCAGAGTTGTAACATTCGGTGATAAGGAAACAGTCGTATTATATATCGGACATGTAGTCTCAAAGAAACTGATTGAGAAGAGCGTAAAGCTAACCAAACCGAAGCTTAATAGGATATATTCGAACTTATCGGGCATGGTCATCAATAATCTCATATCATTCCATATAAATATAACGAATCTCTGCAAATCCAAGCCAACGCTCGGCACGCCAAGCCGCAAAGGCGCGCCTCGCTCAATCCACCAAGCTATCCCCTCAGCGGAGCTTGCGGAGCTGGCAATCGTGCGCTATTCTCAACAGATATTGAACATGAACAATTTGCTGTGGATAATGAACGACGAATCTCTGCAAATCCGCCAGGCTTCCTACCCACAATTAAAAAGATTGCCTTCCAATTGCGTATGTTGACATGGCGCAGAAGGACGGGAAGCAGGGATCACATCTAATGAGATACGCTCTTGTGGTAGTCCTCGCCCTCGCCATTATGGCTGCCTATCTCCTTACACAAAACAGACCGCAACCATCTACCACCACTACAACCAGCACCGCCACTACTATAATCAGCTACGTGACGACTGCTTACGTTAACAACACCTCGACCATTCCCACCACGACGGTTCCGCAGCTCTCCAACAATGTATACTGCATAGGCGGCTACAACGGCACCAGCGGCAACGCCACCGGCTCAGCATTCTATGCCACACTGTCGCAAGGCGGGATCTCCAATTGGTCCGAAACACTCGGCTATCCGATCAGCATATCGAGGTCTTCGTGCGTGCAGTACGGATCCACAATATACTGCGTAGGCGGCCTCCAGGAACTGGGCCTTGGGGAATCTGCCACTATCAGCGCGACATACTACCTTAACCTGCCTCTTGGCAACCTCAGCATATGGAACTACGCGACCCCGTATCCGCAACAGGTATACTATCCTTCGTGCGTGACCTCAAACGGAATGATATACTGCATAAGCGGGGTGAATGCGACCAATGCCACTGTCCTGGACTACTACGCGGCGCTGAACTCCAGCGGCACGCTCGATTGGCATAATACCAGCCCTTATCCACTGGGCTCTTACGCGCAGTCGTGCTCAGCGTCTAACGGTTTCGTCTACTGCGTTGGAGGATACCTCAGCAACAACGCCAACGCCACGAACTATGCGTACTACGCAGCGCTCAACGGCTCCGGCATAGGCCAATGGAAGAAGACAGCGTCGTACCCGGTCGGTGTCGTCAGGCCCGCATGCGTGATAAGCAACGGCTACATATACTGCGTCGGCAACAGCCTGATTGTAGGTGCCGGCAACAGCTCATACTACGCTCCGGTATCCGCCTCCGGCATAGGAAACTGGATGAAAACGACAGGCTATCCTTTGGCGATTGGAGGCACGTACAGCTGCGTCTCCAAGGATGGCATCATGTACTGCACCGGCGGTGGCGGCCAGTTCGGCCCTGAGACCAATGCTACCTACTACGCGCAGCTCTCATCATCTGGAATAGGCAAGTGGCATCAGGCATCGCCATACCCCATGCCCATCGCGGCCCACTCATGCGTAAGCGCCTGAACTGCGGATTTCGCAAACATTCTAAAATTTTCCATGGTAGGTATTGCGTATGGCAACCCTCCTCAAGCTACTGCTAGCGATACTGCCGTTGCTGCTTGCCGTTAGCGTGAACGCGATAACATACCCTACGATATCTGTAGCGCAGAGCCCGGTTCCGTACGGGCAGTCGGATAAGATAAACGCTACGGCGCAGTCCACTCTGGACAGGATAGCGATATTCGTCAACAGCACGATGGTCGCTGGGCCGAGGAAGAACACAGTCAATTACACAGTGTGCGTCAGCGCCGCGTGCCTGCTCCCGGGAACCTACGCCATAACTTCAGAGGATGTGGACACGATGCAGACGTCTCAGACAAAGCTGCTCTCGATAACCCCGGTGAAGCCGGTAGTCTACCTGCAGAAGAGCTCCGCAAACTACGGCGACACTGACGACATAACCATAGTCGCACCGAGCGCCAATGACAGCATAACCCTTACGATAAACGGGACTAGCAGCGTGTCGTACACAGGCACAGGCTCCTTCACCTACACCATATGCAACTACCGCAACGGCATGCCCTGCCTACAGGTCGGCAACTACACCGTATCCGTATTCGACAACACCGAGAACATCCGGGGATCCAACCAGAGCCTTTCAATCGGCAAGGTCCTGCCCCAGGTACAGCTTTCGACATCATCTGCAACCTACGGGGCGACGGTCAAGGTTTCTGTGATAGCACCTTCCCAGAACGACAGCATGGAGCTCTTCTACAGCAATGTGACTACGAACTCAAGCCAGATTAACAACCAGAGCCTAAACAGCAGCGCAGGCTCCTTCACATACACGATATGCAGGACGCCTGCAAACAGCACCTGCATACCTGCCGGCAGGCACCTGATCAGCGTGCTCGACCATACTGAAAACGCATGGTCCGTGAACCGCACGCTTACCATAACGCCGGTCGCGCCAGAGCTCTCGATGCTATACTCCTCAATAGACTACGCATCGCCCAACAAGATATACGTGACAAGCCCTCTTGTAGGTGACACGCTGAACCTGCTCATCAACAATACCACCGTGACGCAGAACGCCAATGCCTCGTTCACCTACAATTTCTGCAGGATAGTGTCTGGAACGAACTGCACCGCTCCTGGCACGTACAACGTCATAGTTTTCGACTACACGCAGAAGGCATACTCTAGGGCTTTGCAGATGACCATAAGGCCTGTCCCGCCGAAGATATCCGTAGGCAGCCTGAACGCCACCTACGGGGCAAGGAACATAATAAAGGCAACCGCGCCGCTGTACAGGGACAACCTCACCCTGATAATAAACAACATCAGGTACGCCAACGCCACCGGCAACCTCACCTTCGACATGTGCCCGCAGCCAAACACGATAGACTGCTTCGATGCCGGGGTCTACAACGTAAGCGTGTACGATCTCACGCAGAACATCTACTCCCAGAACAAGACCGTCACCATACTGCCTCAGACGGGCCCGACAAGCACCGTGCCTACAGCCACAACGATACAGCCGTCAACAACCGCAGCCCCCACGACCACTGCGGAGAGCACTCCGAGCTCGCCCACCAAGCTCCCACTGGGCACAGTTGAGCTCATCCTCGGCGCTATAGCGGTGTTCGTCGTAGCTGCCATAGCGGTAAGGTTCTACCTGGGATCGAGGAAACCGCCTGAGCCTGACACTACTTACTGATCAAGGCGAGCTTTGCGAGCATCGCCTCTATCTGTATCCTGTCATTAGCCCCTTCCACTATCCTGAAGTTGCAGTCCCCTATGCTGCTCACAAGGTTCAGCTTAAGCTTGTCGTCAACGTCGAGGGCCAGCGCCTCCCTGTAGCACTGGAGCAGTATGTCCTCCCCGCTCATGCCGTAATTCAGTATTAGGGTATTGAGCTCGTTCCTCGCCTTCGCGAAGTCCCCTGAAAGCGCGTACCTCAGCATAGCCATGATCTCCTTGGGCCTGGCCCTTGCCGCTATGTCGTAGACCTGCCTGTCGGTTATCTTCCTGTCCCCTGTCGCTGCGCTCTGCAGCACGTTCGTGAGCTTCCTCATGTCCCCATCGCTCACGTATATCAGCGCATCCATCGCCTTGTCATCGACATCAAGCTCCTCCTCCTCGCTTATGCGCTTGACGTATCCTCTCATGTCCTCGTCGCGCAGCGGCTTGAACCTGAGCACCACGCACCTGCTCTGTATGGGCTCTATTATCTTGCTCGCGTAGTTGGCGCTGAGTATGAACCTGGTGGTGCCTGCGTACTTCTCCATCGTCCTCCTGAGCGCGTGCTGCGCCTCTGATGTCATCGCGTCGGCCTCGTCGAGGAAGACTATCTTGACAAGGCCCACAGTCAGCGGCATAGTCTTCGCGAACTCCTTTATCCTCGTCCTGACAACGTCGATGCCCCTGCTGTCCGACGCGTTGAGCTCCAGGAATGCCTCGTTCAGCCTGTCCCCGTAGAGCTCTCCCGCCATGGCGATCGCGCACGTGGTCTTGCCTATGCCCGCGCTGCCGGAGAATATCATGTTAGGGAAGTTCTTGGTCTTGACGAACGACTTCAGCTTCTGGACTATGATCTCCTGGCCTATGACCTCGTCAAGCACCCTGGGCCTGTACTTCTCGGTCCATGATTGGTCGAGTCTAGCAGTTGCAGCCATTATGATCCCCGAAAGATTAGCACTAACCTAACTGTATGAAATATTATTAACCTTGCCTTCTCCTGAGCCTGTAGACCAGGAAGACCACCACTCCGAGCACTATTATCTGCAGCTCTACGGACCATATCCTCATCCCGAAGGTAGAGAACATGATTATGGAGCTTATGGCGCCGAGCACGGCAAGTACTGGCACCGACCTGAATGTCAGACTCCTGAATCCCCTTTTCACGTCGGACTTCCTGAGGGCTATCAGCGAGAGGTTTACGAAAAGATAGGCTATGAAGACGCTAAGGTCCGTCAGCTGCGCGACTGACTTCAGGTCGCCGAATATGGCAAAGGCCGCCGCAGCCATGCCTGTTGCCAGTATCGCGAAATGCGGCGTCCTCCTGTAGCCCACGTTGGAGAACAGGCTGGGCAAGGAGCCTGAATTGGACAGCCCGTAGAGCATCCTCGAGGCGCCTATGAGTATGACGAGGACCGTGCCTCCTGTCGCGAATAGCGCAATGAAGGATATGATATAGTCTATTCCCGGGAATGCCTGGTCCACGGCAGCGCTGAGCGGCGCCTCTGAAGCCGCGAGCCCTTGCCAGCTGGTCAGGCTGAGAGCCGAGACCGAAACCAGTATGTAAAGCAATGTGCACACGACCAGCGATATGATTATGGCTATCGGCATGATCCTCTTGCTCTCCTTCACCTCCTCGGACAGGTTCACCATGCTCTCGAAGCCTATGTACGCGAAGTAGATTATGCCCGCGGCCGCAAGTATCCCCTCAAGGCCCGTGCTGGGCATCTCAAACGGGTTGAAGTGCGTGGGATGGCTGTTGAAGAAGAACCCTACGACTATCACTATCACAAGGCCCGCTACCTCGATTATCGAGCCTATGTCGTTGAATATGGCTGACTCCCTTATGCCCAGATAGCTTATCGCGGAGCAGGCAGCTATCAGGAATATGGCAAGCACCACCGGGTTAGCGCCGCTCAGGAACGAAAGGTAGCCTCCGAAGGCGAGGGCGACGACTGCAGCGGACACGACGCTGCCTATGAGCATGACCCACTCCACCAGGAACGCCAGCCATTCCCTCTTGAAAGCGTTCCTTGTATAGGTGTACTCGGCAGCGCTCCTGGAGAACATGCTCGACAGCTCCGCATAGCTCATTGCAGAGAATGCGGCTATGGCCCCCGCGATCACGAAGGCAAGCCACAGCATGTTGCCTGCGAGGCTGGCGCCCACCCCTATCAGCGAATAGATCCCTGCGCCCAGTATGATGCCTATGCCGTACAGCGTGAGCGTGAAGAGCCCTAGTCCCTTCCTAAGTCTCATAAAATCAGGGTTTGCAAACGCTTATACATGGCATTGCGCATATTATAAACCATGTCCAAGCCAGTGACCCAAGAGGACGTATCGGGCTGCGGCGTAGCATGCGTGGCATTCGTCTGCAACAGGAGCTACGGATACGTCAAGAGCAGGCATTTCAGGGGCATCGGAAGCCCGACGAAGGGGTACTTCTGCAGGGACATTGTCAAGGCGCTTGCCAGATCCGGAAGGCGCTACGCCTTCAAGCGTGCAAGGAAGGGAGAACGGTTCACAAACGGCACCATTATTTTCGTGAAGAGGTCAGAGAGATACCCTGCAGGCCACTATCTCGTGAAGACGAGCAAGGGATACATGAATCCGTGGTCCAACTTCCCCGAGATAAGGAGTCCGAGGTCAGGTTTCACTGCAAGACTGCCTGGCGTGCCGTCGTATGCCGTGTATCCTGCCGGCGCGCACAAAATGTATAAAAAGCATGCAAGGTAGAAAGCTTCTATGCTGTTTTCGGGAAAACTGAGCTTCAGGGCGCGCGTGATGATGGTCATCGTTGCGTTCGCTGCCCTTGCGCTTATATTCCTGTCCGGCATAGGCGCAGCGCTGTACGAATTCATACATTCGCTGGGACTGCTTGGCATAGTCCTCATGGGGGCATTCTACACCTTCGGCCTGACCACGCCGACCGCGTTCCTTATACTGCTAAAATCCATGGCAAACGGCAACTACCTGCTCATAGCTCTCGTTGCATCAGTGACAGCCACATTTGTCGATACCATCCTCTTCATACTTGTAAAGGAGCAGCTCGAGAAGGGCGTGGCCGAGATAATGAGGGAGATACGCAGGAGGATAGGCAGGCACGCGCTGATGTTCCCAGTGATGGGCTTCATACTCTTCGGCTCCCCTCTCCCTGACGAGCTCGCCCTCGCATCGATGGAGATAAGCGACATACGGCCGGCAAGGATAGCCGCGATAATCTTCTCTGCGAAGTTCCTGGTGCTCGTGCTGACGTTCACTGCGGTGCAGGCAGCGTGAAAGCATTCCGGAGAAGGAGAATGCAGGGGAAGAGATTTGAACTCTTGCATCCACTAAAGGAAGCGGGTCCTAAGCCCGTCGCATTTGGCCAGGCTCTGCCACCCCTGCCTGCTAATCTCTAATCCGATAAGATATTTATATGCCTGATGAGAGCATAGATTGCTAGGTAGGTTCAATTGCTGAATGCGAAATACGTAAGGGACAACCTCGACGCGATACGTGCATCGCTCAAGAAGAGGAAGTCCGATTACCCTCTTGAGGAGCTGCTGAAGCTGGACGAGGAGTACAGGAAGATAGGGGTGGAGCTGCAGGACCTCAGGATGAAAAGGAACAAGGGAAGCATAGAGGTATCCGAGCTGAAGAAGGCGAAGAAGGAGGTCAGCAACGGGAAGATGAAGGAGCTTGCTGACCTTAAGGAGAGGATAGATGGCATCGAGGCGTCGATGCCTTCGTACGAGACAAGGATAGATTCGCTAGTCATGAACATGCCGAACATACTCGACGAGAACGTGCCGTACGGAAAGGACGACAAGGAGAACGTCGAGATAAGGAAGCACGGCGCGATCATAAGGAAGAGCAGCCCTTCCCACGAGCAGATACTTACAAAACTCGGCCTTATAGACCTCGAGCAGGCTTCAAGGATTGCCGGGGCCAGGTTCTTCTACCTGAAAGGGGACCTTGCCCTTCTGGAGCAGGCATTGATACGCTTCGCGATAGATGAGCTGGTCGCAAAGGGATACACCCTCATAGCGCCTCCACTGCTCATGCGAAGGGAATTCTACAAGGGAGTTACCGCTTTCGGGGACTTCGAGGACATGCTGTACAAGGCCGCAGACCCGGGGGAGGCAAAGGACAAGAAAAGCATAGAGCACATGGAGGATGAGCTCTACATGATAGGCACCTCGGAGCATCCGATAGCCGCGATGTATGCCGACAAGGTCCTGTCCGGAAATGAATTGCCGAAGAGGTTCATAGGCATAAGCCCGTGCTTCAGGAGGGAGGCCGGCGCGCATGGAAAGGACACAAAAGGCATATTCAGGGTGCACCACTTCTACAAGGTCGAGCAGTTCATATTCTCAAAGAAGGAGGAGTCGCAGGCATTGTTCGGCGAGCTGATAGAGAACGCTGAAGGGCTGTTCAAGAAGCTCAAGATACCTTACAGGGTGGTCGATGTATGCACTGGGGACATAGGGACTGTTGCGGCGAGGAAGAACGACATAGAGGCGTACATGCCCGCGCAGCAGGAGTACCGTGAGATGGTATCGTGCTCCAACTGCACCGATTGGCAGGCGCTGAGGCTCAACATCAAGTACGACGACAGCCAGGGCAAGAGGCAGCACGCGCACACGCTCAATTCTACGGCTATAGCGACCACCAGGGCCCTCGTGGCCATAGTCGAGAACTACTATAACGACGACGGAACGATAACAGTGCCGGATGTTCTTGTGAAGTACATGGGCAAGAGCATGATAGGGAAGCAGCAGTAAGGTGGCCCTATGAAGAAAGAGTACAACATGATAAAGGAGATAAAGCGCCTCAAGTCGATAAGGGGATACGGCACTGAGCTGATCAGCGTATACATCCCAGCGGAATTCAACATCAACGAAGAGGTCAGCAAGCTGAGGGAGGAGCACAGCCAGTCATCAAACATAAAGTCAAAATCGGTAAGGACGAACGTGCAGAGCGCGCTCGAGAAGATACTCCAGTACCTCAAGCTGTACAGGGAGACGCCAAAGAACGGCATGGCTATCTTCTGCGGAAACACGTCGAAGAACCCCGGGAAGACCGAGATAGAGCTCTTCGCGATGGAGCCCCCCATACCTCTCAAGGTGAACATCTACAGGTGCGATTCGACCTTCCTTCTTGAGCCGATAGAGGCGATAGTCGAGGCAAAGGACGTGTACGTGCTGGTGGTGCTCGACGGAAGGGAAGCGACAGTCGCAACTCTGAGGGGATCGCATGTCCAGGTCATAAAGAAGATGAACTCGATGGTCCACGCAAAGGTGAGGAAGGGAGGGCAGTCGGCAGCAAGGTACTCAAGAGGGATAGAGGAGAGCATAGGTGAGTACCACCAGAGGGTTGCGGACGTGATCAATGCCACGTTCGAGCAGTACCAGTTCAAGATAAAGGGGCTCATTGTAGGGGGGCCAGGCCCCACGAAGGACGGATTCCTGAAATCAAAGACGCTAAATTACCAGATAAAGGTCCTCGGAACTTACGACACAGGATACACTGAGGAGTACGGGCTCCAGGAGCTCGTGGAGAAGGCGTCTGACCTGCTGAAGGAGCAGCAGGCGGGCCAGGAGCGCAAGATAATAGAGAGGTTCGTGCAGGAGATCGTGAGGAAGGAGCTTGCAACGTACGGCTACGAGAAGACAAAGAGCGCGCTGGAAGCGGGCCAGGTATCGACGCTCATAATCAACGAGGACATATCGATACACATAGTAAAGTACAAGTGCACAACCTGCAACCAGACGATAGAGAGGATAGAGAAGGACGGCCATCGTGAGGAGAAGCACGAGGACGGGGGGACAATGGAGATAGTCGAGGACAAGGACGCGATAGGGGAGCTGATAGACATAGCGGACAAGAAAGGGGTCGATACAGTATTCGTTTCAAGCGAGAGCTCTTACGGGAAGGAGTTCCTCATGGGCTTCCAGGGCATAGGCGCCTTGCTTAGGTACAAGATGTAGCATTTTCATGAAGTCGGCGAAGTGTACCCGCTCTGCCAGTTCGCATTCCAGATCACGCTAGTTGTTGTCCCTTGGTTGTTGTTTCCGGAATAATCGTTCGCGTTGCCGTTGAGCGGCCACCATCCTACTAGATGCTTCAGGTCGATCGGCGCTCCTCCTATACCTTCCTGATAGAGCGCCTTTATCGTGGTGTTGTCAAGCGATGTGTTGTATATCTGGACATCCGCAATAGCCCCGCTGTAGCTCGAATCCGAAGAGCTTGATGGCGGACTGCCTATTATTACCGGCAGGTTGCTGCCTTCGTGCAGCGTGCAGCTTAATGTAGCTGTGCCTGCTGCTGCGCCATTTATGTAATACGACATTGAAGGAGTGCCTGCGGTGTATACATATCCTACGAAGTACCATTTGGATGATGTCAGCGCGCTGGTGCTCGCCGTCATCCCCGTGCACCCGCCCCATATATCCACGCCCAACGACCCGCTATTTATGTCATACATGTTACCGCTTCCAGTTGTCCCTATGCTCAGCATGCTCTGGCCATTGACCCCTCCTCCACCAGGCCCATATCCTGTCGAAGGCTTTACCCAGAGGAAGACTGATACTGAAATAGGTGAAGGAAGGTTCATGGTTCCTGACGTAAGCACGTTGCTGCTTGAGCTGCTGAACTGCGCAACGTATTTCGGGATCAGATTACCGCACTGTCCAGCGAGCGACGTCTGTGCAGCTGTCTTAACGACCTGGCACGAGCCAGGAGTTGCCGTAGGCTGTAGGCTTCCTGCGTTGAATATCCCCAAAGAATAGAGAGATACCATAACTATTGCGATTGCCAGTATTGCCCATCCATAAGTCATCAGGTATTCCATTGCTGACTGCATCTTTGGCGCCAACCAATCACGTTTCCTTATCATTTGCGGATGAATATAATACGTGCAGTCAATGCAAAAGCATGCGGGGTATGCCAGTATTCGCGCAGACCGGGGAGGCTATTTAAAGCTTGTTTTGGAAGACACTATGTCAAGTTTTGGGGGTGTAGTTTTGGGCGGAAGACGCTTTAGTTTGTACGATATAGAGCAGTTCATCAGGGAGGCCGGTGCTGAAAAGATAACCGAGGACGCAGTCGTCGATCTGGAGAAGGAGCTGGAGAAGCTCTGCGACACGGTGACCAAGCAGGCCATGAAATACGCGGAGCATGCGGGAAGGAAGAAGCTGATAAGGGAAGAGGACATAATCCTTACGATGGGCAACGACGAATCCTACACGAGCCCGTAGACCTTCAGGAAAAAGCCAAGCACAACGAAGAGCAGCTCGAACATCACGAGATACCTGGTTACCTCCTTCTCATTCATCCTCTTCAGGTTCATCGCGAAGTGCGTCAGGCTGTATATCCTCCTGCCGTATGGCGCCTTGAAGGTGCCGTCCTTCTGCCTTATACCAAGATCAGTCACCTTGAATCCTCTCCTTGCATGGAGCAGGAACTCAATTATCCAGGGTATGAATACTATCATCGCGAACGGTATCACGCCCCCCATGACTGCGATCACCACTATCGCCGCGCCGACGGCATAGGTGAAGCTATCTCCAGGTATTATCTTGGCCCTGTACATGTTGAACGGAAGGAATGCGAGGACCGAAGCGAACAGGAGGGCAGAGAGCAGCGTTCCGGTGTAGTTGCCGAAGAGGAACGAGTAGAGCAGCAGGCCTCCGCTCGCCACCAGCACCATGCCTGGCTGCAGTCCGTCGAAGCCTCCAAGAAGGTTCACAGCATTGGATACGAATATGACTGCCAGCGGCAGCACGATAAGCGGATAGAGCAGGCCGAGGTCAACGCTGCCCACGAAAGGCACCATTATCGTCCCGACACCTGCGCTTATCGCCATCAACGGCAATGCGCCTATGAATGTGAGCAGCGGCTTCTGCCACTGCTTAAGCCCCTTCCTTATGTCCTTCATGTCCGTCGACTGGACCCTTCTCGCCTTGACGTTTATGTCGTCAAGGAAGCCCACGAGCGCTATGAGCATCACCGACAGCGCAACAGCAAGGAGCTTCGATATGTCGACTACCGGCTTGAAGATGAAAGTGCCACCGAAGGTGTATGCAAGCATGCCTATTATTATGCCGAGGGCAACCGCAAGGCCTCCGCTGCTCGCAATCCTTGCTATCCTCTCCTTGTTCCTGTCCTCGGCTATTACCCCCGCATCGAAAAGATAGGATATGAGGAACTTTGTACCTATGACCGTTGCCACGAAGGCTATTATCCCAGGCACAAGTATTGTCTGGAACGTGTGATACATGATAGAGCAATATCTGTAATACTATAAAAGGCTAGTGCCTCTTCCCCTGTTTTTTAACCTTTTTCTGCCAATTAGGAGCATGCTCCTGCTTGCATTCGAGGCCTTCGTCTCACTGGTGTTCCTCGCGCTGCTCGCGATAGACCTGCTCCCGCAGCAGCGCGCATCCGAGGACCAAAGGAAAACAGGGTACAATCCCAGGGCGCTCGTCATAGTACCGTGCAAGGGGACTGACCTGACCCTGAAGGAGAACCTCGTATCCATAAGGAGCCAGGATTTCGGCAGGTACGGGGTGATCGCTGTCGTGGATTCTGAAGACGATGATGCTGTCCCAGTGATAAGGAGCGCGAAGGTGAGGTACATTGTCTCGCGCAGGGTGTCGAAAATGGCGAGCGGCAAGGTCAACGCGATGCTCACAGCGATGTCGAGGTTCAGGGACTTCGATGTGTACGCCATAGCGGATTCAGATATAACTGTCGGCAGGATGTGGCTCAAGGAGCTGGTCCTTCCTCTCGCCTCGATGGGTACAGGTCTCTCTACCATGTTTCCCGTATTCGAGCCCAAGGCTGGCTTCTGGTCGAAGGTCAAGCACGTATGGGGTTTTGTCGGCGAAGGGCTGATGAAGAGGGACTCTACAAGATTCGGATGGGGCGGCTCGATGGCGTTCAGGAAGGAAATGGTGTCGGTAAAGGACATCGGATTCATCAAGAACTCTAGGTACTCCGTATCCGATGACATATGCATGACCAAGATTGCAAGGGCCAAGGGCCTTGGGATAGCTTATACCGAAGCGTCGCGGCCCAAGGTCAACTCTGACGACGGCTTCGCGGCGTTCGCTGAGTGGAGTACCAGGCAGACTGCGCTCAGCATACTGGGATACGGAAGGAACTTCTATTACGGGATTGCTTTCTATTCCGCAGAGGCCCTCGTGTTCCTGTCAGGCATATCCCTCTCGATATATGCAAATCCCGTATTCATGATCCTGTTCCTGCACCTGGTCCAGAGCGAGGTAAAGGCCTATATCCGTTCGGGAAGGAAGGATCCGGAAATAGCCGCCATAGTCGCCATGATGCCATTCCTTTATCTGGCCAATCTCTTCATCGCTAACGGAAAGAGGAGCATAAAGTGGAGAGGGAGCACCTACAGGATAAGATAATCACAGCCTCTGCATGAACCTGGTGTTTATCTCTATGGATTCAAGCGCCCGGTCTACGGACTGTCCGATGTCGTCGCGCATGTTCTTCGGTTCGCTGAAGAACAGCCTTATGCTCTCCTTGTCACCGTTCGTAGACAGCACCCCCATGTTCTCCGCATACCTGTCCAGCATGTGTGTGCCGCTCGGGAACCTCTTCATCAGCTCTTTCCAGTTCTCCCTTGTCCATTTCCACACGATATCCCTTCCAACCGGATTGCCGCATACGATGCTGTGCACCACGAAAGCGTCCTGGTACCTGACGTCCTTCGACAGGCTGAAGTCGAGCGCGTCCTTCAGTATCGAATGGTCCTTGAAGTATCCGAGGGTCCTGAGCAGCCTGTTCTTCTCCTCTATGACCTCTTCCTTGACATACCTTTTCTTGAGGTCCGCATAGAGCTCCCTGTTGCCGTTCCATGCGGCTATGCCGTATATCGCCCCTCTCAGGTTGTTGTTCAGGCTTATCTTGCCCTTCATGAAGTCATTGAACATTCCGGTTGCCTTCCCTACCGTTGATGCATTCCCTGCAATGCCTGAAAGCGAGATCGCGCTGTTCCTTGTCATAGTGTCGCTCGTCCTTTCACCATCCTTCCATTCCCATCCCAGCCTGTCGAGCAGCTCGCCGCTGTAGCTCCTTGCAAGCTCCTCAACCTCTTTCAATATCCTGCTGTTGCCGTACAGCCTCGACACAAGCCAGTGCAGGTGCCCTAATACCCTCGAATTGAGCGGATACTCGGCGTTGAAGCAGTACCTGTCCACAAAGCCCGTGTACTCCTCAATGCCTACCCTTCCTGAAACCATGAACGCGAACAGGTCGCTCTCTATGCCCCAGGCATCGGAGCTGCTGAGCCCCTTGCCGCTGACCATCTCGCCGAGCGAGTTCAGCATCGCCATGGGATATGCGGTCCTGTAGAAGCCATACTGGCCGTAATTCAGCTTTAACCATTCCCCTTCAAGCTTGAGCCTGAGCTCCTTGCCCTCCATCAGCGCCTTCCTCTCCTTCATGCCGTCCGAGTCTACGTAGCTTATCGGTATCGGCCAGGTCTGCCTGTCGCTGTTGGAGAGGAGCGTGAACCTCCTCTGCTTCAGCAGCGCCTCTCCGTTCCTGACAGACACCTCTACAACAGGAAAGCCCTTCTTGTCTATCCAGGCGCTGGCCACCTCAGCGACCTTCGTCCTTGAGCCCTTCGCCGCGCCGTCTATGGCGCTCCAGAGGTCGTGCTTTGTCGCGTTCGAGTACGAGTGCTTCTTAAGGTACGAGCGAAGCCCCATCCTGAAGGTCTCGCTTCCCGAGTAGTTTTCGACCATCCTGAGTATGGAGCCTCCTTTCTCGTAGACTATCGCAGAGAGCGCGAACACCCGCTCTATGTCCGAAGGCGAGTTTACCTCAACGCTTATCGGATTGGTGTGAAGAAGCTGGTCAGCGCCCATCGCAGGGGCTATGAAGTCGTCAAGGTATTCAAGGCTGACATGCCATTCGGGGAAGACCTTGTCCATCGCCTTGTAGCTCATGAAGGTTGCGAAGCTCTCGTTGAGCCAGAGGTCGTCCCACCATTCCATCGTCACTAGGTCGCCGAACCACTGGTGCGCCATCTCGTGGGCTATCACCTCAGCAACCCTCTGCTTGGTGGCTGTCGACGAGTCCTTGTCTGCGAGCAGCGCGCTCTCCCTGAAGGTCATCGCGCCCCAGTTCTCCATCGCGCCAGCCGCAAAATCCGGTATAGCTATGAGGTCAAGCTTCGGTAGCGGATACCTGACCCCGAAATAGTCTACGAAGAAGCCGAATATCCTCTTCGAGTAGTCCAGCGGAAGCTCCAGCATCTTCCTCTTGCCTGGAGTTGCGAACAGCCTGAGCTTCACACCGTTGGAAATTCCTTCAACCGAGTCGTAGCTTCCCACTCCCAGGTAAAGGAGGTATGTTGCCATCTTAGGGGTCTCGTGGAACCTCACCAGCTTCCTGCCGTCGCGCATGATCCTCGCTTCCTTCACTGGCATGTTCGATAGGCATTCCTTGTCCTTGTCAACTATCATGCACACGTCGAAGACGGCCTTCAGCTCTGGCTCGTCGAAGCACGGGAACGCGTTCCTGGCGTTGGCTGCCTCGAACTGGCTGCTGAGCATGTACCTCTCCTTGCCGTTTTCAGAGTACCTGCTCCTGTAGAAGCCGTACATCTTGTCGTTGTGCAAGCCCCTGAATTCTATCTCTATCTCGGCGTCGCCCTTGAACGGCTTCGCGACCGAGAACGTCACCCTCTGCCTCTTCCTGTCGTGGCTCACCTTCGCCTTCTGCCTTGCGCTGCCCGACGTCACGACCGCGCTGCCTATCTCCAGCTCCGCAGCATTCATGGTTATCTCGGAGCAGCGCTTGCCTGCAGCGACGCTTACCACCGCCTTTCCCGAGAACTTGAAGCTCTTGAAATCAGGCTCGAAGGTGAGGCTGTACCTGAGCGGAACCACGTCTTTACCAAGGCTATCCCTTACCATCCAATCCCATGATTAAGCGTTCGCATCCTTCAGGAAATCGATGACCTCCTTTTCATGGCCCAGCGGCTGGACCTTGCCGAATATCTTGGCTATCCTGCCCTCCTTGCCTATTATGTAGGTCTTCCTCAAGGTGCCGAAACCGAACACTCCTTTGTCGCCGTACGCATCATACCTCTTTATGGTCTCCGACCCTGTGTCAGACAGGAGCAGAATCGAGAGCCTGTGCTTCTCCCTGAACCTGCAGTGCGATTCGAAGTCATCAGAGCTCACTCCGACAACCTCCGCATCCAGCTTCCTTATCTCGCCGAGCTCCTTAGTGAAGGCCTTGGCCTCGATCGTGCATCCCGGAGTATCGTCCTTGGGATAGAAATACAGTACAAGGTATCTGCCTCGGAACTCCTTCAGCGTGTGCCTCTTGCCGTCGGATCCGGGGAGAGAGAAATCGGGCGCATCGCTGTTGATATCTAACACAAAATCCCCTCGCTGATTATAATGCCAAGAAAACTTTATAAACAGAATCAGCAACTGTTAGTTGATACGGGGTCGCATGTCCTTCTTTTCGAGCATATTCAAGGGAAAGAGCTCAAAGGTCACGCTCACGGCGATAAACCTGAAGTTCATGGGCAGCGTGCACAGCATAGACGGCATGGCGGTGGGCACGAGGGACTTCGATCTGGCGATACCTTTCCAGAACAAGGTGGGCAGCGAGATGCTTCCCGACAGCATAACTGGGCCCAAGATGACGATAAACAGCATAAGGGTCAGCGAGCCCTTCCAGCTGCTCTCGGTATCTCCGAAACCCCCGGTGGATGTCGGATACCAGGAGAGGAAGTCATTCAGCATGAGGATAAGGGCTCCGGACATGAACTACGAGGGGCCGATGACCATAGACTTCGGGAACGAGCCGAAGGACAACGTCACGATAAGCATAGAGAAGGTCATCATGGCATACGGCAGCAGGAGGACGGAGCTCGAGGAATCAGCGACATCGATGGTGCTCCAGAAGTCGCAGGTGTTCAAGAGGGAGGTGCAGCTGTACAAGGTGCTCAGCCTCAACGACACGGTAAACAGCATAAGGCTCAACGAACCGTTCGAGCTCGTCAGCACAGACCCGAAACTGCCGATAAAGGCGGACAGGAAGGACAGCTACATAATAGACTTATACATAAAGGCCCCTGATTACAACTACGCGGGGCAGCTCGAGATAAGCATGGGTCGATGAAATGAACTACATGGTCGCAGTCCCGCTGAACAAGGCGCTCGCCGAATTCATAGGCAAGAAGGGATCCGAGAACGGAATAACCTTCTACAACAGGAGAGTAGACGACAACGTCATAGTCGTGCTTGCTCCGACGGACATGGACGAGAAGGTCTACGGACTCATGGAATCGATGCTGATAGCCGGGCAGGTTGTCATAAGCACCGAGAGCGTAGACAAGAGCCTTGGCGAGACACTCATAGCCGCTTCGCTACTGGACAAGAGGCTGATAATAACAGACGAGAACGACATAGGCGCAATACTGTCGGGCACGTCGATAAAGAACTTCGAGATATGCACCAGGGAGGAGCTCCTCGGTAAGATAACTTCGCAAGCATCCGATAGCAGCGGAACAGCTAGGGTCGACATAGACAAGGCATTCAACGTGAAGGGGATAGGCACGGTCGCTCTGGGCGTGGTCACCTCTGGGACAGTGAAGGTGCACGACAGCATGCAGACGCCTTCAGGCAAGCAGATAACGATAAAGTCCATACAGAGCCAGGACCAGGACATAGGCAGCGCTGGGGTGCATACGAGGGTGGGGCTTGCGCTGAAGGGCGTGGAGTCTGACGAGCTTGACAAAGGGGACATACTCTCCGCAAAGCCCGTCAGGAGGATCAGGAAGTTCAGGACAACGCTGAGGATGGGCGGATTCGCCAAGGAGGCCATAGAAGGCTCGAGGAACTACCTCATAGCGATCGGCTTCTCCCACTCGGAGGGCAAGCTGGAGATGTCAGGAGACGCTGCAACGATAACGCTCGCGAAGCCTGTCTCTATGGAGGTGGGTGACAGGCTGCTGGTCGCAAGGAGCGCAGCACCAAGGATATTCGCTTCGGGCAAGGTAGAAGAGCTAATAGAGTGACTCACGACGAGTTCCAGAGCCTCCAGAACTCATTTGCCATGCTGCCTATCTCCTTCCTGTCCCTGACGACCTCTATGTGCTCTATGTTGCTGTGCATGCCCCTGTAGGTCAGGTTCGCAGAGCCCCTCACCGCCTCATCCTCGGATATGTACAGCTTCGCATGCACGAAGCTCTTCGGGACCTTCAGTTTTATTCTCCTAGGCAGGACGACGATATACAACGCCACTGCCATCAGCAAAGGATAGAGAAAGAGGTAGATTAGCTGAGCGCCAATCGCAAACAGCATATACTCGACTGCCGCGATGACCGCGGCTCCCGCCGCCATCTTCGCAGCAGGAAGCCTTCCCTCAAGCCTCCTCCTGACGCTCCTCTCTACAGATGACGACAGCAGGTATATCTCCTTCCCCTGCGAGTTTGCGAGCAGGAACTTCGCATAATAGTCATCGACATACGGAGACACGATGAGCACCCTCCTGCCTCTCCGTATCAGCCTGTCGACATGCCTGTAGCAGGACCTTCCAGAGTACTGGATATTCCGTCTTCCCAGGATCCCTATCATGGATGTATAGTCGCAAATCAGAATTAAAACTGATGCTGCATGCGGCGCGGCCTGGCTATTTGGCCATCATGGCGACGACGCTGCCCGCGAAGGCGAGCACGAAGCCGACTCCGAATCCGCCGAAATCAATGAGGCTGAGGACTGAGCAGATGAGCCCCACAGTCGACCACTTCCTGACCCTCTCGACGTCTGTCGCGTTTATCATGAATGCCGAGTATATGACTATTATGCCGAAAAGCATCCCTGCGGCTGCGAGCACGAAGCCGTAGAAGCCGTACCCGTACATGTGCGTTATCATCTGCGTTATGAGGCTCCTGAAGATCGTGCTGAGCAGGAACGAGGATGCGCTCCCAAGAAGTATGAAAAGTCCCCCTGAAAGCATCAGGATAAACGCCATCATCGGCCTCTCCCTGAGCTTGCCGTCAGCCATCAAACCGAATACCTATGATTGGCAAACAATTTATATCCCTTTGTTGAGATAGGGCTATCGATTCTTATGAAGCCCGAAACGACCATGACAATCATAGCGATACTGGCGCTCCTGATAATGGGGACCGTGCTTGTTGTTGCAGTCCTGTACCCTGAAGGGTTCGGCGCATCAGGCAAGAACTCCATATACGTCTCGGCGCAGGGATTCGCGTACGCAGTGCCGCAGCAGGCTGTCGCGTACCTGACGATAAACGGGTCAGGAAAGACGGGTGAGATAGCAACGGCGAACATGTCGCTCACGCTCGCCCAGTTCAACGCATCTGTAAAGAAGTACGTGAACGGCAACATGAGCATGGTCAAGACAGTATCGTACTCGCTCTACAAGCCAGCCAACAGCACAAGCTATGTAGCGATCGAAGGTGTGCAGGTTACGATACCTAACATACAGAACGCAAGCTCCTTCCTGGGCAACATGTCCACTATAAGCAACCTCTACGTCTCGCAGGTATCCGCACAGCTGTCAAACGCGCAGATCAAGAACCTGACAGGCCTGGCGATAAACGACGCGCTGCAGAACGCCACGACGCAGGCTGGCTCGGTCGCGAAGTTCGCCGGCAACAAGGGCCTGTCGCTGACCAACGTCACAGTAAACAGCTATAGGATATACCCCTACTACAACAGCTACATATCCGCTGCGACAAACAAGTACGGCAACATCTCCCCTGAGTTCTACTCGGGAACCATGCAGGTTGCCGAATCGGTCTCTGCCATATTCACGTATGGCTGAATCCGTCGAAGGCAGCTTATCATATGCCTATGCCTAGGAGCTTCAGCAGCACTATCAGCGCCACCCCCGGAAGGCCGAGCAGCGCCGTCACGACAATGACCGGAAGGCTGAACGGTATCGCGATGCCGAAGAAGCTGTTCAGGGCGAAGAGCGATACGAAGCCCAGGATTATGTTTGCAAGCAACCCTATCATCGCCTTGCCCAGCTTGAATATCACGAAAAGGACAAGCAGGGCCCCCACAATCAGGACTGCTTCCGACATCAGGGCGTTTCCTATCGGCAGCACCATGCAATCAAGGATATCATCCATTATAGCTTTTTAACCTATGCGTGCGCCTGGGCTTCCTTGTGGGCAACGCATAAAAACGTTCTATGCCGCAATAGTACCGATACGATGGAAGTAAAGTGCATAATCTGCGGCACGATGATAACAGAGGGGCCGTGCCTTTACTGCGACGGCTGCTCCGGATGGATGTGCCAGACATGCGGCATACCTGAAGAGGACATAGGAGAATACAACTGCCCCAACTGCGGCACCAAGGTCACGCAGACATCGATGTAGGAAAGGCTCAACTCTGCTGCAGGAGCTCGTTCAGCTTCGACCCCTTGTCGTAGCGCATGAGCGCGAGGCCCACGACCACAAGATATATCCAGCTTAGCGCTATGAAGTTGTTCAGGCTAGGGCTGTTGAGCGGCGAGAGCGCATCGGGCCCTCCCCTTGAATCGAACATGTAGTTTAGGATGGCGCTAAGCACCAGGAAAGCGGCAACCGGCCCGTACCACATCCTAAGCCCCAGGAAATATACTACTGCCACTATTATGTAGGCAGCGGAAGCGAAGCCCAGCCACAGGCTGTACGGTGTTGCTGTGTTCCAGTCCGGGGAGCCGAGCGCCATGCCCGAGAAATTAAGGAGCGCGAGCGCGACGAGCGAGAACCTGACTATCTTTATCCAGCTGTAGCTTCCCCTGAACCAGCTTGCAGGCGTGTCCTTCCTGAAGGCGAGCCATGCGAATGCAACTCTCACGTCGCTGCCCAGCCTCCTTAGCCAATCCCCGAGAGAGGATACCATGAGATTAAACAGCCAATCAAAGCTTAAAAGGGTATTGCACGCTATCTAATCATGCCCATGAAATCGCAGTCAGCGATGGAATACCTGATGACATACGGGTGGGCGATCCTTGCAATCGCAATAGTCATGGTTTCTTTGTATTCGCTGGGCATATTCAACGTAGGCACTCTTCAACCAACGGCAACTCCAGGCTCATGCCAGGTAGTCAGGACAGCCGCGCAGATATCTCTCGCAGGACAGTGCAACAACCTGATGCCAAGGTACGTGGCAAAGTTCCCGAATACGCTCTGGCCAGGAAAAGCGGTCATAAACGTTTCGGGACTGAGCAGTTGGAATCCATCAGGCAACGTCACTGTGACGCTTTTCGTATACTCTACAAACAACTACAACACATATGGCGGTCCCTATCCTGAGATCCTATACAAAGGCACGACTGGGCAAGGCTTCGACTTCGAGTCGCGCAACAACAACGAATCGATGGGCATATATGGCACGACTCCTGGAGGCTGCACAGAGACTGGAAGCCACGTAAAGAATGTCACATGGCACCAGTTCGTAGGGGTGTACAACGGTTCGTATTATGCGCTCTACATAAACGGAGTCAAGATTTTTACATGTGCCGCTACCGGACTTCCGAATCTGGGCGCAGGGCCGTTTTACCTCGGTGCAGGAGGGTATTACTGCTCGCCTGGACTCTGCTATGGATATACCGGATACCTATCTAACGTGCAGATATACAACACCTCGTTGGATTCTGCAACAATCAAAGCCCTATACCAGGAAGGCATAGGCGGAGCACCGATTGACGTGAGGCATCTTATCGCCTGGTGGCCCCTGAACGGCAACGGCAACGACTATTCCGGCAACAACTATCATGGGATTCCAGTGAATGTCATATGGAGCTCCAACTGGTATTCGACCTACAAAGCTCCAACATCCTGAGCTGCAGGGCATGCGTTTAATTCTTTCCTGCGATATGCAATCATATGGAAGAGGACGGGTCGCAGTTCTACAACAGGGCCATTTTCAGCGACAGACGCGAGGCCGGGAAGCTCCTTGCCAAGCGCGTGAAGGAACTGAAGCCCAAGGATCCGATAGTACTGGCGATACCCAGGGGAGGGATCGTAATAGGGTACGAGATTGCAAAGTCCCTCGGTGCCGAGCTGGACATAGTGGCCCCAAGGAAACTCAGGGACCCGTGGGACAGCGAACTGGCGATAGGGTCCGTGATGCCTGATGGCAGCATGTTCCTCAACGATAAGGTCATCTCTCTCAGGCCCGTTCCAGATGACTACATAGCCAAGGAACGCGAGATACAGACAAACGAGGCGCAGAGGAGGCTGTCTGCATACAGGGGAGGCAGGCCGTATCCTAAGCTGAAGGGCAGGAGCGTGATCCTGGTAGATGACGGGATAGCTACCGGCTCCACTATGGAATCTGCCGCAAGCTGGGTGAAGGGACAAGGCGCAGCGCAGATAATCATAGCCGTGCCTGTCATGCCTGAGGACATCTTCTACGAGCTGAAGAAGGAGGTCGACGATGTCATATACCTTGCATTGCCGGACATGTTCTTCGCGATAGGCCAGTTCTACCGGGAGTTCCCGCAGGTGGCCGATGAAGAGGTTGTAGAACTGCTTAATGGATACTGGAGCAAGAAGGACTAGCAAGCCTCAGAAGGGAATCGAACCCTCGACATCTTGTTTACAAAACAAGCGCTCTACCACTGAGCTACTGAGGCACGGATTATATTCCTGTTCGCAGCTATAAAAATCTTGTTGAGATGTCGTCATCCGAACGTGAAGGTGTATATCCTGAAGCCCGGCTGCGCATCGATCTCAAGCGTGTGCCAGCCGTACGACGGTGCAGACACTATGTTGTAGAGCCTCGACCCGTTTACCGCAGCCATCGCGGTGCCGTTCTCAAGAGTGTCATCGCTCCCAAGGTAGCTGCTGTTGGGGTTCTTGCCATCGAGCTTCACGCTTATGCTGGTGTTGCCTGCCGCGACCACGTTAACGTTCTTTGCGCTGTAGACAAGGAAGAGCTTAGAGCCATTTACGGAAACCATGCTGTCAGGCGCATTGTACCATTGTCCTGAGAGGTATGCGGTATTGTTGGCCAATGTGCCGTTGATTGTGTAGTTGACGGTCTGGTTCTGCATGAAGCCCTGGGAGTTGCCTATGGGCTCTCTCGCAGTGGCGTACCCTAGGTACAGCTCAGGGGTCTGTATGTCCTGGAATACGGTGTTGCTAGTGACGTTGAGCATTCCCGAAGGAAGGGAATATCCGGCATCCTGCAGCAGTTCTCTTATGACGCTCTCTATCTGATTATCTCCTCCCTCACCGAAGTGTATGTACCTTATGCCCCCATTCCTGTCTATTATGTAGTCCGCGGGCCAGTACTGGTTGCTGTACGCTATCCATGTCGCGTAGTTGCTGTCCATCGCAACAGGATAGGTTATGTTGAACCTCCCAACCGCGTTCCTGACATTCGTATAGTTCTTCTCGAACTGGAACTCAGGGGTATGCACCCCTATGATTACGAGGCCGTCGTTGCCGTACTTCTGCTGCAGTGCGTTGAGGAAAGGTATCGTCCTTATGCAGTTTATGCATGAGTATGTCCAAAAATCGACGAGCACCACCTTGTCCCTCAGCTGCGACATGTTAAGCGGCTGCGAGTTTATCCAGTAGGTGATGCCCTGTATGTTGGGCGCAGGACCGTAGTTCTGCAGGTTCGATAAGGAGACGTTCTGGCTCGATGGGTTCATGTTGAAGACGAAGGTGGAGAGCCATGCGGCCGCCACCAGCAGTGCGAGTATGCCGAACACTATTATGTATATGCTCGTCTTCATCCTTTCGCCTCAATGGCGCTGGAGCCTGCCATGTACGAGAGGTACGCTGGCAGCAGCGGAAGTATGCATGGGCTAAGAAATGTGACCATGCCGGCTATCAGCGCGACGAACAGGTTCAACTGCTCTGCCAGCATGTTCGAGCCGCCGGACCCTATCAGGAATACAGAGAGGAGGCCTATGTAGCCTGTCATGACGAGAATGCCCATCAGGATCAGCATCAGCCCTCCCGCGACGTTGAAGTACCTTAGGAACGGGCCCATCCTCCTGAGAAATGATGATATCCTGGATATGAAGAAGCCTGCTATCAGGAAGGGTATCCCCAAACCCAGGGAATAGGAAAGCAGGAGCAGGAAGCCCAACCCAGGCGATGTTATCGCAAGCGCGTATATCGAGCCCAGTATCGGTCCCACGCAAGGCGTCCATCCTATCGCAAAGACCACTCCGAACAGGAAGGCGGAGAGGTAGCTGTTCCTCACTTTTATTACGGGCAGCCTGTGGTCCCCGCTGAAGAAAGGCACAAGGTACCTTGACGAAAGGACAAGCAGCATGCCGAATACCAAGATGGCACCGCCTCCTATTATCCTCAGAACGTTCATCGCCTGTATCGCGACGTGCGAGAAGAGGGCCTGCAGCAGTATCCCCACCAATGAGAAGACGACTGCAAAGCCTATAACAAAGAAGACGGAATTCAGGAACACTGACTCTGAGCTAGCCATCGAATACCCTTGTACAGGATATGTGTTGAAGCAAAGGGAAGATAACCCTTCACTTCATGCTTCTGTCCGCATAGAAGAGCTGGTGCCTCTTGGGCTTCAGCGTCTTGACAATGTAGTCGAATGCAGCGTGGGGGTTTGAGCTCTCCCCGCAGGTGTATATGTCAAGCGTAGCGTACTTGTACTCCTTCCAGATGTGCAGAGCGACGTGGCTCTCAGTTATGAGCGCTATGACCGAGTTGCCCCCCTTCTTGCCCCCGAAGGACCATCCCCTGCACTCAACGAGCGTCATCTTGGCCATCTCTATCGCCTTGACTACGGTGCCCTTGAGAAGCTCAAGGTTGTCCATCACTGCCGGATCCAGGTCATAAAGGTTGCCGAAAACATGAAGTCCGACTATCTTGTCTTCGGTACTAGTAGGAACAGTGGTCTGAACTTCAACCTTCCTCGACCTAATTTTCGCGTACTGCTTTAACAATTGTTCAGCCATTCTATCGGAAACCTGGTCGACAAAACCATGATTTTTCAACGCCTTAAACAGTTTTATCTATTGAAAGCGATTAGTATTTAAATATATTTATTCGCAGCGTATCATTCAATAATAGATTTTTATGGATATACAAGATTTGCCGAAACTCCTGCCAAAAGAGGTCATCGATGTCGTCGGAAAGAGGGGAATATCGCAGCTAACTCCGCCGCAGAGGCTCTCGGTCGAGCACGGACTTCTTGACGGAAGGAACTTCGTGGTATCGGCTCCCACCGCCAGCGGGAAGACGCTGATAGCCGAGATGGCGATGATGAGGAGCGTCATCTGGGACAGGAAGAAGGCGGTGTACATAGCGCCGATGCGCGCACTCGTCAGCGAGAAGTTCACCGAGTTCAAGGAATCGTACCCGAATGTCAAGACGGCGATGTCCATAGGCGATTTGGACTCATTGGACCACTGGCTCGAGAACTACGACGTAATATTCGTCTCCACGGAGAAGTTCGACAGCCTGATAAGGCACGGGATAAACTGGCTCGACTCCATAGGGTGCATAGTCTTCGACGAGATCCACATGATAGACGATTCCGGCAGAGGTCCTACGCTCGAGATACTGATAACGAAGATAAGGAGGGTATGCAGGGGGGCGCAGCTGCTCGCGCTGAGCGCGACGATAGGCAACTCCAGGGAGCTGTCCGAATGGCTCGACGCTGAGCTCGTCGAGAGCGATTACAGGCCGATAGCGCTGAAGAAGGGCATAGAGCTCAACGGCACCTTCTTCTACGAGAACGACAGCGAGGAGAAGGTAACAGGAACGAGCAAGATACCTGAGATAAGGATAGCAGAGGACACGCTCAACCTCGGCAAGCAGATACTGGTCTTCTACAGCACCAAGAGGAACGCCGAGGCAGGAGCGGAGAAACTATCAAACGCGATAAACGAGAGGCTCACGGAGAAGGAGAAGCAGAGGCTCGAGGAGCTGTCCAACCAGGTCCTCAACGTGCTGAGCAAGCCGACGGCGCAGTGCGAGAAGCTCTCGAAGCTGATAAAGAAAGGAGCCGCTTTCCACCACAGCGGCCTCGTCAACGAGCAGAGGCACATGGTGGAAGAGGCCTTCAAGAGGAACGAGGTGAAGGCGATATGCAGCACCACCACCCTCGGGCTCGGCGTCAACCTCCCTGCCCACACGGTCCTCGTGCGCGACACCACGAGGTTCGACGAGATAGAAGGCTCGGAGAAGATGAGCGTCAACATAGTGACACAGCTGTTCGGCAGGGCCGGCAGGCCAAAATACGACAAGGAAGGGAGGGCATTGCTGATAGCCAAGTCGAGGCCTGAGGCGGGCGACCTCTACAGCAGGTACATGAACTCCGAGATGGAGCCGATAAACTCCAAGCTGGGCATGTTGCCGGTTCTCAGGACGCATCTCCTTGCATTCGTGGCGACTAAGTTCCTCACGAGCGAGGAGTCGATAACGGATTTTCTCAAGAGCACGTTCTACGGCCACCAGTACGCCAACTCGAGGGAGCTGAAGAGGATTGCCCATGAGGTTCTGGACGAGCTGATGAGATGGGGGTTCCTTGACAAGACTGGGAGCTACTACAGGGCAACAAGGATAGGCGAGAGGGTGAGCGAGCTGTACATAGACCCGCTCTCTGCGAAGTGGATAATAGACACATTGCCGAAGGCGAATGACGACATCTCGATACTCTTCATGGTCTGCAACACGATAGAGATGAGGCCTTATGTCAAGATAACGGATGAGGCTGCGGAGAGGTTCATGCAGTACGAGGAGATGCTGCAGGGCATGGTCAACTACGAGGAAGGATTCACCTTCTACGACCCGCTGAGGCCTTTCAGCACAGCGACGATGATCAACAGCTGGATGGCAGAGAAGCCGGAGCCAGACATAGTAAAGGAATACTCTACGACTCCAGGGGCACTGTTCACCAAGGTGACCAACGCAGACTGGATACTGTATTCTGCGATGGAGCTTGCGAAGCTGCAGAGGATGAGCCAGAGCAAGCTGCTCGAGGTGCGGATAAGGGTCAGGTACGGGATCAAGAGGGAACTGCTGGATCTCATCAGGCTGGAGCAGGTGGGAAGGGTTAGGGCAAGGCTGATGTACAACAGCGGCATAAAGAGCGTCGCCGACCTGAGGAAGGAGGGATCGGACAAGATAGTCACGCTGTTATTCGGAAAGGAGATAGCGAAGAGGATACTGGACCAGGTGAAGGAATAGTTCAGTGGCCGTAGGTGCCCTGCCAGTTCGCGTTCCACGTGGTATTCAGGATGCTGATGCTGTTTGCATTGTTGTTGAATCCAGAATAGTCATTCGCATTACCGTTCAATGGCCACCATCCTATCAGATGCTGAAGGTCTATCGGCGCCCCTCCGATACCTTCCTGGTACAACGACTTTATCGTTGTGTTGTCTAGCGTGGTGTTGTAAAGCTGCACATTGGATACGCTGCCAACAAGGCCCTGATAGATGGTATATATCGCGTACTCCCCTATATAGAAGGAACCGGAGGGTATCGATACCCCTGATGCCGGGACCGTGTTCTTGTTCGTCACTACAGTGCCGTTGGAAGGGAAGTATGCGTATGAGTTTATGACATTGCCCGTATTGACCGTAAAAGCGACCATCGCCCACTGCGACTCCGGAATCGTGAGCTGCGCATAGGAACTGCACGACGCATACCCGTTGCACACGCACGGGTCCCATTTAGCCACGTAAGACGATGATCCACTCTGCTGTATGTATACCTGGCAGTTGGGCATCCCAATGCCTGCGCCGCCGCTCTTTATGCTGGTCACGTACCCCCACCACACTATCGTCGCGTTCGTGAGCTGCCTTATCTTGGTTGCGCTGGCAACGTATCCTTGACTGAACTGCGCCACGTACTTCGGGATCAGTCCGTTGCATTGCCCGGCGAGACTAACCTGCGCCGCGGTCCTGACAACCTGGCAGGATCCCGGAGTCGCGGTCGGCTGCAGGCTTCCAGCATTGAATATTCCAAGCGAATATAATGAGACCATGACGATCGCGATCGCGAGTATCGCCCATCCATAAGTCATCAGATACTCCATCGCCGACTGCAGCCTGATTTTCATAGCTCGCACAATATACCTATCTGCAAAAGCCTTTTAATTGCTCCAATCCTATTAGTCGCCAGTAATCTTATGGCAGATGCTAAATTCAGCAAGGTGCTAGGGTTCTGGGACCTTTTCTGGCTTGGGGTGGGGGGAATGGTAGGAGTCGCGGTACTCACCTTCCCTTCAGTAACGTACCAGCTCGCGGGCCCGTCCGGAATCCTGACGTGGGTGCTTGCAGGCATAATATCGCTGCTCATGGCATTGGTCTATTGCGAGATGGTGACCGCGTTCCCGAAGTCAGGGGCACTGGTGGTATTCGCGTACGAGGCCTTCGGGAGGAACAGGCTCTCCCGTTATCTTGCCTTCCTTGAGGGGACGGGATACTACATAGGGACGCTCTTCGGCATAGTCGTATCTGCAATAATACTGGGCAACTACATAGGCGGAGGGTACCAGACAGGGAGCTTCTGGTCCTTCGTCATAGCAGAGGTATCGCTGCTGGTTGTGGGGATCATAAACCTGCTCGGCGCGAAGATAACCAGTAGGGCCAACTTCATAATGAGCATCTTCTTCATGGTTCTTTTTGTCGCGATAATAATACTCGGAGTGACGCACGGGAACATCTCAAGGCTCGTGCCGTTCTTCTCCGGGAGCAACGGCGCGCTCGGTCTTGTCTACGGAGTGCCTGTGGCGATACTCGCCTTCGGGTCGTGGTCTGCACTGATAACTATACCTGAGGAGACGAAGAAGGTCAATACTATACCGAAAGCAGTGCTGTACTCGATAATAACAGTAACGGTGCTCTATGCCCTGCTGGTCCTGGTGACGTACCTGAACCTCGACAGCCAGCAGATGCTGAAGCAGTTCTACTATTATCCTGTATTCGGTTTCGTAGCCGCTCTCGGCAATCCCACGGTCCTGTTCCTGTTCCAGGTATCCGCGGTGCTGGCGATAGTGGCGGTGATGCTCGTGATGGTCATGTCTAACGCGAGGATAACTGTGGCGCTCACAAGGATGCGCTTCCTGCCGCAGGCCATGAACAAGATGTCAAGTAGGGCAATCCCCATATACGCGACCTTCCTCTCCTTCCTGATACCGATGGCGCTCTCAGCATTCCCATCCTATTACTACCAATACGTCATAATCGGCGCGATAGTCGGGACCGGATTGCCGAGGTTGATAGATCTTGCATCGTACCTCAAGATAAGGAACAAGAAAGACTACAAACCGACATTCAGGGTCAGGCACGGCCTAGCCATAACCTCAGTCGCCTTCGTGGGGCTTGCGATATCCGAGCTATCCCTCGGTGCAAGCGACATCGTGTGGTCTGCCGCGGCATTGATTGTGCTGACAATCGCATTCATCCTAATAGACTTCAGGAGAAGGAAAGCTAACTGACGTCGAGGTATACCTTAACAGTTATGACAGAACCGTCCGAAAGGTCGAATGCCTGCCTGAGGTTCCTTTCGGATATCACCTCCATCACATCCTTGTGTTTCGACAGTTTGGGTATTATGACTGCGCATTCCAAGCCCCTGATCTCAGCCCTATGTAGTATCGCATCTCCGAAGGTCTTGCCTTCGGCCTCGAATCCCTTAACCGTAATTCCTCCGCTGTGCCTGAGCTTCAGGAACGAGCCCATGTCCTTCTCTATAACCTTGATGTTTAGCGTGCCTGCATACGGCTTGAAAGAGAGCTTCTCGTATATCTGCTCCACGTAGCCCTTCTGCGACATGAAGTACGCCCCCATGTTGAATCCTGTCAGCACGCTCCCCGATATCTCAAGGGTTTCCTGCGGCTCGCCTTCCTGCGTATTCGCCATCATTACCTGATAGCTAGTGGCACGAATAGGTTATAAATTCAAGCGCCATCCCTCCGGCAGGAAAGGAAACGGCATGCAGCCTCATATCAACCGAAAAGACACCGAAAAATGTTTTTGCCGTATGAAAACCGAAAGAATACCGAAACATGCAGCACCCTATTTATAGATGTCCCTGCACCATTGGTACGGTGGAAGCTGATGTCCAAGGTATGGGGTACCAAGAAGAGGATACTCGAACTCCTGTCAAAGAGGAAGATGACGCTTACCGAACTCAGCAATTCGCTGAAGCTTTCGCCATCGACCGTGAGCCAGCACATCGGGGAGCTCGCGCTCAAGGGCGCGATAGAGCGCGTTGAGAGCGAGTTCGCCAGGAAATGGAAATACTACAGGTTAAACCCCAACTTCGACACCACTGCACTGCAGGAGATCCCTGTTCAGCGCGCAGAGATATTCTCGCCTTACAAGAAATCCGCGTTCATCGGCATGCTGGTCGTCCTTGCAGCCTTCGGGGCCGTAGCCTACTACATGGTGGGCACGGCAAGCGCCATCGTGCCTTCAACAGCCCAGACTGGAGTTGCCCTGCTGAGCGTTTCAGACGCTGCCCCCGCCGCCGCGCTGGTGGCAACGCTGAAATCGATAAACCTGACGGTGAGCAACATATCTGTGCGCAACAACGGCAGCGGCAAGTGGAACGTCATTGCAAATTCATCGCAGACCTTCAACCTGCTCCAGCTAAGGAACATATCAAAGCTGCTTACGACCTCCAACCTGTCGGTGGGTATCTACGACACTGTGGCACTCGACATCGAGAACGCGACAGTGACAACTGCGAACGGCACGGAGCCTCTCCTGATACCGTCCAACAGGCTGGTCATACCGTATACCTTCAACGTCACAAGCAACGGGACGAGCTGGGTGAACCTGGACTTCGATCTGTACAAGTCGCTCCACCTCACGGGCAACGGCAATGTCATAATGGCCCCTGTGATAAAGGCCAGCTCGCAGCATAATGCGACACTTAACGTCAACGAATCGCACATAATAAGGGTGATAGGGCCAGGAAAGCTGGGCCATTATGCGGAGCTTGAGATGCAGGTCAACGGGGTCATGGAACAGAATGCAAGCCAGACATCCAACGCCAATCTCGAGATAAGTTCTGACGGAAGGATATATTCCAACGGCACGGACAACAACAGCGTCAGGTTCGTGATAGATTCCGGGAACGGGTTCACGATAGCAGACCTTGTCAACATGTCATACGGCGTGCTCAACAGGTCGGGGATAGAGTCGAAGCTGTCCGCGATGCCCAACGTGAGCATAGCCGGCAACCCGGGCGCCAACGGCTCCATAATACCTAAGGCGCTAACGTGCGTGCAGGTTGACGGCGTTTACTCGTGCAATGCCGTGGCTTACGAGCACATGCTTGGAAGCGGCAACATAAGCATAGGGATAGGCAACTCCAGCGTCATGATAACCGGCGACAAGGCCGAGATACACTCGCTCGTGCATGGCGTATCGATAAACATCAGCGACAGGTTCAACGTCTCGTCAATCAACACGTCCAAGATAATAGGGGCCGTATCCGGGATAATCAGCAGCATACCTCATGCAAACGCTTCTGCCAGCGGCAACGCGAGCATCTCGACCGTAGCGAACGCCGTGTCGGGCATAATCACGCACATCTCCCACGAAAACGCATCTGCCGGTTCCAATGCGGCATCAGGGCTCACAGGCAATGCATCATAGGCTGAACACTGCCAAAACACACATCCAAACCTGGCCGCCAAGGACCGAGGGGGTTCTGGCGGCCTTATCCTTCAAAACTTTGCGCTTTTTGTACCCTGAAACCCGATGCGAAACGGCCCAAAGATTCGGCGACAAAGGTAAATTCCTCTAAAACCCACGACGAGAAAGCATTATAAAGCCTATCGCTACATAATAACTCTTGATAGAGGCGACCGAAATGGGAGTTTTCAATAAATTGGGACAGGCGTTTGGAACAGCGCGCGGGATAAACATAGAGGAGTACATGAGCTCCGTGGAGATGGAGGATGTAGACGTTCTGCATGAACCTGCAGACATGTACATAAAGCCAGTCTCGATAGTGAGCGAGGACGACGTGCAGGCGATAGAGGAGGAGATAGCGAAGAAGAACATCATACTTCTTGACATCAACGAGCTCAACAAGAGGCCAACGACAAGGAGCAACGTCTTGGCTGAGCTGAAGAGATATGTCGAAAAGGTGAACGGAGACATAGGGCAGATAGACGCGACAAGGCTGCTGCTGACCCCTTCCAAGATAAAGATAATCAAGAGGAAGAAGCAGTAGTCACTTCAGTGCCGTTATCAGCGCGTGTATCTCCTGATCGTTCGGCTGGGACAGGTAGATTATCCTTTTGAAGGCGTTCATTACCGCCCTCTTGTCCCTCACCCTCTTTCCTTCCATAGTCTTTCCGAATATCCTGAAAAGATAGTCCAGCTCCTTCCTGCTCCTCCTCCTGTTTGATAGCCCCGAATACTCAAAGGAGAACCTTTTCCTGGTGAGCTCGTACAGCATTATCGCCAGCGCGTGCGATATGTTTAGCACGGGATAGTCATTGTCCGTCCCTATGTACGCCACGATGTCGCACATCTCAACCTCCTTCGCGTTGAGCCCAGTGTCGTCCCTCCCCAGCAGTATCGCTACCCTCTTCGCGTTCCTTATACTGGAGACCCTTGCCAACGCCTTGTCCAGCGTGGATATCCTCTTGAACGCCTTCCTTGCCTTCCTCCATATCCCCGTAGTGCCTATCACGACGTCGCAGTCCCTTGTCGCGTCCTCCACGCTGCCGTATACCCTCGCATTATCGAGGAGCTCCTTAGCGTGCTTCGCGAACTTCACCGCGCTCTTGCCGGTCACCTTCATCCTGGGGTTGACGATGAAGAGCTTCCTGATGCCGAAGTTCTTCGACACCCTTGCTATGTATCCTATGTTCATCTGGTACTTCGGCTCAACTACGACTATCTTACACTCCACCGCCGACACCATAAACGTAAACGATGACAGCGAGGCTGTTGACAAGGATGTGGGCGGTGATGCTCGGATAGAGCGATTTCGTCCTCTTGAAGACATAGCCTGCGATGAGCCCGAAGACGAGCGCCGATATCACCTCTATGCCGAGATATCCTGCAATGAACATTATACCGACAGCGACTACGCTGATCGCGTAGTAGGGGCTCCTGAGCCTGAAGAGCGAGAACCACACCAAGGCTACCACAACGATTGCGGATACTGCCTGCACAGCAAGGCCTGGCACGTAGCTGGTGCTCATGTAGGCCAGATGGCCGGTGCCGAATATCACCGCGCTCAGGACTATTCCTATCCTCGGCACGAGGAAGCCCCTGAACATTATCTCCTCGCATACCGGGGCGATGAAAGCGGTGAAGAGATAGACCCAGAGCGTGGCCCCGGAGAGCAGCAGCCCTATGTTGGAGTTGACCGTGGTGCCGGTGGTTGTTGAGTAGAGCGCGATCACGAACTCGAGCGCAAGTATGGCCAGGAACATGAGGATGCCCATCGCTATCGAGCCGATGCCGAAGTGCCTCTTGCTGAGCCTAAGCTCCCCAACTGCCTTCTTCAGGCTCTCCCTCTTGTAGAATACGAGGTATACGAATACGGCTATCGCGAACGAGACCGATGAAGCCGCATTAATCCCGGAGAAATAGCTGCTGTAGCCTATCATGCCTATGCTGTATACGTACTGTATTGAGCCCTCCGTGACCGTGCTCACCAAAAGATATATCGCGACAAGGGCTATCGCGGCCAGTATGCCAGTTGAGATTCGCTTTGCCCGCTTCCCTCCCTTCGCCATCGCAACACTATTTCGAGGCGCTCTTCCACTCGGTGTATCCGCACTTGCCGCAGGTGTTCCTGTCCGAATGCGCTGCCATCCTGGCGCCGCACTTAGGGCAGAACTTCGAACCAGGAACGTACTTCTTTACGGTTTTCTTCTTCTCGTCAGCCATGTCTACTCCTTCTTCTCCTCCTTAGCAGCCTCCTTCTTCTCATCCTTTGCCGGAGCGGCCGCCGCTGCAGGGGCGGTGCCCTCCTTCTTCTCCTTACCTTTCCTGTTGAACCCCTTTGCCATGTCCTCCTTGCTGTCGTAAGCGTAAACCGTGACCCTGCATTCCTTGGTCCCGTAGGCCTGGTCTATCCTCACTATCTCGACAAGGTCAGGATGGAGCCCCATCTTCTTGCATACCGCTTCCTTCACATCGCTCCTTGACGGGGTGACTGCGTCGAAGCTCGCGCCCACCTCTATCTCCTTCCTTCCCATGAGCTTGTTCTCCGACTCCTTAGAAACGTTTAGTTCCATTCAGCTCCCCATGACCCTTGATATTGCCTTCCTGCCCATCGACTCCATGACCTCTATCTCGACTCCTGGCTTGACGGAGCCCTGCAGGTCCTCGGGCACCTGCAGCTCGTATGTCTCGTAGCTCTCAAGGTCCATGAGCTGCACGACATTTCCAGCCACGGAGACGACCTGCGCCTTCCTCTTGGTTATTATCGGCACCTCTATGTCAGCCGAGCTTGGCTTGAGCAGCGTCTTCTTCTGGTTGTCGAATATCCCAACAGCAGTTATCCTCATCTTCGCCGCGCCGTGCTTCCCTGGTGCGCTGACGTCTATGCCGACCACCCTGCAAGGCACCCCGTCTATGAGGATGAACCTTCCGGGCTTTATGTCCTTCATCGATGCGAACATTATGTCGTCAGCCAAAAAAACACTCCATTAAGCCTCCTGAACCTAAAATTGCCAATTCCTATCCTCAATACGTCTATATAAAGAATTCTGTAGGGCGCAGTTTCCCAAAGTTATTATTAACTTGACGGAGTATCCAATCCATGGCAAGGGGTACCATATTCATCGGCAGCGACCACGGCGGCTTCGGATTAAAGGGAAGGCTCTCAAGGCTGCTCTCAAGGAAAGGATACAGGGTCATAGACAAAGGGGCATTTACATATGACAAGGACGACGACTATCCTGACTTCGTAGAGGGCGTCTGCGACGGCGTGCTCAAGGCAAAAGGAAAGGGCATACTGATATGCAAGTCCGGCCAAGGGGTCAACATAGTCGCGAACAAGATCCCCGGAATATACGCATCGCTCTGCTGGGACAAGAGGTCAGCGAACGATGCAAGGGAGCACGAGGACTGCAACGTCCTGTGCATAGGCGGCTTCCTGCTGAAGCCGAAGGTCGCCATTGATGTCGTCTCCACATGGCTGGACGCTACGCCCTCAAGGGCAAGCAGGCACATAAGGAGGAGGAAGAAGATAATTGCGATAGAGCGCAGGCGCATGATGCGCTAGACATCGACCACTACCTTGACCGTCGCGTTACCTTTCCCCTCTTTGACTTCAAGCCCATGCGGGGTTACTGCTTTGACCCCAAGCAGCGAGAAGTCCCTTCCAGTATACTTGTACATCAGCCTTCCTGAAAGCGAGTTATTCTTCCTGTCGAGCTTGAGAACCTTGAAGCCGAACGCGTTGAGCGACTTCGCGTCTACCTTTGAGACTATATCCTGGAGCACGAACCATACTAGCTCGTTGATGTCTGCTGCCTTCTCCTTTATGGCGATGGATCTCTCTTTGCCTTTGCTCCTCTCCACCTTCCTGACATCGACCATCACGTTGAGCAGGGCGAGCGCTGCGTTCTCTATCGCTTCCTTGACGTCTTTTCCGTATCCTACGAAAGAGACATCTGCGGTGTGCGGCAAATACCTGAACCTCCTCTTCATGGCTACCAGCCCATCTAACTAAGCTTATCTAAACTTATTTAAATGCGCCAAGCTATATATGATGGTCCTGTGAAGAAAAGAGTAACTACTGACAAGTGATGAAGTCCATATCGGCTGAGGGCAAATGGTGCAATGATGGGTTATAGCAAGAACCATGCGATAATACTTCTGGCGATACTTGTCGCGGTGCTGGTCTCAACATCTCTCTTCATAACGCCGCTGACCATAAGCGATTCCGATCCTTCGACCTACATCATAGTCCCGATAATAATGCTCCCTCTGTTCGCGCTTCTCATGCACAAGAACAGGCTGGAGATAAGGATAACCAGAACCGACATAGCCGCAGGCGCAGCGGTATTCATGCTGTTTGCAGCAGTCACCGTCTACCTGCGCATGGTCCTGCAGTACCTGTTCCTGAGCTACAGGATAGACATGCTGCTGTTCCCGCTGGCCATAATGTCTGTAGTCATTCTGCTGTTCGGCATCAGGAACGCCAACAGGTTCAAGGCGCTTATCATATATCCGCTCCTGGCATCGCCCCTCGTCCTGATGCCTGTGCTGAGGCTCAACTCCGAATTCGCTATTACCAGCACAGTCGCGATAGCGTCTGTGGCGCGCCTCTTCTTCCACGGCCTTTCGTACATCGCCCCCATAACCATAAGCGCCAACGGCTACTCGATAGGCATAGGCGAGTCGTGCATAGGCATAGGGATACTGATATCGACGATACTGTTCATGCTCCCCCTCGCCTACTATTACGACGGAAAACTGCACAGGAAGATGCTATGGGTGCTATCAGGATTCGCGCTCATGCTCGCCTTCAACATGGTGCGCATGCTCGCGATAACCCTCGCATGGTTCTATTACGGACCCAATAATGCCACCATCGCGGTGCACATATTCGCAGGCGTGATCCTCTTCTACATAGCCATAGCGCTGATGATACTTTTAGCTAGGAGGTATGGGCTTTCGATGCCTAGGCACGAAAGGAGCCGCAGGACCTCAAAGCTGGGCATGTACAAGGCAGGCGCCATCGTTGCAGCGATCCTCTGCCTCTTCTACTTGTTCCTCACCGTCAACTACAGCTCCGCGCATCCGCAGCCCTCGCAGAGCCTGTCCAGCATGCAGCTGAACATAACCAACTCATCGGCGATGGACTTCCTCGGCCCTCTGATAAGGATAAGCAACGCTACCGAGGTGTTCCTGGTCAACGCCAACGACACTGCCGCATCCGTAGGGATATCGAACGCGTCAATACCATCAACAAATCCCATAGTCGTGATACTGCTGCACAGCAGGCTGAACATAACCGTCGGTTCCAACGGGACAAACACCACTACAAGGAGCTACAACTTCATGAGCGCGAACGGGACCATAGACAGCCTCTACTATATCCTGTACAACGGCACCGACTACTTCATATACCACTCGACAAAGCCGTTCATGGAGCCTGACGGCAGCTACGTCACTGCAAACATGTACGCGATAGTGCCTGCAAACATAACGGATCTTACGTACAACAGGGGCTGCAGCTACTACAGGATATACTCCGCCATGATAAGCCCGCAAGCGCTGCTCTACCCGAGGAGCCTCACGGCGAAGCTGTCCGACGGGTACTGCGCGATAAAGTCGCTGGTGGACTGATGCAGTTCCAATACTCTGCAGGTGCTTTCGTGTACAGGAAGGCAAGTGGAAAGATACAATTCCTGATACTGCAGAAGATAAAGAGGGGAACGGAGGACATGGGTAGGGTGATTGAATACGACCTGCCGAAGGGGCACATAGAAAAAGGGGAGAGCGCGGAGCAGGCGGCCGTCCGCGAGATAAAGGAGGAGACAGGACTGTCCGTTTCCCTCGCGCCCTACTTCAGGGAGAGCACGAAGTACTTCTTCTACGAGAACAGGCAGAAGGTGTTCAAGCAGGTCAAGTTCTTCATAGCAAGGGCAACAGATGAGAAGGTGTCGATATCAAAAGAGCACATAGGCTATGAATGGCAGGAGCTCGAGGCTGCGATGCAGAAGCTGAAGCACAAGGACCTTGTCAAGCTGATGACCAAGGTCGGCGATTACATATCGAGACTGGAGGATATGGCTCAGCTGAACAAGGAGTACTCAATTCTGCCGGAATCCGCGAAAGGATGGCAGCTGAGCAAAACTTTGGTTCCAGGAGAAGGCAGGTTGGATTCGTCCATAATGGTGATAGGACAGGCTCCCGGAAGGAACGAGGACCTCGAGAGGAGGCCGTTCATAGGGAGGAGCGGCAGGCTTCTTGACAGGCTGCTGAGGAAAGGAGGGCTGAACCGATCAAAGGTATACATAACGAGCGCTGTGCAGTTCTTCCCTCCTGAGAACAGGCTGCCGACGACCGACGAGGTGAGCGCCTGCAGGCCGTTCCTCGAGAGGCAGATCGCGATAGTCAAGCCGAGGTACATGATACTCCTGGGCAATCTCTCATCCTCTGAAATTGCAGGGATCGGGGAGGTCCAGAAGAACCACGGGAAGATTGTCGAGGTAAAGGGCATCAAGTGCCTGATAACGTTCCATCCTGCTGCGGCACTGAGGTTCCACGGGAACGAAAAGCTGATGGTCGATGATTTCAGGAAACTGAGGCAGCTGATTGCTAAATAACATAAAGCTATACCTGCATATACACTTCAAGGGCTCGTAGCTCAGCTTGGTTAGAGCGCTTCTCTGATAAGGAAGAGGTCATGAGTTCAAATCTCATCGAGCCCATCAATGCGCAGCGGACTACTGCTCCGGACCTCCGCCGCCGAGGAATCCGCCTCCACTGCCCGGTATCTGGCAGTACGAGTCTCCCCACGCCGGTATCGGATAAGGCGTGCTCTCGTTCCATGCGCCTATGCCCCTGCTGGATACCTTCGCGTACCATACCTGATGGCCCGTGCTGCTGCTGTTCCTGCTGCCCACGCAGTATATGTACCCATTGTGTATGGGGCACGCTCCTTCAGTCACGACTATCGGAACATCAGTGGTCCTCGTCCAGTTCCCTATGCCGTTGGGCGATACGTGTGCATAATACGTCTCGTTCGCCAGCCACTCTCCCCCTATGCAGTATATGTAGCTGCCGTAAATGGAGCATCCTCCGAATATCATCGGTCCAGGATAGTTAGTAGTTCTCGTCCAGTTCCCTATGCCGCTCCTTGACACCTTTGCGTAGTATGTCTGGTTCGAGTCGTTGGCTCCGGATTCACTAGGCTGCGGCTCGACCTCCCCGTCCTTGTGGTGCACCGCACCGCTGCCCACGCAGTATATGTATCCTGCATTTATCGAGCACCCTGACCAGTACATCGGTATAGGATAGCTTGTTGTGCTGGTCCAGTTCCCCACGCCCCTGTTCGATACGGGTGCGTAGTACACCTGGGTCGACGGGGCCAGCCAGTCGCCCACGCAGTAGATATAACCATCGTAGGCAGAGCAGCCTGCAAGCCAGAACTTTATCGGATACGGTGTTGTCGCCTTCCATGCGCTGACTCCTGTGCTGGATATCGCAGCGTAATACACCTGGTTCTCGCTAAGGGTCACGTTGGTGCCCACGCAGTATATGTAGCCGTCGTATATGGCGCACCCAGAGTCGTCTACTCCGACGGGATAGCTTGCCATCGCATGCCATTCCCCTATGCCGTTGGCCGATATCTGCGCGTAGTAGCTAAGGTTGCCGACAGCGTACCCGGAGCTGCCCACGCAGTAGATGTAAGATACAAATGCATGTACAGAACTGGGCGCTGCGACAAGAAGAGCTAGGCACGCCGCGCCTATCGCCATAAGGACGTATGCCGCCTTATCCGGCACGCTAAGGTATGCGCTCTGCATGGAACGATATGCCAGCGCATCTTAAAATAACCTCCAGCCTTGCAGATAACGGTTATTAAGTTTGGCTACGAGGAACTGCTGCTTGTGATTCCTATGATCGCAGACATACACACACATATAGGCGAGGATAAGGACCATACGGGGCAGAGCGTAGAGCAGCTCAAGAGGAACATGAAGAAGGAGGGGATAAGCAAGGCGGTCATATTCCCGTTCAACGAGCCAACAAAGGACCTGATGAAGGCGAGCTTCGACCTCCTGAAGCACAAGGACAGGACCATATTCCCGTTCCTGAGGTTCAGCCCCAAGAGGCACAAGCCCGAAGCGGTAAGGAAGGCGCTCCGCGAAAACGAATTCTCCGGGGTGAAGCTCCATCCCTTCAGCCAGAACTTCAACCCATCGAACAGGCGCTACTTCCCATTCTACAGGGCGATAGAGGACGAGGGAGTCCCGTTGCTCTTCCACACCCTCGGAGACCTCGATAGGACGAATCCGTACAACGTCGCGAGGCTCGGCAAGCAGTTCAAGGACCTGACGTTCATACTCGCGCACTTCGCAGGGTTCTCCGGAAGGGCGATAGCAGAGGTAGGGAAGAGGGACAACATGTACGTCGAGACATCTGTCATCTCGACACCGAGGGTCATAGAGCTCGTCACAGAGAGGATAGGAGCCGACAAGATAATCTTCGGCTCGGACAGCCCGTACTCTGACCAGATGCTGGAGATACTCACGGTGAAGAGGGCGAAGATAAGCAAAAAAGATAAGGACAAGATACTCTACAGGAACTTCGCGAAGGTACTGGGCATCTGATCAATCAGAGGTCCACGGCAACGCTCAGGCGTCGACCCTGTATATCTCGAGAAGCCTGTCGTTCCTCTGCCTCTCAGATAGGTCCTTGTTCCTCCACAGCTCGATTATGACGTCTGCGTCGTTGCGCTTGTCGTCCGTCATCTGCTTTACGGGGTCCAGCCAAGGCCTTGTCTCGCCTACCAACGCGAGTCCCCTTTCAGCTATCTCTATCCAGCGTCCGCAGAACTGCTGTATTGTCATGGTCTCTCCTTTCTTGTTGGTTATGGCTATGTCGCTGCCGTTGTGCCTGAAGCCGTGCTTCTTGACCATGTAAGCTGCCCTGTTAAGCTCGTCTATCGTGAAGGAGTCGGCGAACTCGCTTGCTTCTTTGAGGTTGTGGTACAGTCCCTTCTGGAATGCTATCGCAGCTGCAATGTGCACGGTCTTCCCGCTGTTGTCGGGAGACCTGTCCTCGATGGTGCCGTGTCCGGTGAGCCTTGATTCTGTCCACCACGTGTGCATGTGCATGGTGAGGTCTATGTCGGCGAACTTTATCGTCTCCGTCCTCTTCGTCAGCGGATCGTATGCCACTGCGCTGCCCTTCTCCATATAGTCCTTGAACGTCACCACGCCGTACGGTCCTGGATTGCTAGTGCCCGGCAGGCCGACGATGCTGAGGTACCTGTAGACTCCCTTGTCCGTGAGCCTTTTCGTGAAAAGAAAGGACCTTCCTATGAGGTCCGCAGTCCAGCTGTCCCAATTCTCATAAGGGCCTGTTATGCCTACCCTTCCCCTGTCCAACTCCCTCCTGTCGACGTCGTTGGCTATGAGCATGTGCCATGTCATGCCCCTGTATGTATGGTAGTCGGTCTCCCTGCCTCTGAGCAATGGCGAGTTCGCGAACCACGCGTACTCTGCGACTGACGCAGCCTGTGAAACGTTGAGGAAGTCCATCGCCTCGTCGACCCCGACCTTGACGTGCACCTGGAAGGAGCCGTTAATGCACATGAGGTAAATGTCAGGATTGTAAAGTCCTGCAAGCATATGGTACCTTGTCTTGCCGACTATCGCCTTCGCATTAGGCGCATTGAAAGGAAGCAGTCCGGGCGCTATGTGCACCAGACCGAGGTTTTCTGCCGCTTGGCTCACAAGCCTCCTGCTCAGCACGGCGTTCTCCACAGCCTCGCTTATCGTGCCTGCCTTCTCGTTAACCTTCTCTATCTGATGACCCATATCCGTAAGTATTTCGCTAGCGCCGAAATATGCCGATTCCTCAGTAGCATGGAGATGGTAAGGCTCGCCTATGTCTGCGGCAGACCTGCTCAGCCTCTGCATCTCGAGGAATATCCTGTCGTTCTCGCGTATAGGCGGCGCAACAATCGCTCCGCTGTTCCTGTTCTGCCTGACAAGGAGCGTCTCGCACTCTGTGCCTACGCTTCCACTGCCTTTCCTCAAGTAAGGCTCCTGAGCCTTACTCTTGACCGATTCTAGCACCAAAGGTCCCCACCGTTATTCAACAGAGTATCCGCTTTTCCTCATATATAAAGGAATCAAAGAATACGTCCAATGCCGAATTCGAGGCCCAATGAGGAACCTTCCCATTACCTTGGCTTCTGTCGTATCGCAGAAAATGATTAAATAGCTGGCGTGAGAGCATATGGCTTGGAAGATGAACTGATGGGCACAAGAGAGATCTCGAGGAGCGGGCCACTTCTGAAGAACGGGGAGATGGAGGCGGCAAAGAAGGCCCTCGGGATAAGCGACGCCAGGGAGATAGAGTCCAGAATCGCCGCCATGCAGGACGGCTCCGCAGTATCGCCGCAGGGAGGAATGGTACGGTCCATAAGGAGATACGAATCGGCACTCAGGGCCGGCAAGATCGATAAGGCAAGGAGGAAGCGTGAGGCAAGGCAGGACAAGGGCACAAGGGATGCCCTTGAGGTGGCGATAAAGAACCTGGGGCTGGCGCTGGAGCACGCTAGCGACAGGTCGCGCGCCAACGGATACGAAGAGACTATCAATATGCTCAATGGCAGCCTCGCGAAGCTGGACAGGAAGGCGAAGGCCAGGGTCAACGAGGCAAAGCTTCAGCGCGAGGAGCTGGAGGGGATCAAGGCAGAGGTAAAGGAGAGGTTCTTCGGGAATACCGATACAAGCGGCATCACGGAAGCCGCAGCAAATGCGCGCAGGAACGGCGCAGGAGAACGACCCATCGGCAAGGACATGCTGCGGCAGTAATAAAAACTTTTAACGAGCATCATCCTTCGGGAGCGCATGGAAGCTTATTCTATCAAGCAGGGGGAGGAGCTGGTGAAGGCAGCGAGGCACGCGATAGAGCTGTGCGCCACGACACCAAAGTTCGACGAAAGGATTATAGAGAAGAGCATAGAAGGCTTCAAGGAGAGCAAGGGCATCTTCATCACTATAGAGCACTACCCGACCAGGGCTGTCAGGGGCAGCATAGGCATCACAAACCCCATAGCGCCCGTCTCAAAGTCGCTGGTCGAAGCCGCCGTATCCGCAGCTATAGACGATCCCGGCTATGTCCCTGTCTCGCACCAGGAGCTCGATGACATAACCGTCGGCGTGAGCGTGCTGTCTAAGCCTGAAAGGATAAGGGGCAAAACCCAGGACTCGATAAAGAGGCAGGTGAAGGTGGGCAGGGACGGGCTCATCATAAAGTACGGGTACCATGAAGGGGTGCTGCTGCCGATAGTCCCGATAGAGCAGAGATGGAACAAGGAGCAGTTCCTTGACAACCTCTGCGCAAGCGCCAACCTTCCGCTGCACGTATGGAAGACGCAGGATGCGGTGCTCTACAGGTTCACAGCCCAGCTCTTCAGGGAGCTCTCGCCAAGGGGGCCGATAGAAGAGATAGCGTTCGGTTAATCTTTCTTCAAAGGTCGTTCCCATGAGGGTCATAATGCTAGTGGACATGGACTACTTCTTCGTCGCATGCGAGGAGCTGAGGAACAAGGATATAATAGGCAAGCCAACCGTCGTCGGCTTCGACCCCAAGGAAGGAAAAGGGAGGGGAGTGGTGATGACATGCAACTACGAGGCGAGGAAGTTCGGGATACGGAGCGGCATGCCGATATCGATGGCGTACAGGCTCAAGCCCGACGCCATATACCTTCCATTGGACTACGACTGGTACGAGAAGGTGTCGAAGGACGTCATGTCTGTCATAAAGGAACGGGCGACAAAATTCGAGCAGGTGAGCGTAGACGAGGCGTTCATAGACGTCTCTGACAAGGTAACGGACTTCGACGAGGCGAGGATATACGCGAGAAGGATAAAGGACGACATAAGGAGCAGGATAGGACTGCCATGCACGATAGGCGTGAGCTACAACAAGCTGCTCGCGAAGATGGCATGCGAGTCGGCCAAACCAAACGGGATAGGCGTCGTGACTGAGTCAGAGGCAAAGGCATTCCTCGAGGGCAAGAGCACCGACGACCTTTATGGGGTCGGAAGGAAGACGAAGGAAAGGCTGGAGGCGATGGGATACAGGACCGTTGGGGAGCTGGCAAAGGCGAACCCCATGGACATGATGGAGCATTTCGGCGCTTTCGGCATAGAGCTGCACGACTACGCCAACGGCATCGACAGCAGCGAGGTCAACGAGAACTACGAGATAAAGTCGATAAGCAGGGAGTACACATTTGAGAGAGACACCTCAAGCGAGAAGGATGTCATAGGAGCGATAGACAGGCTGGCGAACGAGGTGATAGGCGATGTCAAGAAGAACGGCTTCGCATTCAAGGTCGTAACGCTGAAGATCAGGTACTCGGACTTCTCCGAGCATCTGCGCAGCAGGAGCATAAGGTATTCCAACGACGTCAGGGAGATAATGAACGTCTGCGCGCAGCTCTATAGGGACAATGCCGAGAAGGAGAGGAAGGTGAGGAAGATAGGGGTCAGGGTATCCGGCTTCATCAAGAGGAAAGGGCAGAAATCGATGGAGGACTTCGCGAAGTAGGCGTCATGAAGGGTTCGAATATCCCGACTGCCAGTTCGCATTCCAGTTCAGATTTACAACGTTGCCCGAATCTGGGTTATGGTTGTTGCCCGAATAGTCGTTCGTATTGCCGTTTAAAGGATACCACGCTACAAGATGCTGAAGGTCTATCGGTGCCCCTCCGATACCTTCCTGATAAAGGCTTTCCACAGAGCCAGAATCAAGTGACGTGTTGTAAATCTGCACGTTGGCTATGGAGCCATTAAAATATTCGGAACCACAACTATTTCCTGATCCTATGCAAAATTCGCTTATGCTCTGTATGGATCCTGACGTTGACCCGGTGCCCATGGTTATCTGTGTCCCATTCAAGTATACGGCATAAGTTATGCTGGAGCCGTTGTTCTGCGCGGTCACTACAACATTGTACCATTGCTTGTATGCCAATACGTTCGACGCTGAGTACTGGTCATTAGAGTTGCCCGGATCGATAGCCAACCTGGTGCCCCCTGACAATATGCCTATCCTATAGTTGCAGCAGCCGTTGCCCGCGCTGCCTATCGCAAACTGGTGCGTGGTCGTCGGACCGCTAAGATAAAACCATACTGAACGCGTCAGTGAGGTGTATCCTGGATAGCTGCCCAGTTTTACCTCGCTGCTTCTAGCCCAGTTGAACTGGCCTACGTACTTAGGTATGAGATTGCCACATTGCCCCGCAAGGCCCGTCTGGGCAGGCGTCCTGATCACCTGACAGGAACCAGGAGTCGCAGTCGGGGTGAGGTTTCCGGTGTTGAATATCCCCAACGAATAGAGCGATACCATGACGATCGCGATCGCGAGTATCGCCCATCCATAGGTCATCAGGTACTCCATCGCGGATTGTGATCTCATATCATCACGTTGTCGGCGCAGCGTATCTGGATTGCCAGTTCGCGTCCCAAATCATATTTGTCTGCGTTCCTTGATCGTTGTTTCCCGAATAGTCGTTCGCATTTCCGTTGAGAGGCCACCATCCTACGATGTGCACTGGGTCTATGGGGGTTCCGCCTATCCCCTCCAGATAAAGCGCCTTTACGGATGCGTTGTCGAGCGATGTGTTGTATACCTGTATGTTCGATATTGTGCCGTTTAGGTACCAAGGGCCCGCGCCGCCATCTGAAGGGGCGTATCCTATGTACAGCGGCAATGATATCGGAACAGAAGGGCCTCCAGAATACGACATGACCTGGCTTCCATTAACGTAAAGATACACGTTTCCAGAGCTGTACACTGCTGTCAAGAACACGTACGAGCCCGAAGTCACGGTGCCGAAATTATAATCCTTGATCGTGTAGACCACAAAGTCGTACGACGCCCCGTTGGTCTTGAACTCCCAAGAGTCGGTCCCTCCTCTACCTTGGCCCACGATACCCATATTTCCCCCAACGGAGTTAAGATCAACCCACGCGCTTGCCGTCAAGGTGCTTGATGATACGTGCACATATGGCGTCAGTATATAGCTGTTCTGCCCGTTGAATCTGCCCACGTACTTCGGGACCAGGCTGCTGCATTGGCCTGCGAGCGATGCCTGTGCAGCCGTCCTCACGACCTCGCATGCGCCAGGATTCGCAGTCGGCTGCAAACTTCCCGCGTTAAATATTCCAAGGCTGTAGAGAGACACCATCACAATGGCAATCGCAAGGATCGCCCATCCATAGGTCATCAGGTACTCCATTGCTGACTGCAATCTTTTCCTTCCGACCCATGCGTGTCGCATCAGCCAAATAACAAGTCAAAATGTTATTAATCCGTATGTGGGAAAGGCTACCTCTCCATGTTCATGAGATACTCTCTCACGTGCAGCGCTGCCTTGACTCCGCTACCGCTCGCAGTCGCCGCCTGTCTGTAGAACCTGTCAGAGACGTCTCCCGCAACGTACACTCCCTCTATCTCCGTGAGCACCTCATCCTTCGTGACAAGGTATCCGAGCTCGTCGGTCTTCAGCTTGCCCTTTAACATCTCAGTATTCGGGGAATATCCTATCGCGATGAATACCCCGTCGCATTTCAGCTCGCTCTGCTCGCCCGTCTTGCTGTTCCTCAGTTTTATGCCCTTCACCTTGCTGTCACCGAGTATCTCGACGACCTCAGAATCCCAAACGACCTTTACCTTCGGGTTCTTCAGCACCCTGTCCTGCATTATCTTGCTCGCCCTGAACGAGTCCCTCCTGTGGACTATGGTAACTGAGTTTGCAAACCTGGTGAGAAAATGCGAGTCCTCCATCGCGGTGTCTCCCCCGCCCACTACCACGACGTCCTTGCCCTTGAACAGCGCGCCGTCGCATGTGGCGCAGCTCGACACGCCCCTGCCTATGAACTTCGATTCGGATTCGAGGCCGAGCATCTTGGCGTTCGCGCCAGTCGCTATTATCAGCGACTGCGCCTCGTATGTCCTGTCGTCAGCGGTCACCTTGAAAGGCCTGGACTGCAGGTCAACAGCCGACACGTTCGTGTCGATGAATCTCGCGCCGAACCTCTCGGCCTGCCTCCTCATCTGGCTTATTATGTCAGGCCCGTTTATGCCGTCAGGGAATGCTGGGAAGTTCTCGACGACCGTTGTCAGCAGCAGCTGCCCTCCGGCGTTGAACCCTGCGATTACCAAAGGCTCGAAGCCCTCCCTAGCGGTGTATATCGCTGCGGAAAGGCCCGCAGGCCCCCCTCCTATTATCAGAACCTTCTCGGCCATTAGCATCAGCAGAAACGTATAACCATGCACGAGCAGATATATAACCATTTCAGGCTATCTGAAGTTCCCGTACCTGTAATACAGCGCCGATATTGCCCATACCGACATGAAAAGACCGATGGCAGCGATGCCCATGTCAGAAGGGCCGATGTTGCCTACGAAACCGAACGCGGCGCCCCTGAACCCCAGCTCGGAAGACGCGATCTGTGCTAGCTCCATACCTCCTATGAAGAACGCGAGTATCACCGAATTCACGGTCATGACCATGTTGTAGTATACCTTCCTCACCGGCTTGACGAACGCCCATCCGTATGCCATGCCCATGAGTAGGCTGTCCGTCGTGTCGACGAGCGCCATGCCGCACGCGAACAGCGCGGGCAGCATGAGTATGTAATACACGGGTATATGCGAGACGCTGCCCAGCCCCACGCTTATCGCAATGAGCGCTATCTCAGTAGCAGTGTCGAAGCCGAGCCCGAACAGGAAACCGACAGGATACATCCTGCTGGGCCTGTCTACACCTTTCATAAGCCACCTGAAGTGCCGGTTCATGAAGCCCCTCTTCGCGAGCATCTCGTCAAGTCCCTTCTCGTCCATCTTGCCAGCTGATGCTTTCCTGAACACACCGTATATGCCTATGGCGATCGCGACATTGGCAAGGCCTATGGCAATCAGGAACGTCCCAGACACGGCTGTGCCTATTACGGATCCAAGCTGGCTGAGATAGGGCATGTAGTGCGCTATCCTGCTGGTGAGCAGCACCAGGAGGAGCACCACTAGGAAGACCACTGTGGAATGGCCCAACGAGAACCAAGTGCCTACGGTGATGGGCCTCTTGCCCTCCTGCATCAGCTTCCTGGTCACATTGTCTATCGCCGCGATGTGGTCCGCGTCGAAGCCGTGCCTGAGCCCAAGCGTGAACGCTAGCGCCCCGAGCCCGAATATTGCAGCGCTGCCCTGCGACCCGGAAAGCACTGCGAACGAGACAAGCGTAGCGGCAAGTATGCACGCGTATAGCGGCACAGCCTCCATAATTCCCCACTTGGCCCTCATGAAATCTACAGGCTGTCCAAGAAATCCGATGTCCAGCATATAAATCTTTCATGGCATCTTTATATTCGTTTGGCGACTGGATGGCACTGCACGTTGGGAACTATAGCATAGCGCTGGATACGCACGACCCCAGCTCCAACGTCAACTTCGTGTCGCATGCGCATTCGGACCATCTATCTGGATTGAGGAAGGGCAAGGCTACGCTCGCAAGCAGGGCAACAATCGACATGATAGAGGCGAAGAAGGGGAGGGAGCTGACAGTCGCAGAGCTTCCGGAGGGTGTCGAGCTTCTCAACTCGGGGCACATGCTCGGCTCCAAGCAGCTGTATCTCGATTCCAAGGAGCAGTCATGCAGGATAGTCTATACCGGGGATTACCAGATGCAGAGGTCTGCGGCGTGCGAGGAGATAGAGGTAAGGAAGGCGGACATACTGCTGATGGATTCGACGTATCCCTACGCGAACATAAAGTTCGACGACCGCGAGGAGGTCACCACATCGATACAGCACTACGTGGAAGGGAGGATGCAGAGGAGCACAATACTCTTCGGGGCATACTCATCGGGCAAGGCGCAGGAGCTCATCAGGATATGCAACGGCATAGGCGTGAGCCCTCTCGTGACGCCGAACATAGCAAGGATCAACGAGATATACGCAAAGCACGGCATAGCGCTCTCATATGGCGCATTCAATGCCGATGCACTGAACGGGGCTGACGCACCGTTCGTGGCGGTAGTCGAGCAGCACAGGCTTGCCGAGGTCAAGAATACCGTATCAAGGGCATGCAAGACACAGGTGCTGACAGCAGTGGCCTCGGGATTCGCGAGGATGATGAAGTTCGACACCGATGTACAGTTCACCCTGAGCGACCACGCGGACTTCTCGCAGGCTCTGGAATACGTCGACAGGTGCTCTCCTGAGATAGTCTATACATATGGCAGCGGCGCTGGCACGCTTGCAAAGAACCTCAAGGCTAACGGCTGCAACGCAAGGCCGATAGCAAGCACCAGCAGGATAGACCTTACCCTCATGTCCGAATCAATAGAAAAGACGTAAAAAGACTTCCTGAGAGGTATATTACGGGGAGGGGTATGGAAAAGGAGGCTGTGGACACTTCTGACAGAATCGTGGTGCCGGAGATCAAGACAAAGAAGGTTCACCAGCACGGGGTGCGCTGCCTGCGCATGCTGGGCCACATCCTTGCGCACGACGAGAAGACCATAATAGAGGTCAAGCAGTCGTACCTGAACTCGATATCGCCTGACAGGATCATAGCTACAAATAAGCGAATCATAATAGTGAGGCCCTCATTCTGGGGACTGTACATGGGCAAGAACCTTATGTCGCCAACCGAGTTCAGCATGGTGCCCTACAAGAACGTGATAAGCGTCGTCGTATCGAAGGGTAAGTTCCTGTCGACGATAAACATGCGCATACACGGGTTCACCGATGCAAGCGCCGCGATAAGGAACGAGGGCGTAGTCAGCGGCATAAGGACCGGCGAGGCTGAGCGGTTCATGAACTTCATAGAGGAGGTTATCAACAACATGAGGAGCAGCGCCGGAAGCGGCATAGAGAGCGGTAAGTCGGAAATGCAGCTCAGGAGGGAGGCCCTGGAGCATGCGTACACCCATTCGGGGATAGGCATAGACGAGGCAAGGAAGCTGGTCGCGTCCAGCGGCAAGAAGATGGTGTGGCTGGGCCTCGAGCCGCTGGAATACGTGGCATATCTCCTGGGAATCGACCAGAGCAGGCTCGAGAAGCGCGACCCCAAGGAGATAATGGAAATGGAGAGGGAGCAGCTCAAGGAGCTCGAGGGCTGCGTATTCGTCGCATACAGCGACGCGCTCGCCGAGCATGTGATCGACGAGATGAGGCAGAACGGCATAGCTGCGTACAACCTGAAGGGAGGCATACTCAGCACGCTCCACAAGAGGCACAGGTGACGACGGAAAGGTATAGTGATTTTAAGGAGAAGGTACAATATAATATTGCAGGATGCGCGGGTCCTGCATGGTGGGGAATATGTCTTTGTCTGAGGAACTTAACAGCGTGCTTCAACCCGGGGAAACGGTACTGATGGTACTGAAACAGAGCCTCCTGTCAAACATAGCCCCGGACAACATCGTGGTGACAGACAAGAACATAATAATAGTCCACTACTCATTCTGGGGCAGGTACACGGGCTACAACCTAATCTCAAAGACAGAGTTCACGATACTGCCTTACTCGAGGGTGATAGGCCTGCTGATCGACAAGGGCAGGATGCTGACAACGGTCACCATCAAGATAGCCGGGTTCGGGCAGAGCGACTACATCAAGAACACGCTCGGGATAGACGGCCTGTGGCACAACGACGCCAACATACTCGTCAGTTTCGTCCAGGAGTACAAGGAGGACATCAAGAAGGAGAAGATCGAGGAGGTGACGATAGACGAGGCGAGGGAGCTGGTAAAGACGGGCACTACCAAGTTCGTATGGCTCGGGAGGAACAGGCTGAGCCATCACGTCACGGCACTGCTGGGAGCCGAGAAGGGCAAGCTCATACACGTCAACCCAGGCAACGTCAACGCGCTCGGAAGAACGTACATAATGGCGCTCAAGGACTGCGTGCTTGTGGACCACTACGGGACCATCTCGGCGACATTCGCCAGGTTCCTGAAGCGCACATACGGCATAAACTCCTTCGTGCTGAAGAACGGCCTGAAGGACGTGGACACGCACCACGAGCAGCTGTCTGCGAACGCCATGCTCCATTACCTTGAGAAGGACATAGACAGCGCCGACAACTGGTTCGCGGCCAACGCCAAGAGCATAGGCAGGTTCATAGAGATACTCTTCGGGGCCGTCTGGGGCGTTGACGCGCTCCTCAAGCTAAACGGCTACTTCATCGGGAGCATGCCAGAACTCATAGCCGCATCTGCTGCCCACCAGCCGCTATGGATGGCTCCGTGGTTCCAGTTCTGGGCCGGCATAACCGCGCTGAACCCTCCGTTCTTCGCCATATCGATAATAACCCTCGAGCTCCTTCTGTCCATCGCGCTGATGCTCGGGATTCTCAGGAAGTTCGCGTACGGCGGAGGCTTCATCCTCAGCCTGGTGGTATGGTCCATACCCGCAGGGCTGGGCGGGCCGTACGGACCCGCATCGACCGACATAGGCACAGGCATAGCGTACGCGATGGTCTTCCTGCTGCTTGCGGTGATAGACGCGATGTACGGGACCGCGCCCAAGACGCTCGACAGCTTCATAGAGAAGAGGTTTCACTGGTGGAAGGAGATAGCCGAGATAAAGCATTGACGATAATTGTATAACCCTGTTATCGCTGGATGGAAAGGCGTATATATCATCCAAGCCACAATATGATTGTGGAGGTCGGAAAAGGGCCTTAACAACCGTATCGGGTTGGACAAAATGAAAGAGGTAAGGAAAGGAGAAAGCGGCCCTTCTCGGCCTTCACTCTGCTTCTGCGTGATTAGATGAAAGTGCTGGATTCATTCAAGCTCGACGGGAAGGTGGGCATAGTCACAGGCGTGTCTAGCGGTCTGGGGGTGTCCTTCGCGATGGGACTTGCAGAGGCCGGGGCAGACCTGGTCGTGTGCGCGAGGAGGGAGGACAAGCTGAAGGCCAATGCTGAGAGCATAGCCAAGGCCACCGGAAGGAAGGTAGTCCCTATAGTCCTCGACGTCACCAAGGGGCTCGCCGTTGCGAAGATGGTCAAGGAGACGGAGAAGAGGTTCGGGAAGGTGGACATACTCATAAACAATGCGGGCATAGGCACAGCGAAGCCAGCTATATCCTTCACCGAGAAGGAATGGCTCAACGTGCTTGACGTCGACCTCAACGGAACGTTCTACTGCGCGAAGGAGGCCGCGAAGTCCATGATAAGGAACAAGGTAAATGGCAGGATAATAAACATAGCGAGCATCTACGGCCTGTTCGGCGACATAATACCTGCGGTGCCGTACTACGCCGCAAAGGGCGCAGTCGTCAACATGACAAGGGCGCTAGCAGTGGAATGGGTGAAGCACGGGATAAGGGTCAATGCGATAGCCCCAGGCTTCTTCCCGAGCGAGATGACCCAGGGCGTGCTCGATGACAAGCAGATGCTGGGATATATACAAGGAAGGACGCCGATGGGCCGGCTTGGAGTGCCTGACGAGCTGAAGGGAGCTGCGGTATACCTCGCATCTGACGCGAGCAGCTACGTGACTGGGCAGATCCTCAAGGTAGACGGAGGCTGGGGCGCGAGATAGCCCAAAACCCCATCAGGATATTAACCCAACGGCGCCATAATTTTATGGGCATCATGACCAACATCAGCATCGAGTCTGTGTACTCTTCAGCGAGGAGGTACCCGCTGCCCTTCTTCGCCCTCATCGGCTTAGTGGTAGGATCGGCACTGTTTCTCACAGGCCAGAGCCTGTTCGCCAACGTTGCTTGGTACGCGGTCCTTTTGCTTGGGGGCATCCCCATAGTCGTAAGGACGATACGGCAGGTTCTCAGGGGCAGGCTCTCCGCCGACGTAATAGCGATGCTCGCGATAGTCGTAGCCATGCTGGTGAACGAATCGTTCGCCGGCGCGATAATCGTCCTCATGCAGTCAGGAGGGGAGGCGCTTGAGGACTACGGCTTCAACCGCGCCTCATCGTCGCTTGAAGAGCTCACCGCGAGGACCCCAAAGAGCGCAAGGAGGAAGGTCGGCAACCACATAGAGGAGATAGACGCGAACGCGGTGAAGGTCGGAGACATACTGGTGATAAGGCACGGCGACCTGATACCGGCTGACGGGAAAGTGACCAGCGAGAAGGCATATGTGGACGAGTCGGCGCTCACCGGCGAACCAGTTCCCAGGACTGTAGAGGCAAACGGCAAGCTGCTCAGCGGCTCGATAAACGTCGGCGACACGTTCGAGATGAGGACAACCGCCATCAGCGAGGAGAGCCAGTACGCTAAGATAGTTAAGATGGTGAGGGATGCGCAGGAGAACAAGCCGAAGATACAGAGGCTTGCCGATAAGTACGCGACGTACTTCACGCCGCTGACGATCGCGATAGCGTTCATAGGGTACCTGATGACGCACAGCGTCATAACCGTGCTGGCAGTACTGGTGGTGGCCACGCCATGCCCGCTCATAATAGCAGTGCCGATAGCCGTCATAGCTGCTGTCAACAAGGCAGCGAACGAGAGCATAATAGTCAAGAACGGGGCGGCGATAGAGCAGATAAGCGACGCGAAGGCGGTGCTCTTCGACAAGACCGGCACGATAACCTACGGCTCGCCGCTGGTCGACGAGATAATCCCTTTCGGCAGGCACACCAAGAAGGAGATACTCTACATGAGCGCATCAGTGGAGCAGCTCTCTTCCCATCCATTGTCCGTCTCCATAGTCACAGCCGCCAGGAAGGAGTTCGAGAGGCTCGAGAAGCCGAAGGGGTTCAAGGAGGTGCCGTCCAAGGGCGTGGAGGGCGTTGTCAAGGGCTCAAGGGTGCTAGTAGGGTCGAGGGGCTTCTTCGAGGCGAGGATCGACGGCTCCACTAGGCTCTACCTGAAGATAGTCGAGAGGAGCGTCTCCGAGGGCAAGCTCTACTCGTTCGTTGCAATAGGCGGCAAGCTTGCAGGCATAATAGTGTTCACTGACAAGATCAGGCCCGGGGTGACCAAGATGATCGGCAGGCTGAAGGGCCTGGGGGTCGGACAGATAACGATGCTCACCGGGGACAACGAGCAGAACGCAAGGGTCATAGCTGACGCAGCCGGAATAAAGGATTACAGGGCCGGGCTGCTTCCGGCAGAGAAGGTGGAGATAGTAAAGGACGCGAAGTCGAAGGGCACGACGATAATGGTCGGCGACGGGATAAACGACGCCCCAGCGCTGGCGACAGCGACTGTCGGCGTGGCCATGGGCGCCCACGGCACCGGCATCTCCGCAGAGGCTGCCGACATCGTGCTCCTGGTAGACGACGTGACCAAGGTCACCGACGCCATACTCACCGGAAGGCGCATGCTGAAGATAGCCAAGCAGTCGATATTCTTCGGCATAGGCCTCTCATCCGTGCTGATGGTGATAGCGACAACAGGCGTCATACCGCCGCCTGTGGGTGCGATACTGCAGGAGGCTATAGACGTGACGGTAATACTCAACGCGCTGCGCGCCAGATGAGAAAACCTTTTAAGCGTTGGTTCCCAATCCTGATTGTTGGTAGTTTGGCCCTGTTCGTCGATGCGCTGACAATAGAGATGGCCATGGTGGTGATAGCAAACGCCATCGCCGCAAGCCTGCTTCTATCCCTGAAGTCATCTGCCAATGCCGAAAGGCTGAAGGCCCACGGCATACTCCTGACAGCACTGGCAGTACCGTCGCTGGCGCTTGCGCTTTTCACGTCCGCAGTATGGCCGCTCCCAGGAAGCTACAACATCATATTCGGCGACGTCTTCCTTCTGTTCTCAGCAGTGGTCCTTGCAGCAGGACTGCTTCTCTATCTCGTGCCAAGGCAGTACTCAACGGTCTCGGTACCGCTGCTCTTCGCAGGCCTGCTTTCGGTGGTATACGGCGCAGCCATATACGTTAACGGAATGACATCGTCCCCGCTCGTAGCGAGCGGTTTCTTCGTTCTTGAGGGTCTCGCAGCAGTCTCCATGGCATACTCCATTACCAACAGGAACCGCACACCATTGAACCTCTCGATAATCCTCATCGTGCTCGCGTCCCTTGCGGTTGCGGCGATATATCTGCCGTCGATATTCTCCCACGCGACAGCCTTCGCCAAGTGGGTCCCAGGATAAGAGCATAATGGGGCAGCTTGCGCCGCCCCATCTATTTCCAGGTGTTTTGCTGATATTGCTCAGCGTATGCCTTATGCGCCTTCACCTTTATATGTCTTTACTCCAGATATAAGCTCTGATAGTAAGATATAAATACTTTTATCATGATATATGGGTAGGGAGAAAGCGAAGCCATCGCTATACAAAGCGGCGACTATTTCTGGGTGATAAGGTGCGAGATATTGTGAGGCGTGAGCGGAGAAAGGAGAAGATGAAGAGACTGATCTCGGAGATGATAGAGGAGGCGTCATCTGAAAAGCCGGGAAATGAGCTGGTAGAAGGATTGTGCGGCGCGATAGGCTCCGTAACGGAGTGCATTGCACTGTCGCAGGGCTTCAGGCGGAGCGGCCTCGACAAGAAGCGGTGGTACAACCACAGCATACTGTCGTCGGCTGATGCCGTCGCGTACCAGTGCAGTAGGGAAGAGGCGGGGCCTCCTCCCCCTCACAAGATGCAGGAAGAGGCATGGTTCGCATGGAGAGCAGGATAACGTACACGGACAACGCGTTGGCAAGGATACTTGCAAGGAGGCTCACGATCAGCGCAGTAGAGCGGGTGATCCTCAGGCCGGCCAAGGTGGCGGCATCGAGGGGCGACAGGTACAAGGCCACGGGCGAGAGTGGGCTCGGTATCGTAAGCGTGCTGTACGTCCAAAAGGATGGCAGGATAAAGGTCCTCACGGCATACCCGGGCGAGTGAATGGAGATAAGCTTCGACTCTGGCTCAGACGTGCTCTACATATCGCTGAAGAAGGGGAGGTTCTCGAAGGCGAGAAGGCTCGACAAGGAGACCATCCTGGACTACGACAGCGCTGGCAGCATCCTCGGCATGGAGCTCATAAACGTCTCCAACAGGATGCACGCCGAGGACATATTCCGCGTGGCAATATCAATGCCGCCATATCCTGCGAACTGAATATATAGCTTAACGGCAACTCCTAATGGAGCGCATGGACAACGGAGACACGCCCGCATGGCTGCTGTGCGAGGACATACTCACGAAGACCAAGGACGAGATGATACTCGAAGCGATAGACATACTGCACGAGCAGATAGACGCCAAGAGGATAGACATACAGGGATACGTCCCTGTCCTGATGGACAGGTCGGAGGAGCTGCAGAAGGACATGTTCATAATAAACAACATGCTGGCCAACAGGGAGCAGATAAGGGGCCAGTACTCATCCTACATCAACAAGGAGACGAAGGATCCCGCGCTCCTCTCGAGGATAGAGGAGCTGAAGAGGCTGGTCATGGCCGTAGACGCGATAGAGTTCCTGATGGGCATGAGCCACGTGTTCGAGTCGTGGGCCGAGGAGACCGGAAGGTACGGCACCCTCAAGGATCCCGCAGAGCTGCTGAGGAGAAGCATGAGCAACTCCCAGAGGAAGGAAGCCCTCGAGTATGTGCTATCCAGCAAGAAGTTCAAGGATAACGACGCGCTGTCGGAGAAAGAGCTGTCGTTGCTGAAGGATGTTCTCAACGGTAAGAAACAGGCATCGTGATGGGATTAAAGATAGGCTATCATGTCTCGATAGCAAAGAGCATGGACCTCGCATTCGACCGCGCTGAGGCATTGGGCTGCACCGCGATGCAGATATTCATTACAAATCCCAGGGGATGGGCCGACAGGAGGCTTGCCAATGACGAGAAGGAAAGGTTCATTGAGAAGCAGGAGAGGACAAGGATAGAGGTCGTGGCCCACATGCCCTACCTGCCGAACATCGCGTCATCCAACAGCATCATATTCAAGAAGTCGGTAAATGCGCTCAAGGAGAACCTCGCAAAGTGCAACGACCTCGGCATCAGGTACCTCGTCGCGCACATGGGCAGCCACATGGGGCACGGGAGGAAGAAGGGGCTAGACAACATAGTCGAGGCCATATCCATGGCCGAGCAGTACATGGGGAGCACAAAGCTGCTTCTAGAGAACGAGTCCGGACATATCAACGCTGTGGGCGCGGACATAGACGACCTCTCCTACGTATACGGCAAGGCCGACTCAAAGAAGCTGGGCTTCTGCATGGATACGTGCCACCTGTACGCTGCAGGTTACGACATAACGAGGAGGAGCGTGCTTGACACGATTGACAGGAAGCTCGGATGGGACAAGGTGCACGCAATACACCTCAACGACAGCAAGAAGCCGCTGGGGTCGAGGCTGGACAGGCACGACAACATAGGCTACGGCCACATAGGCATCGATGGTTTCAGGAAGTTCCTCTCATATGACAAGGTTACCAGCAAGCCGCTGATACTCGAGACGCCTTCAAGGCAAGGACTTGCCGATGACAAGGAGCTAAGGGACATAAAGAGGATATACGAGTCCTTGTCCTGATTAGGCCCTCCTGGCCTCCTTTACCTTGTGCAGGAACACCGGCAACGTGGCCATGTTCGCAGCAGTCAGGGCAACCGATGCTCCGATGACAAGATATCCTATCCATCTGCTTGGAGAGTCGTAAAGCAATGAGTCTTTAGGCGCATTCAGCATAACGGACCCCACAGCGCTGCCCAACGCTATCGAAAATGCCGTCGCACTCCTTTTCTTCAATGCCCTGACGATTCTGCTATTGCCTGCCATGTTGGCTGCCGATGCGCAGGAAGCGAGCATTGTCAAGCCGCTCGCCGCCAATGCCAGATCGTAGTAGTGCCTGTTGCCTGTGAGAAACGTGCCTCCCAGTCCTGAGAACTTGTAATTGAATGCCGCAAAGCTCGCAACGGTGAGCGCCGAACCGAAGGTCGAGCCTACCGCGCTGAGCCTGATCCCCCTCTTCGCATTCTTGATGTCTATGTCGACTACCTTGTGCATCCTCTCCAATGCTCCTGTCCTATTCGTCATGTGTGCGTTCATACTCCAGACCATCGATTTGGCTCATATTTAAAAGAACCTTTTCCCGTATGCTTATTGACGAATTCCGTCCCTTCCCCTTACAATGCTCCTGAAGTCCTCCTCCAGCGCCTTCGCCCTTGCGCTGACCGTGATGCCCCACACGTGGCTGCCTACCAGTGCTGTTATCCCCATAATGAAGAAGTAGAATGCCCCTGAAACGTCGGCCCTGCTGTATGCGTTATCCCTATTTATCAGCTCCGCGAAATAGACCGACGAGCCCATCATGGCGCCTCCTGCAAAGCATGTCGCTACCGAATAGTACAGGCTCCTGCCAAGCCCCCTGAGTTCGACTATGCGTCCTGCGGTCTCGCTCCTTGTTGCCTCGGCAGACGCCTTCAAGCTGCCGCCCAGCGCGTCGGCGTCCAGCTCCAGCTTCTGCATGCCCTTGATGCCTCTCTTGAGCAGCCATATGTCCTTTGCGGCCATCGCGCTGTGGTGAACGGAATTTAGGAGCCCGACCGCTCCAATCGCCTCGAAGCCGACCGATGCCATTGCAAGCCTTGCCTCGCTCTTGCCCATGTAGATGTAGAACGTGGGGGTGCTGGCAAGCAGCGCCAGCGAGCTGTAGGCCATGCCCTTCGAGGCGTTGCCTATCCTGCTGCATACGGACGTGCCTACCCTTGCAACGCTGCACAGGCCGTCCAACAGCCTCTCCTTGCCCGCGATGGCATCCATCGCAGCCTCCCTAGTTGCCATGAATTGGCTTCGGGGAGGTCATATTTATGCGTTGCAGCGACTTCGGCAAACGCAGAAATCAAAGGTGAAAACAATGTTCGAAAACAACAAAAACAATATAGGAAAGATAGAAAGAAGGCTATCGATAAAGGGCCTATACTCGTACAGGAGAAGCTGGCGGTGGAAGCGCCAGCTCTTCAGCAAGATGAGGATAGACGCAAGCGGCATGAATCCGCACATGGTCATTGTAGGGGAGTCGGGATCAGGCAAGTCTAACCTCAGCAAGCTCATAGTGGGGTCGCTTGCGGCGAGGGGCGCCAAGGTCGCGATCCTCGACCCGCACAACGAGTACCTGGGGATAGCCGATTCCATAGGCGCAGAGGTGTATGACGCGCGCTACAATGGCATCAACATCATGGACCTTGACGGCCTTGACGTCAAGGAGAAGGCGAGCGAACTCACCGCATTGTTCAAGAAGGTCTTCAGGCTAGGTGACGTGCAGTCCTACACGCTCTACAGGTGCATCTCATATTCCTACTACGTCATGGACCAGAGGGACAGGACGCCAACGATGCGCGACCTGATATACTCTGTCAAGGTTTTCAAGAGACATGCGGGCAAGTCCGAATCGAACGTCCTGGAAGGCCTTGAAAGGAGGCTTTCGCTCGTCGATAACGGAAGAGGGTCAGACAGCGTACAGATGCAGAGGGTCATGAACGGCAACAGCGTCCTGCTTCTCGGAAGCCTGCATACTCCAGAGGCGCAGACAGTCTACATCGAGGCGTTCCTCAGGAAGGTATACTCAACCATGCTCTCGTCGGAGAAGTCGTCAAGGCCATTGCTGTACATACTTATAGACGAGGCTGAGAGGGTATCCGAATCTAAGATGCTCGGCAAGCTCGCGGCTGAGGGGAGGAAGTACGGGATAGGCATCATAGCGATATCGCAGAGGGCGAAGTCGATAAGCAAGAGCCTAAGGAGCAACTCGTCGCTCTTCATGACCTTCTACCAGAGGGAGCCCGAGGAGCTGAACTACATGGCGAACCTGATCGCGGGAGGCAACGAGCTCAACAGGTTCGCAGAGGTCAAGAAGGGCATAAGACACCTCAGGAGAGGGCAGGCTATGGTCCTCGACTCGAGGGAGAGCGAGCCTTACGTGGTAAGCTTCGCAAGGTGCGGTGAGGATGCCATCAACATAGGATATACAATAAGCAGCCTGGCAAGGGAGCCTATAAGGGAGCCTGAGCTGATGGAAGAGCTGAAGAGGAGAGGCGCATCGGAAGACGAATCCAGTGAGAAAATCGACCAGATGCTGCTGGACAAAACCTTGGGCATGCATGTCATAGGCGCAGACTCGGCATACGACGGCACCTGGTATGTCTACATGCCGAGGAACTCCCCGGAGCACGAGATAAGGGTGAGGGTCATGGCCAGGTACCTGAAGGAGCAGGGCGTGCAGTGTGCGGTCTACGACAGCGCGTACGGTCCAGACATAATGGTCAGGACAGGCAAGCGCATAGCAGTGGAGTACGAGACCGGGATGAAGAGGCTTGAGGATACCGCGAGGATGATCGAGGGCCGGAAGGCGAAGTACGATTCCATAGTCGTTGTAGTCAACGACCTGCATGCGGATAGGTACAAGGATATCGACGGAATAATGCTGATGCCATTCTCGAAATTCATGAATGAAGGGGCCGAGACGCTGAAGAGCATCTAACGGCTTCGCCATGCGGATTGCTCCGGAACTGCCCACTGGCATCTTTTTGCCTTGCTTCGTCCATTGCCGATGCGGCTGCAAGCTTTAAAGGTGTGCATACTGTTCAAAGGATTGACGATTCTATGCAGACAATGTCAGTCATAGCAGATGCGAGCATAACGAAGTTCGGAAAGAGCCAGAAGGGACTCCTCCAGCTTGCGTCGGACGCCGCAAGACCTATCATAGAAAGGCACAATGCCGTGTTCGGGGACAGAGACGCTTCTGAAAGGATACGCATGGTGGTTGCCAACAGCTACGGCGCAGAGTTCAATGGCATCTCAGGAGTGCACCTACAGATAGCGAGAGCCATAGGGCTGGAGGGCATACTGTCCGAGCGGGCAGACAATATCAGCGCGTCGGGCGCTACGGCGCTCCACCGTGCGGACATACTTATCAAGAGCGGCGAGGCTGACATGGTCCTTGTGGTCGGCGCGGAGAAGATGACGCACATGCCTAGCACCAAGGACATAACAACGGCGATATCGACACTTCTGTTCGAGGAGGAGCGAGCTGCAGGGCTGACGCTACCATCACTCGCAGGCATGATGGCAACCGCATGCATATCTGAGTTCGGGCTAAGTAGAGAAGACATAGCGAACGTCGCTGTCCAGAACAGGTTCAACGGATCGCTGAACCCCAATTCTTTCCATTATGCGAAAGGGGCCGTGACGCTTGAGCAGGTCATGCAGTCAAGGGTGATAGTATCCCCGTTGAGGCTCTTCGAGTTCTGCCCTAATGCCGACGGAGCTGCAGCGCTGCTGGTCGTATCTGACAGAATCGCTGCAGAATTCACGGACAAGCCCGTTTTCGTGAGGGGCATAGGCATGGGTGCGGATTCCGCTCTCATATCCTCAAGGAGCAACTTCACCAGCATGCCGTCAGTGACCCAGGCGGCTATGCGCGCATATTCCAAGGCCGGGATCGGACCGAAGGGGATAGACGTATTCGAGGCGCACGATATGGCATCAATCCTGCAGCCAATGCAGATGATAGCTGCCGGAATACTTGACGCAAGGGAAGCATGGACCGCTGCTACGGAGGGCAGGACCGCCATAGGCGGAGACATACCTGTCAACACCAGCGGAGGACTGATATCATGCGGGCACCCTATAGCAGTCTCAGGGCTCAAGCAGGCAGTCGAAGGCTTCCTGCAGATAAGGCGCGAGGCCGGTGAGCGGCAGGCCGGCAAGGCAGATACCTTCGCTTTCGCCAGCCTGGGCGGTTTCGCTAACTCAGTAATATTCACAATACTCTCCAATGACGGCACGACCGGCAATGGGAGACCTATCGTCTTCGACCAGACGGTCAGCTATCCTGCTAATGGTTCCCTCAACGGATCCGTAAATGACATCGGCGAGGGGGTGGACAGGATCAAGGGAAGGGTCATAACGACTACGGACTCTTACGCCACCGCAAACGGACAGCCTGGCCAGACACGGATCGTTGCGGTTGAACTGGCATCGGGGGCCAAGGTCATCGCAAGGGGCGAACTGAAGCAGAAGAGGGTGAATGTCGGGGACGAGGTAACTGTCGGCAGGGCCCGAAAGGACGGCGTGCCAAAGCTACTGCGGGACTGAGCGATTAGCTTTAATTTGCTTGCTCTCCAATCATATCGGGTTCAATGTTCTACATGCTGGGGAACCTGTTGGCGCTCGGTTACTCTGCGGCGCTGACGGGCCTACTAGTGTTCCTGTACCTGTCAAGGAGGCAGCTATCCGCTGCGCTGAAGGGCGGGATCGACAGATACTCCGTAATCGCGCTTGTCGCGGTCCTGGCATTCTTCCTGATAGTCGCGCTCAAGTTCGTGCATCCTGTGGAGCAGCTCTATTTCGACGAGAACATCTACCAGGGCATAGGCATAAACATACTCAGGCATTTCGACGCCACATGGTGCCAGTACGGCACAGGCTACCTCTCCAGCTGCGGATCCACGCTCATATACCATGATCCGGTCGAGTTCTCCTTCTTCCTCGCAATCGCATTCGGCCTTTTCGGAATAGGGACTCCTACGGCATTCGCCACTACGCTCTTCTTCGGCTTCCTATCGATCTTCCTGCTCTTCATGCTTTCATCGATCCTCTTCGGCAAGAGGACTGCATCCATAGCAACAGCCGTGTTTGCGATACTGCCTGAGCTGTACATATGGTCGAGGATCCAGGCATCCCCAGATCTCGCGTTCATGGCCCTGACCACGCTCGCGATGTTCCTGTTCATCGTGTTCATGAGGGAAAGGAGGAGGACGACGATGCTCGCATTCCTGTTCTCCCTCGCGCTCGCCGTGATGATGAGGACCGAGGGCATACTCCTCATACCGCTTTTCTTCATAGCATACGCCCTCTCCTTCAAGGGATCGATACTAGGCAAGGCGAAATCGGTTTACCGTGCGGCCATTGCCGCATCCTACAGCACGGAAACCCTCCTATGCCTGCTCGCTTTCTTCCTTGTCATATCACCGCAGATATTCTTCATCGCATACCAGCTCCCGAACCCGCAGTTCGGGCAGGATGCGCAGCATCCCCTGTTCGCGATAAGCAACCTGGCGCGCAACCTCCACGACAACTTCCTGTACCTCTCCGGATACTACGACAAGAGCTCCTTCTATCCCGCATCGTTCCCGCTGTCGGTGTCCGTGATGGCTCTGATAGGCGTTGCAACCCTCCTGCTCGACAGGTCGATCAAGGAGAAATGGTTCGCGTTCTCGCTTCTGTTCATGTGGTTCCTTCTCTACGAGCTGTTCTACGGCCTGTTCTATGCAGGATCAGCGGTCTATGGGGTAGACGCGAGGTTCATGCTGCAGGTCCATCCGGCGATAGCCATGTTCGCGGGGCTAGGCCTGTATGGCATCGTCTCCGCGATATCCGGCTTCGTCAGGAGGGAGGCCAAGGAAAAGGGCAAGGCGGCAGACGGCAAGGTCTTCCTCGTGGTCGGCATTATCATACTGCTCCCGTTCCTGTACCTTACGATATCGCAGTACTGGAGCGTCATGACCATCGCTCCGGAGCACATGCCCCAGCAGAGCGTAATATACCCGTCGCTGCAGTTCTTCTACGGCAACTACTCGAGCGTGCCGAACAAGTGCCTCGTATTCAGCTTCACCCCTGACATATGGCTGGAGCAGAACAGGAGCGCGGCCCAGATAAGCTACGTCTTTGGAGGTGACAGCAGCTTCAACAGCTTCTCAAGGCAGTTCAGCTGCTACGTCTTCGACTACGGGTACTGGTGCACCGTCCCGCCGAACCATGACGGCACCTGCGCAAGCGTGCTGAAGAGCTACTCGACGCGGCAGATAGCCAACGAGAACATAACCAGTTCGCCAGGCAAGAACGTATCCCTGTACTACATACTCAACTACTCGCACTGACCTTTCTTCTTCGCACCAGCAGCGACCTCCCTATAAGCAGGAGGAACAGGACCACTACGACCCCCACGGCGTATCCCAGCAGCGTTCCCGGAGCTATCCCCGAGCTGCTAGGGCTCGTGTCTATGTTCACCACCGAGAGTGTTGCATAGTCCACGCCTGCAATGCTGTACGACGTGATGACAGCCCCAGTGTAGATGCCTGATCCTTCAGGATACGATACCGGGAAGCTGATCGTGCTCTTCGATGTGGACTTGACATCCACATGCGTGTTCGTATTCCCCCGCGTCGACAGGCCAAGCGGCAGGACCAGGTCCACTGACGCGTTTATCGTCCCGTAGCCGCCATTTATCATGGACAAATCGACCTTGCTGCTGTTCTTCGACGTCCGTGCCACACTGGACTGGGCAAGGATCTGCGACGTTGTTCCATTCCCGATGTCTATAAGGCACGGGAATATAGCTGAGAAGACCGAACTGTCCTGCTGGTACACCACAAGGAAATAGGATCCGAAGGTGCCGGTCCCACCATGGCCAGCCACAGGAAGCGGGATATTTACGCTCTGTGCCGGCCCTATGCTGTTCAGCTGTGTGGATCGGTTGGATGTCGCGTTGCCTATGAAATGCAGCGTCACGATCAGGTTGGTCGCTGACTCGTTTCCGGTGTTGTTGAGCATGAAGCTTGCAGTCCCGTTCGCTATTGCGGAGGGGCACGTGCCGGTAAGCGAGACTGTGCCTGCGCTGGCGATGGCAGCGAGCGAAATGAATAGCACTGCGAATATTGCCTTCATGCAGCTCAGTCGTATGTGAGCACGCCGAGGTTGGAGAGCTCTATCTTGGCAAGCGCCCTCTCAGGGTCCTCGTAGTACTCCTTGCAGAAGTTGTTGATGCCCGCGAGATCCCTCACGCCGAGCTTGTTGAGCCTCTCGAGTATCTTGGCCCTCCTCTGCTCCTCCTCTATTATCTTGCTGGGCGAATAGCCGCTGAGCTTTGAGAGGTTGTCCCTGTACGTAACGCTAGGCAGTATCTGCGACCCTCTCCTCGTCTTATAATCATAGACAAACAGGTCGGACAGCAGCACCTTGGTCTCCACTCCTGAGACCTCCGACACCTGCGTCACCTTCCTGGTGTAGGTCTGCTCCTCCTGCACCTGCGAGACCACCATCAGTACGTCTATCAATGATATCGAGTTCTTGTCGATGTTCATCGGCGAGCTCTCCAGCCTTGTTATGATGTCCCTGGTGTTGCTGGCGTGTATCGTCGACATGGCTATCTTACCTATGTTCATCGCAACCATCATGTCCTGCGCCTCCGCTCCCCTCACCTCTCCCACTATCAGCATGTCTGGCCTCATCCTGAGCGAGTTCTTGAGCAGGTCCTGCAGGCTGACGCTCGGGCTGGTCTCGAGCCTTACGCAGTTCTCCTGCGTCTCCGTGTTGAGCTCGTACGTCTCCTCGATGACTACTATCCTCTCTTCCGGTCTGAAGAACGAGAACATGGCGTTGAGCAGAGTCGTCTTTCCCGCTCCCGGCGTGCCTCCAATGACTATGTTTGCCGGTCTGACCTTGAGCCCTTCAGAATAGACCCACAGCCTTCCGGCCATGTTGTAGCTCAGCTCTCCCCTGTTTATCAGGTCTATTATGCTGTAGGCCTTCTTCTTGAAGCTCCTTATCGTTATATCTGCACCGAGCGGCGATTCAACAATGTTGGCCCTTGAGCCGTTTGGCATGTGCACGTCGAAGATATGCTTGCTCGCCATATCCGATGTCGCGTACATCCTCAGCTTCTTCACGAACATGTTCAGGTCCCTCCTTGTAGGTATCCTCTCCTTTGCCTCTGCTATGCCCTCCCCTGTCTTGAACACGAATATGTTCCTGGTGTTGTTCACCATTATGTCCTCTATGTTCTCGTCGTGGAGGTAGCCATCGATAGGGTCGAACCTCTTCGCATCTGCTATGACCCTGTCTATCTCCTCCTGCGTGATTGCCGGGTTAACTGTCTTGGCTATCGTCTCTATGTTCTTGAGCAGGTCTGCCTCGTCGCTGTACTGGCTCAGCTTGCCCTCCAGTAGCTCAAAGACCCTCCCCTCGAACTGCCTGAAGTCGTCGTCCATTAAACCCGCCTAGTATCACTGATGAATCCCAATTCTTTTATAATGCTTAGTTGTTCGGCACTATGTTGTCTATGATGAAGTTGGGGTCATAGGCCATGAGATCCGAGTACTTTTCGCCCATTCCGAAGAAGAGTATGGGTATTGTCGTGTCGCTGAGTATCGATATGGTGTTGCCTCCCTTAGCGTCGACGTCAAGCTTGGTGAGTATTATGCCGTCTATCTTTACTGCCTCGTTTATCGCCTTGACCTGGTTCAGGAGCGCATTGCCCGCTATGCCCTCGCCGACGAATATCTTCATGTCAGGAGCCGTGACTCTTGACATCTTCTTGAGCTCCTCTATAAGGCTCTTGTTCGTTTCCTGTCTTCCCGCGCTGTCCATCAGAACGACATCTATCCCGTGAGCCTTCGCGTGGGCTATGGCGTCGAAGGCTATGCTTGCGGGATCAGCGCCATAGGCTCCCTTTATCACGTTGATGCCCAGTCTCTGCGCGTGTATCGCAGTCTGCTCCATCGCCGCTGCCCTGAATGTGTCGCTTGCAGACATGACGCACGTGAAGCCGTTGTCGAGCAGCATCCTCGCTATCTTCGCCATTGTCGTGGTCTTGCCTGCTCCATTGGGTCCCAGGAAGAGTATCCTAAAAGGCATCTCCCCGTTCTGCTTCTTCGCCCTCACCCTTGAGGGCAGGTCCGAATCGTCCCTCTTGGCTATGATGCTGAGTATGGAGCTCCTAACGCTCCTCCTTATCTCGCCTGCTATGTCCCTTGAGCTGATCTTCTTTCCTATGAGCTCCTTTGAAAGGTTGTCGACCATCCTCTCCGCGACGTCATAATTGACGTCCGATTGCAGCAGGTCCATCTTGAGACCATCAAGAAATGAGACAACATCCTTCTCCTTTATCTCCACCTGCCCGAAGATGAATCCCTTTATCCTTGTCGTTGCCGAGAGTTTTATCCCGCTCCTGTCCTCCTGCGGCTTCTGTTTTGGAGCCTCATTGCGCAAAGGCTCGCGCTTATTATCTTCGATTATGGGCCTCGCCTGCTCCGTCTTCTTCTCCTCTTCCTTTACCATTACCTTTTCGTATTCCTCCTCGTCACTCTCCTCTTCATCCTTCGGCTCAGGAGTTTCGGTTTTTTGGGGAATTGATTGCTTCTCCTCCGGCTGGAACTCCGCAGGCGCCTGCTTTTCCTCAACTTCGGGCTCCTCGAGTTTTTCCTCGATTTCAGGTTCTTCGGCCTTGGGCTCTTCGATTTTCTGCTCCTTCTTCTGTTCTTCCCTTATCTCCTCCTTCTCCTTCTTCGTTATGTTGTCTATGAAATTGGAGAACTTCTTCTTGAGCCCCTCAAACATCGGATTACCTTATCACTGTCCCGAGAGCTGCTGCTGGAGCGCTCCCATCCTGTAGTTGATGTCCATGAGCTCCTTCTCGAGCTTCTGCTTGTCCGAGACCAGCTTCATGAGAACCTCCTCTCCCTTCTTCTGGTTCTCCTCCATGAATGACCTCGCGTCGTCTATGCTCTTCTCTATGAGGTAGCCTGCCCCGACATATGTTATGACGCTCTTGACATCCCCTATGCTCGCCTCCATGTACAGTCCCGCATCTGGGCTGACAAGGACCTTCGATCCCTTGACGTCGTCCATGCTACCCAGCAGCTCTATGCTCCTCCTTACCGAGTTGTTCGCTATCGTGTAGCTTGCGAGATTCTCCTCTACGTACTCGTACTGCTGGCTGTAGAGGTTCTGCAGGTACTGCAGCTGCGCGTACAGCTCCCTCGGATCAACGTTCTGGTTGTTAGCCTCCATCTTCAAGCACCATTAGCATGATTGGTCTCTTTCTTGCCAGTCCTTGCGCTGGATTTCAGCTCTTCCATGCGCGCAATTCTGGCAGCTGCATCGCCGTTCAGGGCCATCCTGGATCTCGATCCCGGGTCTATGCCCTTCCTGAGCATCCTCCTGAGCTCCGCGCCGTTCATCGCCCTGGGCCTGCTGTCCAGCTCCCTCCTGGGCTTGGGCCTCCTGAATAGCCTCCTCCTGGCTTTCACGTGAGTCATCAGATCCCCATTAAAAGATGGCGTGCTTGAATTTATAAGACATTGCCTATTCAAGGTCGAGGCCTTCTGCTATCCTCGCAAGCTCGAATCCAGTGGTCTCTTCACCTACCACTACGCCGTTGGAGTTCGCCACTGCGCACAGTCCTATAGCAGAGGCTCCAAGGTTGGCTGTCGAGTACGATACCGATCCGAAAGCCTTCTTCAGCATGTCGCTCTCCTCGTCGCTCGCCTTGTTGTTCAGCACCATGCCCTTGTTGGTCATTATGTTGCTCGCGCCAACGGTCTGGAACCCTCCTATGGGCAATCTCATTGTCTCGACACCTAGGAAGTCCGCAATCTCCTTCTCCTCCCTCCCGCTGTACTCCGGGTTTATGACCGCGATCCTGTCATTCGCAAGTATGTTGTTCTTCAACGCGTTCAGGCCTGTCCTCAGCACATGCACCTCGATGCCGTGCGCGGCCTTCCTTATCGCCTCTATCTCGTGCCTCTCCATCATCTCAGGGACCAGCACGGCCCTGGAATTCGCTACGGTGTATATGCCTACCAGTCCTGAGCCGTTCACAGTTGTCCTGACGACATCCGTCTGCAATGCCTCCCTTATCAGCTCCTCCTCGTTCTTGGTAGCTGCAGGAGTGAGTATTGTCAACCTGTCGCTTGACGTGGCGAAAGCGCCCACGTAGCTGTTGCCCAGGATGCTGCCCTTTACGATGCCCATCCTACGCATCACCTAGGTCTTGTTCTGGACCTTCTTGTCCTTGGGCTCGTTCTTCAGAGGATTAGGCTTCGGGGGCTCCGGCGCCTTTGCGGGCTTTACCGTCTGATTCGCGCTCTCCTTCTCCTTTTGAGTATCCTTCGACTTCTGCTTGTCCTTCTTGTCGTCTGCCTTCTGCTCCTGCGCCGGCTTGACCAGCTTCACGTTCACGACTGCTCCTGCCTTCTCTACGCTGACGTCTATGGGCTCGATGTTCCTGGAGACTCTTATGGACAGCCGCTGGTTGAGCTCCTTGTCAAGTTTTACCATGTCCTCGTCCACCTTCTGGTGCATCGCAACGAAGCTCTTGATGAGGCCCGCAGCTTTCGCGTGCCTCCTCGACATGTGCAGCCTGACGAGCTGCTTCCTTAGGTTTATCCTTATCGCTGCCATTTTCACAACTCCTTGCTGAGCCTCATCTTCCTGTGCCTCCAGCTCCTCTGGAACCTGTTGTGCTGGACGCTCCTGTGCGTCCTGAGCATCGCGAGAGCAGGTATCCTCCTGTTCTGCTTCAGCTTCTTCCCCAAACGCATCTTCAGCTTCTGGCTCTTCTTCGACATGTTCTCAACTTCACTTGTGCTTGAATTCAATCTTCGCATCCGGCCTGTATGTCAGTCTGGACAGCAGGTCACGGAGCTGCTCGTCGGTCATCTTTCCCTGTATGCGGTTCTGCTGCGCCATCGCTATTATCAGGTCAACGAGCTGCGAATACAATTGGTAGTTTGCCACTCGAACATTCATAAGCCTTTCATACGCGTCGGGCTCCATGAACTTCTGCGCTATACTCCTTTTCTGCTGCTCGACCTGCATGGCGCGCACGCGCCTCTCGAGGGCCTTCCTTGCCTTCATGTCCTGGTTCTCCTGCTCCTCCGGCAAGGCTTACGCACCCTTGGATATCTCTCCCGCAACCTTGTCGAGGAATGACTTGCCGCTTGATGTTATTATCCTGCCCTTCTTTCCTTTCTTGACGTATCCCTTCTTCTCCAGTGCGTCGAAAGCGTCCTTGATTATGGAACCTCCCGCCCTTGCATGATGATGCCTGTGCACTGTGTGGTTTACCCTCGAGCCGTACCTTGTCCTGAGCTTGGACACTCCTATAGGCCCTTCCAGGTATACCTGCCTCAGTATCGACGCGCACCTCATGTACCAGAAGTCGGGGCTCTGCGGAGGCCTTTCCCTGCTCGCGCCGCTCTTCACGAGATCGACGTACTTGGGCTTGTCCATGCCCCCGCTCTGCTTCAGCCTCTGGGCTGCGCTCTCTATCAGCCTCTGTGTGTCAACGTCAAGTATGTTTGCCATGTCTAGACCCTGTGAAAATGAAGGAATCTGCAACGTATATAGGCATGCATTAACTATATATATTTAAGTATGCTATGCTACCCATATAGCGTTTGCTGCTTATTCAGGGGTATATATCTTGAAGCTGAATTTCATAGAAGACGAGGCAAAGAGCCTTACGATAGAGTTCGAAGGATTCGACAGGGGCATTCCGGACATGATAAAGGAGAAGCTCCTCGAGAGCAAGGAGGTCGACTTCGCCGGCGTTATAAAGGAGCATCCCGAGCTCGGAAACCCGAGGCTCGTGGTCAAGTCTGAGAAGAACGCGAGGAACCTTGTGCTTAAGGCTGTCGAGGAGGTACAGGAGGAGCTGAAGGAGATCGCCTCCCAGGTGCCTAAGAAGTAATCTGATGCTGAAGGAAGGCGCAAGAATACTCGTAATCGAGGACTCCCCGTTCAGGAGGACTGACAAATCTGTTTTTGCACTGGGCATGATAGTCAGAAATGACATCGTAGAGGGCGCCATGTCCTTCATGGTAAAGAAGGACGGCGACGACTCGGCAGACAAGATAATAAGGGCTGTCAAAAGGTCCAGGTTCAAGGACCAGATAAAGCTCTTAGTCATCAACGGCATCGCCATCGCCGGGCTCAACATCGTCGACATGGCCAAGATAAGGGAGATGCTGGGCATAGGCTCGATCGCGATAACCAGGAAGAGGCCAAGGCCCAGCCTGCTAAGAAGGGCGATAAGGACCATGACCAAGGACAAGGAGAAGCTCTCGCTATTCAACAGGCTCTCCAACGAGATAAGCATCTACAGGGCAAACGGCTACTACCTGCAAGCATTTGGCATCGAAAAGAAGGATGCTGTCAAGGTTGCCTCCTACGCAGTCAAATACCTGAGGCTTGCGCATCTCATAACAGGGGCCGTAGTGAGGGGAGAGAGCAAAGGCAGAATCTAAGCATCTTCATGATGTCGGCGCGGAATAGCCCGATTGCCAGTTCGCATTCCATATGGCCTTACTGGCAGCGCCCTGGTTGTTGTTGCCTGAATAGTCGTTCGCGTTCCCGTTCAGCGGCCACCATCCCGCGAGATGGTTCGGATCCACAGGAACGCCACCTATGCCTTCAAGGTATAATGCCTTGGCAGTGGCATTGTCTAGCGATGCGTTGTATATCTGGACATTCGCCACGTATATCGTCTCGCCGTTCGCACCTTGGGCCAGGATAAGTTGCTGACTTCCTGAGAAGATAGTGAAGGAAACAGAATTGCTTTGAACTTGTACACCGTCAATGTACAGATAGGCGTTGCCGTTTGAGACGCAGGTTATTACAATGCTGTGCCATCTGCTGTCGTTGTAATTGCCGCTACTGGGCTTTATGTTTAGCACCGTGTGCTGGGTCCCTAGATTGTCGCTAGGTTCAAACTCATAGGCTCCATTGGAAGCTAGGATGAGATTGTAGTTCTGGTTCGCATTGCTTGTCCCTTTCTCTAGCATATACTGGCCGTTTACATCCGGACCAACCACCTTTATCCAGAGTGAAACGGTGAAGGCCGTCAGGGCCAGCGCAGATGAAGGCGACGAGATCGATGCTGACGTACCGGGACCGAACTGCCCGACGTATTTGGGGATTAGGTTACTGCATTGCCCAGCGAGACTGGTCTGCGCAGCCGTCTTCATTACCTGGCAAGATCCCGGAGTCGCGGTAGGTTTGAGGCTTCCAGCATTGAATATGCCAAGGGAATAGAGCGAGACCATGACGATCGCAATGGCAAGGATGGCCCAGCCATATGTCATCAGGTACTCCATCGCCGACTGCAACTTGCGCATACAACCCTCTCGCGCATCCCTTATTTATTGTTTTGCGGGTACCATAAGGAAACGTTAAATAAGCTATTTGCGAGATGCTATCATGGCTTTGGCAACACCGCAGTCGCAGGCAGGGATACTCAGCTTCTACGATGCACCTGAGAGGGGACCGTCGCTCAATCCCAGGGCTGTGCTCATAGCAGTGGTCATATTCGCCGCACTTGTCATAATATTCAACCACTTCGTGGTCTAGGCAAGGGCAAAGGTGTCTCTCTTCTTCTCGCTGACGTCCCCGTTCTCCGACAGAAGGTAAAGCACTCCCCTGACTCCGTCCTCATCCAGTCCAAGAGTGTCCGCTATCTCACCTACCTTGCTTGACCCTCCCCTTAACTCCTTTATTATCGCACCGCTGTACCTCTCGAAGAATGCCCTAAGGACAACGTAGAACTTCTTGTTGAAGGCCCTCGTGCCCAATACGATCCCCTGCCTTATCGATTCCTCAAGCGCAAGCGACAGCGTCGCCGCCTCCCCTTCAGTCGTCACCACTACGAACCCGTTCTGCTCCAGGAACCTGACGTTCGGGTCCTGAGCGCTCTCGGGCTTCTTCTTCAGCATGTAGGTGTACTGCTTCACCACCTTGCTCTCCTTCATGCCCTCATCCTTCTTCTGCTCCTGCTGCCCCTGCCTCTTCCTCATGAGAAAGGTATCATAGATGCTCTTGGGTATGCTGTACAGCTGCGTACCCTTGCTGTTCTTGAAGAGCGTGACGCGCTTCTTGTCGAGGAGCTGCTTGAGCGTCGATTTCTCACTATCGTTCAGTATCCTGCTTACATTCTCGGGAGTCCTGTTCATGTACCTGAGCGTATCGAGCTTCTTCAGCACGCCAAGCTCAGGGTCGGACATGGAAACCTGCTGCGCCGCAGTCATGACCTCGGGCTTCTGCTCCTGCAATGCCTTGCCCCCAACCAGCATGCTGGCTATGTCCGACTTCTTTGCGAACGCGAAGGAGCTCTGGTTAAGCTTGATGAAGTCTACCTCGTCCCCGTCCTTGAGCTTGAGCGCGTTGATTACCTCGAAAGGCAGGTACACGATCAGCTTGTCCTTTTGCTTGTATATCTTCGAGATGCGAACACCTACAGGAGTTTTAATATATGCTCTAAGATATAGAAATCAAAGTATAAAAGTGTTTGCGAGATGGCTGCCGACGTTAAAAACAGCGAGGTGAAGGTCGACCTTGCGAGCGAAGCCGACCTGGCGCAGGCGATCTCACCGAAGAGCGCCTTTTCCGATAAGACTACCAGGGGCATCGTCCTCGTCATAGGCGGCAGCGACAGGTACTACGGTGCCCCTGTCCTCGCATCTAACGCAGCATACAATTCGTTGGTTTCGCTGCGCACATCAGCGGGCTACGCCAAGACATACGTTCCAAAGGGCACCCTTGCACTGACAAGGGGCTTCTCGCCGAATCTGGTAGTCAACGCTTTGGGTAATAAATCAATAACCCTAAACGGCACCATAAGGAAGGAGATAGAGGGATCCGACGCAGTGGCGATAGGCATGGGGATAGGAAGGGAGCCTGCGGCGCTGAGATCCGCCTACGGCATAATAAAGCATGCAATGTCGAATGGCAAGAAGGTCGTCGTGGACGCCGATGCGATAGCCTCTGTCAAGGGGAAGAAGATGTCGAAGGACGTGGTGCTGACCCCGCACGACAGGGAGTTCCTGAAGCTGTCCGGGCTCTCTGTGTCGAAGACAGACATCAAGGACAGGGCAGCCAAGGCGATGTCCGTAGCAAGGAAGCTGAACGCAAACGTGCTGCTCAAGGGCCATTACACGATAATAACGGACGGGACAAGGGCAAAGGTCAGCATACCGAAGACACCTGCCCTGGCTACAATGGGCACCGGGGATGTTCTGTCTGGAATCATAGCCGCGCTAGCCTCCTCAGGAGCCTCTGCATACGACGCGGCAGTAGCCGGAGCATACGTCCACGGCAGGATAGGCGACGCGCTCTTCGAGGCAAAGGGCGCCCACATACTGGCAGTGGACGTAATAGATATGATACCTTCAGTGCTAAAGAAATACGACAGGATAACAGGGAGATGAATGGCGCTAAAGGTCAAGAAACAGGTCTACGACGACGTCCATGGGTACATAGAGCTGACTGAGCTGGAGACAAGGATAATCGACACGCCTATATTCCAGAGGCTGAGGCACATAAGCCAGATGGGGCCTGCCCATTATGTCTATCCAGGAGCAACGCACACAAGATTCTCGCACTGCATGGGCGCGATGTTCATGATGCAGCAGTTCCTGGACAACGTCAGGAGCGACGGGGAGCTGCTGACCACTGATGACGAAGAGATACAGAAGCTGAGGCTTGCCGCGCTACTTCACGACGTGGGCCATTATCCGATGTCCCACACCATAGAGGATGGCATAGTCAACAGGCTGAAGGGGATGGGACACGAGCAGCTCGGGGCCGCTTTCGTGGAAAGGTTCCTGCCAGACAAGCTCGACACGTACAAGCCGCACGAGATAACGGACATATTCACCAAGAAGAGAAAGGGCAGGTTCTCGCTGCTCATATCCTCTGCGTTCGACGCTGACAAGAGCGACTACCTGCTAAGGGACTCGTACCATACCGGGGTCCTGTACGGAAGGATAAACATAGAGAGGCTGATGCGCACCATGAGCATAGAGGACGACAGGATAGTCTTCAGCAAGGACGAGAGCGTAGTGGAGAGCTTCCTCATAGGGAGGTACCACATGTACAGGTCAGTGTACCACCACAAGACCGCTGTCGGATTCGCCCTGATGGCCGACAGGATATTCGAGATGCTCGTGAAGGAGGGCCGCATAGCCCACCCTAACGATCTGCTCAAGTCCAGCGAGCTGGACGCATTCTCGTACAACGACAACATGTTCTATTCAGCAATGCAAGCCTACGTAAGCAATGGAAAGAACAGGTACCTGAAGGAGCTTGCAGGGATGTTCCTCCTCAGGAAGCCGTTTGCCGCAGCGCATTTCGATCCACAGCCATCCGAGAAAGGGAAGATCCCCAAAACACCGCAGCGCATAAAGGAGATAGAAGAAAATGAAAAGGCAAAGCAGGCTTTCGCGCAGAAGTCCGGAGTCGATGAGGAATGGATATTCCCAACGTATCTTAGGCCGCTCAGCCTTGTCGATGAGAGCAGCAGGATATACACCAGCAGGGAGGGCGGGACGATGCCCCTTTCGGAGAACAGCGGGCTGATACTGGGGATGATAGGCAAGAAGACGCTTTATGACGCAAGGGTATACACCAAGAAGGAGCACGCTGAGAGGCTCAGGAAGGCGATGAAGGGATGGTGATGCAGGCCCCAAGCATGGATCTCAAGGAAGAGTTCGTATCGATCCTAAAGGAAGCGATATCCAAGGGCTTCCCGGGCTCCGGAATTGGCGATGAGGAGATACTCCTGTCGTTGTCAGTGCCGAAGCCGGAGAACGGCGATATCAGCTCATCCATATCCTTCAGGATAGCAAAGACAGAGAAGAAGAACCCCAAGGAGATAGCCGAGAGGCTTGCATCTGGGGTAAAGGGCGCACGATTCATAACAAAGACGGCGGCGCTGAACGGCTACATCAACTCGAGCATAGACGAGAAGGAATACGCAGCGCATGTCCTTGGGAGCATCAAGAAGCAGAAGGGCTCATACGTAAGGAGCGGGCTCGGCAAGGGAACCAAGGTGATAGTGGAGTCTCCTAGCGTTAATCCAAACAAGCCATGGCACATAGGCCACCTCAGGAATGCCCTGCTCGGCGATTCCATATCCAACATGATGGAGGCGTGCTCCTACAAGGTCGAAAGGGAAGATTACATAGACGACCTGGGCATGCAGGTGGCTGAGAGCTACTGGGGGTACACCAACATAAGCGACAAGCCCGACAAGAAGTTCGATACCTGGTTGGGGGAGCAGTACGTCGAGGTCAACAAGCGCCTACAGGACAAAGCGATAGAGGAGCAGGTGAGGAAGACACTGGAGAGGATGGAAGAGGGATCATCAAAGGAGGCCAAAGAAGCAAGGAAGCTGGCCGAGGAATGCGTTAGGGCGCAGTACCAGACCGCAGGCGACTACTCCGTCTACCACGACGTTCTCGTATGGGAGAGCGACATAGTCAGGGCAAAGCTGCTTGACAAGGCATTTTCCATCCTGACTAAGAGCGGTGTTGTGAAGAAGGATACGAGCGAGAAGTACAAGGACTGCATAATAGTGGACCTGGAAAGGATAAAGCAGGTGGCCAAGGACTTCGAGAGCCCAAACGAGGACGTAAAGGTATTGATAAGGAGCAACGGCACCGCGACGTACGTGGCCAAGGACATAGCGTTCCACATGTGGAAGTTCGGCCTTCTCGAGGACCCTTTCTCGTACGGCACCTTCATGGAAGGCCAGGGCAATGGCAAGCCGCTCTATACGACTTCAGAGTTCGGGAAGAGGATGGGATTCGCAGGGGTCAGCATGGCCGTCAATGTAATAGACAACAGGCAGAGGTATCTGCAGCTCATACTCAAGTCGATGTTCATGCTCATGGGCAGGAAGGACATATCCGATTCGATAATGCACCTCTCCTACGGAAAGGTCGATGTGGAGGGGGGCACGCTCAGCGGAAGGGAAGGCGGATGGATGGGCAGCGGCAGGAACTATACTGCGGATTCGCTGCTAGCAGAGACCGAGAAGAAGGTAATAGAGATAGTGGAGAACAGCGAGAAGATATCCAACAAGGAGAACGCAAAGGCGATAGCGAGGGCTGTCGCGATAGGGGCCATAAAGTTCGAGTTCCTGAAGATAGCTCCCGAGAAGAACATAACATTCTCATGGGAGAGAGCGCTCAAGTTCGAAGGCAACACCGGCCCCTACTGCATGTACACCTACGCAAGGGCTTCCAAGATAATAGAAGGGCAGGAGGTTGGCATGCTGAAAGACATGGATCACATGTCAAGGTCCGATGATCTGGAGCTGGTCAAGCTTCTAGGCATGGCTCCAGAGATGCTGGAGAAGGCATGCTCCGAGTACAGGACAAACATAGTAACAGATTATCTGATAGAGCTGTGCACTGCATTCAGCAGGTTCTACGAGACCATGCCCGTCCTCAAAGGAGGGGGTGCAAAGGAGCTCAGGCTGGCGCTGGTGGACTCCACGGCCGAGGTGCTGAAAGAGACCTTGATGCTCCTCGGGATAGCGGTCGTCAAGAGCATGTAATTAAAAGGATTAATTCAGGATATGTTTCATGGCGAAACCCGCAAGGAAGACACAGTCTGCCCTTGAATACCTCTCAATATACGGAGTCGCCATCTTCATCATAGTCGCTGCCGCAGCAGCCCTCTATCTCCTCGGAGTCTACTCCCCTCAGAACAACGTCATAGGCACGTGCACGTTTTCGGAAGGGTTCAGCTGCTCCGACCTGAGGCTCTCCAGCGGCGGAGTTCTGCAACTGGGTCTTGTCAATGCAGGACAGTATCCGATATACGTGAAAGGCATAGGCTGCAACACCAACAGGAGCGTCATCAACGTAGTCAAGACAACTGGATCCAACAACAACACTGTCTACATACCTGTAGGCTCGTCATACGCCCTGACTGTGCAGTGCTATAAAGGCTCCAACCTGTTCTCTGCAGGCGTAGGGTCTCCGTTCACGGGATACCTAATAGTCAACTACACGGACCAATATACCGAGACAAAAACTACGAGCCTGGGAACCATAAACACGAAAGTGGTACAGGGATCAGCGACGTCCACTACATTCACTACATCCACAACCTCCACCTCCACATCGTCTACCTCAACGACCTCGACATCCACAAGCTCCTCAACGACCTCGACAAGCACGACATCTACATCCACCACATCCACGTCTACTTCGACAAGCACGACATCAACCGTGTCGTACGTCTACTGCGTAGGCGGCTACACCGGCAGCTATATTAATAGTGTCTACTACGCGCCAGTCTCAAGCACAGGAGTCGGCGCCTGGACTGCAACAACCAACTACCCGACACCAATCTATGAACATTGGTGCTCCTCATCAGGTGGCTATGTCTACTGCGTAGGCGGCTACACTGGTTCAGCTTACTCAAGCACTGTCTATTACGCACCTATCAGCAGCACAGGCATAGGCACTTGGACTTCAACAACAAGCTATCCACTTATCGATTCTTATGGCTGGTGCTCAACATCTGGCAGTGACATCTACTGCGTTGCTGGATATACGGGCAGCACGGCTTACAGCAACGTCTATTACGCACCTATCAGCAGCACAGGAGTTGGTACTTGGACTTCTACGACCAGTTATCCCCTTTCCATTGCATATTCCCATTGCTCCATATCTGGCAGTGACATCTACTGCGTTGCTGGTTGGGCGGGAGGGACGTCTTACAGCAACGTCTATTATGCACCAATCAGCGCAACGGGAGTCGGCGCCTGGACCTCAACAACCAGCTATCCTATTGCATTATACGAACGCCAATGTATCACCTCCGGTGGTTACATCTATTGCATTGCGGGTTCGGGTGCAAGCAAAAACGTCTACTACGCACCCATTTCCAGCAGCGGAGTCGGTGCATGGTCCAGCACTACAGCCTACCCACTGGATGTCGGATATCACAGATGTGCTCTATCTGGCAGCTATGTCTATTGCGTAGGAGGCAGTGCACTAACTGCCAGCGTCTACTATGCACCCATTTCCAGCACTGGAGTCGGCGCCTGGACCTCAACAACCAGCTATCCAACATCCGTCTACGGGCAGTGGTGCTCGGCATCATAACCCGATACTCATCGCACCGACAATCTTATATCCTCTCGCTGGTCATTAGTAGCATGGCGCCAAGATCTGGAAGGCAAAGGACCAAGCTCCAATCCGCTGTGGAGTACCTTACGACATACTCCTGGGCGCTCATAATCATTGCCATAGCTACAACGACATTCGTGGCATTCGGGATCTTCAACCCCTCGTCGCAGGTGACCTCGTGCAGCTTCCCTGTAGGCATCGAGTGCAAGCAGACGCTCATGTCATCGAACGGCATCCTCTACCTCAGCATATCGAACGCCAACCAGTACCCTATAAAGATAACCGCCTCAGGCTGCAACACCAACCAGACGGGCATAGTCACGCAGAACCAGAGCCTCGTGATACTCGGAGGGAGCACAGCAGCCATATCGATGCAGTGCTATTCCGGGTCAAGCGCCTTCGCTGGTAAGATAGGCGCGCTGTTCAGAGGTTCCCTGCAGCTCAACTACACTGAGACGCAGACGGGCACGCCCCATGTCATCTACGGACAGCTGCTTGACAAGGTCTCGTCAGCAGTGTCCATAACGACCTCCGTCACCACCACGACAACTATCTGAGCTGCGTCAGGTCAAGCTCCTTGGAGGCGATGTACCTCTCATCAAAGGCCGTGACGAATATCTTGGTATGGTTGTTGACCAGCGGAAGCCGGTAGCTTATGTTGTACGCTACGGATTCGTGAGCCGGCAGCTTCGGCAGCTGCACCGAGAGCACGTAACCCTGCAGGTTCGGGCTCTGGCTCACTATGTAGAAGGAGACGTTCTGCTGGTAGTCCGCATTGCTCGAGACGTTTATCCTCAGCTCTCCCAGCGCGTAGCCATTCTGGTATCCGTACACTGAGCTGGGATAGAGCACAGGGGTAATGCTGTCTATGGCGATGGATCTGTTGCGCAGGTACTCATCGTGCGATATTGCGGCAAGGACCAGCGACGCGACTACGACGAAAGCCAGCGCGTACCTTGCCTTTATCCTATGGCGATGTTCCTTTCCCTTCCTCTCATGCGAGTAATATACTGCAAGTATCAGCGGAACGAAGGAGAGCCCGTATATGGATATATTCCTCCACGACAAGAAGAATATCATAGCAGGCATTATCCCGACCAGCGGCCTGAACCTGTCCGGATCAAGATAGAACAGAACCATTATCGACAGTATCGTGATTACGGATATTGCCGTAGGGTACCAGTAGCTTACAGGATAGAACGGGACAAGGAACTGCATTATGTTGGTGCCGTAGAACGGCAGTTTTGTGGCCAAAAGAAGCACGAAGAGGTTGTTCAGTGTCACGTTCGGCGACCAAGCAATGAAGTAAACGTTCACTATGAGGAAGACTAGCGCAGACATGCCTGCGCACTTAAGCGCATTCCTCATTCCGTGCTCCTTCAACGCAAGTATGTACATCAAAGGCAGGGCGAACCATGCGAGCTGCGTGGTGCTCGCGGCAAGCCCAAGGAGCGCGCCTGACAGCAACACCCTTCTTCTTTCGAGATATGCAAGCAGCACGAACATGCTAACTGCGAGGTACGGAGTCACGACGCCTATCAGGCCGTACGATGCCATGAACCAGAAGAGCATCGGAAGAAGAACTGCGTTGTTGCCTCCAGACCTGTCGTAGACGATGTAAGCCGCAAGCAGGCTCAGGAATATCACGATCGCTATGTAGCTCATGAAGGAGGTTATGCCAAGCAGCGGTATGAACGCGAACACGATGAAGCTTAGCGCAGGATAGTCATAGGTGTACTCGTAAGAACCGTTGAGCAGGACCGTGGGGAACACCCCGAGCTTGGTCGTTATGTACTCCATGCTTGTGGTGTATGGATTCTGGCCGTGGACGAAGAGGTATGACGCGTAATAGTTGAAGGCGAGCTCGTCGACGCCGTGCCAGTTCAGCCTTACGAAGGCGTACATTATGAAGTATGCGATCAACGCTATGGCTGCCACGCCGAGGAGCACCGCAGCGTATCTCCTGTAGCCCTCAAGCTTGCGCACGGACTTCCTGAGATAATGGATTGCTATGATTGAGAATACGGACGCGGCTGACACGAGGAACAGCGGAGTCGAGACGCTCTGCACTATGTTGGGCGCAGGCACATCGACAACGAACTCGTAAGCAGAAAGTATCGCTAGAACAATAGCGATCGCTGCGAAGGCATACAGGACAGCGCCTTCCAGTTTCGCATCCCTGCCTAGTCTTGAAGGAGCGAGGAATGAGACAAGGGCCACGAGCGCTATCGCGAATATGCCCAAGGAGCCGGACACGGAGAAGTACTGCTGGTTGGTGAAAAGAAGGTACGAAAGGCCCAGGGCCACTACCGCCAGCGCGAGGTATGCCGATCTTGCGTCTATTCGTGCCAACCAAATGACCCGTTCTCTTTACTGGTAAGCTCCAGGGTGCGGCCATTCCACGTCAGCCACGCTGAGCCTGTCGCTGACGCTGGACACCGAGCTCATCCTGCTGAAAGCTAGGGCGCCCAAGGCGAAGAGCATTATTACCACTGACACGAGAAGGTTCTGCGTGCCGCTGGTGAGGTATTCATAGCTGAGCAGCATCATCGATACTCCGATGACCACGCTGGAGAATATGAACGCCCTGTTTGACTTCGAGAGCGATACAAAAACTGCGATGACGTTGCAGAGAAGTACAAGCGTGTCCGTCATCGATATGATGTAGCTGTAGTTGTAGTTGCTGATGAGGGCCGATATGCCGGAATTGATCGCGTAGTTGAGTATGTACAATGCCTGCTGGTTGAAGAGCAGGAAGAGGACCGCAGAATTGACTGCGAATATAGCCGATGCGATGTAGGTGAACATGCTCCTCTGCGTCCTTACCTCCTTCTCCATAGTCGCCTTGTCTATGTCGGCAAGGCAGTAGTACTTCCCGTTATGTGTCATTATGTCGGCGTAGCAGAACGGGAGCGTGCATACGGAGCATATCGCATATGCGGGCCTCCAGGGGTGGCTGATGCAGTTCATGTTCTCCACGCTGCCGGGCTTGGGCGCCATCCTGGTCACCTTCTGCTCCAGCTTAGGTTCGGGCTTCGGTTCCTCTCTAGGCTCTACTTTCTGCTCGGCCTTCGGCTCAGGCTTTGGAACCGGTTTAGGAACAGGCCTTGGTGCTGCTTTCTGGACAGGCTTCGTAGCCTCCGGCGCTGGCCTGGGCTTCTCCCTTTCCTTCTTGCCCTCTTCGCCCTCCTTCTTTCGCAGCCTGAATATCAGGAGGTCTGAAGAATCCATGCTCAGCCTCGCATGCCCTGCCTTCTTGCCGCCATCCTTGCGGCCCTCTCGGCCTTCTTCTGGAATATGCCCCTGTGCTTCGCGCAGCTTATGCAGTAGTATACCTTTCTCGTGGAGAAGTAGCTTACCTCAGCCTCCTTCTGCTCGGTGCTGAACCTTATCGCTTTCTCGTCTACCACAGCCTTGTTCCTCGGTACCGTCCTTCCGCAGCTGCTGCATGTCACTGGTGGCTCTCGTCCTCTCAAATGAACACCTTAATTAGCAATCGCCTCTCATATATTTAAACATTAAGTGTATAGGTCTATTATCGGTGAGTCTATAAAGGTACTTCTGTTGAGCAATTTGGAGGGCGGAACTGACAGGATAATGGACGCCCTGGACGAGAACGAGATAAGCATAGTGGCGAAGGAGGTCGATACCGACGCGGAGGGCCTTGCATCTACGGCCTCGAAGTTCATGGACAGGAAGGGCTTCGACCTTCTCGTGTGCGTTCCTGACAACCCTTCAGGTGCAGGCATAGCGCTTAACAAGTACAACGGGATACGCGCCGTGGTTTGCGCATCTCAGAGCGACATAGAGGAGGCGCTGTCGAACAAGGCCAACGCCATCATATTCAAGAACATGGGCGCGAGGGACATGCAAGGCGTCCTAGGATACCTGATGAGCAGGCACGAGACTGCAACCGCAACCCCGGCAGCGCCAGCGCAGAGGAGCAGGCAGCAGCCAAGGCAGCAGGTGCAGGAGCAGCCAAGGCAGCAGCCGCAGCAGCCAAGACAACCACTGTTCAAGGCGCCTTCATTCAGGATGCCTGAGATCCCTAAGCTCTCGATGCCTGCGCAGAAGGCGAGAGAGGAGCCTGTCCAGGAGAAGGAGAGACAGATGCCCGACAGGCAGCAGAAGGGCAAGAAGAAGGGCATGCTCGAGAGGCTCAAGGACGAGCTGGGCATAATAGACGGCTGACGATCCAATTTCAAAACGGGTAATCTACATGGAGCTTGAATGCGGAAGGATAACAAGGTTCGTACTCCCTGCTGTAAGGGCGGCGATAGCGGAGAGGATGAGCGTAAGGAGGCACAGGCAGTCTGAGATAGCGGGCAAGCTGGGAATAGTGCAGGTTGCTGTGAGCAAGTACCTCAACGGAAGATACTCGGACGAGGTAGGCAGGATAAAGAGGTACATAGAGAGCAAGGGGCTGGAGAAGGGCATAGTCGAGAGGATAGAGAGGGGAGAGAGCAAAGAGACGATAAATGCCGAGATAGACCAGCTCTGCACCGCTCTCACAAGGTAATGATCATTGGTTGATTGAATGGTAGAAGAACTTGATCCTTTCAAGATAGCGCAGGAGCAGCTAGACGAGGCCGCGGAGATGATGAAGCTAGACAAGACGGCGCACGAGATACTCAGGGAGCCGATGCGGACCATATCCGTCAACATACCTGCGAAGATGCGCGACGGCACTGTCAAGGTCTTCAAGGGCTTCAGGGTGCAGTACAACGATGCAAGGGGGCCGGGCAAGGGGGGCATAAGGTACCATCCTGCGGAGAACCTGAACACAGTCAAAGCGCTCGCTGCGTGGATGACGTGGAAGACCGCGCTTGCCAACATACCTTACGGAGGCGCAAAGGGCGGCATAATCTGCGACCCCAAGTCGATGAACGACACAGAGCTCGAGAACCTCTCAAGGGCATACATACGCGCGATAGGCAAGTTCATAGGGCCGAAGGTCGACGTGCCAGCCCCTGACGTATACACGAACCCGCAGATAATGGCGTGGATGATGGATGAGTACAGCAAGCTCGTGGGGCACAACGAGTTCGGAGTCATAACCGGCAAGCCGCTCGAGGTGTGGGGATCCGAGGGCAGGTTCGATTCTACCGCATTGGGGGGCATGTACGTGCTGAGAGAGGCCGCAAAGAGGCTGAACCTGGACCCGAAGAAGGCGAAGATAGCGATACAGGGCTTCGGCAACGCCGGAAGGTTCGCGTACGAGCTCTCGCAGAAGGTCTTCGGCGCAAAGATAGTCGCGATAACAGACTCGAAGGGCGGGGTGTATGACCCTGCAGGGCTTGACTACGATAAGCTGCAGGCAGCTAAGGCCAAGGGCACGGTCGAGGACTACAAGGGAGCGGACAGGATAACCAACGAGGAGCTGTTCAAGCTCGACGTCGACATAATAATACCAGCAGCGATAGAGAACCAGATAACCAGGAAGAACGCGGACAAGATAAAGGCGAAGCTCGTGCTAGAGCTCGCGAACGGGCCCGTCACTCCAGAGGCCGACAAGATCATGTTCGAGAAGGGCATAGTCGACATGCCTGACTTCCTCGTCAACTCAGGAGGGGTCATAGTCTCGTACTTCGAGTGGGTGCAGAACACCCAGAACTACTACTGGACAGAGCAGGATGTCTATTCAAAGCTCGACCAGATAATGACGAGGTCCTACAACGACGTAATCGGCACGCAGGATGTTTACAGGAAGAAGGGGAAGAAGATAAGCCCTAGGATGGCGGCATACATAGTCGCTGTCGACAGGGTGGCAAGGGCGATGAAGGTCCGCGGCTGGTACTGAGAACTCACACTGAAGAGTTCTTGCTTGCTGTGACGTTCGCCAGCGGCACCACCGTTGTAGTGTAGCACTGGTACTTGTTCACGTTGCCGCATGTCCCTATGAGCTTTGGATAGCACCCTTCAGGGCAGTTGACAGCTGTTGGCGCCGATGTCTGGTTGCCCCAGCAGAACGCCGCTCCGCAATCTACTGTCGTGCTCCTCGAAGTCGTAGTGAAAGTGGTCGTAACTGTCGATATGCTCGAGTATGTGGTCACTGTCGTGGTGCTCCATGTGGTTATGACCGCGCCCCTGTAAAGCTGCTGCTGGCCTGACCCGTAGTTGGAGGTTATGTACTGCGCGCCTATCACGAAGGCGACTGCCGCAATGACGAATATCGCCACAGAGACAAGTATGGCATCCCTTTCCACGGCCCTAACGTCCATGAATAGAGATATGCAACAATCCTTATATATCTTATTTCGGGCTACCTCTTCAGGAAAGAAAGCAATTCCTTGCAGCCCATGGTGTTAATGACGTCGCCTTTCTCCAGCCATCCCCTTCTTGCGACTCCTATGCCGTACCTCATGAACGAGAGATGGTCTATCGAGTGTGAATCCGTGTCTATGCAGAACTTGAGCTTATGCTTCCTTGCCCTGAATATGTTCTCGTCGCTCAGGTCCAGCCTGTCCGGAAATCCGTCTATCTCCATGACCACCCCGTTCCTCTCAGCCGCCTCAAAGACCTTGTCGAAGTCGAAGTTTATCGGCTCCCTCGCGTTTATGAGCCTGTCTGTGGGGTGCGCCCATATGCTGACATGGCCTGAATCAAACGCCCTGACTATCCTCCTTGTCATCTCCTCCTTGGGCATCGTCAGGCTGGTATGTATGCTCGCAAGCGTATAGTCCATCATGTCCATCGTCTTGCTGGAGAGATCCAGCGAGCCGTCCTTCAGTATGTCTATCTCAGCCCCTTTCAGTATCCTTATGCCTTCAGCAGAGTCATTGGCCTTGTCTATCGCCGCAAGGTGCTTCACGAACCTCCTGTCGTCCATCCCGTGGGCAACGTACTCGCTCTTGCTGTGGTCGCTTATGCCTATGTACTCCCTCCCTAGCTTCTTCGCAGCGTCTGCCATCTCCATTATGCTGTACGACCCGTCGCTCGCAGTGGTGTGCGTGTGAAGGTCTCCCCTTATCTCATCAAGCTCTATCAACTTAGGCAGTTTGTGCTTGATAGCGAGCTCTACCTCTCCGCGGTTCTCGCGCATCTCAGGGGGCATGCAGTCCATGCCCAGCTTCTTGTATATGTCCTCCTCACCGTCCTTCGACACGTTCCTGCCCTTCTTGTCGAAGAGCCCGTACTCGTTCAGCTTGTACCCCTTGCCTATCGCTATCTCCCTCAGCTTCACGTTGTGCTCCTTGTTGCCGGTGAAGTACTGGAGAGCCGCGCCGAAGCTCTCATCATCTACCACTCTAACGTCGCAGTTGAGGCCTATCTTAAGCCTGACCGTCGTCTTGGTTGGTCCCATCAGCACCACGCTCTCAACCTCGCGCATTCCCGATATGAAATCCATGACCCTCTCCGGCTTGCCAGAGGTCAAGAGTATGTCCAGATCACCTACCGTCTCCTTCCTCCTTCTCGTGGACCCTCCGATTACCGCTTCATGCACAAGCCCTGATCCCTTTATGCTTTTGACAATCCTCTCTGCTTCAGGCAGCGCCCTTCCAAGGAGCATCCTTCCGCTGCTGGATTCGTACTGCTGTATGCCCTTCAGTATGACCTCTTCGCTCCTTTCTCCGAATCCTTCGAGCTTCATTATCCTGTGCTCCTCTATGGCCTTCTTCAGGCTGCCGAGGTCCTTCACCTTCAGCTCCTTGTAGAGCCTCGCGGCCTTCTTGGCCCCTAATCCAGGTATCTTGGTGAGGGTGTTGAAGTCTATCGGGAACCTCTTCTTCAGTTCGTCATACTTCCCTATCCTTCCTGTCTTGATGTACTCCTCGATGTGCTGGCTCGTGGATTTTCCTATTCCTGGCAGCTCCTGCAGCGCCTCGAGCCCTCCCCTGGCGTATATGTCCTCAACAGGCTCCTGCAGGTCCTGTATCGTCTGCGCCGCCTTCCTGTATGCGAGCACCTCGAACTTCCTGTCGACAGTGTCCAGCTCGAGCATGTCAGCTATCTCCTCAAATATCTCAGCGATCCTCGAATTGACCATGATAAAAATACGGCTTAGGAATAGATAAATTTTGGCTTTTGCTAAGTGGGTCCTGTATACGTGCTCTGCCAGTTCGCATTCCATACGACAGGCTGGACGGCACCCCCACCTATGGTGTTCACGCCCTGGTAGTTGTTGCCAGAGTAGTCGTTCATGTTCCCGTTGAGCGGCCACCACGCGACCGTCTTCTGCGGGTTTATCGGTGCGCCCCCTATGCCCTCATTGTACAGCGAGGTCAATGACGCCTTGTCCAGAGAGACGTTGTACACCTGTATATTAGCAAGGTAGCCGGTCCACAGGGAGCCCCCGTTGCCTCCGCCAATGTCTACAACAGTCGACGGGGTGTAGAACAGGTTCCCGTTGCCGCCGAAGGTCTGCACCGTAGAGTACGTGCCGCTGCTGTTGATTACCGTTATGTTGGCGTTTCCGTTCGTGTTGTTCAGGTTCACGCTGACGAACTCCCAAGCACGGAAAACGATCGGAGTCAGTTGACCGTAGTTCCCGTAACTGGTCACGTTCTTGAATATGAAAGAAGGGCTGGGGCAGTCCTTCACTCCCATTGTCGAACCGTGAAAGCCGCCTGACTGCCATATCGACATGATGACAGTCGGGCTGACGCAGCTTTGCATGTTGTCATATTCCCAGAATGTGAAGGTATATGCGCTTCCGGCCTGCGCCCACGAAACGGCAACCTGCGCATTGCCGTTGAACTGCCCTATGTATTTCGGGATGAGATTGCTGCACTGCCCGGCAAGGCTTGTCTGCGCCGCTGTTCTTACGACTTCGCATGAGCCCGGAGCGGCGACAGGCTGCAGGCTGCCCGAATTGAATATCCCAAGGGAATAGAGCGACACCATGACGATTGCAATGGCGAGGATCGCCCATCCATAGGTCATCAGGTATTCCATCGCAGATTGAAATTTTAACATCCGAATCACGATGAAGGGGTGGTATATCCAGACTGCCAGTTGGCATTCCATGTAACATTGAATGGCGTGCCTTGCCTGTTGCTTCCAGAATAGTCGTTGGCGTTGCCGTTGAGCGGCCACCACCCCACAACGTGCTGTACATCTATCGGTGCTCCCCCTATCCCTTCCATGTATAGGGCCTTTACAGAAGAGTTGTCAAGCGATACATTGTAAATCTGCGCGTTTGCCACCAATCCGTTGAATCCCCTGCCTATATAGTAAGGATTGGTGCTGTTGGAACACATGCCTGACTGCAATGTGCTCGATCTCTTCACGCCGTCGATGTAAAGAGTTACTGTCGATCCGTTGTAGGTCGCCAAGGCCTGGTGCCATCTCTTATCCGTTATCGAAACGCTGCCAGTGGCCGCAAACAAAGAACCGTCGCAGGTCGGATACTTGCCGAATTCAACGTAAACAAGAGCTCCCCAGTTGTTGGTTCTTATGGCCGAATAGTAATGGCTGTCACGACTCGCAGAAGCTCCAACTAGATAAGGCCACTGTGAAAGCGTTGAGTTGCCTGCATATCTTACCCATACTGAATAGGTGAAATTGCCTCCGTATGCCATCGGCACCCCAACATTAATGTTCGAATTGTACTTGTTGTAATTGGCTGTGTACTTGGGTATGATATTGCCGCACTGCCCGGCAAGGCTTGTCTGTGCCACTGTCCTCACGACCTGGCAGGATCCTGGAGTAGCTGTCGGCTGCAGGTTTCCCGTGTTGAATATGCCAAGCGAATAGAGCGATACCATGACGATCGCAATGGCGAGGATGGCCCATCCATAGGTCATCAGGTACTCCATTGCAGATTGAAATTTTAACATCCGAATCACGATGAAGGGGCGGCATACCCGCTCTGCCAGTTCGCGTTCCAGTTTACGTTCGTCGGTGTGCCTTGGTTGTTGTTTCCGGAATAATCATTCACATTGCCGTTCAGCGGCCACCACCCTACTAAATGCTTTACATCTATGGGTACGCCACCAATCCCTTCCTGATAAAGGGCTTTCACTGCTGCACTATCAAGAGAGGTATTGTAAACCTGGACATTCGATATCGAACCATTATAGCCATAGCCGACATAATACGGCGTACTGCCTGGGCATAAACCAGATTGTGATGCGCTGTTCTGTTTGATGCCATCGACATAAAGGACTAACGCAGAGCCGTTGTAGGTCCCGACTGCTTGGTGCCATTTCCCGTCTGAAATCGACACGCCTCCGGCGTTAGTGTAGCTTGTGCCATCGCATGTCGGATACTTTCCATACTCCAGGAAGACGCTAGCTCCCCAATTGGACGTCCTCAGTGCTGACCATTCGTGGCTTCCCTGCCCTGCAGATGCGCCGAGGATGGTCGGCCATTGGGAGACTGTTTTATTAGAAAGGTACTTGATCCAGATGACATAGGTGAAGTTACCGCCAAAAGGCATCGGGGTGCCGACAGTAATAAGCGACGAATACCCGACCCTTCCCACATACTTCGGGATGAGGTTGTTGCACTGCCCTGCGAGGCTCGTCTGCGCAGCCGTCCTCACGACCTGGCAGGATCCAGTTGTTGCTGTAGGCTGCAAATTCCCAGTATTGAATATCCCCAACGAGTATAAGGAAACCATGACAATGGCAATGGCGAGTATGGCCCATCCATAGGTCATCAGGTACTCCATCGCTGACTGCAACCTTGTCTTTTTCAGGATGGCCATGTCATTTCCACTATATGTCGTTTTTTGCAAAGCTATTTATTATTGCCATACGTCATTACACTGAGGCATGGGCATGTACGGCGAGACGATTAAGAATGCAAACTTCGACATAAACGACTTCGAGGCGTTCAAGCCTAGGATAGGCGTTGTCGGAGTAGGCGGAGGGGGGAACAACACTGTGGAGAGGCTAAGCAGGCTCGATGTGAGAGGCGCAAGGCTGTTCGCATTCAATACCGATGCAAAGCAGATAAACATGATACCCCCGAACATCACAAAGCTCATGCTGGGCAAGTCACTGACCCACGGCCTCGGGGCGGGAGGATATCCTGAGATAGGCGAGAAGGCAGCGGACCTCTCGGGCCACGACATAGAGGTGCTGATAAAGGACCTGAACATGGTCTTCCTGACCGCTGGAATGGGCGGAGGGACAGGGACCGGAGCCGCTCCTGTAGTGGCAAGGATAGCGAGGGAGAACGGAGCCATAGTCATAGGCGTTGTCACGATACCATTCTCGCTGGAGAGGGTGAGGCTGGAGACAGCAAGGAAGGGGATAAAGAAGCTCAGGGAGCAGGTAGACACGCTCATAATAATAGACAACCAGAAGCTGGTCCAGGTGTACCCTAACCTGCCGATAGAGAAGACGTTCGCGATAGCCGATGACATAACCGCAAAGGCTGTCAGGGGCATAACCGAGGCCATAACGCAGCCCAGCCTGATAAACCTGGACTTCGCGGATGTCAGGAGCATAATGAGGAGAGGCGGACTGGCTATGATAAGCGTGGGCTCGGCCCACGGCTCGAACAGGGTAGAGGACGTGGTCCACGACACGCTGAAGAACAAGCTGCTTGATGTTGATTACAGCGACGCGAAAGGGGTCCTGCTCCACATTACGGGAGGGCCCGACCTTACGCTCGGAGACGCCAACCAGATAGGCGAGAAACTGACGTCAAGCTCTGCGCCGAACGCAGAGGTGATATGGGGCGCAAGGCTCGACAGGGACTTCTCGGGAAGGACCGAGGTAATAGCGATCTTCACAGGGGTCAAGGGAGGAGCCTCTGTAATGGGCCACGATGAGGCGCCGCAGGGCAACGACCTCGGATTCGGAATGATCTGAAGCTCAGACCTCAGCGATCCTTGTCTGCTCGTGCTCGTCCTTGTTCCTGTTCAGCATGTATATCCTGGCGTTGCTGACCTGCTTAAGCGCCTCGTCATGGGTTATTATGAATGTCTGGTCTATTATCCTGGGTATGGCGTCGTTAAGCACCTCGACGAACTTGCCTATCCCTTCCCTGTCTATGTTGTGGGTCGGCTCGTCCAGTATCAGCCACTTCAGGTTCGGGACCAGTACAAGGGCTATGGCTATCCTCATCGTGAGGCATGCGGTGCTGCGCTCCCCTCCGCTCGCTATCTCCTCCACTCCTTGCCAGACCTCCTGGTTGTCGACGACGGACCTCAGCTTGAGCACGTAGTCGTTCTCCATCGCGTCGAGCATTATGCTCGTATAGTCGCCGTAGGGGTATATCTGCGGCCATATCTCGTGCATTATCTCGTTGACGGACCCGACGAGCCTGCTCCTCAGGACCACCTGCGTCTCCTCCAGCGAGCTCCTGAACAATGCAAGGTTCTCCACAAGCATCTTCTTCCTCTTTACAGTCTCGTATATCCTCTCAACCTTTGCAATCTCCTGCATCTTACCGTCTATCTGCCTCTGCTTCTCGGACGCATACCTCGCGCTGGCCTCGAGCTCCGCGCCTATCTTGCCCAGCTCGGAGCTCCTATCGGAGAATTCAGCCTGCAGCCTGTCAAGCTTCTTCTGGTCCATCCCTATCCCCTGCTCCTCCTCCTTTCTCTCCTGCATCTCATTGCCTATCTTCGCTGACTCCGCAACATGCGCCTCCATCCTCTTGACCATGTCCAGCGATGACTTCAGCAGCGACAGCGCGTCCCTCGCATTCAGTGACCTCTCCTTAACGGCCTCGTATTCCTTCCTCGCGGCTTCAGCATCGGCCGATGACCTCACTATTCCGGCATCAAGCTCCCTTATCCTCGCCTCTATCCCTGCATACTCCTTGAGCCTCTCCAGCGCCATCTCAACCCGTTTCAGCTGCTCGGCAACTGTGTCCTTCTCTTTTCTCTTTGAACCGTCCATGGACTTGAGCTCATCAACCCTCTTGCCGGCGTTCATGATCTCCTCCTCGTTCTTCCGCGTCAGCCTCTGCCTCATCTCTTCTGTAAGCTCCCTCTCGCAGACAGGGCATTTGCCAACGTGCTTCCTAAGCTCGGCCAACGCCTTCTCCTTCTCCTCCAGCATCGCCTTAGACGACGCGCTCTCCTTCATCGCATCCTCTATCTCCCTGGTCAGCGCCTCGTGCCTTCTCCTGAACTCTTCAACGCTCTTCCCCTGTGACTCCTTCTCGAGTCTCTCCTTCTCAGCCAGGTCCTTCCTGGCCCTCTGCAGCTCGGTCTCGAGCTTTGTCTTGGCGTTCTGCGCCGCCTGCAGCCTGTCCGAAGCCATCTTCTCATCGCCTGCAGATGCCTTTACCTGCCTTTCAGCGTCGTCCATGTCCTTCTCTATCGCGCTCCTATCCTTCAGCCCTTTCCTCTTCGCATCCTCTATCTCCGTCTTCAGGGCCGACAGCCTTCCGCTCATCTCCTGTATCTGCTTCTCGAGCCTGATCTTCCTGTCGTACAGCTCCTTCGCTTCCTTGAGCTCCTTCTCTACGCTATCCTTCCCCTTCTCGACCTCACGCCTCCTCTCCTTGGCATCGACCTCAGCCTTCCTGTGCTGCTCCAGCTCCGCAGATAACGATGCGAGCTGCTCGTTCAGCTGCTTCACGTCGAACTCCTCCGCGATGTGCTCGTCAGATGCAGCCGTCCTGTTCAGGTCGTTTATCACCCCCTTCGCGTTATCGAGCGCGTTGACGAACCTGTCCAGCCCGAGGAAGCCGTCTATCCTCTTCTTCCTCTCCCTGGGGTCTATGCTTAGGAAGTAGTCAAGGCCGTTCTGCTCAGAGTATATCGCCTTGGAGAACAGGTCGTAGTCTATCCTCAGCGCCCTCTCTATCTCCTCAGTGACCCTCTTCGGCTGCGACTGCAGGTAAGCCCCGTTCTTCTTCAGTTCCGCAGCCGAAGGCCCTTCAAGAGATATCCTCCTCTCGACAGAGTACTCGTCGTCGCCGCTAGTGAATTCGAGCCTCACAGTCGCCTCGCGCTTCTGAGAGGGCTTGTTCCTTATCAGGCCGCTGACGCTCCCCCTGCCCATCGACGGGAATGTGCCGAAAAGCGCGAACGATATCGCATCCATTATGGAGCTCTTCCCTGCGCCCATCTGGCCTATGAGCAGGTTGGTGCCCTTCGCGAAATTGAGCTTGGTTGAGCCATGGGTCTTCCAGTTGACAAGCTCTATGGATTTTATCATCATGACCACGCAGAGGAAACACTAGCATATGACGGAAAAACAATATAATTCCTCTGTAGAAAAAGGGCTATAGGAGGCTCTCCTCCTCTACCTCGACTTCCTTCACGCCCTCGATTCCCTTGAGCCTGTCCTCGAAGACGTTGCTCCCTTCGGAATCCTCATGGACGAACATGACCTTTATGACCTTGATCCCGAAAGCGATCTCCATAAGCTGCAACGACTTCGGCTTCAGCCTCTCCTTTATCGCCTTCGCAGCGGCATCGGTATCGTCAGAATAAACCTTGAACACTGTGGCTACAAGTCCCATTACGGTCCCTCGAACTCGCACTTCGTGCACCTGTACTTCGTGTGCTTCTCCCTGCAGCCGTAGCACCTTATTATGTTGCCCTCACCGCAGTTCGGGCACTTGAACTCGACATACTGGTTGCTAAGCCTGCCGCATGAAACGCAAATCTTCCCCGGATTGTCTGCCATATGCTCACGATGGTGAAAACCAATGACGAGTATTAAGCTATTAAATAACAATATATAAAAAGATATGTAGCCTGGGCATGTGGTGTAACTTGGATAGCACGTCGGCTTGCGGAGCCGTTGGTTGCGGGTTCAAATCCCGTCATGCCCGTCTACTAAAAGATCCTCGGCAGGTATCTCGAAATGAACCACGCTATCCATCGCATCCATCTACCAACATCGGCTCACAGAATCTAAATATCGATTGTTAGAACCTGTTCGACTTCCTGTCGGTTATTGCCTCGTCTACAGAATGCCTCTTTATCACAAGCGCCTTTATCCTGTCGACGTCCTGCACGTGCCTCTCCTTCGCTATCTTCTCGGCCTGCTTGAGCTTGTTGGCGTAGGAGTTGTACGCGATCATCGCAGCGGCCAGCGCGTCCCTCTCGTGCAGGTTCTCGAGCTCCCTGCCATGTGCAATCTGCTGCTTCCTGTCGACGCTTACGTCGGCATCAGGCGTGAATATCGAGGAACCGAATATCGCAGCGAGCCTGTGCACCAGCGACTGCGCGTTCCGCTTGTCGCTCGCTATGACAACCGGGGTGCCCTTCTCACGTATCCTGTCGACGAACCATTCCAGGCCCACGAACCTCCCCGTGTCTATTCCTACGACGTTGCCGTCAAGGTCTATTGACACTACCGCTGCGGTCTTCCCCGAGTCTATCCCTATTATCGTGTGCTTCATGAGCATATTCCGCTTCCGGAATGGCATATCGCGTTCCTTGCGGTCTGCGGCAGCGCCATGTACTGGCAGTCTGCCACGGCTATCGGTGTTGATGTTATGTTGTAGTACTTGGCCAGAAGCGCCTGCGAGTTTATCGGATTCTGCGACGACGCCAGGCACGAATTGAGCCTCACCGTGTCCAGTTTCGAGATGTTAGCTATGCTTGCGAGAGTCGCAGGCGAGATGTATCCGTTGAACGCTGCAAGGCTTCCGGAAAAGTTCGCGAAGTTCTGCTGTGAAGAGGCGCAGAAGAGATACTTGCCAAGCTGCGCTGCGTTGTCCTGGCCGTGCGCGCCGCCTATGCCCTGCGAGTACTGGCTGTACAGTATCTCCAGGCTCATGTTGACCTTGCTGCCATAATCATGCTCGAGCTGCGTGTAGTTAGCGAGACTGCCCAACGCGCCAGGCGCATAAGGGTCCATGAACCAGTACACCGGCACGGTCCCGTTGGCCTGCAGGCATGGCACCTTCCCGTAGAGTTTGACGACTCCTGCGGAGACCACCTGGTTCTGCGAGAGCGGAGTGGGGTTAACTGTCTCCTGGAACGGCATGACTACCGAGCCGTTGGCATCGTCTATTATCGCGGAGATGTTGAAGCTCTGGTTCGTGATCGGGTTGCTCGCCCTGACCGAAACGTACCACTGCCTTGCGCTAGGCATGTACTCGGCCTGTATCGCGCTTACGTTGGTTATGTACGGTATGAGCGCAAGCGTGCTGTTCATGCTGGCATAGCTCGCGAGCAGCCTCTCGGCTATGCCCTTTACCTGGCTTGCGTTGTAGTTGGGACTTATGCAGGTGCCGTTGTAAGCGCCGTAGGCGCACGAGCCGTTCGGGGAGATGTTCTGTACAAGAACCGGTCTGTTGTAGGCGATGGCCAGGAGCAGAAGCACCAGCACGATGACAAGGATGACAAGAGCCATGTGTATGCTGTCAAGGCCGCCGAACCTCGACAGGGGCTTTACTATGATGCTGGGCTCCTTTATGTCAGCCGTTTTGCTCTTCTTGGCCATGGTAATCATTACGGGTCCGACGGGATTTTCATTAATACCTTACCGTTCATTTTTAAAAAGGTAAGGATTTATTTTGAACCCGTGACCATCACCTTGATCCTTTCGGATTAGGACGGTGCTGCTCTATCCAAGCTGAGCTACGGACCCTTGGTAAGATATTTGCATGCAAGCAATTAAAAACAGTTCTTTATGCAAGAACCTTGCGCATCCATACGGCCTCGTTGGGCTCCTCGTATCCCTGCTTCATGTAGAACGACTTGACCTTCCTGTTTGTGTGGTTCACGAAAAGCAGCACCTTCCTCGCACCCTCGCCTTTCAGCGCATTCTCCGCTCTTCTGAGCAGGGCGGTGCCAACGCCCTTTCCCTGCATGGCGGGGTCGACTGCCAGGTGGTGTATCCAGGCCCTCCTGCCGTTGTAAACGCCGAATATGGTTCCTACTACCCCCTTCTCCACGGCGACAAAGCAGGTCTTGGGGTTTATCCTCAGCATCTCCCCTGCCTCGTATCTCTCGTCCGCGATGCCGTTCAGGTCAAGGCCGGCCCTTTTCCACACTTTGTACATGGCATTGAAGTCACCGATGCGCATGCTCCTTATCCTCATATCCCATCGAACCTTAGACTATCCTGAGCATGCGCTGCATCTGGCCTTCCATGTTGGCGTAGTGGCTCTCCTCGGCAGCAGCTGTGTATGCGCACCAGAGCTTCCTGTCCTCATCTGTCGCATGCCCTCCCTCGTTCTCCAGCCTCGATATCCTCTCATCGAGCCTGGCAAGATTCTTGGACGACATGTCGACGACTTTTGGCGAGGCAAGCGGATACTGCTCCGCAAGCATCTGCCTGTGCCTCTCCACACGCTCCTTGAAAGAAGCTGGAGGCCTGAGCAGCACCATTATCTCCTTGTCCGTGACAATCAGGAGAGGCTTGGTCTCTACCATTGCAGCCATGGCATCATCTAATACTTCTTCGCCACCTTCTTGTAGGCGTCGCGGAACGGAACGCCCTTCTTCACAAGAAGATAGGCCTGCTGCGTGGCGAACAGCTCTTCAGTCATCGCCTTCTTGCATGCGTTCTTATCCACCTTTATGGCGTTCACCATCGCGCCGGCTACTGCCAGCGACGTCTCCGCCGTATCAAACGCCTTCATCGCAGGCTCCTTGGTGAGCTGGAAGTCCCGGTTGTATCCTGAAATCAGGTTCGAGATTATGCCCTTTATCTGGAACTCGCAGGAGCTGACCACATGATAGCTTGCCCGCAGCAGCTCCAGCGCATCAGGATTCCTCTTGTGCGGCATCATCGAGCTTCCAGTAGTGAATTCCTTGGGTATTGTGAAATAGCCGAACTCGGGCATGCTGAATGTTATGAGGTCCTGCGCCATCTTGTTCAGATCAAGCATGACCATGGAAAGTGCGTGGGCCATCTCAGCCTCGAACTTGCCCCTGCTGTTCTGGACGTATATGGGGTTCTCCTGGACCTTCGCGAAGCCGAGCTCCTTTGCTGTGGACTGCCTGTCTACCTTTATCGGGACTCCGTATCCTGCGCCAGTGCCAAGCGGCGACTGGTCTATCATGGAGTAAGCGCCCTTCAGCAGCGAAATGTTGTCCTCCATCGACTCGATGAAGGCGCCTGCCCAGAGCCCTGCCGATGACGGCATCGCCTTGCGCGTGTGCGTGTATCCTGGCATCGCGATGCTGCCGTACTTCTTGCTGAAGGACTTCAGCGACTTTATGAAAGAGCCGCAGAGAAGCTCGCATTTCTTCAGTTCGTCCTTGTAGTAGAGGCGCAATGCAACAGCCACCTGGTCGTTCCTTGACCTTCCTGTATGTATCTTCTTGCCGACGTCGCCCAGCTTCCTGGTCAGGTAGTTCTCTATTGCAGTATGGCAGTCCTCGTCCTCCTTCCTTATCTGGAACTTGCCCTTCTCGTCGAGCCCGATTATCTCCTCAAGCACCGACACCAGCTTCTTGACCTCTGTTGCGCTGAGCACGCCCACCTTGCCCAGCATCCTCGCGTGCGCTATCGACGCCTTGCAGTCGTACTTGAGCAGCTTCATGTCCAGCAGGTAGTCGTTGCCGGTCGTGAATTCCTCAACGGCCTTGTCTATGTTGTAGCCCTTGTCCCAGAGTTTCATCGCATCTCACTTCACAGCTTTCTTGGCTTTCTTAGTGCGCCATGCGTAGGGGTCCTTCTCCCCCAATGCCACGTAGTGCGCCTTGAGCCTTATGGCGCTGACGTTGATGAAGCCCTTCGAGTCCTCGGCGTTGAAGCCTCCCTCCTCGTGCATGCTGGAGAACTTCTGGTCGTAGAGCTTCCTGTCGCTCTCCCTCCCGACAGTCATGACGTTGCCCTTGTAGAGCGCTACTGTCACCTTGCCGTCTATGGCCTCCTGGCTCTTGTTGAACGCGTTCATCAGGAAATCCATCTCAGGGGAGAACCAGAATCCGTTGTACACCAACTCGGAGAACTTCTGCGTGAGCATGTCCCTTATGTGCATGACCTCACGGTCCATCGCAAGCCCTTCGAGATCGCGATGAGCGGTCCAGAGTATCGTGGCTCCAGGTGTCTCATAGACTCCCCTTGACTTTATCCCTATGTAACGATTCTCGACCATGTCAAGCCTTCCGACCCCGTTCTCGCTGCCCACCTTGTTAAGGTACATGAACAGCTCCAGCGGGTCCGTCTTCGTAACCTTGTTGGTCTTGTCCACCACCTTTACCGGTATGCCGTCATTGAAGTGTATCTCGACAACTGTCTCCTTGTCAGGGGCCTTCTGCAGCGATGTCGTCCTGTTGAAGACATCCTCGGCCGGCCTGAGCAAAGGATCCTCGAGTATGCCTGCCTCGTGGCTTATGTGCATCAGGTTCTCGTCCTCGCTGTACGGCTTGGCAACAGATGCCTTTACCTGTATCCCGTACTTCTTCGCATACGCTATAAGGTCATCACGTCCTTTGAACTGGTTCAGGAACTCCTTGTCCCTCCAAGGCGTTATCACCTTTATCTTGGGATCAAGCGCGAAGTACGACAGCTCGAACCTCACCTGGTCGTTGCCCTTGCCCGTGGAGCCGTGCGAGACATACTGGGCCCCTTCCTTGTTCGCTATCTCTATCTGCTTCTTCGAGAGCAGCGGCCTTGCAAGTGACGTGCCCATCAGGTACCTGCCCTCGTATAGCGCGTTGCACTTGAGCGCAGGGAATATGAAATCGGTGACAAACTCCTTCTTGAGGTCCTCGACGTAGACCTTGGAGGCGCCTGTCGCTATCGCCTTCTTCCTTATCGCCTCGAAGTCCTCGTGCTGCCCTATGTCACCTACGAAGCAGATGACCTCAAGGCCCTTGTTCACCAGCCACTTGAGTATGACCGATGTGTCAAGACCTCCGCTGTATGCCAATACAATCTTCTCCTTCGCCATGTTCTCATCTATTTTTCCAATAAGCGCAACAGGCCAGCGGCACCCCTGCCGCTGTCCTTATCAGAATTCATTTCCTTGCCAGCTCCTGCCAGACTATAGATGCGCACGTCAGGCTGCCGTTGAGTATCTGCGTCTGGCTCGTAGGCGCCTGCTGCACCTTCGATTCGTCGTAGTACTGCAGCGCGAGGTTGTACACAGTCTGGAACTCCTTGGGCACAACCACTCCTCCGTTCACCTGCAGCACGTTCGCTGCGTAAGCGTCCTTGGGATCGAGCTCTATCACCTTCTTGCCGGCTATGTATTCCACAATGTCAGCTGTCAGGTGCGGGCTCTTAAGGAAGACCTCCTTAGTGAGGGGAGTCATGCCTGTTGTAAGGTGGAGCACACCCTCTATGTTCTGCAGCTGGAATGACGTTATGCTCGGGTCTATCCTTCGCGCCTCTCGCATGAAGGACATGGCCCCCTCGAAGTTGGTCCTTTCGGACAGCCCTATGATCATGGTGTTCCCCACCCTCTCAACGTCTCCGAACTCTATGAACGTGCCCTTGCCCTTTATCTTTATCGTCTCTATGCCAAGCGATCCGACGAACTCCTTGATCTCCCCAACCTCCTTCCGCCTGTCTGGATTCCCTGGATTGGCTATTATCGCGATGGGCTTCCAGTCGGAGCCGGATCCCGCCATTATGTAGGCGGTGTCCTGCACGTATACGCTGTCAGGATGCTTGCTCTTCGGTATCTCCATGACATGGCCGCCGGCATCGCGTATCGCCTGCTTGTAGGCCGCATGCTCTCGGCTCGCGAGCTCCAGGTCAACCTTCTCCATCCTGCCGCTGCTCCTTATGCCCTTGTTCATGGTGTCTGGAACATCTGCCCTTACCAGGACCTTGGTCACCAGCGCAGGCTTCTGCTTCTCCCCAATAGCAGTCACTATAATTACCAGACATATTGGGCGATACCTATATATATTAACCTTGCGCCATATTTGATGCAAATTGAGCTTAAAATGTATCAAATGGGACAAAATGGCCGAGACGAAGATCGCAGATCTGGTAAGGACCTACCTGAAGAACAAGCCATACACGATGGAGGCATTGGAGAGCGGCATAGTCAACTTCAGCTCCCTCTCAAGGCTTGTGCAGAAGGAGCTGAACATAGGCAGCTACCAGGCAGTGAAGGCAGCAGTCAGGAGGTACGCCGCGCAGATAGGCAGCATGAAGGGAACCATAGAGAAGCGCGCCCTCGAAGTGCTGAAGGAGAACCGGATAACCCTCCTTGACGGCGTCTACGTGATAATATCAAGCCAGAAGATGGACATAGACAACAAGGCGGAGGTCAAGGTCGATTCCTATTACGTGTACCTCACTGACAAGAACGCATTCAAGTCCATGACGAGGAAGCAGAAGTCGTCGCTGATAAAGGTGCACGAGAACTGCTCCGCGATAATAATATACTCCGAGGAGAAGCTGGAGAACGTCTCAGGAGTGCTCGCATTCGTGACTTCGCTGCTTGCGGAGAGGAGCATCAACGTGATAGAGTTCATATCCTGCTACACCGAGACCATGCTCATAGTCAGCAAGGAGGACGCGCTCAGGAGCTACGAGGCATTGTCCGAAATAATAAGATGATCAGGCTACCGAGGCGATAATCCCGTCGATGATGCCGTGGACGCCTATCCCCCCTGTCGACCTTACAGTCATCCTGTGGCTCAGCACCGGCTTGGCCAGGAACCTTATGTCGTCCTTTGTTACCTCGTTCCTTCCGTTTATCAGCGCCCTCGCCTTGGAGCACTGCATGAAAGCGATGTCGGCCCTCGGGCTCGCGCCCATGACCACGTGCAGGTCCTTCCTGCTCTCAGCCACTATCTGAGCTATGAACCTTGCGACATCATCCGGCAGCTTGACGCCCTTTGCCTGGGCCTGGAAATCCAGGACATCGTTAGTGGCTATGATCTTGTTCGTCAGCACCTTCTCCTCCGCTTCCTTTATCCTGAGCATGCTCACCTCCTCCTCCATCGAGGGATAATCAACGTCTATCTTCATCACGAACCTGTCCGCAAGCACCTTCGGCAGCTGCTCAGTGCCCTCGATCCTGAGAGGGTTCTGCGTCGCAAGCGCGGTGAAAGGCTTCATCAGCGGCATGTTGACGCCTCCAACGGTCACCATGCGCTCCTCAAGGGTCTCGAGGAAAGCGGCCATGGTCTTAGGGGGGCTCCTGTTGAGCTCGTCGACAAGGAGTATGTTAGTGAAGATGGGCCCTTTCTTGAACTGGGTCTCGTTCTGGCTGTCGAGGTAAGCCTCGCCTATGATGTCGCTGGGCACAAGGTCAGGCGATCCCTGTATCCTCTTGAAGTCAGCCTGTATGCAGTCCGCGAGCGCCTTGGACATGGTGGTCTTTGCAACTCCCGGGACTCCCTCAAGGAGCGCGTGCCCGTTGGCCACGACCGTTGTGAAAAGCAGCTCTATCGTCTCCTCCTTGCCCGCTATGTGCTTCTTCATCTCCTCCTTTACCTTGAGATATGCGTCGCGGGCGTCCATTCCGTCACACTAACCTTATACCAAACAATACATTTAAATTAAGGTATTCAGCAATAATATCTACGGGGTACTTATGATTGGAAAGAAGCAGACTGCCTCAAAGATGGTCTCGATCGCAGACGTGCTGGACATACTCGAGGATAGGCAGAAGGACGGCGAGCTCGGGTACGAGCAGCAGATAGAGCTGGAGCATGCGAAGAAGTTCTCTAAGCTGGGCAAGAAGGAGGCGGAGAAGATGAAGGAGGAGCTGATGGAGAACGGCATGGGCGAGAAGACTGCCACAAAGACCGTAGAGATAATGCCGATAGACATCACGCAGCTGAAGCTGATACTTGTCATGGACAGGCTCACCCTTGACGACGAGGCCTGCAAGAAGCTGATGGGCATAGTCGAGAGCCACAGGGGAAAGCAATAAGGCTTCATTTGGGAGAGCATGGAGGAGACGGAACAGAGGAGAGAGGGTCTTGAGGAATACGCAATAGTGCTAGACTATCTGCCTACTGGCAGGTCATCGTCCATCAAATCGGAGCCGCTGGTGCAGCTGCTTGGGGAGCAGAGGTTCACGCTCCTCGAAGCGGTAGCGAAGGACGGCGACATCAAGACAGCAGAGAGGGTTTACATAGGAAAGGGGGACAGGGACAAGATATCGCTGATAAAAGGCAGGCTCTCGTACAGCGAGCTGACTGAAGGCGCAAAGAACGAGCTGATGCCTGCGATCTACAAGATAATCAAGGGCAACGAGAAGCATTTCGTCGAGATGTTCAACACCGCTTCGCCGCTCAACATAAGGATGCACTCATTGGAGCTGCTTCCTGGGATAGGCAAGAAGCACCTCACCGCGATACTCGACGCTAGGGAGGACAAGCCCTTCGAGAGCTTCGAGGACATAACTAAGAGGGTGCCGCTGCTGCAGGATCCTGTAAAGCTGCTCGCAGAGAGGGTGGTCATGGAGCTGAAGGGCGACAGCAGGTTCTACATACTTACGAGGCCCTCTTTCCATCACGAAGGCTACTGAACTGTTTTTCAGATCGTCGCGAGCCCCAATATTGACCATCTGTTAGAGACCGTAGTCTGTACCACTCCAAGGGTATTGGCAACCTCGCGCTGCGTCCTGTACCCTACCTCTTGGTCGATGTACCTTGCATGCGCATCCTTGTAGTCTTCGTCGGCAAGCTCCTTCCGGGGCTTGCGGACTTTCTTCTCCACAAGGCCTAGTTTCCTGACTCTTGCGGACATCGCACCCTGCGTCAGGCCCACCCTATTGCCCATCTCAGCCTGAGTGCCTCCAAGCCTGAACGCCGCTATTATCTCGTCGTCGCTCACCCCGCCGTTGGATAAGGGCACCTCCAGTTCCAACTCCCCGGCTCTCTTGCGGTAGACTTGATGGCTGATGCCGATCTCTTTCCTCGCCTGCGGCGCCGTCAAGCCCCTCGAAATTGCATCGGTTATCTGCTCGTCGCTGTATGCCTTTCTCCTATTCGGCATGAGTTCCAGCTTTCTCATCCTCGAATATACTGCCCATCTGCTCATCCTGTACTCAGAGGCTATCTCCTCCGGCATCTTTCCGGCCTCATGCGCTGCAATGAGCTGTTCATTCGTGATCTTTTGGAAACGTCCCTTGGCAATCCTGTGCGCTGCCTGACGCTTCTCCGGCCTGTTCGGCTCCAGTTCCAGCCTGTTTAGCAGCACACGTACCCAGTTCTGGCCTATGCCAAACAATGCAGCCATCTCCGATACGGTCTTTCCTTCGCGCTGCGCAGTTATGAGTTGCTCGTCAGTTACCTTTCTTCTCCCAGCTCTTTTTCCTTTGCGTTCGGATTCATGTGCTGGTCCATTCCTCGCAGGTCTGTTGGGCTGGAGCCCCATCTTCCTGAGTCTAGGGTAGAATGTGTTGGGATGCAGGTTGCATTCTGCAGCCATCTCAGCTACAGTCTTGCCGTCCGCATGCATCTCCCTTATCTTCTGTTCGCTGACCTTTCCGTTGCCGGCCGGAGAACCACCGTTTCTCCGTCTGAGATAGCTCCTCTCGAACTCCTCGTCGCTTAGGCGCTGCGCTTCTCTAATTGCAGCCGCTTCAGCTTCCCTGCCGTGCTCTACTACAACGTCCGGATACCTCTTTGCAAGCATCTCCTTGTACGCGCTGTTGCCTATGTCAAGCGCGGGCCTGACGCCGTTCGCTGTCACGTTCAACGTGCTCAGCATTAGCTTCTTCTCGACCTCGACTCTCCTGCACTCGAACAGCGCCTGCAGCTCCTTCGGGAGCTTGCTGTAGTTCGCGGGCTCGCTGATGCTTCCGAATTCCCCCTCCACTCTTCTCAAAAGCTCGAAATAGGGCCTGCTCCTGTCGAGGAGCCTGTGTACCTTCTCCTCACCGCCCTTGCCCCCGAACATTGACTGGGCGCTGTTAGGGCTCGTCCTATAAGCATCAGAACCTGCCATGGTGAGATAGGGGACTGATTCTGGTATTTAAATTTGCCGCTGAGGAAAAGTTCAGGCGCTGTCAAGATGCATCTGCGGCACTATGAGCTTTCTGATGGTCGACTTGCTCGTGTGTATCTCAACGACATAAGCATCGCCCCTCTTCTCTATGACCGTTCCCACCCTGCCCCTGTACCTCGGGTGCGGTATGTTGTTGAAGTTGCCCTTAGGCGCTATCAGTACCTTCGCGCCTATGCTGAAGTTCTTAAGGAGCTTGCTTATGCCTAGCCTTGATGGCGGATTGTGCCTTGCTAGTTGCCTTGTCCTTCCTACGAAGAGACCGTGCGACCTTCCAGTCATGCTAATTACCTCTGAACAGATTAGGAATATTTATACTTTGCTTTATAAACCTTTATAAACACTTGCTTTTCAATAGTAGTGTGAATCGCATGGCGAAGAACGCTAAATCGGGTAAGAGGGTAGAACTCAAGCCTGTCTTCAAGATTGAGAACATCGTTGCAAGCGCAGACCTGGGGGTCGAGCTCGACCTTTACGGCATAGCAAAGGCGTCTCCAGACGTCGACTACGAGCCCGAGCAGTTCCCTGGTGCCATATGCAAGATACACGATCCCAAGACCGCGTTGCTCCTGTTCAAGAACGGAAAGATAATCTGCACTGGCGCGAAGACAGAGGCAGACATAAAGCGGGCTATAGACCAGGTCATAAAGATAGTCAGGAACTACATAATAGAGCACAAGGAGACCGAATCAAAGTAGCTCCTCTAATCCTTCATCCTTTTCTGATGTGCCTTGCCGCAAGCGAGTATACCACATAAAGGGCTATCAGGAACAGCGCAATGGCGACAATGCTTATCGTCAGGCTTCCTGTGGATAGCGCGTAGTACCCGAACGCCATGAGCGCTATCTCCCAGATGAAAGCGCCAATCATCGAATATGCGATGAACTTGCCCAGCGGCATCTCCGCGAACCCTGCGGGGAAATTGATGAGCCCCCTCACTCCTGGGAGCAGCCTGGACACGAAGACCGCGAACGGGCCGTTCCTCAAGAACCACCTGTCGAAGGCCTCTATGCTCTCCCTCTTTATGCTGAACAGGCCGAGGTGCTTGTAGACGACCTCCTTCCCTATGTAATAGGCTATCGTGTAGTCTATGAGATAGCCGGTGAGGCTCGCGAGAAGCACGTCTGCAGCTGCAAGGTAAGGGTTCAATTGCCCGGTGTACACGAAGTGCCCGACAGCAGGCAGCACCACCTCGCTCGGTATGGGGAACGATGCGGACTCAAGCGTCATGAGTACGAATATGCCTACGTAGCCGTATTGCGATATGATGGAGTTGATGGCGCCGGCTGCGCCGCTGAGTATCTGGAAGCCTGTCTGCAGAATCAGCATCTCGAGAAGCATACGGCCACCTAGTACTTGACGAGGACCTTGATGTCCCTGTTCCCAAGGGCGCCTCTTCCGTTCAGTGCCTCAAGCTCTATCACAAACGCGAACCCCGCGACATGCCCTCCCACGGACTCTACCATCTCGGCTGCGGCCTTGGCAGTGCCTCCTGTCGCGAGAAGGTCGTCTACCAGCAATGCCCTCTGGCCGCTGGCAAGCGCGTCATGGTGCATCTCTATCGTGGCTGTGCCGTATTCGAGGGCGTACTCCTTGCTTATCCTCTTGTACGGCAGCTTGCCCATCTTCCTTATTGGTATGAACCCTTTCCCGAGCTTGTACGCCAGCGCGGCCCCTATTATGAAGCCCCTTGCCTCTATCCCTACGACGTAATCGAAGTCCATGCCCTTGACGCTCTCCGCCATCCCGTCTATGCAGAGCGCGAATGCCTTGCCGTCCTTGAGCAGAGGCGTGATGTCCCTGAAAAGTATGCCCTCCTTCGGGTAGTCGGGTACGTCCCTTATCCTGCCCTTCAGCGTGCTCTCTACGTCTTCCATGATATCGCTTTGGCAGGTCTAATTTATAACGCTTAAGTATGCCGTCGCCAATGGACATATCTTTATATAGATTCATCAGATAGTATAAGTGAATTTGATGGCCTTCAGGTTTTTACCAAAGACGATAGCCCTGATACCCGACGGCAACAGGCGCTGGGCCAGGAAGCACAGCATGTCCGTTTTCAACGGGTACGAATTAGGCGTAAGGAAGTTCATAGACTTCAGCAGATGGTGCATGGGCTATGGCATAAACAACCTCAGCGTGTGGGCGCTCTCGCCCGAAAACCTGGGCAGGAACCCTATAGAGGTCAGGGCGCTTTTCACCATATACAAGAACGTCGCGACGGATCAGGAGATGCTCGAGATGGTCCACGATAACAGGGCGCGCATAAGGATAGTCGGGGACAGGAAGATACTGCCCAAGGACCTCAACAGGGCGCTGCGCAAGCTCGAGACGGACACCGAGCATTACAAGGATAAGTCGATAAACCTGCTAATAGGCTACGGCGGCAGGGAGGACATACTCCAGGCCGCAAAGAACTTCGCCGGCAGCGTCAGGAAAGGACTGAACGGGACTGTGGAGAAGTTCCAGTCTGAGCTGATATCGTCTGCGGTGCCTGACCTTGACCTCATAATAAGGACGAGCGGCGAGAGAAGATTATCGGGGTTCATGCCCTGGCAGTCATACTATTCTGAGCTCTACTTCTCGGACAAGCTCTGGCCCGACTTCACGAAGCGCGACCTGAACCTTGCTTTGGCAGACTATGGCAAGAGGGACAGGCGCTACGGAAAGTAGGTTTTTTGATGCCTGCTCGAAAGGGCGACCTGACAAAGTACGCTACATACTTCAACATGTCTGTGCCAGGCATAGTGGCGCAGCTCGCCATGGTCCTTCTCCTCGGCGCGCTCTTCGGCATCCTCGCAGTGCTCATAGTGCACATCGGCAGCCTTGATGGCATACTCAACCTCTCGCTCTACGGGGTCAGCTCCGGCATATTTGTCATAAGCATGCCCGCGATCCTCACAGTCATAACGATAAAGGGCATGAAGAGGAGCCTGAGGATGAAGCACGCGATGTTCGCGGCCCTTGCCATATCGTCAGCATACTCGTTGTTCCTGCTTGCAGGCTACCTCCTCTACCTCGTCACCGGCATACAGTCCATAGCGTACCTGCTGCTCCTGCTCGGCAATGTTGCTGTCTACGGCTACTGGTTCTTCATAAACAAGCTCGCAGTGGGGCAGAGGAAGAGCGCCCCAATCACCGCGTCGGTGCAGCCGCTCCTCAACGTCATCTTCTACATACCGTTCGGCAGCCGCATACTGGACTTCAACATGCCCATCGAGGCCACTCTTATCAAGCTCTCCGCAGGCATGCTCGTCTTCGCCGCAGTGGGCTACGCCGTCATATACATAATCGACAGGCCCGCCAAGAAGCAGCTGGACGTGAGCAGCGTCGCGCTGTTCGGCTCCATGGTGAGCCAGCTGCTCTACGAGTTCACCAGGGACACCAAGATACTGGGCAGCGGCGGGGTGAAGCGCGACGTCAACATCGACATACTCGTGCTCAAGAGGAGAAGCAGCTTCAAGGCCGTCTTCGTCAAGCCTGACCTGCACTACGGCCCGTTCGCCAACATAGGCGGCAGCGTCATAACGGAGCATCTCGGCAGGCACATAATATCCGACTTCAAGGCCAGCCCATTCATAGTGCACGGGGCCGTAAACATAGACGACAACCCGATAAGCACCACGCAGGTGGAGGGCCTGAACAGGCAGGTCATAGACAGGATAGCCTCGATCAGGGAGGGCAGCTTCAGGCCCGCATTGGGCAGCATAGGCTTCGGGAGGGACGGCCAGTGCAGGTCGATAAACGTGAAGATAAACTCTGTCAACCTCCTCACCGTAACCAAGGCGCCATCCGTCACGGAGGACATATCAAGGAACATGGGCCTCAGACTGGAGAGGGCTGCTGCGCTGAACGGCGCCTCAAGGACCATGCTCATCGATGCACACAACTCCAGGTACGAATCGGCACCGCCAGACGACCTGAAGGGCATATACGACGGAAGCCCCTATGTCGCCAGGTACGAGAGGGCGATAAGGCAGTCTGTCAGGGCCCGCGGAGCGTCAAAGATGCTGTTCGGCTCATCCGCCAGGAGGCTCTCCTCGCTGCTGAGCGGCGCAAGGGACCTCGGCAGCGGCTACAGCTGCGTATGCGTATTCTCGTCCAAAGAGAGGAAGTTCTGCATGGTCTACTTCGACGCAAACAACATGCTCCCTGCCTTCCGCAAGGCCGTGATAGGGCACGTGAAGGACAGGTTCGGGCTTGACGCGGAGCTCTACACGACCGACACGCATTCTGTCAACTCGCTCGCAATGTCGGCAAGCAACTCGCTGGGGAGGTACACTAGGGCAAGCGAGGTGATGCCTATACTCGACGGGATGGTGGAGGAGGCACTCAAGGACCTGGGCCCGGTAAGCAGCGCCTACGTGTCAGCGACTGTTAAGGACTTCAAGACCTGGGGGACGGGCTCAGAAGCCCTCATAACAAAGGTCGGCATGGACATAATAAGGATGAGCAAGCGCTACGTCCCGTTCATAATCGTGCTCGGCTTCATAATAGCCGCATGGCTAATCTACATAGTGTGAGCATATGGATACGTACCAATTTGCAGCAATAGCATTCTATGCCGTCATCGCGCTGCTTTCCGCTGACAGGATAAGGGGATACGGAAGGAAGCAGCTGGCATCGCTGCTATTCTTCGTCATCCTTGGCGCCGTAGTCTTCGTCGGCGAGTCGATCCCGCTGTACGGCATCGTCGAGCTTGAGATAGGCATACTGGTGTTCAGCTGCGTCCTCGGCTCAAGCATCCCGTCGCAGAGGCTGCTGTACCTGATGGCGGGCACAGCATACATCGCAGTGAACATGTTCTCTTACACTAACTTCCTGCTGCAGTCCGTCCTCTTCGGCATGATCGGCTCGGTCATATACAAGGAGTCGGCGCGCACAGCGAATGTCGAGAAGAACAAGGAGGAGAAGCGCGATATACTCCACTTCCTTGTCGGCGTCCTCCTAATCGCTATCTTCTTCGCGTTCAGGGAGAGCGTCGCATCGATGATACTCATGCTGCTCGTGGTCTTCATGACCTATGTCGTCGTGCTGTCCGAGACGTTCAAGAGGAATGCATTCTCCAGGTTCGTCTACAGCTTCGAGAGGAGGGGAAGCATACTGGGGCATGGCGCGATATGGCTGGCCATAGGCTCCATGCTCGTTGCGTCCTTCCTGTCCGGCCCTTTCGTCATCGCGGCGCTGATAGCGATATTCATAGGCGACCCGATAGCGACATTCGTGGGGCTAAGGCTGGGAGGCCCTCGCCTGCCGTACAACAGGAAGAAGACCGTATCAGGAACGGCCGCATACCTCTGCTCAACCCTCGCGCTCTCGTACCCGTTCATAGGGTACTACTCCGTGCCGCTGTCGCTGATAGCTGCGGCTGCAGAGGGCCTCGATGTCAAGATGGACGACAACTTCACGGTTGCGCTAATACTCGTAATCGTAATACTGATCGCAAGGCACACTGGAATAGGGTACTAGCCGAGCAGCACGAACGGCAGCACCCCTAGGACTACTGAGGCTGCGATGAGCAGCACCGCGCCGGCCATGACCTCCCTGTCTATGGCGTTGTAGGGCTCGGTGACCCTCGAGCTCCTGAAGAAGGTCGTCTCAGCCACCCAGAAGAGCGCAGCGCCGACTACCGCGAGGCCGAGCAGCGGCAGCAGCGAGACGAACTTGAATGTTGAGAACGATCCTATGAAGACGAGGACATCCCCTACGAACCCTGCTGTCAGGGGCAGCCCGAGGAGCATGAAGGCCCCTGCGACGAAGAGGTACGCAAGCCACGGGAAGTTCCTGACGACGCCGCCTATCTTGCTTATCTCCATGGTCCCGTAGAGCTCGTCGAGCGTGCCAGCTATCAGGAAGAGGAGCGACACTGCTATGCCGTGCGCCAGCATCAGGAACAGCGCACCTGATACGCCTATCTGGCTGCCCGACGCAATCCCCATGCCTACTATCCCCATGTCGGTTATGCTCGTATATGCTATCATCCTCTTGATGTTGGTCTGCCTGAGGGTGAGTATCGCCGCGTATGTGGATGAGAGTATGAACAGGAGCGCCATGTGCAGAGCGTAGTGCCGTGCAAGCGGCAGCAGCAGGAACATGAGGAAGAGGCCGTAGCCTCCGAACTTGAGCAGCACCCCTGCCAGAATCATGCTTCCTGTGGTGGGAGCCTCTGTGTGCGCGTCAGGGAGCCACGTGTGCAACGGGAACACGGGCATCTTTATCAGGAAGGAGCCAAGCATCAGCGCTATTATCGCGAGCTGCACCTCATTCGGTATCGAGTTCGCGAAGGTGCGCAGCTCCGAGATGCTGAATGTGTGGACTGATGAGCCAGTGTATATGAGTATTATCGCTATCAGAAGCATGAGGCTCGAGACTATTGAATAGAGTATGAACTTGAGCGACGCGTACCTCCTGTTGAAGCCTCCGTACAGGAATATGATGAAGAACATCATGACCTCGCCGATCTCCCAGAAGAGGTAGAACAGGAAGAGGTTGCCCGAGAGGAAGACCCCGAGCGACGACCCCTCGGCAAGCAGGAAGATGATGCTGTATATCCTCTCGCGCTCCCGTATGAAGTACCTTCCGACAACCGATGCCGCGAGGAATACCACGCTCGTCATGACAGCGAGCATCAGCCCCGCGCTCGTGAGCCCGAACTCGAAGCCTATCCCTAGCTCCTTTATGTAGGCGCTGTTGAAGGATAGCGAATCGAGGCCGTTCGCGTACGCGAGATACGCCATAAGCGCGACCAGCGCAAACGTGGCTATCGAAGCGCCGAGCGCGACATCATGGGCGCGCCTCCTGTCGAACACGAGCAGCGGGACTATCGCAGCGAGAGGCACAAGCACTATCAGGGGCAGTAGTGGCAGCATCACTTACCCCCATGGAGCGCGAGGAAGTTTATGTACCTTCCAAGCACCGATTCAGGAGCGGATGGCCTTATCGTGTCAAGCGCCTTCAGCAGCTCCTTCATCGTTATCTTCGATTCCTGCGCCGTCGACAGGTCCTTCTCGAGAGCTGACATCTTGCACTGCCTGCAGACGTTCGCGATGTCTGCGCCGGTGTATCCTACCGTCATGGAAGCCAGTTTCTCGAAATCGACGTCGTCAGACAGCGCCACCTTCCTCAGATAATGCTTGAACAGCTGCTCCCTGTCATCCTTGCCCGGAGGCGCCACGAATATCAGCCTGTCGAACCTGCCTCCCCTGAGCATTGCTGAGTCGAGCTGGTCCGGCCTGTTCGTGACGCCGACGACCACTATGCCTGAGCTAGGCTTTATGCCGTCGAACTCCTGAAGGAACTCCCCGACTATTCCTACTCCGAGCTCGCTTGCGCTGTCCCTTCCTGGCAGCAGCGCGTCTATCTCATCTATGAATACTATCGCAGGCGCGTTCTCCTTGGCCCTGTTGAACGTCTCCTTGACTGTGAAGACGGCACGCTCGAGCCCCAGCCTGCTGACGTCTGCTCCAGACAGTATCACCATGTGCACGTCTCCAAGCTCGTTGGCTATCGCGCGCATCAGCATCGTCTTTCCCGTTCCCGGAGGGCCGAACAGCAGTATGCCCTTGGTCTCCGGCACGTCGTACTTCTTGACGAGGTTCGGATGCAGTATCGGCACCTCGACAGCCTCGTACAGCGCCTTCTTCGCGCTCTCCAGCCCTATGACATCGTCTATGCTGATCGTGCTCTCGCGCCTGTCGAGCATCTCCGGATGGGTCCTCCTCTCGTAGTCCATCTTGAAGGTGTTGTACTGGTCTATCCTGGACAGCGACGTCGAGGGCTTCGTTATCTTTATGACGTTGAGCAGGTCGGCGGTGTTCATCTGCAGCACCTTCGCCTCCTTCACCGCCTCGTCCGCGACCTTCCTGGCAGCTTCCTCGCAGACGTTCTTTATGTCCGCTCCGGTGTACCTGTTCGTCAGCGAGGTCAGCTTGTCGAAGTCTACGCTCTTGCTGACTGGCAGGTTCCTGAGATAATGCCTGAAGATCTTCTCACGCCCGTCCTTGTCCGGCAATTCCATGTATATTATCTTGTCGAACCTCCCCGGCCTGAGTATGCTCGGGTCCAAAAGGTTGGGCACGTTGGTCGAGCCGACTATCACGACCCCCTCTATCTTCTGGAACCCGTCCATCTCGCTGAGGAGCGTCGACAGCAGCTGCCTGTCCCCGGCGGCCGTCTGCAGCTCCCTGTTGCCCGCTATCCCGTCTATCTCGTCGAAGAAGAGGACCGCTGGAGCGTGCTTCTTCGCCGTCGCGAATATCCTCGAAAGGGTCTGGGAGCTCTCCCCCATGTAGGGCGAGAGCAGCGAGCTTGTCTTTACGTAGAAGAACCTCGCGCGCAGCTCGTTGGCTATCGCGCGCATCAGCATGGTCTTTCCCGTTCCCGGAGGGCCGAAGAGAAGGATTCCCTTCGCCGGCTTTATGTTGTAGGCTCCGGATATCTCCCTGTGCTCTATCGGCGCGAGTATCGCCTCGCGCAGCTCCTTCTTGGTCTCCTCATAATCGGCAACGTCGTCCAAGGTTTCCCTTGAGCCGCTGGTCAGGTCCTCGAACGCCTCGCCGAACTTCCCCAGGAAGTCCTTCTTCATGACCTCCAGGGCCTTGACAACTCCTATGTTGTTGAACTCGAGGAAGAATATGACTATCGGCGCGGCTATGAACCCGAATACCACGAAATAGTCGAAGCTTGAGTTGGAGACGTAAGAGAGCACAGCGTAGTTGGCTAGCAGTATCACCGAGAAGAGGCTCGCAACGGTGCCCTTGTACGCGGACCTGCTGTTTATCACGTACATCGTCATGGCCGACACGACTACGAGCCACACGGCCATCTCGATGAGCCTGAGCGGGAGGTTGAAGATTACGGCAGATATGACAGCGTCGAAGGCGTTGTATATGTTGCTCGCGACATCCGGTTTCACCATGTCTCCGAACGCGCCTGAGACCGCATCGGGGAAGCCGAGGAGGCTTGAGATGCGCATCGAAGGGGCCATGAACTGCACTGCAGGGTTGGATGACATGGCGGCGTGCGCGGCCAATCCGTCATAGATGAACGGCCCGTTCAGCGCCACGCCAGTAACGCCGGACAGGATGCTCAGCATCACCAGTATCGCGACGACAGATATCATCGCCCTCCTGTAGCCTATGTACAGCACCCCGATTATGAATGCCGGGAGCTCGAGGAAGGAGCCCAGGAAGGAGAGCGGCAGCATCGACAGCGTGTATACGAACGTTATGCTCCTGTAGTGCTTGTAGCCCAGGAAGAGCGCCACGCTGATGAATAGCGTCATGACCCAGGCGAGCAGCGGCGCCTGGTACATGAACATGAGCAGGGTCTCGAACAGCAGCCCCATGAGGCCGAGAAGCGGCGAGAGCAGGGTCAGCACGAACGTGCCTATCAGCAACGGTATCAGTATCACGTAAGGGAAGAAGGGGAACGCTATGGCTATGCTCGCAGCCGAGAAGACTATGGCCAGCGCGTCAGGGAAGTTCTCATGGCTCACGAACTGCCTGAGCACGTCCTTGAGCCAGTAGAACGACAGGGGCACGTGCGTGTATCTCTGGTGCTTCTGCGGTGTCCCGTCAACATCCTCGGGCACCGAGCCTGCGGTCTCCTCACTCCCCGACAGCAGGTTGGGCATCTTCGCCTTGGGAGACGCTCTCCTACCATCAGCTCCTTTAGCAGGCATATGGATATTCTAGCGATTGCATATATATAAATAATATTACACAATCTCTATAGTTGCTAATCCCGTTGTAGCTCAATGGCTAGAGCGGCCGCCTGTAGTTCGTAGCAGCACTTACGTGTTGGAAAGCGGCAGGTTGGGTGTTCGACTCACCCCAACGGGACATAGGTGTTAACGCATGGCTGAAAGCTGCCTGTTCTGCAGGATAGTCAACGGAGAGCTCCCTTCGTACAGGATATACGAGGACAAAAGGCACATCGCGTTCCTGGACATATTCCCCAACATCAAGGGGCAGACGCTTGTAATACCAAAGGGGCACAGGGAGAGCTACGCGTTCGACATAGATGACGAAGAGCTCAAGGAGTTCATGATGGCCGTGAAAAGGGTGTCAAAGCAGATCGAGAGGAAGCTCAACGTGGGGAGGGTGCACATGGTGCTCGAAGGCACAGGGGTCAACCATCTCCACGCAAAGCTATATCCTGCGATAGGCACCGATAAGGGCTTCAAGGAGCACATTGCCAAGGAGAATGTCCACTTCGATTCCTATCCGGGATACGTAACTACGCTAATGGGCCCTCGCGCCGATGACAATTATCTCAAGGAGCTGCAGAAACTGCTCACTGAATGATGCTGTTAAAAGTGCCTATATGGTGCTTTAATGAAACGATTAACCGCTTATCAAAGGATTATGATAAGGGAACTCGCCAAGACAGGCAGCCTGAATGAGATTTATACTCGTCTTTCCCTACCAAAATCAACCGTTCAGTATTGGTACAGCGATTACTCTAACTATGTTGCCCCGAAGAGTTTGCGATTTGACCTAGGTTCTAACCTGTCAGTAGGTGAATTCATGGGTGCGTTTGCAGGCGATGGTAATTACACAAAAGACCGTGCATACAAGCACCAGATAAGGATTTACATAAACCGAGCAGACACTGGATACATAAACCATCTGAAAGGGCTTATGTTTTCTTTGTTCGGTAAAAATCCAAGCATCTTTATAGATACTAAAAAGAATGTGGCTGTGCTGCGTTTAGTCTCTGCGGATTTAATAGCGTTTATCCGGACATATCTCAGATGGGAGCATACAAAGACAAAAACAGTGCGATTGGCTCCTGGAGTAAAGAGAACCAAAGGTTTCATTACCGGTTTTCTAAAGGGGTTAATGGATACTGACGGATACATTAACAAGAAACAACATGTGGCGGTCTTCTCAACGATATCCAGTAACCTGGCTAGGGATATAGGAACCTCATTAAGGGGACTTGGGATAAAGTATAATTGCTATAAGAACATTGATAAAAGACCAAATTATAATCCAATATTCAGGGTTGCTGTGCGACAAGATTTCCTAAAATTCATTAACATTATTAAGCCCTACCATGCAAATAACTTCTAGATGCCTTGGTCGTCTAGTGGTTAGGATGCGAGCCTGTCAACACACTTGTTGTGTGGCAGGGCGCTTGCGAGTTTTTGTGAGTTTATTCACAAAGGCCAAGAAACCCGGGTCCGAATCCCGGCCAAGGCGTCCTATTCTGAAAAACAAAAGACATTTAATAACATTATACGGAATGTATCCGTGATTGGGTGGCAAACAACCTAATGGTAGCTGGAATAGCTATCGTAATAGTAGTGGTGGCAGCGGGAGCGTTTTTGTACACATCCTCTAGCTCTTCTGGAGGGCTCCATTCTGGAACCAACGGCAACGCGGCCTCGACCGGAACAACAGGATCGGGAAATGGGGCCCAGGCAAGCACGACCATGCTGCAGACAGGGGCCCAAGGCTCAACAGCAGCAAACGCAAGCGCTGCAGGAGCAGGCAGCAGTCCGTCTGGAACCCAGCAGCAGTCCTCAGGGACGCTCTCAGGATATCAGCCGGCGCAGTGCGGCTCCGGCAATTCGTGCGTAAGCAACAGCGAAGCTGTGTCGCTCATAGGCTCAGGCGGCAACTACCAGTCAGGCTATCTCCCTGACTTCGCATCATCGATGGCCAAGGCCGAGGCTGTAAGTGGAGGGAACTACAGCGACTACGTTTACACAAACAACATAACCTCGTTGTACGTCGTAGTGTACAATTTCACCCCGACGAACAGCTCTCCGCAGGCATACCTCAAGGCAAAGTCCCTGATCGAGACAGTATTCGTATCGCCCCATCCGAAGGCGCTGTACGACTACAACCTCAACCAGAGCTTCGGGTACTTCAACGTGACCAACGCGACGCTCAACGGTCTGACATACTCGTATCTGGGCTCGAACGGCCAGTACGGCTTCAGCTCGTCAGAGCTCATAGGCTATAAGAACGGCGAGTTCGTGTCGTTCATATCGCCCAACGCGTACATAGACCCTACGACCCTCGCGACTGTGGTATCCAAGGACATGCCGTAACGCGCCAAATAGCGCTTGCGGCGCGCTAAAAGCCCTAGCGATAGCAAGGAACATGCAAGGCCGCGTTACATTTAAAACCTTGAACGCTGAGAGTAATCCATGCCGACAATATCGAACGGAATAGCATCAAGAGGCTATGCGACAAGGAGCCCCAATGGCAAGCTTGCGCCGTTCAACTTCATGCGCAGGCCCGTAGGAAAGGCCGACGTGCTCATAGACATAATGTACTGCGGGATATGCCATTCGGACATACACTCGGCAAGATCCGAATGGAGAGGATCCGCGTATCCGGTCGTTCCGGGCCATGAGATTGTAGGGAAGGTCTCTGCAGTGGGCCAATCCGTCAGGAAGTTCAGGAAAGGCGACATAGTGGGCGTAGGGTGCATGGTCGGCTCGTGCGGAAAATGCAAATACTGCAAGGAAGGTCACGAATACAACTGCGTAGAAGGCGGACCAATCTGGACATATGGTTCCTACGACAAGCATACCAAAGGACATACCTTCGGCGGATACTCCAACAACATAGTCGTTGACCAGGGATTCGTCCTCAGGATACCCAAGGGGATGGACCTTGCGAGGACAGCGCCGCTCATGTGCGCAGGCACGACGACATACACCCCATTGAGCTACTGGAAGGTCAAGAAGGGGCAGACTGTAGGGGTCCTCGGACTAGGAGGCCTCGGCCACGTCGCGGTCAAGATAGCGAAATCGATGGGCGCAAAGGTGATTGTGCTGACATCCTCAAAGAACAAGGTAAAGGACGCGTTGAGGCTGGGAGCAAGCGCAGCGCTGCTCACAAGCGACAGGAAGCAGATGGAGAGGCACAATGACAGCTTCGACCTGATAATAGACACTGTATCTGCAGACCACGATGTCAACTCGTTCATGCCATTGCTGAAGCTTGACGGCAAGCTGGTGCTGGTAGGGCTTCCGAGCAGTCCGCTGAAGGTGGCAGCTTTCTCGATAGTCGGAGGGCATAGGGCGCTTGCGGGATCTGGGCTAGGGGGAGTCGAGGAGACGCAGCAGATGCTGGACTACTGCGCCAAGCACGGGATAGCTGCTGACATAGAGCTCATACCGATACAGAAAGTAAACGAGGCGTACGACAGGATCGTAAAAGGAGACGTCAAGTACAGGTTCGTGATAGACCTGAAGTCGCTGAAGAAATGAAATGCCCTGCAGAAGATTTATATACCACATCGTGCTACACAATCTCAAGGATAACATGACAGCACAAGAATCGGGCTACCTGTCCTGTGCAAGCATCAGTGTTATCTCCGGTTCTTCTTCATCCTCAGGAAGCTCAGCTTCATGCTAATTGGCATAAAGCTGGAATAATTTTAAGGTGTCTTTATGCCAATAACAAAACCCCTAGATAGAATGCCAGGTGCAGCGCAAGCCGCATTGAACGCCATAGTAGTTGACAAGGTCGACAAGGAGATAGTCAGGGCACTGCGGAGAGAAGGCGTGCGCGTGAGAGAGGTACCTGGGATAAAGCGCGTCGAGCTGCTGAAGGAGATAGCGGGATACGAGATACTGATAGGCAGGACGAGGCTTGCGGTGGACAGCGAGATGATAGAGCAGGGGAAGCGCCTCAGGATAGTGGGAAGGGCGGCTGTCGGGACCGACAACATAGACTTCAAGACAGCTGAAAGGAACGGCATAAAGGTAGTCAACGCGCCTGGGGCTGCAACCGAATCGGTCGCAGAGCTTGCGCTGACGCTCACGTTCATGGCATTAAGAGGGGTATACAACGGCTCCGCGAAATTGAAGAACGGCGAGTTCCTCAAGAACAGCGGCCTGGAGCTTGCAGGCAAGACAATAGGCATAGTCGGCTTCGGAAGGATAGGTTCGAGGTTCGCGGAGCTGCTGCGCCCGTTCAACGTCACGATACTGGTCAACGACATCGCAAAGATGAACGGAGAGATAAAGAACGCAGGAGCCACGTCCGTCGAGATGCATGAGCTGCTCGCGAGATCCGACATAGTCAGCCTTCACGTCAACATGGAGGTCAACAACGGAGCAATAATGGATGATTCCTCTTTCGGAATCATGAAGGACGGTGCCATACTTGTGAATACGGTGAGGGCAAAGGCTGTCGACATGCACGCGCTGCAGAGGGCCCTGGACATCGGCAGGCTCGGGTTCTACGCGTCTGACGTGCTCTGGAATGAGCCGCCGAAGGAACCAGCAGAGCTGGAGATAATACAAAGAGAAAACGTCCTGATAACGCCGCACATAGGCGCGCAGACGACGGAAGCACAGGCAAGAGTCGCCGAGGTGATGATACCCGGCCTGCTTGAAGCGCTAAAAGGATTGGCCAGGGAAGAGGTCGTAATGGGGTTCGCGTAGCCTTTTAATCCCTCAGCATCAAATGTCTGTCATGGACCGAGTTTACATACTGCACGGATGGGAAGGCAGCCCTGATGGCAACTGGTTCCAGTGGTTGAAGACCAAGTTGGAGGAGCGCGGCATCGAAGTCGATGTACCCTCATTTCCAGATCCAGCGCATCCGGACATGGACGCGTGGCTCGTAAAGCTGCGCGAGGCGGTGGGGAAACCAGATGGCAGATGCTATTTCGTGGGCCACAGCCTTGGCAGCATAACCATACTCAGATACCTTGAAGCTCTAGATGGTGATGCGCATATAGGAGGATCGGTCCTTGTTGCAGGCTTCACCGATGACCTCGGCATCAAGGAGCTGGCCGGCTTCTACAGGAAACCGATAGAATGGGACAGGATAAGGGGCGCGTGCGGCAGGTTCGTCGTGATAGCCTCTGACGACGACCAATACGTGCCACTCAGGCACGCTGACATCCTTGAGAATGAGCTGCGCGCAAAGAAGATAATAGAGCCAAACATGGGGCACTTCAACATGAAGGAGCTGCATGTTGTCCTCAACGAGCTGCTGAAGATAATGCAGGGCTAGCGCTTCTTCTTTCCGCTCTTAGCGAAGGACCACCATTCCTTGTAGTGTGTGTTTCCTGCAAGCTTCATAAGCTTCCTTCCAGACTTTGTCTTGACCAGGGAATCAGAGTTGTCCTTCCATTCCTTCAGCGCCTGCTTCGGATATCCCTGCAGCTCATACTCGTGCGCCTGGAGAAACATCTCTACCTTGTCGGCGTCCATCGCCACCCTAGCCTCCTTTGTCTTTGCGGCGTGCCATTCGTCAAGCAACTGCCCCATCTCTTTCCTCATCCCGCTCGGAAGCGACCTTACGAAATCCTTCTCGGCCTTCAGTTCTCCTTCATTCTTGCCCAAGTAGTAAATGTTCACTATGTTCAAGTCCGATATTCTCGCCTCGGCGAAGTCATGCACAAGGCACATCTTGACAACTTTGTCCGCATCAGCGCCCTCCATATCAGCGAGGACCCACCCTACCAGGGCAGTCCTCATGCTGTGGTCCGCGACGCTTTCAGGAATCCTGACCCCGAGCTTCATCCATCCGCTCCTTGGAGTGTTCTTGAGTGAACCCGCCTCGAAAAGAAAATTCACTATGCCTCTCATACCTGCGTCATCCATTGCAAAACCAGGCGCAACTGATTGCGCAGAAATATTTCAATATCCACGATTATTAACCTTGCGAGCGCATGCGCGCGAAGCCGTTTCTGCAGAATAGCTTTAAAAACGTATTTCCATCTACATCTTTCTGGATTGGCGACCAAAATGGTAGAAGCAGTTGTTCAATTACGAAGACCCACCAAGGAGTATAACGGATCCAGGGATCCTTACCTTCAGCTAAACCTGCGTCTTGCAAACCAGACCAAAGACCTCTTCACTGCCAACAAGTACAGGCGCGAGGTTATAAGGAGGGCCGACGAGCTAGGCTACAAGCCGCCCAAAAAGATGCTCGAGCACTTTGCCAAATGCTTCTACTGGGAGGGTTACCTGCGCGAGCAAAGACATGCGCTGCTGCAGGCTGCCGATGCCTATGATATCGCATCGAACCTTGCAAGCAGGATAGGGAAAGCAGAGCTCATTAGAAAATACGATGCGAACGCCAAGAGGCTGTCCAGGATAAGGGACGAAATACTCCTCAAAGAAATAAGACGAGGACGCGGGGATACGACCCAAGCCGCTGGAGAGTATCTAGACGCTGCTTAATGCTACTTGAAGCGTATAGAGTCCAGGTTCATCGGCGCCCTTGACTCCACTCTCATCATGTTGCCGACCGTCCTTGCGAGGTCCTCGCACTTTGACTCCTCTCCGTGCATGGTGAATATCTTCTTCGCGTAAGGCCTCAGGTTCCTTACGAAATCGAGCAGCTGCGCCCTGTCGCTGTGCCCCGAGAATCCTTCAACGGTCCTTACCTGCATGTTTATCTTGAAGTTTGTCAGCTTTCCGTCCTCGCCAGGCAATGCGACCTCGCGCAGCCTGTTCTGTATCCTCCTCCCAAGCGAGTTCGAGCTGTTGAACCCCACGAAGACTATCATGTTCTTCTGGTCCTCTGCAAGGCTCTTGAAGTACTCGAGGCTCGCGCCTCCGTTGAGCATGCCACCGCTCGCGAGTATGACGGAAGGGCCCTTGTCCAGTATCTCGCTCTTCTCCCCTTTCGCTATCTGGAATATCTCGCTCTCAAAAGGAGAGTTGTTGTTGAGTATCCTCTGCTGTATGCCCATCTTAAGGTACTCTGGATATGCTGTGTGTATCGCGCTCGCCTCAAGGATCATCCCGTCGAGGTATATCGGAGCGTCTATCTTGTACTTGGGGTTGTTGGTCATGTAGCTCTCGAGCACAAGCTGCAGCTCCTGGCTCCTTCCCACTGCGAACAGCGGTATCAGCACCTTGCCGCCGTTCATGACCGTGTTCTTTATCGCCTCGAGCAGCTCTATCTCAGCGTTCTTCCTGTTGGGCGTTATGTCGTTAGGACCGCCGTATGTGCTCTCCATGAAGAGCGCGTCTATCCTTGGATACCTCGTATCGGCCTCGTCCAGAAGCCTCGTGAAGCCGTACTTCATGTCTCCGGTGCTGACTATGTTGTACAGGCCGTCCCCTATGTGGAGGTGGACTGTACCGCTGCCGAGTATGTGGCCGGCGTTGTGGTATGTCAGCTTTATCTCATCGGTGACATTGGTGACCTCGCCGTAATCCCTGGTTATCGTATGCATGAGCATTGTCTTGACGTCCTTCTCGTTGTATAGCGGAGTCCCTCCGGTCTTGTTGACCAGCCTCACGTAGTCGTAGAGCAGCAGCGCCGCTATGTCCCTGGTAGGCGGCGTGCAGTAGACGGGTCCTGTGTACCCGAACTTGTAGAGGTACGGAACGAACCCTATGTGGTCCATGTGCCCGTGCGTGAGTATGACTGCGTCTATGTCATTCATGGTGAGGTTGACGTTGCTGAGATACGGGTACGCCTTGTTCTCCCCGTTGCCTGACGCGTTGGCGTCAGCGCCCTTTATCCCCGGCTCGGGGCTTATGCCGCAGTCCACAAGTATCTTGGAATGGTTGGTCTCTATGAGCAGGCACGACCTTCCCACCTCCTTGAAGCCTCCCAGAGCGGTGGCCTTTATCCACTCGTTCTTGACAACTACCCTGTTTATCTTCTTGCCTATAGTCGTCAGGAACTTCTTCCTGAAGGGGCTCTCCTTGAACATGAGCTGCCTGACGCCCTTTATGACGTCGCTGTTCATCGTCGGTATCCTGAGCACCTTCGGTATCCATCCTGTCTCGGTTATTATCTTGACCAGCGTCGAGCCCTGCTTGCCTATGACAAGCCCTGGCTTCATCGCCTCTATGTAGACTTCGCAGAACTCGGGGGAGAACCTTATGCCCTCCTCGTTGACTCCGGCATCCTCGGGCAGCAGCTCCTTTATCTTCTTCCTCGCATCCTCAGGATCCATCAGCTTGTTGGCCTTTGACCTGACGATGAGCCTCTTCTTTACCGCTACCGATATGTTCCTTATCGTGTTCTCGTCGCGGTAGACCGCTGCGACGTTCTCCACGTAGACGGCCACATCGGGCCCCTCGAACTCGACGTCTATGTTGCCGGCTTCTGAGGGCATCAGCCCCTTTACCTTCTCCAGAATCTCTTTGTTGTACTCTTCCTCGCCCACTTTCATCACAGAATATGCTTTGGCATCTGGTTAGCAACGTTTCAGAATCGTCATGGCGCTGCGCACCGCCGCTTACTTCGCAGTGTTGAGCTTGTCAAGCTCCTCTTTAGTGTACTCCTTGAAGCCCTTCTTCGATATGGACACTATCCTCGTGCCGTCGCCCGTGGCAGCATCGCGCTTCATCGCTATCCTGAGAGCCTTGGACACGTGCCTTACCGCTTCCTGCGTTGTCAACTCGCTGTTGTATACGCTCTCTATGTATCCCAGGGCCGTCGGGGAGCCGCTTCCCGTCGCTGTGAACTTGCTCTCCTTGGTGTATCCCCCGACCATGTCAATGTTGAATATCTCATGAGCGCCCTTGTTCACCCCTCCTATGACCAGGCCGACGAAGAACGGGTACATCTTGTTCTCCTGGAGTATGAGCGACAGCAGTGAGGTCGCTGAGGTCGGCGAAAGCGGCCTTCCCTCGTTCATCCTGTACATCTCGTCGTGCATCTTGAGCAGCTTTACCAGGTACTCCGCATCGCCTACTCCTCCAGCAATGGTCATCGCGAGGCCGTCATTGATCTTGTATATCTTTATCGCCTCGGAGCTGGATATGAAAGTATCCATCGTCGCCCTTGCGTCAGCGCCCATCACGACGCCGTCGCTGCAGACTATCCCAATCGTTGTCGTACCCTTCTTTATTGCTTCGTAGTGTTCCCTATCAACCATTTAGACACCATGAAATAGAAAATGAAAAATAAAAATAACCGTTATACTAATAGAGTACCATTACCTATAAAAGGCTTGCTATTATCCGTCGGCTCGGCGTACGCGAACGCCTCATGGGTCTTCGTTATCCTCACCTTGTACGTCTTCCCTATCCTTGACTTCGCGTTCCTGACGAAGACAACGATGTTGTTTATCCTTCCTATCCCTTCACCATGAGGATTCTTTGCAGAGATCTTCAGGTCGTACATTTCGCCCTCTACCAATTCTTCCATTCCCATTTCTCACACCTATAAGCATTTACCCAATGCCCTAATACCCGAATGATAAAACGCAAAGAAGCTATTTAAAGCTATTCTGCAGGTCTAGGCATTGACGTCGGAACAGATGGCGTCAGGATGCGCTGCGCGATACGGTTATGTTTCTCATCCCGAACTGGAAGTAGGAAGATGTGCTGCTCTGGTTGATGCCGAATAAGGAAGTGCCGTTGGTGACGAGGAACGCAATCTGGCTGTATCCCTGCGGCAGCACGACGTCGACAGAATAGCCCACGCTCCTGTTGGTCAGCTGCACGCTGCCCACCTGCTGGTTGGCCAGGTATATGCCCAGCTGCGCGCTTCCTGTGTAAGAAGCCGCTTGGAACGATACCTTGGCCTTTGTGACTCCGGGAGCGTATACGCCTATGCCCCTATATCCGTTGCCGAACCACATGGTCTCTGTATCCGTATTGCAGTACAATGCCTGGCACACTGCGAATCCAGGCTGCCAGTTGCCGAGCGCATACGAGACTATGGCGTTGCCCGTCATGTTGGCTATCGCGGCGCTGGTCTCGAACACGAATGTTGTGTTGTCCTGGTACACAGGCGCGCCCATCATGCCATAGAGGTACGAGTATAGCATCTGCTGCTCGGAGAGCGTGTATGCGCTCCTTGCAACTGCGACATACGCGACCCTGTCGTTCAGGATCCAGAAGAGGGTAGCGTTCGTAACGTTCTGCGATATAGGGGACGGATAGACGAGCCCCTGCCCATACTGCAGGTACAGCGCCTGCACCGCAAGCGGTATGTACTCTACTGAAAGCTGCTGCGAGGTGTTGACCCTTGTGGCGTAGCCGCCGATTATCGGCTTCTTGAGATCCGTGACATAGTAAGTTGCTATTCCTGGATATAACTGCGGCGTAGAGGAGTTCTGGTTCGTTATTATCGGTAACTGCAATACGGAGAAGTTGCCCTGCACATGCCCTATCTCGGCATATGCCTTGGGTATGATTGTGGACATCGTCAGCGAGTTGGCGAAGGAGCCCGAGAGCGGCATGCCGTTGTATTCAATAAGTATAATGACTGCGATTATCGCCATGTACTTGAGCGAGTCGGTCTTGCTCCTGTTCTTGGATATGTGCGAGAAGCCCATGGCTGCGAGTATCGCAAGCGCAACAGTAGCTACGATATCGAACCTTCCAGGCTCTCTTATCAGGTTGAATATCGGTATGTGCGAGTAGAGCGCGTATATTCCCGGTATGGTAGTGGCATTGGAGTAGACCTGGAGATAGGGTCCTAGCGAGAGGAGCGCATAAACAGCAAGCGTCACTATCCATAGAACCGAGTTCCTCAGTTTGTGGTGCTTGTAGTCGTAGTATATGGCTATCAGGATCAGCGCAAGCACAGAGTATCCTACATAAGATGTCCTTTCCGCTATGTCTGGCAGCGACGTAGCCCCTGCAATTGTCAGGCTGTATATCTTGCCTGCGTAAGAGGCGCTTAGGCCATGGAATATGCCGTTGTAATATCCCGGAAGGAAGAACGAGGCAAGGTCGTTGCTCCATAGCATGCTGCTTATGGTGGAGGTGCCTGCCTGCGCCGTGCCCAGCTGCGAGCCTACATTTGGAAGTATGAACACCAGGAACGGAGAGGCGATTACCAGGAAAGACAACGGTATGACTGCGAGCCTTGTAACCGTCTGAACGTTGAGCAGCATCTCGCGGTAGCGCTTCATCGCCAGCATTATGGCGAGAGTCGTTATCGTGAAGAACGCTACGAGCACGCCCTGCTGAAGGTCTCCCATGAAACTGACCAGGACCAAGGAAAGGCCTGCAAGCAGAGGATACTCGAACCTTTTCTCCTCAACGGTCTTGAACAGAAGGAGCGCGTACAGCGGTATCCACTCTATGATCGTCCAGTCGAGGTGCGCATACGCGTGCGCTATGTGTATCGGGCTGAACGCGTAGACAAGGCCTGCGAGGAACGCCGCGTGCCTGTTCCTGATGAAGTGCTCAGAGAGCATGAACATGAATATGCCTGAAAGGGCGAAGCTGGTGAAGAATAAAACGTTGTACGCCAGCGCGCTGCTGACCCACCATACAGGAGCGACCAGTATGCCAGCCAAAGGAGTCATCGTCTGCGTCACGAAGTTCGCGCCGATAGGATAGTACAGGAGGCTGGTGAAGTATGGCGACTGGTGCAGGCTGAATATCGAGTACGGGACCCACCAGAGGTTGAAGAGGCTCTGGTACCCGTCCGCAGTGGCGTTGACTATCCTGGAAGTGGCATTCACGGTGACCTGCCAGAACATGACGAGCGCGATGAGAAGATACAATCCGAAGGCTACGTAATAGGTCCTGTTCCTGGAGATGTGGTGGCGAATCCCTACTTGCCTGTGCGCCTCGTGCGCCTGCGGCGCCTCGGAAGTCTCGGCCGTATGCGTCACATGCCCAGCATTAGTCTCTTCCATGGTAACCTTCACGAAACAGTTATCGGGAACTATTGTTAATGCGAATCACAATTTATATATCTATACATGGATAGAGATGTGGGGGTAAAGTGAAGAACGTCATATCCTCGAGCGACTTCACTAGAAAGGAGATAGAGGAGATATTTTCAGTTGCGGATTCTATAAAGAAGGGAAAGAGACCTAAGGTAAAAGGGGACAAGGTGGTCGCGCTGGCATTCTTCGAGCCGAGCACAAGGACATTCACGAGCTTCGACGTTGCAGCGAAGAGGCTGGGGTTCCAGACTACGGGCTTCAGGTCCGAGCACGAGACCTCTGTGGCCAAGGAGGAGTCCTTCGCGGACACGATGCGCATGCTCTCGTCATACGCGGACTGCCTCGTAATAAGGCACAGGTACGACGGCGCCGCGAAGTTCGCGTCGCAGATAACCGACAAGCCCGTGATAAACGCGGGAGACGGGAAGAGGGAGCATCCAACGCAGTCCCTCATGGACCTATATACTATAAGGGACGCTTTCGGCAAGATAGACGGACTCACGATCGGCATAGTCGGGGACCTGAAGTACGGCAGAACGGTCCACAGCCTCATGTCGATGCTGACAGCGTTCAAGCCAAAGCGCGTGCACCTCGTGTCGCCGCTGCAGCTCATGCTCCCGCGCAACTTCCTGAAGGGGCTCAACTACCCTTACTCTGAGACGTCTGACCTCGGGAAGGTGATAGCGGATGTCGACGTATTGTATGCGACGAGGATACAGAAGGAGAGGTTCCCTGACGAGATGGAGTACAACAAGGTGAAGGAGAGCTACAGGATAGACTGCGAGACCGTCAAGAGGATGAAGGAGCGCGCCATAATACTGCACGCACTGCCCAGGATCACGGAGATAGCGAGGGAGGTCGACAGGACGAAGAACGCAAAATACTTCGAGCAGGCGCGCAACGGCGTGCCGATACGCATGGCCCTGTTCAGCAAGGTGCTGGGTGCATAGATGGACGACACCATAATGATAAACAAGATAAAGGAAGGGACTGTCATAGACCACATACCGGTAAGGAAGGCGATGCTCATACCTAGGATACTCGGGCTTGCAGACGGCAAGGACACAATAGCCATACTCGTGAACGCGAAGAGCAGGCTCATGGGCTTCAAGGACATAGTCAAGATAGAGAACAGGATACTAAAGGACGACGAGGTCAATATGCTGTCACTGATCGCGCCAGGCGCCACGATAAACCTAATCAAGGACTACAAGATTGCAGGGAAGAAGAGCGCGGTCATACCCAAGATGATAGAGGGACTGCTCAAGTGCCCCAATGGCCATTGCATAACCAACCACGACCCCGAAGCACGTACCGTATTCGACCTCGTGGCCAAAGAACCTCTTGAGATGCGATGCGGGTACTGCGACATAGCGCTTGGCGAGCAGGAGGCTCTCAAGCAGGTCTCGGGAGAATAGATGAGGCACATAGACCCGCACGTGCACTGCAGGGACTGGGGCCAATCCTACAAGGCGACGATAAAATCCACGATGGAGCTCGCAAGGAACCAGGGAGTCGTCGCGATTTTCGACATGCCGAACACAGACCCGCCGATATTCACAAAGGAGCTTGCCGAGAGAAGGCTCAGGACCGCGATCGAGGAAGGGTGCATCGACGGCTATTATCTTTACATGGGCATAACAAGCAGGCCTGATCAGATAAGGGAGGCCGTAGATACATACAACTCAAACCCGAAGGTCATCGGCTTCAAGATGTACGCGGGCAAGTCGACAGGAGAGCTGCAGATATCGGAGCCTGAGAAGCAGAAGATCGTGTACGAGACGCTCGCAGAGTGCGGATACGGTGGAGTGCTTGCGGTGCATTGCGAGAAGGACAGCTTGGCGAGGATGGACCTGTGGGATCCGAAGAGGCCGCAAACTTGGAGCCTTGCGAGGCCAAAGGAGATGGAGACGGAATCCGTAAAGGAGCAGGTAGCGCTGGCCAAGGGGAGCGGCTTCTCCGGAACTCTCCATGTCGCGCACGTCACCACTGACGAAGCGGTGTCGATAGTGGAACGGGAGAGGAGAAACATGGACATAACCTGCGGGGTGACTCCGCACCACGTGACGCTCTCAACAGATGAGATGGACGGGGCAGAGGGGATGTCGTACAAGGTCAATCCCCCGCTAAGGGACAGGAAAACCGTCAAGAGGATGAAAGAGCTTCTGATGGAAGGCAAGATAGACTGGATAGAGACCGACCATGCGCCGCACAGCCAAGAGGAGAAGTCCTATCCTGGCAACGGGGCATTCATGTCCGGCATACCGAGCCTTGCATCATATTCCAGTTTCATCGACGGCCTTATCGGTCACGGTTTCAAGGAAAGTCAGATAGAGGACCTTACTTACAACAACATCAAAGGAAGGTTCACTAAGGTTGCGGATTAATTCCCTGCCTTGCCTTTGCCTGCAGCTCCTCAATGCTGGCAAACCCATCCTTTTTCATCCTTTCCATGACGCCTTTCTGTATCTCTCCAAGCAGGCCTAGCCCGTAGAACGTATACGGCGTATATCCCTCTACCAGGTCGGCACCGTTCATGAAAGCGTCGTACGCGTCATCCCCGCTGTATATGCCGCCGGTGGCTACTATTACCGAATCAGGGAACGCGGCCCTGAGCTCCCTCACGGACCTTGTCATGTAGGGCTTCAGGAATCTCCCGCTCCTTCCAGCTGATTGGTATCCCCATTCAGCTGCAGGGATCTCGCTCCTGGGGAACATCTTGGTATTCGTAGTGACTATTCCGTTGCCTCCGGCTTCCATGAATCCGCCGACAAAATCGAATACAGGCTCTTTATCCTGAGGCTCGTAGGGCCATATCTTGATGAGCCTCAGCTTGTCCGGGGCCATCTCCTTCATCATGGCCGATGTCGCGTGCGCTATCTCCCTGGTCCTCAGCGTCTTCAGCGCCTCTGTGTTGGGCGAGGCGCAGTTCCAGACGAAACCGTCGACATACGGCGTCAGCCTCTTCAGCAGCTCCCTCATCTCGTCCATGGCTATCTGTATCGCGTTGTCAGCTGACGTCGGCATGCCGCACAGGTTGACGTATACCGGCGTCTTCCCGCCCCTCTTCCTGTAATTTGCTATGTTCCTCATGAAGTAGTCTATGCCGTTGCACGGGAAGCCCTGCGCGTTGTAAAGGTCGAGGTTCTTCTCGTCGACCGCCACTCTCGGCCTGCTGTTACCGGCCCTGAAATTCAGCGTCAGCGTCCCCGGCTCGAGGAACCCGAAGATGCCAGACAACGGAAGCAGCGCGTCGCCGTTCTTGTCAAGTCCCGCCGCGGTGCCGAAGGGAAACACGCTCCTTCCATTGATCTTCACGAAGAGCTCTTTCTCCTGCTTCAGCAAGCGCGACAGCATGCTCACGCCAAAAGCGTTGCTGCGCATCTGGGCAAGCACCAGTTCGTGGACTGCCTCCGGATCATTATTCGCTATACTGTACAGCTCCGGCCTAACCGAGTTCCTGAATACGTCGGTGCTGAACATGGACCTTGCAAGGTTGATCTTTGTGAGTATTCCAACTGCTGGTTTGCCGTTCGTGTCGACTCCTCGATCATGCGCTGGACTTGGCAGCCGCATCCTTCAGCCTATCCTGGACAGCTTTGTCCTGGTACTTCTGCGGATCCTTTAGATAGTCCGTTATCGTATCATACTCGGTCTGCGAGAACCTCTCCTTGAGCCATCCTATGCCCTTGGACGAGAAAGGTATCAGCGCATGCAGCTCGAAGCCCGCCGCCTTCGCCTTCTCCGTCCCTCCCTGCTCCCTGTCAACGAGGACTATGACATCCTTCATCGACACATTCACCCCTCGCTTTACGGCTTCCTGCTTCACTTGGCTTATCGCCAGCAGCTTGCTGTCGAACCTTGTCACAAGGTCGTCTATTATCGCGAGCGTATCCCCTTCTTTCATCTCCCCTTCTACCAGAGCCTTCTGCCCGTGCCCCTTTATGTAAGCGTCAAGCTCATCAGGGGTCTTGACCTCCTCAGGCAGCTTTCTCGTGTACAATGAGGGTATGCCCTTCTGCAGCGTGACCGCGTTGGCGAAAGGTATCCCTGCCATGGCGATGCCTACCACCCTGTGCTTTCCGTCTGCCTTGAACCCGATCTCGTCGAGAAGCATGCCTATGCCATCCGCGGCGAGCCTGTACAGTTCGGCGCTTGCTCCTGATATGAGCCTGAGGTTGAGGTAAAAAGGGCTCCATAGGCCGCTGGCAAGCGTCCAGCCTTCGGGCCTGTCCCTGTACCACGTGAGTATCATCCTCTCGTTGTACAAACCTTCCATTATCCTTTTCCCTATCTCCTCCTTGTCCATTGCTCATTCACCCAGTAACTGCGAGCACATCTCCTCAGCTGCTTTCCGCATGTCCTTCGCCTGGTATATTCCCCTGCCCACTATCGCATGGAAGGACTCGCCTGCTGCCTTAGCGGCATCAGATATCGCTCCTCCCTGGGCAACGAATCCCGGAGCCCAGAAGGTAAGGTCATCGCCCACTATCGGCCTCAGTATCTGGTTGTAGTGCGCAACCCTCTCCTTCCTGTTGCCTGGGACTACAAAATCCATGACGCCCAGCTTTGCTGAAAGGAGATACATCTCGTCAAGCTTCTCGTCCGCTATGTATCCGCCTTCGCTGCTCTTGAACTTGGGATGGGTCATCTCCCCTCCCATTATTACCCTCAGGCCTATGTCCTGCGCCTGCTTTATCCATTCCTCCTGCGTCGCCGGCCCCGACAGCGGGAACCCTATGAAAGCGTCGACACCGGATTCCTTTATCACCGTAAGAAAGCCCTCGCCCGTGTCCGGTATGTCGGTCATGCCCTTCTGGTGGTCGTAGATTATCGGGTGGTTCGTGAACTCCCTCACTGTCTCCACCACCTTCTTCAGCCCGTGCCCCACGGCCAGCTCGGCGCTGATCTTGTAACCGCCTATGCCCTTGACGTCGTGAGTCTCCTGCACAAGCTTCCTCAGCTTCCTTACCGTGTCGAAGTCAGCGGCAGGGACTACGCTCCTCTTGTAAGCTATCACGGACCCCATATCTACCTCCAAGAGATAATGGGATATCGCTATTATATCCCTTATGGTCTAAGCATCGTTTTTTATTTGTAGGGATTGATATAGAGGACGATTGTGGGGCAGACCATGGAAGAGCCAATACCTGAGATCGGGAGCAGAGCTGCAAAGATGTTCTACTCCCTGTCGGCCGGCAGGCTCGTGAACGTGTTCATAACCCTGGTGCTCTTCATATACGTCGCCAACAAGTTGACAGCTGCCGATTTCGGCATCTACACATTCGCGTTCGGCTTCGGCTCCCTGATAGTAGCTGCATTCAGCGCCTTCGGCGTCAGCCATTACTTCAACAAGTTCCTCACAGATCACGTCGACAGGAAGGACTTCGAGCAGATGCTAAGGACGCTCTCAAACGGCTACACGCTCGTGACCGCTGTCGCGGTGCTGCTACTGCTGCTGGGCTTCGCCCTCAGCCAGTACGCCGCTACTTACATGCTTAAGCAGCCGTACGCGTCAGCAGCTATAATGCTCGCGTCTGTGGCTACCTTCTTCTTCGTGATCAAGACTACCTCAGAGACTGCGCTGGTGGGCTTCGGAAGGGGCGATTTGTCTGCGATAGCGCTGATGGTGACCGCAATCGCGCAGCTCGCCGCGAGCGTCGTGCTCATACAGATGGGACACGGGGTCATGGGCGCTGTCTACGGGATGCTCATAGGCTACGCGATAGGCTTCCTCATGGGCATATACTACGTCCTGAAATCGGTCAGCGTCTACGGGAAGTTCAGGCTCGTGATGCCTACGCGCGAGGAGATGAGGAAGACGCTGAGCTTCTCCGCGCCTATAGGCTTCAACAACCTGCTCAACACCGGGGCCAACAACTTCTCGATACTTTACATAGGGGCGTATGTCACCAACAGCATGCTCGGGAGCTACGGAATAGCTGTCAAGGGCCTCGCATTCATGATAGTCTTCTATTCTGCGATGTCCATGACAATGATACAGGCGTTCACGAGCGCGAGGTCGTCTAGCAAGGACGGCAAGGTCCATTCCCTTTACAACAGGATAATCAACTACTCGCTGCTGCTGACGCTGCCCATCTTCGTCTTCGTCGGCGTCTTCGCAAAGCCTGAGCTCTTCCTGGTGCTCACCAGCAAGTATGCATACGCGCCCATCTTCCTGACGCTGATAGCGTTCGGCGTGGCCATAAACTCGATAGGCCTGTACCTCTCCGGCCTGCTGATAGCGAACGAGCGCACAGGCAAGATACTCAAGTACGCCTTCGTGTCCATGATATTCCAGATAGCGTTCCTGCTGGCGCTGGTTCCCAACGGGGGCTTCCTTGGCGCAGCGGGCCCCGTACTCGGCGGCATAATAGCCATATTCATAATAGGCAGCATCGTCGACGACGCCATGTTCATAATAGGGGTGAAGAGGGTGCTCGGCCTATCCCTCGAGTACAGGAAGCTGATAGGGATATTCGCCAGCAACGCCATGCTCGCGCTAATACTCTACATATGCCTCAACCTGGTCAGCGGCTATGTCGCCGAGCTCGCTGCCGGGGTCGCTGTAACGCTGCTCGCGTACCCGATACTCGCGACAAAGCTCGGCACTATGGACATGTCAGACATAGAGGCGCTGAGGAGGGCTACTGGGAAGATACGCCTGCTCTCATGGCCCGTCGGCATGTTCCTCGACTACTCGAGCATATTCGCAAGCAGGAAATGATCGCATGCGCTACAACGACCTCACAGTTGTGCTGCCTACGCTTAACGAGGAGGCCAACATAGGCTCGCTGATAGAGGACCTCGAGGACACGTACAAGGGCATAAGGATACTCGTCGTGGACGACGGCTCAACAGACGGCACGAGGAAGGTGGTCGAGGAGATGCGCAAGATGTACCCTTCTGTCAGCCTGCTCGACAGGAGGAATGCCGCGCTCGGAAGGGGCCTCACCGCAAGCGTCATAGACGGGATAAGGAGATGCAGGACCGATTACGTCCTGGTCATGGACGCGGACTTCCAGCACCCGTACAAGCACATAGGCGAGATGTACAGGAAGATAAAGGGCAAGTTCGACATAGCGATAGCCGTCAGGAGGAGGGTGGAGCACTGGCCGATGCACAGGAGGATAGTCTCAAAGCTCATGATATTCTTCGGCTACTTCGTGCTGTTCGCGTCAGGAAAGGAGCTGTGCAACGACATCTTCTCGGGATACTTCTGCGTGAGGAAGATGAAGTTCCTTGAGACATATGGGATGAACAGGAAGAGGTTCGTGCCCAAGGGGTACAAGGTCCTCTTCGATTTCCTGAAATGCACAAGGAGGAACAGCCTGAGGATAGCTGAGGTGCCGTACACGTTCACATCAAGAAGGCATGGAACCTCAAAAGTGAGCCTTTCGCAGGGCCTTCATCTCATAAGGTCATTCTTTAGCTGAGAGCGACTCCTTGACAAGGCCGACGAAAAGAGGTGCGGGATCCTGCAGCCTTGACTTGAGCTCGGGATGCGCCTGCGTACCTATCCCGAAACCGTCCTTCCATTCGGCGAATTCCACCAGCTTCCTGTCCTTGGTGAAGCCGCTCAGCACCAAGCCATTCTTGGAAAGGAGCTTCCTGTACCTGTTGTTGAACTCGTACCTGTGCCTGTGCCTCTCGCTTATCATCCCCTTGCGGTAGACTTTGTAAGCCGTAGAATCCTTCGACGGAATCACGCAGTCGTACGCGCCCAGCCTCATCGTGCCTCCCTTGTCCTTTATCCCTATCTGCGACGGCAGTATGTCTATGACATTGTGCTTAGTCCCTGGATCGAACTCCGTGGAGTTCGCGTCCTTGAGCCCGCAGACGTTCCTCGCATACTCTGCCACCATCAGCTGCATCCCCAGGCATATGCCCAGGAAAGGGATCCCGTGCTCTCTCGCATACCGTATCCCGTTTATCATGCCTTCAGTGCCCCTCTTGCCGAATCCCCCGGTGACTATTATCCCGTCTATGCCGGCGAGCTCCTTTGACATGTCCCCCGATTCAAGGGTCTCCGACTCTATCCATCTGATGTCTATCCTCGCGTCGTTCTCCGATCCGGCGTGTATCAGCGCCTCCTTGACGCTCGCATAGGAGTCCCTCAGCTCCGTGTACTTGCCTATTATGCCTATCGTGACGCTCCTGCTGGGCCTCAGTATCCTTCCTACCCTCTCCTTCCACTCGCTTACCTTCTCCTTGCTTATCCTCAGCGATCCTAATCCCAAGTCTTTCATCAGCTCCCTGTCGAATCCCTGGTCCATGAAGTGCAGCGGAAGGCTGTAGAGCGACTCCTGCGTAGAGTCGTCGACGATCCTACTCTTCTCGAGGTGCGCGAAGAGCGCAAGCTTCTCCTTCGTCTTCTCAAGTAGCTTCGTAGAGCACCTGCATATGACGTAATCTGCCCTGATGCCTGACTGGAGCAGCAGCCTGAAGCCGATCTGCGCGGGCTTGGTCTTCTGCTCCCCGACCACGTCTATGCTCGGTATGTATGTGAGGTTGACGAACGTGACGTCATGGTCGAGCGAGAGCTGCCTCATCGCCTCTATGAAGTAGCTGTTTTCTATGTCCCCTACTGTACCTCCCACCTCTATGACTATGACATCGGGCTTCTCCCTGCTCGCTATCCCCTCTATCCTCTTTATTATCTCATCTGTCATGTGCGGTATGATCTGTATGTCAGCTCCAAGGTAGTCTCCCTTCCTCTCCTTCGACAGCAGCTGCGAGAAGAGCTTGCCTCCAGTAATCGAGTAATCCCCTTTGAGGCTCTTGTTCAGGAACCTCTCGTAGATCCCGAAGTCCATGTCGACCTCGCTCTTGTCGTCCAGGACAAATACCTCGCCGTGCCTGTAAGGGTTCATCGTTCCGCAGTCGTAGTTGAGGTAGCCGTCGAACTTTACCGGTATTACCTTGCAGTTGTAGAAGTCGAGTATCCTTAGTATAGAAGAAGTCACCACTCCTTTCCCGAGCCCGCTCATGAGCGAACCGAGGATTACGACATATTTCGTGGGCATACTAATACTAGTTTGAAAAGCTTTAAATTTCCCTACGCGTCAGCATGTGGAGATGCCTGCAACGCATCCTGCGTTACGGCATCAGCGCATACGTCAGGAAGACCGGCGCGAGCAGTATCGATATTGTGCTCACGACCTTTATCATCGAGTTCAGCGCAGGCCCTGCGGTATCCTTGAGCGGATCCCCTACAGTGTCTCCCACTATCGCGGCCTTGTGGGCGTCGCTTCCCTTTCCTCCGAAATGCCCCGTCTCTATGTACTTCTTGGCGTTGTCCATAGCCCCTCCTGCATTGGCCATCGTCAGCGCAAGCATGAAGCTCGCAGGTATCATGCCTACGAGAAGCCCTCCGAGCGCGGCCTTGCCAAGCAGCAGGCCAACGATTATAGGGGTAAGTATCGCAACGATCTCAGGCAGGGCAAGCGACTTCAGCGCGTTGACAGTGGCGATGTCCACAGCCTTCGCATAGTCCGGCTTCGCCTTTCCCTGCATCAGTCCCTTGATAGTCCTTACCTGCCTCCTCACCTCCTCGACCATCAGGTTCGCTGCATGCCCCACTGCCTCCATTAGGAATGACGAGAATATGAAGGGAAGGAGCACGCCTATGAATATGCCGACAGTGACCAGCGGGTTCAGCGCGTCTATCACGTTTATGTGCACCGCGTTGGCGAAAGCAACGAAAAGCGCAGTTGCTGAGAGCGCAGCGCCCCCTATCGCGAATCCCTTGGTTGTCGCCTTTGTGGTGTTCCCCACAGCATCGAGATGGTCCGTTACCTTCCTGACCCTAGCAGGCAGGTGCGACATCTCCGCGATGCCTCCTGCATTGTCGGTTATCGGCCCGAAGGAGTCGATTGTCAGGATCGTCGCTGTCAGCGAGAACATTGCGGCTGAAGCTATGGCTATCCCATACACTCCTGCAGCTGCGTAGCTTGCAATTATTGCGGCAACGACAAACACGGCAGGCAGCCATGTGCTCCTGAGGCCAACCGCGAGGCCCATTATGACATTGGTTCCGGCCCCGCCTCTTGCGGCTGTCGCTATCTTGATCACCGGCTTGCTTCCTCCTCCTGTGTAATAGTCAGAGACCCAGAACAGAAGGAATGCGAGCAGCAGTCCTGATACTATGGCAATGAAGTAGCTCATCGGTAGAGCCAGCGCAGAAGTCAGCACCAGATCCAGGATTGCAGATATTATCACCGCAAGGAGTATGTTCTTGTACAGCGCCCTTGTGACGTTGCCCTTCTTCACGTGGATGAAGAAGACGCCTATGAAGCTGCCTATTATCCCGAGTGCGGCTATGTAGAGCGGGTATGCGAAAAGGCTCGTCGGCGCGTTAGGTATGCTGTTCGCTATGAGCAGCGCGGCGACCAATGTGACCGAATAGCTCTCGAAGACGTCAGCAGCCATTCCGGCGCAGTCGCCTACATTATCGCCTACGTTGTCCGCGATGGTCGCAGGGTTCCTTACATCGTCTTCAGGCAGACCGAGCTCGGTCTTGCCTACAAGATCAGCTCCTACGTCAGCTGCCTTGGTGTATATGCCTCCCCCGACCCTGGCGAACAGGCTTATCAAAGACGCTCCGAAGCCGTATCCTATGAGAAGAGGTATGTTGAGGGTTGTGAAGTACATGAGAAGAAGGCTGAGCCCTATGAGCGAGAAGCCGACAGCGGCGAATCCTGTCACCGATCCTCCAAGCAACGCGGTCCTGAACGCCTCGTTGAGGCCTTTCTCCGCGCTCTTGGCTGTCCTGACGTTTGCCTTTACAGCTATGCTCATGCCGAGATACGCTGTTATGTAGGATGCAGCCGCTCCCACTATGAATGCAATTACTATGCTGAGGCCGTTGTCCATGAATAGGAACAGGATGGACAGTATGACCGCGAACGCCAGTATCGTATACAGCTGCCTCTTGAGATATGCGTTCGCGCCTTCCTTTATCGCCTTCGCTATCTCCTTCATCTTCTCGCTTCCCTCGCTCTCCTTGAGCACATAGAAGGCCGCGAAGAGAGCTATCACCAGAGCTGCCACACCGGCAACTAGCGTATAGTAATAAAATTGCATCTTAACCTCCGCTAAGCAATAGATAGCGCAAACTTATAAAACCAACCTAAAACTGCAAATGAAAAAGCTTAAGTATGAATTGCAATTCCTCTAAATGCATGAACAAGGCGCAGCGATGGGCAGCTGCCAGCGTAGTAGCAGGCGCAGTCGCCATAGAGCTGAACAGCTACAAGGGCTTTGCCGTCAGGCTCAAGGGGGCCTTCAGGCGCATCCCGCTGTCCGATACCGAGAGGAAGTTCCGAGCAATAGATTTCTACGAGAAGATGCTGGAACTGAACGAAAGGATAGCGACTGCGAAGGATGCGTTCCACCAGACGGCCCATAACGGGCAGTACTACGGCTATAATCCTTTCCAGGAGCAGCTCCGTGAGGTCATGCGCGTGAGGGACAGGCTTGTAAGGGACGCCGAGAGACAAGGCTACTTCTCGATGCTTGCGGACATCACCGCAGAGGCAGACCAGCGAATCCTAAGGAGACGGTGACTCATACCTTGACGCTGAAACCTCCCGCGGGAAGGTGCTGCATGACGTAATCCAGGTCATCGAAACCTAGGGAGCTGCATATGAGCTTCGCTGCATCCGATTTCTTCCTGTTCCCGGGCTTCAGCAAAATGTAACTCTTTACCCCCAACGCGACGCACGTCTGCATCGGCACTATCCTGATCTTTTCGTTCTCCACGAACGCGGCAAGCTCCAGCGCGACGTTCCTGAACCATTCCCTCTCTCCGGACATGAGGAAGCTGCCCGTGCCCAACGATCCCTTCTCCTTGGATTTGGATATCTGCTCCCTCTTCAGCGAGTATACGGTTGCAGACGAGCCGCCGTTCTCCCAGGCCCTCGAGAAGCAGGCCGCGAACTGCGCCACCTCCTCCCTCGCATTCTTATCCGATTTCACGCCGTCCTTAAGCACTATGACCGATGCGCCGAAGACGTCGGCATGGAAGAAGAGGTCGTTGGCCTCGAAATACTTGGAGTTTATCAGCTCGTTCTGCTGCGCGTTCCTTCCGCCTACGGCAAGCATGCCGCTGCCTGTCCTGAACCAGTTGAACTTCTCGTACCACTCCTTCTTCTCTATCTTCCTTATTGCCCGCTTCTTCTGCTCCGTGCTCTCGACGTTTTTCCTCCTCTCCTCAAGCTCCCCAACTGCAGCCTCTGCTCCCTCTGCCTTCCTCTTCGCTTTCTTTGACCTGTTGAAGTAGTCATTCGCATTCTCCTGCGCCGACTTGTTCAGGTCTATCTCTATTTCCATGAGAATAACTCTGCTTCAAGGATTAAAAACGCAGCATGTGGCTGCGCAATGCCATTAGCCCCTGCGGAAGCGCCTGAGCAACTCCGCCGACGAACCTATCTGTTTCTGCCTCTCCTGATGCGCCCTCATCGCTTCCTCGGAGAGCTCCAGAAGCTTCTTTTTCTTGGCGATATCCAGTTCCAGATCCGCTGCAGTCCTGTACATCACCGACGCTATCCTCGACATGCTCGCTCCGGAAGGGAGAATGACGCCGTCCTTCCTGTACAACCGCGCGGCATTGACATATCTTGCAATCATGTCATCAACGTCCCCCGAGAGCACCGCTGCGCGCACCCAGTTCTGTGCAGCCATCCTCGCCGCACCTTCCATCTTGCCTATTCTGTCCTCGTATCTCCTGGCTATCCTTTCGTGTATGTCTATCTCGTAGCTCTGCCCCTTAGCGAGCTTCGCCGCCTCCCCGAACATCCGCCCAGCCTTGCCTATCCTGCCATGTTCCAGCATCCTTGACCCTTCTATCACCAGCTCAAGGCACTGCGCCCTGGCCTCAGCTGGGGATGCCGCACGCGCCTCTGTCCGGTTCCTTCTCCTGAACATTGTATGCAGGATCAAGAAGGCTCTGCCTCATATAAATAGCTTTTCAGGGCACGTACGGCAGACGAACATCAGCCTGCCACGAACTTTATTATCTCGGAGATGATGAAGCCCATCACTCCTAGGATAAGCACGCCTATCAGGACCACCTTGAGCGTCCTCATGAACGTGTCCATGTCGGGCTTGTAGCTCACGCCCATGACGTGCTTCGCGTCAGCGTAGAAGCTCTTGATCTTGGGTATGGGATTAAGGTCCATCTCAGGCTGCCTCTTCGAAAATCTGGTCGAGGTCTATGTCCTTGTTCTCCTCTATCTTCTTCTTGAGGCCGTTCTCTGTGTACTCGGCGAACTCGACACCGCTTATCACTACCATGACCTTGAGCGCGCTCTTCTGTATCTTCGGCTCTATCCTCGCGCCCCACTTGAGCAGCGCCTCGCCGCTTATCCTGCTGGAGACGCTCTGGAATATGGATTCTGCTTCCCTGAGCGTCAGGTCCTCCCCTCCCACGATGTTGACCAGCGCCTTCTTGGCCGCGGATATGTCGACATCGAGCAGCGGGCTCTTGAGCGTGTTCTCAAGCGCGATCGTCGCCCTATCCGTCGTCTGCGTCGCGTTGGCCTCGCCCATGCCTATCACAGCGTATCCCGAGTCCTTGAGGACGGACCTGAGGTCGGCGAAGTCGAGGTTCACCATTCCCGGCTTTGTCACCATCTCTATGATGCCCTTGGCCGCGTTGGCGAGGACCTCGTCGCTTATCTTGAATGCCATGTTGAGCGGAAGGTCCGGCGCAACAGTGAGAAGCTTGTCGTTGGGTATTATTATCACGCAGTCAGCGACCCTCCTGAGCTTCGCAAGCCCCTCGAGAGCGTTCCTCATCCTTATCCTTCCCTCGCTAGAGAACGGAAGAGTGACTATCGCCACTGTCAGCGCGCCCATCTCCTTGGCCTCGTGCGTTATCGTTGCCACCGAACCGGTTCCTGTGCCGCCGCCAAGGCCGCAGGTGATGAAAACCAGCTGCGAATCGCTGAGCATGTGCCTTATGTCCTCCTTGGACTCCAATGCAGCCTCCTCTCCCATCTTAGGGTCGCTGCCGGCCCCGAGCCCTCTCGTCGCCTTCTTCCCGAGCAGCAGCTTCCTTGTCGACCTTGTCCTTGCGAGGTGCGGCGCATCGGTGTTCATCGCAACCACTGTAGCTCCTTCTATCGCAAGCTCGCTCATCCTAGTTGCGGTGTTGGATCCGCTGCCTCCTGCCCCTACAACGTATATCTTCGGTTTCGCCGACTCGATGAACTTAAGGAGTTCCTCGTCGTCCTGCGACATAATATCATTATCCATAATTTACCAGCCGCTGAGTAGTATATCCCTGCAAAGTAATTAATAAGTTTCTTTGTTTACGTCGTTCAGACGCCCTTGTATACCCTGCCTGCAGCCAGGTCCGCCGATACCTCCTCTACGTCCTTGACCGAGTCCACACCGTGGAAATAGCAGTCCGCGAACTTGACTCCGCGCAGCGCCCCCTTTGACGAAAGCTCCACGAATGTTGTCTTCTCTATCGCGCCGTTGTCCGGCAGGTGCTGCAGCACCTCGTTCCTCATGCGATATACTCCGGCATTCATCCAGTAGTCTTCTATCAGTGGCTTCTCGTCGAACCTCGTGACATTTCCCTCCCCGTCCACATTGACAACCCCGTACGTGCTCCTCAGCGGCGCGAGCGCTATGGAGGCCATGCCGCTGTCAAGCTCGAGCTTCGATATGTCCACGTTGGTTATGTTATCGCCGTTGAGCACGTAGAACTCCTTCTCATCCTTCAGGAACCCCTTTGCGTTCTTTATCGCGCCCCCCGTTCCGAGAGGTTCCTTCTCAATCGAATAGTCGACCGTGACCTTCCACGATCCCTTCCTCTCATCGATGTACTCCTTTATCTTCTCGCTCAGGTATCCGGCAAGGATCACGAACGAGTCTACGCCGAGGCTCCTGAGCCACAGTATCTGCCACTCTATTATCGGCTTCCCCCCTACCTCGACCAGCGGCTTCGGCACCCTGTCTGTCAACGGCCTCAGCCTCTTTCCCAGACCGCCTGCGAGAAGTACAGCCTTCATGAAATCCAATCCCTTTTCTCTCTTCCTCTTTATATTATATATTGTTATGTTGCATTGCAGCGTGCGCAGGCATACGTAGTTATAATATTTGGCAGATGAGTAGTACTGAGATAATGGACGTAGAATCCAGGATGCTGCTGATAAAGTCGGAGCCCCTCGAGGAGGTGGTCACTGACGATGAGTTGAGGCAGCTCCTCGAGACCAAGAGCAGGCCGAAGCACTACATAGGGCTTGAGATAAGCGGCATGCCGCACATAGGGACGATCCTCGCCAACGGCAAGAAGATAAACGACCTGCACAAGGCAGGAATAGAGACGCAGGTGCTGCTGGCCGATTGGCACACCATGGCCAACAACAAGCTGGGAGGGGACTGGGAGCGCATCATAAGGGCATCGAAGTTCTACCGCGAGCTGTTCTCCATATTCTGCCCAGATACAAAGATAATCCTTGGATCTGATCTCTACAAGAACAATGACGACTACTGGAAGACGCTGATACAGCTGGCAAGGAGGACCACCATGGCCAGGGCAACCAGAACCCTCATAATACAGGGGAGGAGCGAGAAGGACGTGCTCCATGTCTCGCAGTACATATACCCGATAATGCAGGTCAACGACATCAACGCGCTCGATGTCGACATACCGCACGCCGGCATGGACCAGAGGAAGGTGCACATGCTAGCGAAGGAGCTCTTCAAGGAGATGAAGATGAGACGGATAGTGCCGATACACCACCACCTTCTTCCGAGCCTGTCCGAGCCTCCTAAGACAACAGACAGCGCTACAAAGGAGGAGATAGTCGCAGCGATGAAGATGAGCAAGTCAAAGGTCGGATCGTCGATACCGATAATCGCAGAGGACGAGGAGATAGCGCGCACGATGAAGAGCGCATGGTGCCCCGCGGGCGTTGCGGAAAGGAATCCCGTTCTCGAGCTCTGCAGATACCTTATCATCCCGCTCGAGGGAGAGCTCAGAGTAGAGCGGAGCAGCGAGCACGGAGGCGACGTGGAATATTCATCATACAAGGAGCTCGAGGAGGACTTCGTGTCCAAGAAGCTCCATCCTGTCGACCTGAAGAATGCTGCCGCTGCCTCGCTGATAAAAAGGATCGCACCGATAAGGAAGAGGTTCGAATCGCGGAAGGGGGAGATCGCGGGGCTCTTCCAGCCATAACTTTAATAAGACGCTGAGAGATATCTAGATGTTTATAACTCGGTTATAAGATTAAGTAATCGCTTTGGCATATTGGGGGAATTTGTTGATAGACTATCTGCAACTGCTTGTCCTCGGCGCGATAGCCGGATTCACGATATTCCTCGGATTCCCGGTCGCGCTGATGAATGTCAGCCCAAGGAAGAAGGCGTTCCTGAGCGCTGTCGCTATAGGCATACTCGTATTCCTTGTGGTGGACGTCTTCGGCCACGCATGGGAGACTGTGTCTGCTGCAGTTGAGGCCGCATACGCGGGCCAGATTCCAATGTCAACAGGCATCATGCTGCTCATAACCATATTCGCAGGCATAGCGCTCGGCCTCGTGGGCCTCGCGATGTACGAGAACAGGTACATGAAGGGCGCAGCGAAGGGCGAGGCAAGGCTGGAGGAGAGCATGGCTGGAAGGAAGGAGCGCAACATCAACAGGTACGCGCTCGCCACAATGATCGCGATAGGGATAGGGGCGCACAACTTCAGCGAGGGGCTTGCAATAGGCCAGTCTTATGCGGCCGGCGTCATCGGCCTCGCGCTGCTGCTTGTCATAGGGTTCGGCGCGCACAACGCGACAGAGGGATTCGGCATACTTGGGCCGATAGCTAGCAGCGACCGCCGCCCTCCAACGGCATTCCTCATCAGACTTGGCCTAATAGGCGGAGGGCCCACCTTCCTCGGTACGCTGGTGGGGAGCCTCTGGGTCTCGCCCATACTGTATGTCCTCTTCCTCGCGTTCGCCGGAGGCGCCCTTGTCTTCGTGATACTGCTGATGTACTCTGTGATAGTGAAGCAGACATCGAACACGATGATAATGTCGGGCATGTTCCTTGGCCTTCTGTTCGGATTCATGACCGACCTCATCCTGACGCTCGGCGGCGCATGAGCGCAGCTTTTAAGAACTTGCCAGAGTAAGTGTATCGGGGTACTTATGCTAGACCTGCTAGTCGGAGGCATGTACGGCGACGAGGGAAAGGGCAAGATTGCATCCTACATGTCGCTGAACGGCAAGCCGAGGTACGCGCTAAGGACAGGCAGCGTGAATGCGGGGCACACGATAGTGCACGAGGGGAAAAAGCTGGGGCTGAGGATAGTCCCTGCGGCATTCATCAACAAGTCCACGAAGATACTGATGCCTCCGGGATGCCTGATAAGGCTAGATGTCCTTTACAAGGAGATGGACGAGACAGGGATAAAGGACAGGCTAGGCATAGACGCTAACGCAGCAGTCATAACCCAGACAGAGGTGGATGAGGAGAGGCAGAACGCATTCCTGTCCAAGGAGGTCGGGAGCACGGTGCAGGGCGTAGGCGCGGCAGAGTCCAAGAGGATACTGAGAAAGCTGAAGCTTGCAAAGGACTACGAGGAGCTCAAGGATTACATATGCAACGTTCCGCTACTGGTCACTGAGGCCATGGAGAAGGGGGAGTACGCCATAGCCGAGGGAAGCCAAGGGCATCTTCTCAGCGTCTACCACGGCCATTACCCGTACGTCACCAGCAGGAACACCTCGTCATCAGGCATACTCGGCGAGATAGGGATAAGCCCGAAGCACGTGGGCGAGATCGTCATGGTCTTCAAGGCCTTCACGACGAGGGTAGGAGGAGGCCCTCTCGAGGGCGAGCTCAGCGAGAAGGAGGCGGAATCTCTCGGATACGTCGAGTTCGGGACTGTGACTGGCAGGAGGAGGCGGGCTGCGCCTCTCGACCTCGGTCTTGCGAAGGAGATATGCAGGATAAACGGGACCACGCAGATAGCGATAACGAAGCTCGACTACATCTTCAAGGAGTCGCACAAGAAGAGGAGATATGAGGAGCTCTCCGCCGACGCGAGGAGATGGATAGAGAACGTCGAGGACAAGACTGGCGTCAAGGTCGCCTTCGTGGGGACCGGCGAGGACGTCTTCGACATCATAGACCTGAGAGAGGAACGGGCGCGCGCATGAGCAGGGACAAGAGGCCGAAGAAGGCGGATACGTCGTACCATGAAGGGCATGCGCAGCCTGTGTCGCCTGTAGGCACAAGGTACTCCACAAAGATGAGCAACGTGTTCGGCGAATCCGGATACCTCCAGTCGATACTCGATGTCGAGGCAGAGAGCGCGCTCGCGATATCCTCCCTGTATCCCAAAAAGATTCCCAGGGAGGACGCGATGAGGATAAGGGGAGCGGCAAGCGTAAGGCACGTCACTCCGGAGAGCGTCAGGAGGATAGAGCGGCAAAAGACAAGGCACGAGATGGCTGCAATAGTCAGGGCACTCTCGGCAAAGTCGGGAAGCGCGGGAAGGCATGTGCATTACACAATGACCTCTGCGGATGCCACTGAGACCGCTAAAGCCCTGCAGCTCAAGAGGGGATTGTCAATACTGATCGAAACGGCTGAGACATTAAGGGACAGTTGCATCAGCGCATCATTAAGATGGAAGGGCATCACTGCCATAATGAGGACGCACGGCCAGCATGCCATACCTGCATCGTTCGGATTCCCGTTCGCGTTCTTCGCGCACTCTCTACAGAAGAGCATAGACAGGCTCGATCACGACATGGAGAGCTGCGTCGAAGGGAAGCTCTCTGGAGCGATAGGCACATATGACGTATCTGCCGACGAGGGCCTCAACGGCCCAGAGATAGAGAAGGCGCTGGCCAAGCGACTGGGGCTCAAAATGTCTAGCGTGTCGATGCAGGTGCCGCCGAGGGAGAACATCGCGTTCATCATATCCGACATATCGATCCTGTGCGGAAGGTTCGAGACCATAGCGCAGTACATAAGGACGCTGAAGAGGAGCGAGATACTCGAGCTCATGGAGAGGCCTGACATTGGCACTATAGGCAGCTCTGCGATGCCCCACAAGGACGTATACGGGAACCCGTTCATAGAGGAGAGGATCATCTCCATAGCAAGGACCGTAAGGGGCTTCGCCGCCACCGCGCTCGAATCGGTCGCGAGCGAGGACATGCGCGACTTGTCAGCGTCGCTTTCTGACAAGGTCATAATTCCTGAATCTTTTGTGCTCGCCGACTATTCCGGAAGGCTTCTTGACAACGTCATCAGGAGGCTCGAGGCCGTGCCGAAGAGCATAAGGAGGAATTTGCGGATGGCTGGCGGAGCTGTCGCCGCGCAGAGGATCATGAGCAGGCTGGTCGCAAAGGGAATGGACAGGCAGCATGCAAGGGAGCTCTCCTCAAGGAGCGCAAGGAAGGCGTTGGAGAACGGAGCAGACTATCTGGACATGATGCTGCATGACAAGGAGCTGATGCGTTTCATCACTGAGGAAGAGGCAAGGGAGCTGGCCGATGTTGAGAGATACACCGGACTGTCACGGGAGCTCGTATCGCGCAACGCAAGGAAGCTAAGAAGACATAAGCAATAGCTTTCAGCTTCCGCGCTAGCCCGTTACCCTTCTAGGCCTCAGCTGCTGCTTTTCCTGCGCTGAGCCATTCGCCGAGTCCCTGGTCAATCCAGCGAGCGCCTGCCTTGCGGAGTCCCTAAGGCTTCCCCTAATCTCTGCCGCGTGGCCGTTCCTCTGGACCCCTTCGATGAGCAGCGGTATCACGTCGTAGAAGCTTGCGCTGTGCTTCGTGTGCACCTGCCTCTCCTCGATCTCGAGTAGCTTCTCAACTACCTTCTTCTCGTCGAATCCGCTCCTCGACACCATGAGCGCTATCGCGAAGTTGAACATCTCGTCGTCCATGGGCTTCAGCCCGTCGAGAGTGCCTATCCTGCCTGCCTTCAGGTCCTTGATGTATACCATGGCCAAGGCCATGTTCTCAAGCGTGCTGTTGGCCCCGCTGAAGCCCTTCCCGTAGTCGCGCACAAGTTTCTCGAAGCCGGTCTCCCTGCCGACGAGGTACATCGCGAAAGCCCTGTCCGTGTCGCTGAACCCTTCGGCCCTTATTATGGTATCCAACGGCTCCACGTACCTGCTGTTGATTGACTGCTTGCCGCTGAGCTCGCCGAGCACTATGCCCCTTATGTAGGCATCATCAAGCATGTACCTTGACAGGCTCTCCACTGCGGCAGGAGAGCTGTTTATCCTGTCCGTCCTGCTGGTCTCCTCGACTATCGCCTTGACTATCTCCGGGGATTCCCCGTGTATCCTCGATTCGAGTATGTCCCGCAGGTCCTCCTCGGAGCCGTACGCCACTGCTGCGTGGTATCCTCTCACCCTCAGGTTCTTGTTGTGGTGGCCCATCAGGCTGCGCAGTATCCCTATGGAGTCCGAGGAGTCTATCCTCCTCAGGTAGACCCCTATGGCGCAGTTGACACCGAAGTCGGGGTTCCTATCGAAGACCTTCTGCATCAGCCCCTCGTCCACCACGCCCTGCCTTCCGAGTATGCCTATGGCCGCGATCCTGTCCGCAACGGCCCCGTTGTGCGCCAGGTTCCTGACCATCTCCTTGTACCTTTCGAAGTTCACGCTCTCCATCACGTGCATCGCAGTTGCCCTGACCTTCTGGTTCCCGGATCTTGCCGCATCCTCTATTATCGGGCTGTCTATGCCTGCCCTCCACGCAATCCAGAGCGCCGCGTGCACCAGGTTGACGTTGCTCTTCTTGCCCTTATTGTAAAGCATCTCTACATTCTTGGCCAGCTCATCCTTGTCCGCCACGCCGAGGTTGACCAGTATGCTGTCCCTAAGGCTTATCGTGAACGGGTTGTCGGTCTTGACATTCTTCAGCTCCTCCACAACCTTCCCCATCTTCTCGCCCCCTATCATCGAGGTGAGCATCCACGCGATGTACGCTCCCTTGTAGCCTGAGAAGGAGAAGAGGTCCGTGGCCTTGAGGTTGGTGTCGTTGTCCAAAGGCTCCTTGGTCACAAGCGACTGCTTGAGCCCGTGCTTAAGCAGATAGGTGTTCGTTATAATCCTGCCCGACCTGCCGTTGCCCTCGTCGAACGGGTGAAGCTTTATGAACTCCAGGAAGAACGACGCTATGTTGGCGACCGCTTCTGCCTCGTTCTTCACCTTCCTGTTGAGCATCCCCGCTACCCTCTCAAGGTTGTTCATGACCTCTGTCTCAGGAGGCGACATGAAGATTCCCTCCCTGCCGACCTTGACCCTCCACGCCCTCAGGTCCATCCAGCTGTACATTCCCACCGCGCCGTCCAGCTCCCTCCTCCTTATCTCCATGAGCGACTGCGCGCCCACCTCGCCGTTGTAGAACCCGTCCATGAAGCCTGCGAGGTTTCCTATGTTCAGCATCTGTATGTAGTCCTGGAACATGCTGTCCTTGTCGTCTATGTGCCCGTTGGTGAGCATCGACCTTGCCGTATGCCTGTGCGAATCGGGCCTCGAATAGAAGACGCTCCTCAGCACAGCGTCGGTTATCGCCGCAAGCCCCTCCCTCTCGTCCTCGGCCTTGAGCCTCAGATGCGGCACGAGCCCCAGCTCCTCTATGGCCCTTGAATATTCCTCTATCGGTGCGCCCATGGAAATCACCTACTCGCGACTAAGCATGCATGATATGCTGTCGGAGAAGCGTAAACTGGAGGACCTTAAAGCTACCATAGCATATGGCACTTGTCCACCTATATAAACCTTTCAATCAGCGCATTCGGGAAAAGGAAACCTGGGAAATCTTTATATAGTTCTGGCGGCCCATTACAGCTTCAGTGCTTCTCCTCCATTACAGAATCGACGAGCTCGGAGAGCGTGTGGAAGAACAGCATAGGATTCTCCTGCTCCAGGTGCATCTTCAGCCCCATGCCGTCGGTCAGTGCTATGGACACGCAGCCAGCGTCCTTCGCCGCCCTCATGTCGACAACCGTATCCCCGACGTACGCAGTCCTCTGCAGCGGCACGTTCAGCCTGCTGGCCGTTAGAACTATGCCCTCACCTGAAGGCTTCTTCATCTTCACGTCCTCTATCGACACGACGCTGTCGAAGAGGCCTATGAAAGGTATATCCCTCCTTATCGACATGATGCCTGAGTTGCTGAATATCGCGACCTTGAGCCCTTTCCCCTTGAGCGCCTCGACGCTCTTCTCCGTGTTGGGATAGAACCTGACAAGGTCAAGGTTCTCGTCCGAATTGAAGAACCTGAAGTACTTCTGCTGTATCCCGTCTATCAGCGCGTCATCGCCCTCCTGCCTGTTCTTCTCGACCAGCTCGTCTATCCTCTTCTCAGCATCCGGCGTGTGCACGATGTCCCGCAGCTCGACCCCTGCCCTATGCATAGACAGCAATGCCCTGGCGCAGTTCCTCCTGTCGTTGTACCTTCCAAGCCCCAGCAGGTTGTATATGTCGCCGTCGCCGTACTTCAGCTCTATGTTGCTCGCCGCGAAGACCCTCTTGAATCCCTGGCCCACGAGTCTGAAGGTGTCCCTGAGCACGCCGTCAACGTCAAGCACGAAAAGATCTATGTCGCCTAGCATGTAATCCCCCAATTGGACTTCGCATGGATGCTATTTAACCATTCGCAATGCTATGCCTGCCCATTGTACCTTATGACCGGCACCGACATCTCGTCAGGGCTCATCCCGCCGTGGTGCGAGAGGTGCTTGGCCTTGCCCGGATCACCATCAGGATAGACGTAGTCCAGCATCACGCCGTCAAGGGGCAGCATGACGTGGGTGCCGAACCTGTACCTCAGCTTTCCGCTGACAGGACCGCCGAAAGCCCCGGCCCTTATCAGCTCCTCGGATTCGACGAGCAGCGCCCTGCCCGCCAGCCTGCTTGCGAAGAAGTCCTCGAATCTCTTTTCGCTGCCGTCCTTGACCTTGACGAAGACGCATCTCGGCTCTCCCCAAGGCTGCGTATCCAAGTGGTCCATTATGCCGCTCGCATTAAGGTCTACGGAATCCTTCCTTGACATGTGGCCGTGGTCTGTCGTTATTACCAGTTCGTATCCGTGCTCCTCTATCACCGGAAGCAGCCTGCCTATGCCATCCATGACCTTCTTCAGTTCACTTGAGAATTCAGGGGAACCGATCGCATGATGGTGCTCCTCCTTGTCAAGCCCGTCGTAGTAGAAGTATATGAAATCCTTCGAGCCGCCCTTCACCGCGTCAGCAACCTTTGCCATGCCATCGCCGAAGGACGCGTACGGGACTGCGGTGCCGCTGCCGAAGAAGAACAGGTTGAGGTCCGTGCCTACAAGATAGTCGTGCGTCACGGTCGCGAATGCGTACCTCTCCTTGAGCGAGTCTATCAGCATCGGCCTCGGATAGACGCTGCCGACGTCAATGCCACCGATGCGCTCCTTGCCCGCGAAGCCAAGTATCGTTGGCAAGGCGATCCTGAGCGATCCTATTATTGGGCCGCTTTCAGAAGCCGGCAGCGTGCCGCCCACTATGCCGTGCTCTGCCGTAGGCAATCCGCAGTTGAAGTTTGCAAGTATGTTTGGCGTAGTAGAAGGGAACTGCGTCGTGGTCCTGGTAAGTTCAGATCTCTTGAGGAGCTCTGAGGAATCGCATACCCCTTTGTAGCGCTCTATGGCATTCATCCCCAATCCGTCGAGGAACATGAAGATTTTTTTCTCGCCTTTCCTCCTTTCGGCGAGGCCCTTCACGATTGACAGGGTGCCCTTGCCGTTATCCGGCATAATGAGGCCCTTGTCCAGTAACTCCGATATAATCGATGCCATATAGCCATAAGAGCGTCTCCGTATATAAAATAGTCTGTAGCCGGCGCGGTCATTCCGCTGATCCGCGTTCCTCGTCCTCAATCCTGCGCTCCAACAGGAAGTCAAGATACATGCCTATCCCCCAGACGCTCGCGCGCGAGGCCACCATCTGTCCTATTCTTTCGTTCCTGTCTCGTCTCAGCGGGCCGAAGAGGACGCGCCTCTTCAGGAGCGCATCAGCGCCGTCCATGATGCTCTTGAAATCCTCTATGTCCTCCTTTTTCAGGTATCTCCCGTTATCCGCTACGGTCCTCCTGACCTGGAGCACCTGCCTTTCAAGCAGCATGCGCTCCCTTCCTAGCTCAGTGATCCCTCTAATGCGCATATTATACCAATCCCCGTGCCTCCGTTACCTCTGCACCGCCTGGGTTACTTCGTCCAGCCCTTCCTTGTCCATCTCCATGCCTATCGCGTCCATAACCTTCTTCACGTTCTCCTCAGTCCTCTCCACTCCGTTTGCGAGAAGGTAGTAAGACACGTAGACGTACACTATGTGGTTCTTGACCCCTGATCTCAGCACCGAGTCTATGAGCTCGACCCTAGGCTTCACCCCTATCGCGCTTAGGACCTTCGTCATGCTCTCCCTGGTTATCTCCCTGCCCGCGAAGCTGAGAAAGCCTGCTGCGTATATGTATGATATTATGCCGTCCTTGACGTGCGCCTTTATCTCCTCGTTTCGCATCGCCTTCTCGAACTCACGCACCGCTATGTTCGCAGAAGAGTTCCCGACAGCCTCGACTATTGCCTCAAGCCCTGCAAGCCTGCCTATCTCGACGGCTTGCATGGCCGAGCCTGCATCCGTATCCATGTTACCCAACACCCAGAATGTATTGCGCCTTTCCTGATATATAACGCTTCTGCAGCCCAATGTTACTGTTTTAAAAAGGGTATTTAAAAGGCGACGGTTTCAAGGTAAAAGGTTCCGAGTGCTACCATGGACTGTATTTTAAGCTAGTTGCGGTATTCCCACAAGGCATCCAATGGCATCGAGAACTTTCCAGGATATGCAGCAGCAGAAAAATGAATGTATGAAACAAATTTCAACCAATCTATAATAATCTTGCGCAATGCCGCAGCTACAACGCTGCAGCCCCGCAATGGCTTAAATATGTTTAGGCCCTCATTCCTCTGAATTCGCGTTGCAGACAGCATAATGCCCATTTCCCGATGAGGAACCATGCCTGACAAAGCCTACATCTATCTCGAGGACGGCACAGTTCTAGAGGGGGAAGGTTTTGGCTCCAGGACGACGAGGACCGGGGAACTTGTCTTTACCACTGCCATGAACGGCTATCCCGAGAGCCTGACAGACCCATCGTATGAGGGCAACATCCTGATCATGACGCATCCCCTCATAGGCAACTACGGCGTGCCCGCCAAGAAGCAGAGCAGCGGCATACTATCGAACTTCGAATCCGAGAGGATACATGCCGAGGCGCTGGTGATAGGGGAGCTCACGAAAGGGAACAAATGGAACAGCTCCATGGGCCTCGACGAATGGCTCAGCAGCGAGGGCGTTCCTGGCATACAAGGCATAGACACAAGGATGCTGACCAAGACCGTGAGGAACAAGGGGGCGATGATGTGCACCGTATCGACGCAGGGAAAGCTGAAGGACCCTAAGCGCGCCCTCGACGACAAGTACACCAATATAAACTTCGTGGAGAGGGTGTCGCCAAAGAAGCCGCTGGTCCACGGCAGCGGGAAGAGGAACGTGGTCGTGGTGGACTGCGGGGTCAAGCACGGCATACTGCAGTGCATAGCTGAGATGGGATACAAGGTGACGAGGATGCCATACGACTCCTCGGCTGACGACATAATGAAGGAAGATCCTGCTGGCATAGTATACAGCAACGGCCCGGGCAATCCCAACCTGCTGGACAAGACAGTAGAGTCGTTCAGGAACGTGATGGAATACAAGGTGCCCATATTCGGCATATGCCTGGGCAACCAGGTGGCATCGCTTGCGATGGGCGGCAGGGTCAGGAAGATGAAGTTCGGGCACCGGGCGATAAACAAAGGGGTAATAGACATCATCAGCAAGCGCGCCTACATCACCACCCACAACCATGGCTATGCGATGCTGCCCGAGGACGTGCCAGAGAAGGCGAGGGTCTGGCTGCTGAGCAAGGATGACAACGTCGTAGAGGGCATGATGCTCAAGGAGAACAACATAATCACCACGCAGTTCCATCCAGAGGCAAGGCCCGGAACGAACGACGCGAGGTTCATGTTCGGAATGTTCGACAGGATGATGAAGGAGTACAAATGAAGGAGAGGCGCAAGATACTGGTGATAGGCTCAGGGCCGATAAAGATAGGCGAGGCCGCCGAGTTCGACTACAGCGGCAGCCAGGCTCTCAGGGTCATAAGGGAGGAAGGGTTCGAGAGCATACTCGTGAACTCGAACGTCGCCACGGTCCAGACAAGCCATGATATGGCCGACAAGGTGTATCTCATGCCCGTGACAAGCCACTTCGTAGAGAGCGTGATACAGAAGGAGAGGCCATGGGGCATAATGATAGGCTTCGGCGGCCAGACCGCACTGAGCGTCGGGATAGAGCTGAGCAAGAGCGGCGTACTATCAAAATACGGCATAAAGGTGCTCGGGACCGGCATAGATGGCATAGAATCGGCGCTCAGCAGGGAGAAGTTCAGGAAGACGATGCACAAGGCAGGATTGCCCATACCGCCCAACGCGAGCGCGCACAGCAAGGAGATAGCGCTCAAGGCAGCCAAGAACATAGGATACCCTGTGATGCTTAGGGTAAGCTTCAACCTCGCAGGAAGGGGATCCGCAGTTGCCTGGAACGAGAAGGAGCTTGCAGCGGTCCTTGAGCGCGCCTTCGCGCAGAGCGGCTCCGGCGAGATACTCATAGAGAAGTACCTCAACGGGTGGAAGGAGATAGAGTACGAGGTTGTCAGGGACAGCATGGGCAACTGCGCTGTCACCGCCTGCATAGAGAACATGGACCCGATGGGGGTGCATACTGGAGAATCTGTCGTAGTCACGCCAGCGCAGACGCTAGACAATTACGACTACCAGGAGATGAGGACGGCTGCGATAAAGGTCGCGGAGTCGATAAACCTGGTTGGGGAGTGCAACGTCCAGTTCGCGCTGGACCCTAAAGGCAGGGACTTCTACATAATAGAGACAAATCCAAGGATGTCAAGGTCAAGCGCCCTGGCGAGCAAGGCCACAGGATACCCTCTTGCATATGTCAGCGCAAAGCTGGCGCTCGGCTACAAGCTGCACGAGATAAGGAACAACGTATCCAAGTCAACATCCGCGTTCTTCGAGCCAAGCCTCGATTACATAACCATAAAGATACCCAGATGGGACCTCGCGAAGTTCGACGGCGTGTCAGAGAGCGTCAGCACCGAGATGAAGAGCATCGGGGAGGTCATGGCCATAGGCAGGGGCATAGAGGAGGCTTTCCAGAAAGCAGTCAGGATGATAGACATCGGGGAGCCTGGGCTGGTGGGGGGAGCTGTATACAACTCCAAGATGGCGAACGAGGAGATACTGGGCACGCTGAGGGCGAGGAAGCCATACTGGTTCCTGTACGCGGCAAAGGCGTTCAAGGAGGGCATACCGCTGAAGGAGGTGCACGATGCCACGCTTGTCGACAATTTCTTCCTCGAGAAGATAAAGGGGGTTGTAAATGCGTATGAGAGCAAGAAGGGCATGGAAGGGATGGGATTCAGCGCCATCCAGTCCGGGAACATGGCAACGGGCAACATGTCGATAAAGCAGATAGACACATTGGCAGGCGAATGGCCTGCGCAGACAAATTACCTATACTCTACAAAGAAGGGCATGGAGGATGACATAGATACCAGGAAAGGGAAAAGGAAGCTGCTGGTGCTAGGCGCAGGCGTGTTCAGGATAGGCGTGTCTGTTGAATTCGACTACGGGGCCGTGGCCCTGGCAGAGAGCGCCAAGAAGTACTTCGGCAGCGTCTCAATGATGAACTACAATCCAGAGACAGTATCTACAGACTGGGACAGGGTCGACAAGCTGTATTTCGACGAACTGACAGGCGAGACGATAACGGGCATCTGCGAAAAGGAGAGGTTCGACAGCGTCGCGACCTTCGCGGCAGGCCAGATAGGCAACAACCTCTCCCTCGCATTGGAGAAGAAGGGCATAAAGCTCCTAGGCACGAAGGGAAGCAACATAGACAGGGCAGAGGACAGGAACAAGTTCTCCGCGCTGCTCGAGCGCCTTGGCATAAGGCAGCCCAACTGGACCACCGCCTCTTCGATCCAGGACATGAGGCTTTTCATAGAGCGGTACGGATTCCCAGTCTTGGTGAGGCCGAGCTACGTCCTCAGCGGCTCCGCGATGAAGATAGCCAACAGCATGCAGGAGCTGATAGAGTACACGGAGAAGGCGACGATGCTGTCCCCGGAGCATCCTGCGATAGTGTCCAGCTTCATAAAGGACGCAGTCGAGGCTGAGCTCGACTGCGGCGCGGACGGCAGGAACGCGATCGGGGTATCGATGTACCACATAGAGGAAGCAGGGGTGCACAGCGGCGACGCGACCATAGCGACCCCATATGTTGACCATGGGTCCAGCGACGAGATGAAGGAGATAGCGCTGAGGCTTGTCAACGAACTCGATATAAGGGGACCGTTCAACCTGCAGTTCATAATAGACAAGAACGGCGCCAATGTCATAGAGCTCAACCTGAGGGCCAGCAGGTCTATGCCTTTCGCATCCAAGTCCGTTGGCACCAACATAATCGATCACTCCGTAAAGGGCATACTCAACAGATACGATTGGAACGGGTTCAAGGAGCCGAAGCACAATGCATTCGCTGTCAAGAGCGCGCAGTTCTCCTGGGGCCAGCTGAAGGGAGCGTATCCGTGCCTTGGGCCTGAGATGCACAGCACAGGCGAGAGCGCGTCGCTGGGACGCAGCCTGGGGTCAGCGTTGCTTAAGAGCTGGCTGGGCGTGCAGCCAAATAGGCTTCCAAGGAATGGCGTACTTGTATACGGGGACAAGGACAAGACTACGCTCAAGCAGGCGGCAGACATCCTCTCCGAATCGATGACTGTGAGCACCCTGGAGGACGCACCGATGCATAACCATCCTACGATAGCAAAGGCGAAGGCTTTGGAGATGATACACAAGGGGAACATAGACCTGGTAATAACAAACAATGACATGCGCGCAATCGATTATGAGATAAGGAGGAGCGCAGCAGATCTCAACATCCCATTGGTTCTCAACGCAAGGCTGGGGCTCGAGCTTGCAAAGTCCATAAGCGCACCCATGGACTACGAAGAGATGAAAAGCTACTGGAAGGCCAACGGCCACAAGGGTAGGAAACTATGACTCGTAAATGGGCCCGCGGACTACGATGCCTTAAGCGATACTCCCTTTTGCTGCCGGATGTGCACTAAAAGCATTGCTTATAATTCCCCATACACTCTGCTTCTATGCCGTACTCTGACCACGAATATAAGGACTTCCTTGTTCTTAATGTCCATAATGACCCTATAATCACCTACCCTTAAGCTATAAAGGGGCACACCGACAAGATGCTTTACATAGCCGAATGGCTGTTCTTTTATGCTATCCAGCTTCGTGATTATTCTGGTTCTGTTCTTCTTATCCAGCAGTTCTAGGTCTTTCACTGCATCTTGCGACAAGATGACCCGATATGTCATCTTATCCCGAATTTCTTCTTGACCTGTTCCAGCGTATACACCTTACCCGCCTTTATATCAGCCAATCCCTCCTCTATGCCCTTTATGTCCTCATCAGAGAGTGGTTCGTAGTCAATTCTGCTGTCAGCCAATCTTTCTATCAACTGATCCATGGTCTCGTTAGGATAAGCCTTCAACTCCTCCAGTTTCTTCTTGAGGGTCTTTTTAATCTGTATCGTTGTAGTCTCCATACTTACTATATATAACTATAGATATTTATAGCTTCCTATAGTGGGCCCGCGGCCTACGGTGCTTAAAGAAGCACTCTCGTTTTGCGCTGAAAGTGCACTAATGGTACTTGAATATGCAAGTTATGACAGCTGCACCATTGTGCCATCAAATTAATTCGTAGTCATACAACCATAAGATTATTATATTATGTAGCCATATGATATTCATGAACATTGAGATCCAAAGAAAGAGGGGCATCTCATACTACTATCTTGCCCATTCTTATCGTAAGCTAGGGAAAGTTCGTAAGGTAAGAGTTTACCTGGGCAGAAACCTAACAAAAGACGAACTTGTCAAAAAAAGAAAAAATGCAGAGCAGCAGATATCAGAGCGACTCTCCCAAATCAAAGCATTCAAAGATCCCTACAAAACAGTTCTGGCAGAATCAGAGATTGAAGAGCTTAAGAAACTGATACCTATTGGCAGGATTAAGCTTTCTCATCTAAGCGAAGACGATTGGCTTAAGTTCACCGAAGATTTTGTATATGATACAAATGCAATAGAAGGATCTACTGTTGAACAGAAGGAAGTAGTAGGAATCATTGAAAAAAACGAATGGCCTGATAAATCTAAGGACGAAATATCCGAAACCTTGGGAGTTGCTGATGCAGTAAGGTATATTAGGAAAACAAAGGAGCATATCTCAACCCAGTTCATCAAAGAGCTGCATAAAATTGTATTCAAGAATTCAAAGCCATATGCAGGGATCTTTAGAAAATTAGGCGAGGAGGTCGCAGTAATGGATTCAAATCACAATATCATACATAAAGGTGCATTTTCTGCTCAAGTACCTTCGCTCGTCAGAGAACTGATAGTGTGGTATGAAAAGAATAAACGCAGATATCCACCTCTAGTCTTAGCTGCAGTTGTGCATAATCAATTTGAGAACATCCACCCTTTTCGCGATGGAAACGGACGTGTTGGCAGACTCCTACTGCTTAACATACTTTTGAAGCACAAATTACCTCCTGTTAATATAGAGCTAAGGAATAGAACCGAATACTATTCTGCTCTGCAGAAGTATGAACTGGAAGGAAACATACGACCAACAATAGAACTTCTACTGAAAGAGTACAGGAAGTTAAATAAGAAATTTGGCGTATGACTACATCTCTGCTCAAACGTAGTCATACAAAATATTAATAGCTCTGTCGTCGTAATTTTCCTGGTGGGCCCGCGGCTAATGCTGCTTAAGGCAGCACTCTCTTTTTGTGCTGGATGTGTACTATATCAAATCAAAAGTGAAGTTTATTCCTGATGTCCCTATTGTAACTGATACTCTCCTAGCTCCTTTAGCTTTAGCATCTTTAAGATTTAGAAGCTGTCTCCTAGCAGTTTCACGTGATTCTTGTGGAATTTTAGGATCATTGACCATCTTTCTTACTAAGTCTATTACAGCCCCTATCTCCATAATCGGCATATTCTGCATCAACCTCATTCGATATGAAACTAATTTGCATAAAAATACTTAAAACTTACCACACTCTTAACAACT